>CALUSM010000001.1 GCA_944323445.1 uncultured Bacteroidales bacterium
ACCACAGCCTTCTGGCATTACAACGGAGAGACCTATCAGATCAACCTGATAGACACTCCGGGCCACGTGGACTTTACCGTGGAGGTCGAGAGATCTCTGCGCGTACTTGACGGAACTGTAGCGACATTCTGCGCAGTAGGCCGCGTACAGCCTCAGTCTGAGACCGTATGGCGTCAGGCTGACAAGTACCATGTTCCCAAGATCGCCTACGTCAATAAGATGGACCGCGTAGGAGCTGACTTCTTCGCCGTAGTGGATGAGATCCGCGAGAAGCTGGGCGCCAACCCTCTTCCCATCTGCATCCCCATCGGAGCGGAGGACAAATTCGCAGGTATCGTAGACCTGATAGCCATGAAGGCCATCTACTACGATCAGGACAGCAAGGAGCTCGTCAACTACGAGATAAAGGATATTCCGGCAGACCTGCAATCCGACGCCGAGGAGTGGAGGAACAGGTTGCTGGAGACTGTCGCCGAGTATGACGACCGTATTCTCCAGAAATTCTTCGATGATCCTGCCACCATTACCGAGGATGAGATTATCGCCGCTATCCGCAAGGCTACCATCGAGATGGCAGTCGTGCCCATGTGCTGCGGCTCCTCATTCAAGAACAAAGGTGTACAGTTCCTCCTGGATGCTGTCATGAGGTATCTGCCGTCCCCCCTGGATGTTCCCGAGGTGGAAGGCACCAACCCCACGAATGACAAGCCGGAGGTACGCCGTCCCGATGCCAAGGAGCCTTTCTGCGCCCTGGTCTTCAAGATTGCCACAGACCCCTTCGTAGGCCGTCTGGCATTCCTCAGGGCTTATTCTGGAAGGCTGGATGCAGGTACATACGTGCTCAACACCCGTTCCGGCAAGAAGGAGCGTGTGGCCCGTCTGTATCAGATGCACTCCAACAAGCAGAACCCCATCGACTTCGTAGAGGCCGGCGACATCTGTGCCGCAGTAGGCTTCAAGGAGCTGCGTACAGGTGATACCATCTGCGACGAGAACCATCCCATCGTCCTGGAGTCCATGACCTTCCCTGATCCCGTGATCGGACTGGCCGTGGAGCCCAAGACCCAGAAGGACCTCGACAAGCTCGGCATCGCCCTCGGCAAGCTCTCCGAAGAGGACCCCACATTCACCGTGCGCTCCGACCATGAGACCGGACAGACCGTCATCAGCGGTATGGGTGAGCTCCATCTGGAGATCATCGTGGACCGTCTGAAACGCGAGTTCGGCGTGGAGATCAACCAGGGTGCGCCTCAGGTCAACTACAAAGAGGCCATCCGCTCCACCGTACAGCATCGTGAGGTATTCAAGAAGCAGACCGGTGGCCGCGGTAAGTTCGCCGACATCATCGTCGAGATCGGACCTGCCGACGAGGGAGTCACAGGACTTCAGTTCATCGACCAGGTCAAGGGAGGAAACGTTCCCCGCGAGTACATCCCCGCAGTGGAGAAGGGCTTCAAGTCCGCAATGGCCAACGGTGTCCTTGCCGGATTCGAGGTTCCCTCGCTCAAGGTCACTCTGCTCGACGGATCGTTCCACCCCGTGGACTCCGACGCCCTGTCCTTCGAGATCTGCGCCCGCATGGCATTCAGGCATGCCCTGCCCAAAGCTAATCCTATTCTTCTGGAACCTATCATGTCATTGGAAGTCGTTACTCCCGAGGATTACATGGGTGACGTCATCGGCGACCTCAACAAGCGCCGCGGACAGATCACCAACATGGACTCGAAGGGCAACGCGAGGATCGTCAAGGCCAAGGTGCCTCTTGCAGAGCAGTTCGGCTATGTCACCATCCTCCGTACCATCACTTCGGGACGTGCGACCAGTACTATGGAATTCTCGCATTATGCAGAGCTTCCCGCCAACCTCGCCAAGGAGGTTATCGAAAAGGCCGGCGGAGCCCGCAAATATGACGAGGACGAAGAATAACCAGATTAAAATTAAAAGCAATGAGCCAAAAAATAAGAATAAAACTGAAATCATTCGATCACGCTCTCGTGGACAAGTCCGCGGACAAGATCGTGAAAACGGTGAAGGCTACCGGTGCTGTCGTGAATGGTCCTATACCTCTTCCTACAGACAAGAAGATATTCACCGTCAACCGCTCTACTTTCGTCAACAAGAAGTCACGCGAGCAGTTCGAGCTTAATTCCTACCGTCGTCTCCTCGACATCTACAGCTCGACACCCAGCACCGTTGACGCTCTGATGAAACTCGAGCTTCCCAGCGGAGTCGAAGTTGAAATCAAAGTTTGACGATAAGAAAAAAACACTATCTTTGCAGCTCTGATTCAAAGATAGTGATTAGGACCCGTAGCTCAGTCGGTTAGTAGCACCTGACTCATAATCAGGGGGTCGCTGGTTCAAGCCCAGCCGGGTCCACCCTTTTTAAAAGTGAGAATGAAGCACTTGCAGTCATAATGCAGGTGCTTTTTTATGTACTTCATTACTGAAATACACTGGACTTCTGCTTCTGATGTACAGAAAAGGGACAGAATTCACAAGGCCATGAAGTGGAGTTAAAAGTTCCTGATAACCGTTAAATGTAGAAAAATGTTTTTATATTTGCATAAGTCTAATTAATATTTATGCTTATGAGAACTACCATTTTTACAGCAGTCTGTACTTTTTTGGCGGCTATGACATTGATTTCCTGCGAGAAAGTTGTCGAAGAGCCGCAGCTTGAATCCCCTGTTCTGTCGATAGTGGAGACCGGTCCGACCCATTTTGTTATCGGTTGGGAGCCTGTCGACGGAGCTACTGAATATATCTGTGCAATCACAGACGGACCCGAGCGTCCTGTCGTAGATTGCTCGGTGACTTATACCGGTATGGTGCCTGGAACTTACAATGTGAGGGTAAAGGCTGTCGGAAAGGGATACGAGGATTCTCCCTGGGGACGTATCGAGGTGACACTGGAAGCCGTTGAGCAGCCTACCCTGGCCATGGAACTCTCATACGTTGAAGACGGGGCATTTGATATCAGTTTTACCCCCTCCGACAATGTCAGCGAGATTCGTTATGCCGTTGTTTCCTCAGTAGCAATGAAGCTCTCCGAGTCTCTCGCCGCGTTCAATGACGGAAGCCTGGAATCTATAGAGACCTTCGTTCCCGGAGCGGAGAATGTTGTGCATATCCAGCGTGATTCCATAGGCCCTTATGCCGTATATGCCAAGGCTTTCAATGTGGATGAAGGTACGGAGAGCGAGACTGTCTCAGGCCAGATTATGGCGGCAAGCGCCGGATTTACGGTCGATGCGTATGATTTGGTGGCAATGGACGTGACGAGCACAGTGTATGACGCAGACCAGACATCTTCGGGAGCCCTCGTTGTATCAAAGCAGGTCCTGGATGAGCTCGGCATGTCTATCGAGGAGCTGCTCGAGACCTACGCCATGTTCGGAATGGTGCCTTATGTGGCTGACGGAGAATCCATGACTGTGGCCTTGAACGGGTATGTGAATTATGACTATATAATCGGTGTCGTCGGTTTCGATGCTTCCGGAATGCCTGCATCCTACGGCAGTTTCTCCCTTTCCACAGGAAATCCCGATCCTTCGCTGTCGCTGCCTTCGCCTATGACTATAGAGGTTTCTGAGGTGACCGAGTCGAGTGCCAGGATCAAATATACGATGGGCGAGAATACCCGCATATACTATCAGATGGTGACAACACTTGCAGATTACAACGACCTTATCGATTATGGATCTTCTCTGCCTGATTATGAGAAACCCGAGGATTATGTAAGGGATTATGCAGCAGTCTATGGAACACCTATGTTTGCAGATGACGACTATGTCTGGGGTGGTCTTGCGGCCGGTACTGACTATGTGGTGCTCGGATTTCCTGCAAACGGCAACGGAGCTCAGGGATATGGTGATATGGCCAGGGCCGATTTCACGACAGCCGGATCATCTTCGTCCTCGTCTGTCTCTGTCGGCGCTGTTGTCAAGGAGGGTGTGAAAGTCCTTCGTCCCGTTACTGCAGATGAGGTGAGAGCACTGCTCAGATAGAAACGACCAATAAAAATCCATAGAGTATGAAAAATGCAGTTTTTACCTTCCCCCTGCCGGCAAACGAACCGGTGAAATCCTATATGAAAGGCTCTCCGGAACGGGAGGCACTCGAAGCAGAACTGAAGAGACAGAGCGGTATCGAACTGGATATTCCCCTGATTATCGGCGGTAAGGAAGTGCGTACAGGCAACACCGGCAAGGTGGTTATGCCTCACGACCATGCCCATGTGCTGGCAACATACCATAAGGCCGGTCCCGAGGAGGTCAGAATGGCCATCAAGGCTGCTCTCGATGCTCACGAGGAGTGGGCAGAGCTGGACTGGACGGTCCGCGCATCCATTATCCTCAAGATAGCCGACCTGCTCGCAGGCAAGTACCGCGCAGTTATCAACGCGGCCTGCATGCTCGGACAGAGCAAGAACTTTTATCAGGCAGAAATTGACTCCGCGTGCGAGACTATCGACTTCCTGCGCTACAATGCGGCCTATGCCTCGAAGATTTACGGCATCCAGCCCAAGAGCGGTCCCAATCAGATCAATAGCGTGGAGTACCGTCCCCTCGAGGGCTTTATCTTCGCGCTGACTCCGTTCAACTTCACTTCCATCGCCTCAAACCTCTCAATGACTCCTGTCCTGATGGGCAATACCGTGGTATGGAAGCCTTCCACCACCGCCATCCTCTCCAACTACTATCTGATGAAGATATACGAGGAGGCCGGCGTACCCGCAGGTGTAGTGAACTTCATCCCCGGCAGTGGTGCCGTCATCGGTAAGGAAATCTTCGCATCGAAGGACCTGGCCGGCGTGCATTTCACCGGTTCCAGCGCCACATTCAATACCCTGTGGCGTCAGGTGGGCGAGAATATTGCCAACTACCGCTCCTATCCCCGTCTGGTGGGTGAGACCGGAGGCAAGGACTTCATCTTCGTGCATCCTTCGGCAGTGGCCGAGGAGGTCGGCAATGCGGCTTACTGCGGTGCCTTCGAGTATCAGGGCCAGAAATGCTCCGCCGCTTCCCGTATGTACGTGCCCAAGTCCCTGTGGCCTGCTGTCCTCGAGAAGATTAAGGATACAGCCGCAAAGGTGAAAATGGGTGATGTCTGCGATCCGATGAACTTCATCAACGCCGTCATCGACGAGGCTTCCTTCGACAACATCGCTTCCTACATCGACTACGCCAAGGCATCCAAGGATGCTGAGATCGTGCTCGGCGGCGGATACGACAAGTCCAAGGGCTACTTCGTGGAGCCTACCGTCATCGTCACCACCGACCCTCATTTCAAGAGCATGGAAGAGGAGATCTTCGGCCCCGTCCTCACAGTCTATGTGTACGATGACGCCGATGTGGACAAGGCTGTCGAGCTTTGCGACACTACCTCGCCTTACGGCCTGACCGGAGCCATCTGGGGCCGTGACCGTCTGGCACTCGAGAAGATTTCCCGCAAGCTGAAATACGCAGCCGGCAACTTCTACATCAACGACAAGCCCACCGGAGCTGTGGTCGGCATGCAGCCTTTCGGCGGAGCCCGCGCTTCCGGTACCAATGACAAGGCCGGCGGCGAGTTCAACCTCATCCGCTGGGTGCTGCCGCGTGCGGTGAAGGAGACGCTGGTGCCTCCCACCGACCATCGCTACACCTACATGAAAGAGGAGTAGCGGCGCGTCATAGCGGGCAGACTGCTGCGTTGTCTTCGGCTCATGGCTCAGTCACTTACGCGCAGTAAGCTCCTTCGCCAGGAACCTCGACGCCTTGCATTCTACCCACTCTGACACACCGTTAGGGAGAATAAGTGGGTAAATAAGAATCCCCGCCACGTTTACTTTTCGTGGCGGGGATTTTTGTTTATCTGAACCGCTGCCGCACATCCATCCGTTCGTGCAGGATGCGGATTATTGTTACGTCTCCGCTTTCGGAAATAGTGTGGAATATGATGTGACGGCCTGTTTTAAGTCCGAGCAGACCGGGCATGATGTCATCGTAGTGCCGGCATATATCCGGGCCCGGTTCAGTGAGGCTGCCGCATGCGTTCATGAGCATGTTGTAGTATCTTTCAGCCTGGCGAGGTGTGCGACAGGGTCGAAGTTGGTGGCGATGCCGCTGTTCAGACCATCATCGATGGCACGTCTGAGTGCATTGACGCGCAGTTCCTCCTCCTCGAGAAGGCGCAGCCCGGCGCGGACCATCTCGCTGGCGCTGCCGTAGCGTCCCTCTTCTATGGAGACCTGAATGAAATTGTCAAAATGAGGGCCGAGGGCCACTGATGTATTTTTCATCCTTTTATAAATTTCCCGTAAGTTACCAATTTTTGGTAATGCGCCAAAATTTTATTTGCTCTTTGTGAAATCGGTTATGTAATCAGGGATGAGACAGCCGAGGACGGAGGATATTCGGGAGCGCTCGACGTAGAGGGAGTTTTCGCTGATGCCGCGGAGGCGGGCTGTGGTGCCGGTGGAGAAACCGCAGGCGGTGCAGGCTATGGTCAGGAGCTCGCGGGGTTTGAGTCCTGGGTGCTGCTCCCGGATACGGGCGATGAGTCCGGGGCAAATAGCCTCGCACAACTCCAGGACTTTCTCCTGGCTGCCGTTCCCATCCGCTTTCTTTTTGTCCGGATCTCCTATAAATTCTCTCAGGACATCCTTCACCTTTTCGTCCAGCCCCGGTGTACTTCCGTAGCGGTAGTAAGTATCTATCAGGGAATCTGTCATGGTGAGCATCTGCCCCAAGGTCTCGAGATGGGTTTTCTTTGGAGTGTTGTCCTCCACTTTTTTATGGAGGCCATCGTTCTCTTTTTCAAGCTGCGCAGAGCGGGCTTTTATGCGTTTTACGCTGAGTGTCAGTACAGTAGCCAGTAGGGCAAGGATTATGACAGAGGCTATGACAATTATCCAGGTGGTAAGCAGTTTGTGGCTGAGCCGTTCGTTCTCCAGCTCAGTCCTGCTGTAATCGTAGAATTTCTCAGCCTGAACGAGGCTGTTCCGGTAGCCGGCCTCTTTGAGACTGTCGGCCATGTCCCAGGCCTTGCCGTGGTATTCCAAAGCTGAGGCGAGATTGCCCTGTGCTTCATAGATGTGGCTGTAGGTAAGCAGCCGGCTGTATTCCCCTGCAGTCTCCCAGTCGATGCGGGCGGCTACTGCTGCGGCGGAGTCCGGCCGGCCGAATTTTGCGTAAGCACTGGCACACGCGGAAAGAATATTGCCCATCATCTGTGGTGCTGTAGGTCCCTCTACTGTCCAGCCGAACTCTTTTACCGCTGTATGAGCAGTCTCTATCACTTCTCTCTGTCTGCCCTGTTTTTCGTAGATATAGCTGATGAGTTCATATCCTATGAGGACTGCATTTCTGTTGTCTGTCATCTGGGCGAGGGCTATGCCTTCCCGGATGTGACGCTCGGCCTCATTATAGGATTCCGTGGATATCAGTGATCTGGCAAGACTCAGATGGGCCTGGGTTATCCTGCCGATGTCATCTGTCATGTCGAAATAATGCAGGGCTTTGCGCAGTCTTTCAGTCTCCTCGGGGTCATTTACAAGGGAAAGTCTATATATTTCCCCAATTCTGGTGTTTATTAGACCTAACAGCATATTGGAGCCTGTTTTTTCCAGTGCTCGCTCTGCGTTTTTGTATGATTCAAGCGCATCCTTTGTTCTTCCCTGCTCATACAGCACCGCACCTTGATACATCAGCGCCTCTCCCAATTCTTTGTCGTTGCCATGTTTCTGAAAATATCTTACGGCATCATGTATGAGAGTGTCGTCCTTGACAGCCTGAAAACACCTGTATCTTGCTTTGGTTCCGACAAGAGCAAGCCTGGCATGGTTTTCTCCGCCGAAGTGGATATGCAGGCTGTCTATTTTTTCGATAATAGTCAGCGCAGTATTCGGATCCGTCTCAGCTAAAACCTCGGCTTCGGCAAGCATACGGACGGCCTCAGCTCTGTCTCCTGAGCAAGAGGCGGCTGTAATCATATATGCAGCAAATAACGCAGCAGCGGCTACTTTAGTGAGGATTGTATTCATAAGAGCAAATATAGTTAATGTTAGAAACAGTAGGAGACAGATTATTGAAAAACAGCTTAATTAAGATTCAATAAATCTTAAAAGTTATAATATGAGGCTGAAAATCAACGCGGTGTAATATTTGTTGTTCTAATATCAAAGTTCTTGCAAAACCAGCTGTGGTGACATATTTTTGTTACAAAATTTTAAAACCTGAATTGAAATATGAAATTTATCTCTGTTTTATTTATGGCAGTTGTACCGCTCTCATTATTTGCCTCAAATGATGAGATAGATGTAAAACATAAAAATGGTACATATATAGAAACCCGCAGCATAGAAAATCTGCCGGATGCGACCATAGAGAATCAAATATTGACAGTCTCCTTCGACAATGTCGGTATATATTCTCTATATATTGAAGACGATTCCGGAACCATTGTTTACTCTTCGGCCTTGCCTGCTGATGGCATGGAGTACAACTATGACCTTTCCACTGTGAAAATGGGATTATATCGCCTTGTATTGAGCGGGTACAAGGGAGAGTATGAAGGTTGTTTTTCTATTAATTAACATTAAAAAATTTAATCAAATGAAAAAGAAAATTGCAATTATGTTGTCAGCAGTAGCGACACTGTTGATTTTGTCAGCAGGAGCATTTGTGTTAAATGCCGCAAGGTGTAAGGGCGTTGACGGAGATAGAGGTACTTTTAAATGTAAAGGGACAGGAGAATGTGTGATAGTTCAAGGTAATGTTAGTATTAAGTGTAGTGGTAAGAGAGTGTACGATACACCATTAGTAGTAACACCTTCAAACTGATTTTATAATGAGAAAATTCAGTATATTTCTACTTGCTGTGATTGTTGCCTCAGGCTGCGTCGGGGAAACAGGAATGATTGACGAAGTAGTTTTGACTGAAAAAATAATAGCAGATGGAGTCAGTCTTCAAGCTGACTCCGTTTTTCAGTTTAAAGATTCCGTTTTTCAGTGGAAAGCCTGGGTTTATGATGACAGATATGCTGTATGTGCAATACAAGGAGAAACTTATTCAACGGCATTGTATGATTTGGAGTCTGGAGCGAGGTTGCATGAGTTCTTGTATTTTGGAAATGGGCCGAAAGAAGTAATTTTCCCATCGTATAGCCTGCAAAACGATACTTTGGTCATACATGACAAGAGCAGGAATATAATTTATCAAGTCCCATGTTGTAGATTCCCCGATATAGAAGTAGAGGAAGCTGGAAAAATGGAGGCTCTGTCGATTTCTACTATTCCGTATAAAGGTGGTTTTTTAGCATTGAATCCATATTGGTTCAAAAACGACAGGATGGGAATAGATAATAAGGAACCGATGCTGTATTTGACAGACGGGAAAGAAACACGGTATAATAGCAAAAAAACCTTAGCCATAAATGTAGTGCAGGGTCCACTACTATACAGTGATGTGAAAGATAGGGTCGCATTTGTTAATACATCGGAGGCCTGTGTAAGTATTTTTGACGGCAACCTGGAAAAAGTGGCAGAGGTGTCAGGGCCTGCGGATTATGAGGTACAGTATATTCAGCACAAGACATCAAATGAGTTGTCCTTTTATCAGGAACTGGCAACTTCTTACGTGTCTGCTGCCTCGGATAATGATTTTATATACCTTCTGTACGAAGGTGCTGTAAGGGATTCATACGATGATGCGGTGGATTGGGATTTCTCAAGCGAGAATCTCTATCTTTTTGTCCTGGACTGGAACGGGACATTTATTGAGAGCTATGTGTTGGATGGAATCAGAAGCCTTCATTCTGTGCTCAGTGTAGGTGCTGAGCCTGGTATTATCTATGTGTCCACACTTGAATACGGTACAGAAGATTTTGCAATAAAGCGGTTTAATTTAAACAAAAGGTAAAATGAAGCGAAATTCGGTTTTCGTTCTTATTGCAATGTTTTTGTGCTCGTGTTCGAATGTGGATTATACTGCAAGTAAAAAACAGATAGAGAATTTCTTAAAACAAGAGAAATTTGTTTTGCCTGATACATTGCGGGAGAGTGTTCGGAAGGTTCAGGAAATATGCCCTGAGCCTTCATGTATAGTGTATGTCACAGATGTCGGGTGCTCTTCATGCATTTTCCAGATAATAAAGGATTTTATTTCGATGAAAGATTATCACTCTGAGGTGAATGTCTGGATAGTGCCGAGTGATGAAACCAGTACTTTGCAGATCAGGTATTATTTGAATGACAGAAAGGATGATTTGGGATTGTCAGATATTCCGTTCAGATACTTTGTAATGGAAGGTATAATTGCTTCATCGGTGAGAGAAGGTCTGTATAGGTTTTCAAATGGTAAACTGGCAAATGTTTTACTTGTTGAATAGTTAGTAAGGAGTTATTGCTCAATAAGATGGCTGCTACGGCGGTCGTGCAGGAGGCCGGCGAGGGCGAGGAGGAAGACGGCTAGGACAATGCCGGTGACGGGGCCGGCGGGGGTGGTCAGGGCCGAATGAAGGAGGGCGGAGAGCCTCGAGAGGAAGTCTGAGACGGGACCAATCAGCAAACTCAGGTCAATGCCGTAGCGGCGGAGGATGATGACGGCTGCGGCGATGACAGCGGCTCCGCCGAGGATGCCGCCGGCGACGGCTGCGGCGCGTGTCCTGCGGGCTGCGGCCCTCTCCCGCACCTCGATTCTATGCATCACCCTGTCGGTGAAGTCTTCCGGTAATCTGATATTTTCCATGGTGTCCTCCTATTTTTCCAGGTCCTTATCTATTTTCAGCATCCGTGCCAGCCGGTTGCGGCAGCGGAAGAGCCGTACCTTGACATTGGCCTGAGTCATGCCTGTGATCTGTTCAAGATCGGCGATGCTGCGGCCCTCCTCGTAGAACGCGCTGATCAGGAACCGGTCCTGCGGTTCGAGTGCCGCCACCGCCCTTTCCAGAGCCTCGTACTGCCTCTCGCGCAGCTCTTTCATCTCCCGGTCCTCCCCGCTTTCGAGCCATGCGCTGCTCTCCTGCAGCTCCCGTTCCGTGAACCTTTCCCGGCTTACCGTCCATTTCCTTTTCCTCAGCGACGAGACCGCGAGGTGCCAGGCGATGCTGTAGAGCCAGGTGGAGATGGAGCTCTCGCCCCTGTACCTGCCCAGGGAGAAATATGCCTTGACAAATGTCTCCTGCGCCAGGTCCTCCGCATCCTCCCTGCTGCCCGTCACCCGGTAGAGCACTGAGAAAATCATGCCGCTGTGAGCGTCCACCAGCTGACGGAAGAGGTCCTTGTCCCCTTCCATTATCTTAAGGATCAGTGCGCTCTCTTCGGCTCTTGTCATAGGTGCGGTATTCTGTCTTTAGATAAGACGAATGTAAATGTAAAAGGTTACACTGAAATTTAAAAATTAATTTTTTCAAAAAACATGTAACCTTTTCCCGCTTATGCGTCAAAGATGCAAACGGAACATATAAACCTTAAAATATAAAGTTATGAATGGAGCAATTATTTGTGCGATAATTTTCTACTTCGTTTATCGCGTACTCGAGAACCTGATTCACCGCAAGGAGCGGCTTATCATCGCCCAGAAGATAGAGACCCTCGACCCTCAGAAGAGCGGGCAGATGGACCTGAACAAGTGGTTCGGGGCAGCGGCTCCCAACAAGTATGCGCCTCTGCGGTGGGGCCTGCTGCTGACCGGAGCTGCTTTGGGCATCATACTGGCATTTTTTATACATCAGGGTCTGTATCCTGAAATGAAATGGTACAGTACGGGAGCCGAGATGCTGTATTTTGGCCTGACATTCCTCTTCGCCGGTATCGGCCTGCTGATATCGTTCATGCTTGAAAGGAAGTTCTCCGCAGAGGATGCGGAGAAATCCTCCAAGCAGTAGAATATTCATGTAGATTATTTCCGTACGATGCGGCCGACGGCCTCGAGCAGCGGATCCACGCTGACCTCGGAGCCGACGGCCTGCTGCATCCATATCTGAGGGGTCAGGCGGCCGAGGGTGTAGATGCGGCGGATCTCCGAGGCGAACTCAGACTTGGTGCGGCACTGGGCCAGATGGCTCTCGAGCTGGTACTCGATGATGTGGCCGAAGGGGTAGTTGGGCAGGTACATCGGGGAGTTGATCATGTGCGAGTAGACGGCCAGCAGGGGACAGTCGGGGGTGCCGAGCACGGGGGCGTAGTACTTGTTCCATACGTCCTTGGCTATGCTGTTGACGGCATCGCGCAGCTCGGCGGCCGTGGCTTCGGGATGGCTGTAGAGCCACTGCCAGGTGTACATGTCGGTCAGGGCCACTCCCATGATCTCGTAGGCGCCCCAGAAGATGTCGAGGGTGGTGTTGTCGTCCATCGCGTAGTCGAAGCCGAGGAGCTGGAGGTCGCGCTTCTGGAAGATGAAGGCGAGGGCCTCGGTGTAGGCGGTGTTGGGTACGCCGTTGAGCATGTAGTAATCGATGTTGTAGAGGTCGAGGGTCTGCTCGACGTTGTGGCCGAACTCGTGGACGGCGATGTTGTAGCCCTTGTAGTCCATGCCCTTGTCTCCGATACGGGTGCGCAGGCGGGCGGGCTCCCAGCGTCCCTGTGCTCCCCAGGCATGGCCTGAGCCGCGGGCCGGTTCCACTACGATGCGGTCAGCCAGGTAGCGGGCATCCTTGGCGGAGAAACCGAGGGCTCTCAGCATACGCGGCATGTCATCGGCGAATGCCTGCGCGTCAGGATATTTGCGCCGGGTCATCTCGGTCAGTTCGTCCTCGGGCATGGCCGAGCGGCTCTTGAATCCGTCGTACCAGATGTCGTAGGGTCTCAGGTCGCGGCCCAGGCGCTCGCGGATGACGGCGGCCACCTCCTTTATCTCGGGCGAGGAGATCAGATGGATGAACAGCTCCTCGATGTCCTTAGCGGACACTTCCATGCCCTCCTCGAAGTTGCGGGCGATGCCGGTGGGCAGCTCAGGGCTGTAGAGGTCGATCTGCTCTTCCACATGGAAGGTGTTGAGGATATGCGAGTAGCGCACGTCGGTCTCGGGCTGGAGCTGCACTTCCTTGCCGTCCTTCCAGGTCTTGTTGGAATAGGGTGCCCAGTCGTAAGCCGGGTTGTTCACCACGTCTTTCGGGATGGTCTGGTCCACGATACGGAGCATCACCTGGAAGATCATCTCCTGTTTCTCGTTTGCGTTGGGGATGTCAGCGTAGTTGCTCTTGAGCTCGTCGCGCAGGTTCCAGTGCGAGAGCAACACCATGTCCTCGGGGAAGAGGCGGCGGCCGTCATCTGTGAGCAAATGTCCCATCATGATATTGTAAGAGGCGATGTAGTTCTCGCAGCCGCTGAGTACTTGGGCGTAACGGGCCTTGACTGCTGCCGGCACTCTGGTGGTGAATGCGTCTCCCATGCGGGCGTAGGCCCAGTCGAGACGGCTCCAGTCCTTCCCGAGGGTGTTTTTCTCCTCGAGGGTGTAGAACGGGAAGTTGAGGATGGTGACGAATGCCGTCTTGTTGGCGAAGAGGTCGTCCGACAGGTGAGAATAGGGGTCGAATGCTCCGAGGATGTAGTCTATCCCGGTGAGCTCCGGGCCGGTCAGATGCAGCGGAGCCTGCAGCCGCACGGCCACTTGGTTGGATGTGCCGTAAAGGGTCTCAAATGCCGCCGACAGTTTGTCGAACAGCGCCTTGCGGTCCTCAGGCGTGGCAGCGTAACTTTCGGTTGCGAACTGCCCGAACTCCGCTTCAGTGCCGTCCTCAGCCCTCCACAGTGCTGCCGCCTGGGCCACGCCCTTCTGCACCAGTGCCTGGTCAGCCTGCGGACATTTCTCCACGATGGCCTGTACCGTCCTACCGACGGTCTCTTCCGAAATATTGCTCATGGTCTTCTGTTGATTGCCGTTATTGTTTCCGTTACAGCCGCTCATAATCATCGTTGCCGCGGCCAGCATGACAGTAGGTATCCGTTTCATCATATTGCGCAGTGTTTAGCCATTACGCATACAAAGATATGAAAATTAACCATATATTTGTTGTCTGTTTTAGAATAAGTAAAATGGTTATGAATGAAAGGAATATACGGATGAGGTGGAGCAGGAGTGCCGTGGCGTGGACTGTGGTTTTCGTAGCACTTATGGTCATTCTGGCAGCAGAAGGTATTGAAGAGTGGCGGAATGGAGAGCCGGATGCGGGTATAGTATGTTGGGTGATAGCCGCTGTGGTGTCAGTCTGTGCCCTTTGGACTCCGTTGCGTATCATCGTGACGGACCGGCAGATCCAACTGTGCCGCCCGGTTGGCCGCCTGCGTATCAACCGCAGCGATATCGTCAGGGTTGAGGAAGTCTCTTCCGGTGTCGTCCTGAATTCGTTCCGGGTGGGCAGCGGCGGTCCGTTCGGTTATTGGGGCCGTTGGCAGAGCGACTCTTTGGGCTGGTACACTCTTTTCGCCACAAATTTAAAAGACCTGTGTTTAATCAGGCTCTCCAATGGCAGGGCCTACATCGTCAGCAGCCGTACTCTGCTGTTGACCATAAAGCAAGAGAAATTTTGATAATGCGCTTGTAATCAAATGTGTATAAATTGATGGATTGCTTTATGGCCTGTCGGAATGTGAGTAGTTGCTTTGGGGCGCAGTGTGGTGGGCGAGGCTGAACTCGCAGCCGCAGTACTGCTGGTTGTAGAACTGGCGGACGAGGATGTTGCGGCGTTCATAGAGGCCGCCCTTGCGCCAGTTGCGGTCCCAGAAGCGGGTCAGGCCCCGGCCGCAGTGCTCCTCGGCGTAGAAGCCGGCCTCGTTGATCTGCCGGATGTCCTTCCAGCGGGAGGAGGCGAGGGTGGTGGTGAAGAGGGGGAAGCCGTGATCTGCTGCGTAGGAGGCTGCTGTGCAGAGGCGGTGCCTGAAGCAGGCGAGGCAGCGTCCGCCCCGTTCCGGCTCGTCTTCCAGTCCGACAGTGCATTCCAGCCATTGTGCGTGCTGTTGCTCCCACGGGCCTCCTGCATTGTCCCCGGTATTGCTCCCGTCCAAGTCCACTATCGCCACCCCGATTTCCCTAGCGTACCTCACTATCTCATTTTTCCGCTTGAGATACTCCTCCTCTGGGAAAATGTTGGGGTTGTAGAAGAGGATGGTCGGTTCATAGCCGTTCTGTCCCATCCATTCGAGGATGGCGGCGGAGCAGGGGGCGCAACAGGAGTGCAGAAGTACTTTTTCCATTGGATTGGCGCTGGGATTTTATATTTTTGCGAAAATATTGAAAATTATGGAAAGTAAAAAGGAACTTCGCAAATTGATATCGATGCGCAAGAAGCAGGTGCCCCTCGAGGAGCGCCGCCGCCGCTCTGTGCCTGTGATGGAGCGTCTGATGGCGCTGCCGCGTTTCCGAAAGGCTCGGAATATTCTGTTCTACTGGGCAATGCAGGATGAGGTGGCGACTCAGGACGCTGTGCTCGCCTGTGCTGCGGCCGGGAAGAATGTGTTTCTGCCGGTGGTGGACGGGGATTTCTTGAGAATCAGAAGGTTCTCCGGTCGGGCCGCGCTGACTCCGGGCGAATCGTACGCTATTCCGGAGCCTGTGGAGGGGTCGGAGGAAGTGCGTATCTCCGATATCGACCTGGTCGTGGTGCCTGGAGTGGCCTTCGATATGGACGGCGGCCGGATGGGACGCGGCAAGGGTTTCTACGACAGGCTGCTGGCAGGGGCATCGGACTGCTCTCAGGGCGGGCCGTACAAGGTCGGGGTCTGCTTCGATTTTCAGGTGGTGGATGCGGTGCCCAGGGAGGCTCACGATATGCTGATGGATGCGGTGGTGTGCGAGTCGCGTACTGAAATCATCCGCAATGACAACCGGGTGTGCTCGGTGTTCTGCATCCGCTATCCGATAGTCTCCGGCGGAATGGTCTGGTGCAGCGGGTGGAGGCTGGCTTCGGCGGTGAGTGCCGCGGGCAGTCTGGGTCTGCTCGGTGCCGGGTCGATGAAGCCTGAGCTGCTGCGGGAGCATATCGCCGCATGCCGCGCCGCTACTGACAGGCCGTTCGGGGTCAATGTCCCGCTGATGTCTCCGTATGCCGCAGAGCTGATGGAGGTGGTGCTGTCTGAGAAGGTGCCGGTGGTGTTTACCTCGGCCGGTAATCCCAAGACATGGACACCGAGGCTCAAGGATGCCGGGGTGAAGGTCGCGCATGTGGTGTCGAGTTCGAAGTTCGCGGTCAAATGCGCTGAGGCCGGGGTCGATGCGGTGGTGGCCGAGGGGTTCGAGGCCGGCGGTCACAATGGCCGGGAGGAGACGGCTACGATGGTGCTGGTGCCTCAGGTCAGGGCGGCTGTGTCGCTGCCTCTGCTGGCGGCGGGCGGTATCGTCTCTGGTGCGGGCATGGCTGCGGCCTTCGCTCTCGGAGCCGAGGGCGTGCAGGTCGGTACCCGTTTCGCCCTGTGCCGCGAGAGCAGTGCCAGCGAGGAGTTCAAGCAGCTCTGTCTCGGGCTCAAGGAGGGCGATACGATGCTTGCCCTCAAGAAGGTGAGCCCGACCCGCCTGATCAAGAACGATTTCTATGCACAGGTGCAGGAGGCAGAGGACCGCGGGGCTTCGAAAGAAGAGCTCGTGGAACTGCTGGGACGCGGTCGGGCCCGTCAGGGTATCTTCGAAGGCGACCTGTCAGCCGGCGAGCTGGAGATAGGCCAGGGCGTCTCCCTCATCTCCGACCTGCCCTCGGCTGCCGATATCGTCCGCTCGATGGTGGACGGCTACCGTCAGGCCGTGGCCGGGATGGAGGTGCTGTAATATCGTTTCCCGCAATTCGTTGCCGTTGTTGCAGGAACGGATGTCCCCCACCTTCGGAAGGTGGTTGAGGCCGGGAGGCGAAGGATCTAATGGTAAGTGCAGGAGCGGGGTGTTTTGATAAGTTCTGGATTTAGAGGTAGTTGGAAATATAACGAGAGTCTTTCGGATATTTTGATGCGGCCGAAAGACTCTCGTTGTATTGCGATATAATTGGTTGTCAATGTTTTACAAATAATAACCGCTGCAGTATTTACCGTTAGTTGTGAATAGCTTACAAGTGGTCACAAGTGGTCGTACCGCAACGGCAGCAAATCGCGGGAAACGGTGCCGTTGTGGAAGTGGGAAGGAGGTTCAGCGGCCGACGATGAGGGCTTGCTGTGGTCCGACGGTGAGGACGGGGCCGGAGAGGGTGCCGAGGCCGTCGACGGAGATGCGGCCGTCCCGGCAGTAAACGGTATAGCTGTGAGTATCGGTCGTGGGAACAGTGTTTCCGGAGGACGGGCTGCCAGTGCCGGAATTACCGGAAGCGCTGTCCGAAGAACCCTGCCCCGGAACGGTAACCGACACAGCCTCCTTCCGCGAGTTGATCACCACGACGATCTCCTCGCAGGGGTCTCCGCCTGCATGTCCGGTCAGGCGCCAGGCCACGACTCCGTCAGGTGCATCGAGGAACTCCAGATGCTCACGTACCAGGTCGGCGTCCCCGAGACGGAAAGCGGGATGGGCCTTGCGCAGGGCGATGAGTCCGCGGTAGTAGTCGTACAGGTCGGCGTAGCGGGTCTTGAAGGACCAGTCGATGGCGTTGATGGCGTCGGGGCTGTTGTAGCTGTTGTGTACGCCCTGCTTGGTGCGGAAGAGCTCCTCGCCGGCGTAGATGAAGGGTATGCCCTGGGAGGTGAAGACCACGGTCTGGCCCAGTTTGTCCAGGCGCAGCAGCTCAGCCTCGGAGGCGCCGGGCAGGGTCGCGGCAAGGCGGTCGCGCAGGCACATGTCGTCGTGGCAGGAGATGTAGGATATCATCTGTGTAGGCTCAGAAGCCCAGCATGTGTCGGAATAGTTGACCGCTGAGTAGTCCACGCCCGGATGCTGTACAGCTCCTGCTACACCGAACTTGACGCTCTCCTCGAGGTCGGGCACTCCGCCGAGGAATCCGGCCTTGGAGTTGTCGCTGAACGGTCCGCGGAGGGCGTCGCGCATCTCGTCGGAGAAGGCCGCGATACCGGGCATCTCCCAGGTATTGGCCTTCATGGCCAGCAGCGAGCCGTCGTAGAGGGGCGCCGAGGCTGCCCAGCCCTCACCGTAGATAAGCACTGAGGGATCTATCTCGGAGACAGCCGCCCGTATCGCATTCATCGTCTCTATATCGTGTATGCCCATCAGATCGAAGCGGAAGCCGTCGATATGGTATTCCTCGACCCACCAGCATACGGACTCGACCATGAAGCGGCGCATCATCTCGCGGTCGGAGGCGGTCTCATTGCCGCAGGCCGAACCATCAGCGAAGGAGCCATCCTCCCTCATGCGGAAGAAGTAGCCGGGTACGGTCCGCTCGAAGGCCTGGGAGGCAGCGTCGGAGACATGGTTGTACACCACGTCTAGCACCACCCTGATACCGGCCTTGTGCAGGGCCTGGACCATCTCCTTGAATTCCCGGATGCGGCAGGCAGGGTCGTAGGGGTCGGTGGAGTAGGAACCGTCGGGGACGTTGTAGTTCACCGGGTCATAGCCCCAGTTGTAGACATTGTCCTCCAGACGGGTCTCGTCCACGGAGGCGTAGTCGAATGAGGGGAGGATGTGCACATGGGTCACGCCCAGTTCCACGAGGTGGTCCACTCCTGTACGCACGCCGCGAGGGCCGCGTGTTCCGCTCTCGGTCAGAGCCAGGAACTTGCCGCGGTGCTCAGGGGATATGCCGGAATTGCCGGAGATGGAGAAGTCCCTGTGGTGCATCTCATATACCACTGCATCGGCAAATGAGCGGAGCTCCGGGCGGCGGTCCTCCGCCCAGCCTTCGGGGTCAGTGCTCCTGAAATCCACGATAGCGGCACGATGTCCGTTGACTCCCACTGCGGTGGCGAAAATACCGGGAGTCTCCTCGAGCCACTGTCCCGAAACATTGACCCTGAAGGTGTAGAAACGTCCGGCGAGGTCTCCCTCTGCGACAGCTTTCCAGGAGCCGTCTGCGGTGTTTTTCTTCATCTCAAGCACTTCGTAAGGCAGCCCTTCGAGGCCGTCTTCATACAGCAGAACGCGGGCAGAGTCAGCGGTGGGTGCCCAGAGGGAAAATTCAGAACGTTCCTGGGTGTACCCGAGTTCCTGGACGGAGCCCTCTTTCGGTGGAAATTGCTCTGTGGTGACTGTGCAGCCTAGTGTCAGTACAGCTGCAGCAAGGGCCATGAGACCCGACGGTAAACATATCTGTTTCATAACACGTTAAAATGTTGTATGTCAAAAAGAGAAATATAAGTGCAAATTTAGGAAATTTCTCTTATTTGGCACAATCGTTGCTAGCCCGAACTCAGAATTTTTTAAAGAGTTATACAATATGCAGTATCTGAAAATTGCGGCTGTAAGCCTTCTTGCGGTTTTGAGCATGGCGTCGTGCAAGCAGAAGGCCGCCGGCCAGATGGAAGCGGTGACATATCCGCTTTTGAAGGTTTCTCCTGAGGACAGGACTCTGTCTGTCAGTTATTCAGCAGTAATAGAAGGAAAACAGGATGTCGAGGTGAGACCTCAGGTATCAGGTTTTATTACCGATGTGCGTGTGAAGGAAGGTGCCAAGGTCAGCAAGGGCCAGACACTGTTCGTCATCGACACTATCCCCTATGCGGCGGCATACAGGCAGGCAAAGGCGGCAGTGGCCACAGCCGAGGCGCAGCTCGCCACAGCGCAGCTTTCACTCGAGGGCAGCGAGGACCTGTACGCCGACAAGGTCATTTCAGACTTCGAGCTCCAGACCGCCCGCAACTCGTACAACAGTGCGGTAGCGGCTCTCCGTCAGGCGGAGGCGGCAGAGGCCAGCGCGGCCCAGAACCTGTCCTATGCCATCGTCAAGAGCCCCGTCAACGGCTCGGCCGGCATGACTTCCGTCAGGGTGGGCGCCTTAGTGAGCTCGGCCATGACAGAGCCTCTGATCAGCGTGTCCGACAACTCCGAGATGTACGTCTACTTCTCCCTGCCCGAGAAGGAAGTGCTGTCAATGACCCGCCAGTACGGCTCGATAGACAACACCATAGCATCCTTCCAGCCCGTCACCCTGACTCTTACCGACCAGACCCTGTATGAGCGCGAGGGTCATATCGACGTCATCAGCCGTATCGTGGACAAGGGTACCGGTACAGTGAGCGTAAGGGCCGTTTTCGAGAATCCCGACGGACGTTTGATGAGCGGAAGTTCCGGCCGTGTGAACATCTCCTATGAAAAGGAGGACTGCATCGTGATTCCTCAGACAGCCACGTACGAGATTCAGGACAAGATATTTGTATATAAGGTAGTGGACGGAAAGGCCGTTTCCACTCAGATCAGTGTTTTCAGAATCAATGACGGCAAGGAGTATGTCGTAGAGAGCGGCCTCTCCACAGGCGATGTGATCGTTTCTGAGGGCGCCGGTCTGCTCAGGGAGGGCACTCCCATCGCCGGTACTCCGGTTGAAGCCGGCTCTAACTCTAATAAAGGAGAATAAGAGATATGAATCTTAAAACGTTTATCGACCGGCCCATCCTGTCGGTCGCCATATCCATCTTCCTGGTACTGGTGGGTATCATCGGACTTGCGATGCTGCCTGTGGAGCAGTATCCGGATATCGCACCGCCTACCATCCGTGTCTCTACCACATACAGCGGCGCCAACGCGACCGCCGTGCAGAATGCCGTGATTGCTCCCCTCGAGGAGGCCATCAACGGTGTGGAGAACATGACCTACATGACCTCCGAGGCAAGTAACTCAGGAAGTGCTTCCATTACAGTGTATTTTAAGCAGGGTATCGACCCTGACATGGCGTCTGTGAACGTGCAGAACCGTGTGTCCAGGGCCACATCCCTTCTCCCTGCCGAGGTGACCAGAGTCGGTGTCGAGGTGTCCAAACGCCAGAGCAGTACCCTGAAGGTGTTCGCCATCGTATCGCCTGACGGTACATACGATGAGACCTTCCTCACCAACTACCTTTCGATCAACGTAAAGCCTCAGATCCAGCGTATCTCGGGCGTCGGTGACTGTAACGTCATGGGCGGCGACTATGCCATGCGCGTGTGGATGAAGCCCGACCTGATGGCCCGCTACGAGCTGGTGCCCAGTGATGTGAGCGCTGCCCTGGCCAGTCAGAACATCGAGGCCTCAACCGGTGCTATCGGAGAGAACTCTGACAATGCCTTCCAGTACACACTCCGCTACAAGGGCCGTCTGTCCACCGAGGAGGAATTCGGTGAGATAGTCATCAAGGCCTACGAGGACGGCCGTGTCCTGAGACTGAAGGATATTGCTGACATAGAGCTGGGTGCCCTTTCCTACAACTACGAGGGCCGCGTGAAGGGCGCTCCCGGTGTGAGCTGTATGATCAACCAGACCGCCGGCAGTAACGCCAACGAGATCATCAAGGAGATAGACGCCTACCTGGAGACAGTGAAGGCCGACCTGCCCAAGGGTGTGGAGCTCGTGGACATCATGAGTACCAAGGACTTCCTTGACGCCTCCATCAATGAGGTGATCAAGACCCTCTTCGAGACCCTCCTCCTCGTGATTCTGGTGGTGTATGTCTTCCTGCAGAACCCCAGGTCCACACTTATTCCTACGATATGTATATTCGTCGCGCTGATTGCCACATTCGCCTTCCTGATAGTGGCCGGCTTCACGATCAACCTCATCACCCTCTTCGCATTGATATTGGTTATCGGTACGGTCGTCGACGACGCAATCATCGTGGTCGAAGCGGTGCAGGCACGCTTCGACATGGGTTACCGCTCTCCTTACAAGGCCGCTGTCGACGGTGTGGAGGGCGTGTCTGCAGCCGTAATCTCGGCGACACTGGTCTTCATGGCAGTGTTCATTCCCGTATCCTTCCTTGGAGGTACTTCCGGTCTGTTCTACAAGCAGTTCGGTCTTACCATGGCGGCAGCGGTGGGTTTCTCGGCCATCAACGCCCTGACCCTGTCCCCCGCACTCTGCGCCATCATACTCAAACCTAACGAGATCGTCCGTCCCGGCGAGAAACCCAAACAGTTCTCGACCAGGTTCAGAATCGCCTTCGAGACCTCTTTCGGACGTCTGATCACCAAGTACAAATACGGCGTCAAGTTCTTCATCAAGCACAAGTGGGTCGGTGTCAGCCTGCTCGTAGCAGCCTGCGGTCTGCTCGTGTACTTCATGGCTACGGCCAAGACATCCCTGGTGCCCAACGAGGATACCGGTTCCCTCTTCATCAGTGTGGACGCTGCTCCCGGTACTACTCTGGCCGAGACCAACGACATCCTCACCGAGATGCAGAAGAGCATCAGCGGTATCGAGGAGATACAGACCTACAACCAGGTGGCCGGTTTCTCCTTCTCCGGAAGCGGTGCCTCCCACGCCATGATGATGGTCCGTCTCAAACCCTGGGACCAGCGCGAGGGTAAGGAGCACAGCAATACCGCCGTCATCGAGAAGATATACGCCAATACGGCCCACATCACCAACGCGCAGATATTTATCTTCGCGCCTCCTATGATCTCCGGTTACGGTACCGGTAACAGTTTCTTCGTTGACCTGCAGGACCGCTCGGGCCGTGGTATCGACGCCCTTGAGACAGTTACCCATCAGTTCATCGACGCCCTCAACCAGAGACCCGAGGTGCAGCTGGCCTACACCTCCTTCAGTTCCAACTTCCCTCAGTACGAGCTGGATGTGGATGCCGCCAAGTGTATCCGCGCCGGTACTACCACTGACGCCGTGCTTTCGGTCATCTCCGGTTACTACGGCAGTATGTACGTGTCGAACTTCAACCGCTTCACCAAGCTCTACCGTGTCATGCTTCAGGCTCCCACCGAGTACAGGGACAACATGCAGTCGCTCGATGACGTATATGTCAGGACATCCAACGGCATGGCTCCCGTAAGCCAGTTCGTCACCATGCGCAAGATATACGGCGCCGAGGTGCTCAACCGTTTCAATATGTTCACCTCGATTACCGTTCAGGGTATGCCTAATCCAGGCTACAGTTCGGGTGATATTATCCAGGCCATCGAGGAGGTCAGCAAGACAGCCCTGCCTACCGGATTCGGATACGAGTTCTCCGGTATGACCCGTGAGGAGGCCGAGCTGGCCGAGTCCAACACCACGGCCATCGTCTACGTTATCTGCGTGATCTTCATCTACCTCATCCTCGCCGGTCTGTACGAGAGTCTCTTCCTGCCTCTCGCGGTGCTCTGCTCTGTACCTTTCGGTCTGATGGGCAGCTACATGTTCACCAAGATGTGGGGTCTTGAGAGCAACATCTACACTCAGGTCGGAATGATCATGCTGATCGGACTGCTTTCCAAGACGGCGATTCTGATTACCGAGTACGGTACCCAGCGCCGCAAGATGGGCATGAGCCTCAGCGCCGCAGCTCTATCGGCAGCCGGTGTCCGGCTCAGGCCCGTGCTCATGACCGTGCTCACCATGGTCATCGGCCTGCTCCCTCTGATCACCGCTTCCGGAGTAGGTGCCAACGGTTACCGCTCCCTCGGTGTGGGAACTGCCGGCGGTATGGTGGTCGGAACCATAGCACTTATGTTCATAACGCCTATGTTCTTCGTCATCTTCCAGTATGTGGAGGAGAAGGTAATGGGCAATAGAAAGGAGAAAAGAGAAGCCGCATCATTATGAGAAAGATAATCCTTACAATAGCAGCGGTAGCCGTAGTCAGCAGCTGCTCCATCTACCGCAAATACGAGAGGCCTGAGAATGTGGTTCCCATGGACAGTCTCTACCGCGCAGAGCTGGTCTCCCCCGAGGAGGACGCTCAGGCCGCTGAGGACAGCACCTCCTTCGGATACATGCCCTGGGAGGAGATGTTCACCGACCCTCACCTGCAGTCACTTATCCGCACTGCCCTGGACAACAACACCGACCTGCTCAGCGCCGCTCTTAGGGTGGAGCAGGCCCAGCATCGCCTGAGAGCGTCCAAGCTGGCATTCACCCCGACGCTTTCCCTCAGTCCCAACATTAGTTACAACTACTCCTATTCCAATGACCAGGGAGCCTCGTCATGGAAGTACAGCCTGAATCCCACCGTCACATGGGACATCGACCTCTTCGGGTCGCTGCTCAACGCCAAGCGCGGAACCCAGGCCGCCCTTCTCCAGCAGGAGGCCTACCGTCAGGCCGTGCGCTCCCAGCTCATAGCCACCGTGGCCAATACCTATTATTCCCTTCTGATGCTCGACGAGCAGGTCCGTGTCAGCGAGGAGAATGTGGCCCTGTGGGCAGAGCAGATAAGGTCCATGGAGTCAATGCTCAAGGTCGGCCGTGTCAATGAGAACGCCGTCACCCAGTCCCGCGCCCAGCTCTACGGCCTGGAGGCATCCCTCGCCGATATGAAGCGTCAGCGCCAGGAGGCGGAGAATGCCCTCTGCTCCATCCTTGGCTCCGTGTACACTCAGATAGAGAGAAGCACCATCGACGAGCAGACTCTTCCCAAGGATTTCTCCGTAGGAGTGCCCCTCGAGCTGCTCTCGAACCGTCCCGACGTATATCAGGCGGAGATGGCTCTGGCAAGCGCTTATTACTCGACCAATCAGGCCCGTTCGGCCATGTATCCCCAGCTTACCCTCTCCGGCAGCGGGGGATGGACCAACGCCTTAGGTCAGGCAGTCAATCCCGGCCAGCTCATCGTGACGGCCATTGCCCAGCTGGCCAAGCCTATATTCTACAAGGGACAGCTGACTGCCAACCTTCGCGTGGCCAAGGCTGAGGAGGAGATAGCCAAGCTCACATACAAGCAGACCCTGCTCAATGCCGGCGAGGAGGTCAACAACAACCTCTACGCCCTTGAGATCTACGACGAGATGCTTCAGAAGCACCAGTCTCAGCTCAGCGACCTCGAGCGCACAGTCGAGACAGCGGAGTCCCTCTATCAGAGGAGTACGAAGATGACCTACCTCGAGGTGCTCACGGCCCGTCAGTCCCTGCTTACGGCCCAGCTCAACGTCATCTCCGACAAGTATCAGTTACTGCAGACTACGGTCAACCTGTACCGCTCGCTTGGCGGAGGCCGACAGTAACCAAGACATCATACATGGCAATATGAGACGAATAGATATTATCCTAACAGCCGTCGCCGCACTCGCGGTGGCGGCTTCTTGCAATGACAGCACCGTCCCCGCTCCCTACGGTCCCGTGCCCACGGAGGCGCAGGTCCAGTGGCAGCGGATGGAGTACTACATGTTCGTACATTTCGGCCCCAACACGTTTACGGACAGCGAGTGGGGGACGGGGGAGGAGGACCCGGACGTCTTTGCTCCCACCGGCCTGGACTGTGAGCAGTGGGCCCGCATCGCCCGGGAGGCCGGGATGAAGGGCATCATCCTCACGGCCAAGCACCACGACGGTTTCTGCCTTTGGCCCAGCAAATACAGCAGGCACACCGTGGCTCAGAGCGCCTGGCGGAACGGTCAGGGCGACGTGCTCCGCGAGCTGGCGGACGCCTGTGAGAAGTACGGTCTCCGCCTGGGAGTCTACATCTCGCCCTGGGACCGCAATCATCCCGCCTACGGCACGGAGGCCTACAATGAAGTCTTCGCCGGCTGCATCACCGAGGTGCTGACCGAGTACGGCGATATCTTCGAGCTCTGGTTTGACGGAGCGGATGACGGGGAGGGCGATGCTCCGAGCCGTTACCGCTGGAACTATTTCAATGCTACGGCCCATACCCTCAATCCGGACCTGGTGATATTCAGCGACGTCGGCCCCGGCTGCCGCTGGATAGGCAATGAGCGCGGATTTGCCGGAGAGACCAACTGGTCCCGCCTCGACCCTGCCGGATTTGCCCCCGGCCGTCTGGCCCCTTCCCGCGACACCCTCAACTGCGGCAATGTGCACGGTTCTCAGTGGATACCCGGAGAAGCCGACGTGTCGATCCGTCCCGGGTGGTTCTATTCCCCCTCGACCGACAGCCTGGTCAAGAGCGTGGACGAGCTGATGGAGATCTACTACGCTTCGGTGGGCCGTAACGCCAACCTCCTGCTCAACGTGCCTCCCGACCGCCGCGGCCGCATCCATCCCGCTGACTCGGCCCGTCTGATGGAGTTCCGCGATGCCCGTACCGAGGCCTTCCATGCCGATTATGCCAAGATGTCGCGGGCCTATTCCGAGTCAGTCCGTGCCAATTCTCCCAAATATGCCGCTGCCAATGCGGTGGACGGCCGCTACTCGACCTACTGGGCTACGGACGACAGTGTCACCTCCGCCTCCTTCACCGTGTATTTCCGCAGGGACAGGGAGGTCAGCAAGGTGCTGCTGCAGGAGTATATCCCCTTGGGTCAGAGGGTTAGGGAGTTCAGCGTGGAATGCCGCTTAGGCGATACAGGAGAGTGGAAGGAGGTCTGCCGCGGCACGACCATAGGCTACAAGCGTATCATGCGGTTCGACCCGGTCATGGCATCGGAGGTAAGGATCAATATCATAGACTCTTACGCCTGCCCGCTGATCAGCAATGTCTCGATATATTGACGCCCTGTCGGTCTTTTGTGACATTGTGGCACTGACGGGCGGGTGTGGTATCGATTTTGCAGAGGTATAAGTCAGAATTAAAAATTTAAAACATTACTACCATGATTACCGAAAAATTACAGAATGCGATCAATGATCAGATAATCGCCGAGATGTGGTCTGCCAACCTCTACCTTTCCATGTCTTTCTATCTTGAGAAAGAGGGTTATGACGGATTTGCACACTGGATGAAGAAACAGTCTCAGGAAGAGCTTGAGCATGCCTATGATATGGCATCGTTCCTCCAGAAGAGGGGCGGCACTGCCAAGGTCAGCATGATCGACGTAGTGCCTCAGGGCTGGGGCAGCGTGGAGGCTCTCTTCAAGCATGTCTATGAGCATGAGTGCCATGTGACTGCTCTTATCGACAAGATTGTGGACATCGCCCGCGAGGATAAGGATAAACCTTCCGAGGACTTCTTCATGGGCTACATCCGCGAGCAGGTAGAGGAGGAGGCTACCGCGCTCTCCATCTATGAGAAAGTACAGAAAGCCGGTGAGGCCGGTCTCGTAATGCTGGACAGCAAGCTCGGCGAGCGCAAATAATCCAGGCGGACAGTAAAGAAATAAGGGCTGACCCTTCAAGGGCCGGCCCTTTTTCGTATCATCAGTCGTGTTTTTTGGCCGGGAGGCGGCCGGAGCGGCGCAGGGCGTCGTCGATGAGCCACTGGAGCTGGCCGTTGATCGAGCGGAACTCGTCGGCGGCCCATTTCTCCAATGCTTCCATCGTCTCAGCATCTATGCGGAGTACGAAACTTTTCGTCTTTGACTGCTCTTTTGCCATCCTGTCTTTCTCGTTTTACTGGTAGAGCGAACCGGTGTTGAGTACTGGCTGGGCGGACTCGTCGGCGCAGAGGACCACGAGCAGGTTGCTGACCATGGCGGCCTTTTTGGCCTCGTCCAGCTCTACGATATCCTTGTCGTTTATCTCCTTGAGGGCCATCTGCACCATGGATACGGCGCCCTCGACTATCTTCTCGCGGGCGGAGATGATGGCCTCTGCCTGCTGGCGGCGCAGCATGACCGCCGCGATCTCGGGTGCGTAGGCGAGGTAGTTGATGCGGGCCTCGAGCACCGATATGCCGGCCATCTCCAGGCGCTCGTTGAGTTTCTCGACCAGCTCGCTGTTGATGACGTCGCCTCCGCTGCGCAGAGTAATGGTGTCGGCCTCTTCCATGCCGAGGTTGTCGTAGGCGTAGTTGCCGGCCACCTGGCGCAGGGCCGCGTCGCTCTGTACGCGGACGAAGGACTCGAGGGCTGTCATTATGCCGGTATTGCCGGCGGCGATGTTCTGGGTGTCTATCTCGAAGATGGCCTTGTAGACGTCCTCGACCTTCCAGACGAGGATGAGACCGACAAGGATGGGGTTGCCGTTGCGGTCATTGACCTTGATGGGGTCTACGTTGATGTTGCGGGCGCGGAGCGAGACTTTCTTCTTGGAGTAGAAAGGATTGACCCAGAAGAAGCCGGTGCGGGTGAAGGTGCCGCGGTATTTGCCGAAGAATACCATGGCCCTGGCCTGGTTCGGCTCGAGGATCATGAGGCCGATGAGCAGTACGGGTGCGATGATAAGCAACAGGACTGCGAAGATGCATAGAGTGTTGTAGGTGGAGTTCCCGAGTTCAGCTTTGTTTACCTCGGAGAGAATGATCAGTGCGATACCGGCGGCGAAAAGGAGGATGCTGATGAATATCATCAGAAATCCGTTGGAAGCACGTCCCTGGAAGACGGTGTCTTTTGAAATCTGGTTGGCTGGGTTGTTCTTCATCGTGATATGATATTAAAATGATATCACAAAAGTATCGTATTTTTTTGTAAAAACAAATAAATTTTGAAAATATCTTAAATTGTAATAAAAATTTAAAATGCTGTATTTGTAAAATATGATATATTTGCGCTTTGAAAAGTTACAGTTTAATCTCAAACAAAATGAATTTCAAAAAAGTACTTTTAGCGTTAGCCGCTTTCGGAGCGCTGTTCGTGACTTCTTGTAAGGAAGTTCAGGACAAACCGATTACCCCTGTGGATATCAGAGTTTCGTCTGACTATCTAGAAGTGGACTCAGTCGCCGGAACTTACACTGTCGAACTGTACAGCAGTACAGCATGGACTGCTGAAATCGTGGTAAGCAATCCTTGGGGAGACGAGGAAAAGAATTTCGAGGCAGATCCCTGGATAAGCGTTGATCCTGTAGAGGGTGCTGCCTGCGCAAGCACTTCGGACTTTAAGGAAATAACCATAAATGTGAAGGAAAACGTTTCTGATTCGGTTAAATATCAGAGGGAAGTGATTATCTATTTCCGTTCGGACAACATGATATACGCCACTACGACAGTACACCAGATGGGCGGAGTGATCAAGCCCAACGGAGATACCGGCCCTAAACCCGTATCCGTGGCCGAATTCCTTGCAGCCGAGGAGTCCAACCAGTGGTACCGTCTGAGCGGCAAGGTTGTAGGACTCTACAATACCGAATACGGCAACTTCAACATAGAGGATGAGACAGGCTCTGTCCTGGTATACGGTCTCAATCTCAACGCGACAGCCGGGGACAAGACATTCTCCCAGATAGGTATCGGAGAAGGCGACAATGTGACTCTCGTCGGCCGCAGGTCATCCTACAACGGAACCCCTCAGGTAGGTGATGCCTACTATGCTCCTGTGAAAGTGACGGTAGCCGAGTTCCTCGCCGCTGAGATTTCCGATGACCAGCTCTATGAACTTACAGGTATCATGGAAGGTCCTGTCAATACTGAGTACGGTAATTTCGATATAACGGACGAGTCCGGTTCAGTGTACGTCTACGGTCTGACATCCAGCATCATCCTCGGTGAGAGCAACGACAAGTCGTTCTCTTCTCTCGGATATGCGGAGGGTGACTCCCTCACAATCGTCGGCACCAGAGGCGACTACAACGGCAAGCCTGAGGTTATGGGCCCGGCATACGCCATCAGGGCCAAGGGCGGAGCTCCTTCTCCCGAACCCGATCCTCAGCCCGAGCTTACCAAGGCGACAATTGCTGATGTGATAGCGGCAGAGGTCAGTGATGATGTATGGTATGAGCTGACCGGAACTATCACTGACGTGCAGAACACCGATTACGGTAACATCGTTATCGAGGATGAGACAGGCTCGATTCTGGTATATGGTCTTACAAAGGAATGGAACGGAGGCAGCAACGACAAGTCTTACTCCGAGATAGGTCTGCGCGAAGGTGATATCGTCACCCTCGGCGGCACCAGGGATGAATACAACGGTGAGCCCCAGATCGGCGGTACCGCCTTCTATATCTCGCACGTTCAGGGAGAGGCTCCCGAAATTCTGGTATCCACGATTGAGGATTTCCTCGCTGCAGAGGAGTCTGACCAGTGGTATCGGCTCTCCGGCAAGATATCAAACCTCGTGAACACTGATTACGGCAACTTCGACATTGTGGATGAGGAAGGCAACAGTGTCTATGTATACGGTCTGAAGGTTACTTCCGATGCCGGCGGCCAGACATTCGGCGAGACCGGACTGCAGGAAGGCGACTATGTGACCCTTGTCGGCAAGAGAAGTTCCTTCAACGGCGAGCCTCAGGTGGGCAGTGCCTACTATGCCGCCCTTATCGTGACCGTGGACCAGTTCCTCGGAGCTGAGGTCAATGATGACCAGCTCTACCACATCGAGGGCACGATACAGGATCTCGAACCCGGCAACTACGGCAACTTCAACATCGTGGATGACTCCGGATCGGTCTATGTCTACGGTCTGACATCCACGCCCAGGCTGGGACAGAGTAACAATCAGTCTTTCCCCGAGCTCGGACTTCAGGATGGAGACAGAATCATTCTGGTAGGTGTGAGGGACGAGTATAGCGGTGAGGCTCAGGTGGGCGGTCCTGCCTATCTGGTAAGAGCTGAATAAGAGGACGCTGAACGTCCCGTACGGAATAAGCGGGCTGCATGGAATGCGTGCAGCCCCTTTGTTGTTTTAATCAGTAAAACCGAAATAAGCATGAAGAAACGGAACCATTTTATACTCACATTGTCGATTCTTTCATTTGTACTAGCCCTGGCATCATGCCGGATAGACCCGATGTCGCTTCCTGCGGAGATATCTTCCGGGACAGACAGCCTGGAATTTACCAGTGCGGGAGGAGAGGCCCTTGTCACTCTGGATGCTACCAGGGACTGGGATACAGAGATAAGGTATATCTCCGGAGATTCACAGGACTGGCTGACAGTCACACCTTCGTACGGGACCGCGTCTGCGGACCCCGTTGCGGTTACAGTGAGGGCAGAAGCCAATGACGCATCGGACCGGGAGGCCGTTGTCGTCTTCCGTGCCGATGTGATAGAGGCGGAGGTCAGGGTGGTCCAGGCAGGGGCCTATCCCGATTACACTACCATAGAGGAGTTCCTTGCTGCTCCGGTCGATGATGCAACATGGTATGAGCTGCGCGGAACTGTCTTTGTCATCAAGAACTCCACCTACGGCAACATCTGGATTAAGGACGATACCGGTATCCTCTACATCTATGGTCTTACCGCCACGCAGGTTGAGCGTAATGACCAGTCTTTCTCTTCGATAGGTCTGGAAGTCGGAGATGTTGTGGTGCTCCGTACTCTCAGAGGGGAGTACAACGGCGAGCCTCAGGGGGGAGGTGATGTCCCTGCGTACTGCATCAGTCACGGCCCTGCCGAGAATAATCCGGAGGACGATATCCTGGTGTCGGACGATCCTGCCCAGAGCTGGCTTGAGCTTCCCGTGGTGGAGATCGGTGATGACGAGGTGTTTGTATTCCACCATACCCAGGCCGGGGGAGCTCAGGTGCGCAACTATTCGATGCTTTACAATACTTCTGAGCGCCTGGCTCTTTGGGTGGCTTATCCGCTGTGCCCGGATTATCTGTCCACAGGCAACCGTACCGATGCCTGGGGATTCGATCCCAAGATTCCTGACAAGTGGGAACCGATAATCCCTGACAGTTGGGGAGTGGACGGTTATGCCCGTGGCCATCAGATACCTTCAGCGGCCCGCAACGCCAACAAGGAGATGAACCGTCAGACCTTCTTTTTCACCAACATGACAGTGCAGGACTACGATTTCAACAGCGGTCTGTGGGCGGAGGTCGAGCAGCTGGAGCGGGAGGTAGCGTCCGATTACGATACTCTGTATGTCATCACCGGTCCTGTCCTTGATGCCGACGGTGACGGTGAGTGGATGCATGTCTATGACAATGCAGGCAACAGCGTCGCTGTTCCAGAGGGCTATTTCCGTGTCTTTCTGGGAGTGAAGCCCGATGTCTGGGAGTACAGAGCGGTAGGATTCTTCTATCCCAACGAGGATGACGGCCGCACCCGTCCTGAAGCATCCGATCTCCGGACTGTGGCTCAGATTGAGGAGCTGACGGGCTTAACATTTTTCAAGAATCTTTCTCCAGAGCAGGCTGCCGAGGTGAAGTCCCAGCTTGACCCGGGCCGCTGGGGACTATAATGACAGCTGCAGGTATGGACAGAACAGTACGGTTTTTGACGGTCGCCGCGTTTGTTTTCGCGGTGACCGTTATTCCCGGATGCTCAGGCGGAAGGGCGCAGGAGGCCCGGGAGGTGGCGGAAAGTTTCGCCGATGCCTTTTATTCGGCCGACTATGAGACAGCGGCAGGTCTCTGCTCTCCGGAGCTTGTGCAGATGATAGAGGAGTCGGGTGCCGTTGTGGATTCCCTTCCGGGAGATGTCAGGGAAGAGTTTATGGAGCTTTCACGTGGGGTGCAGACCTACACGGGAGACGTGCATGTGTGGTCGAAGGATTCCGTGACAGTGGATTTCGACATCATCTACCCCGGTGAGATAGAGCCGATGAAGACCTCTCTCACGGTGGTCCTGAGGCCTGACACCGGTCTTTGGAAAGTAGTTTACGCACAGGAGAGGCAGTGATGGAACGAAGATATTTCGACAATCATACCCATTCGTATTTCTCCGAGGATTCCCGGATGAATATCGATGATGCTGTTAAAGTGGCCTTTCAGAGAGGACTGAGGGGAATATGCCTGACGGACCATCTGGATTTCGACGCACCGGTCGGTGTTACTGAGTTTACATTCGAGGTGCCGGCACAGCAGGAGGCCATAGACGCGGAGGTGGAGTATCTGGGACTCAACGGCAGAGGCGGCAGGTACGGAGACTTCCAGCTGCTGAAGGGGGTGGAGATCGGTCTTCAGGACAAGAGCATGCCCAAGATAAGGAAGGTATTGCAGGACAATAGGTTTGACTGTGTTATCGCATCCCTGCACCTGATAGACGGTCATGACCCGTATTTCGGGGACTATTACAGGCCCTATACCTACCGCTATGCCTACGGGCACTATCTCGAGGAGTTCGCAAGGCTGATAAGGGTGATGCCGGATTTCGACATTCTGGGACATTACGACTATATCACCAGATATCCTGATTACAAGGAGACGACCATCTTCTATTCGGAGTTCGGGGAGGCGCTGGACTCAATACTGACATTCATCGCTGGCAGCGGAAAGACCATGGAGATAAATACCAAGACCTATCAGCTTTACCGCGGGCGGCGTCCTGAACTGGACATAGCTGTGCTCAAGCGTTTCCGTGAGTTGGGCGGCGAAGCTCTGTCGTTCGGATCAGATGCCCATGACATCACGCGTCTGGGAGACCGTTTCGACTGGTGCAGGGAGGCAGCGCTGGCGGCCGGTTTCCGGTATGAGGTGTACTACAGGGACAGGAAACCGGTATTCATAGAACTTTAGTCTTTCCCCTTCCTGGCTTTCTCTGCCTCCTTGGCAGCTTTCTTGTTGGCTTTTTCCTTGGCTTTCAGGGCTTTAAGCTCTTCCTTGCTGAGTTTTCCGGTGGAGCGGCAGTACTGCATCCACTGTTCCTCGGTGAGGACTTTTTTGTATGCGCTGTCTATCCGGGCGATCCATTTGTCCCGTACCTGCTTGAATGCCACGTATTCCCTGGTGCCTGACATCTGCAGCTGCTGCAGTTCATCGTGCAGGGCCCGCATGTCGTGCTGCAGGATGGAGTCTATGTAGAATGTCTGATGGGGCTGCAGCACCAGCATCTCCTCCAGGCGGTCGGCTTCTTCGAGAGCCATCTCCTCAGGACTTTTCTGCTCTTCTTGTTCCTGTGCTTTAAGTGCTGTCGCCGAGAGTGTTATGGCGAGCATAAGAGTAATGATGCGGATAATGTTGCGGTGCATGATGTTGGATATAAAATATAAATTCACTATTTTTGGTCTTATTTTGTGCAAATTTATATAAAATCGGATACTGACATGAATAATTTTTTTAAATCAGCACTGTGCGCCGTTCTTGGGCTGTCTATCGCGCAGGTCGGTCTTGCATGCACTAACGTATTGGTAACCAAAGGAGCGTCGAAGGACGGCTCGGTTCTCGTGACCTATTCGGCCGATTCCCATCAACTCTATGGCGAACTGTATTTCACCCCTGCCGGCTTCTTCGCTCCCGGTCTGTGGATGAGTATCAATGAGTGGGACAGCGGAAGGTTTCTCGGGCAGATTCCCCAGTTGGCCGGCAGGACCTATCAGACCGTAGGCAACATGAACGAGCATCAGCTCATCATTACCGAGACGACCTACGGCGGACGTTCCGAGCTGTACGACTCCACCGGCATCATGGACTACGGTTCGTTGATCTACATCACCCTTCAGAGGGCCAGGACAGCCCGCGAGGCCATTCAGACCATCGTCAGCCTGGCCAACGAGTACGGCTATGCCTCCAGCGGTGAGTCCTTCTCGATAGCCGACAAGGACGAAGTGTGGATCATGGAGCTCATCGGCAAGGGGACGAAGCTCGACAAGAAGGGCCGCAATGTGAACAAGGGCATCGTCTGGGTGGCTGCCCGCGTGCCTGACGGATATATCTGTGCCCACGCCAACCAGTCCCGTATCGACCATATCGTGTTCGATGACCCCGAGAACTGGCTTTATGCCGAGGACGTGGTTGACTTCGCCCGTGAGATGGGGTATTTCGAGGGCACAGACGAGGAGTTCAGTTTCTGTGATGCCTACAATCCACTGGAGTTCGGCGGCATGAGAGGCTGCGAGGCCCGCGTGTGGTCTGCTTTCAACATCCTCGGAGGAGGAATGATAGGTGACAGGAAGGCCGAGGAGTACCTCGACTTCGCCATGGGCTACAACGCCGATAACAAGATGCCCCTCTTCATCAAGCCCGCCGGGAAAATCGGTGTGAAGGAAGTGGCAGACGTGATGCGCGACCACTACGAGGGTACTCCCATGGACATGACGGTGGATGCCGGAGCCGGCGGACACCACACCCCTTACAGATGGAGGCCCATGTATTTCGAGTATGACGGCAAGGAATATCTCAACGAGAGGGCTATCGCCACCCAGCAGACCGGATTCTGGATTGTCTGCCAGAGCCGCAGCTGGCTGCCCGATGAGATCGGCGGAGTCCTTTGGTTCGGAGTGGATGACGCGTCCACTTCCTGCCTGACTCCCGTCTACACATCCGTGTACGATGTTCCCAACTGCGTGGAGGTCGGCAACGGAAGTCTCGTGGAGTATTCTCCCACATCCTTGTTCTGGGTAACCAACCGCATAGCCAATTTTGCATACATGCTCTACGACCGTATCGAGCCGGAGGTGCGTGCTGTCATTGACGAGAGGGAGAACGCCGCCTTAGAGATGCAGCCCGTCATCGACGCTGCTGCCATGGACCTGCTCGGAGAGAATCCTACTCCCGAGAGTACCGCTGCTGCCCGCAGTTTCCTGACCGAGTACAGTATCTCCGCGGCCCAGGACCTCTTCGACACATGGTCCAAGCTGGACATCTATCTGCTGGTAAAATATATGGACGGTAACGTAAAGAAGCAGACAGAGTACGGAACATTCATGGACAACGGTTACTCGCCCCGCATACCCGCATCTCCCGACCAGCCCGGTTACAGCGACAAGTGGAAAGAGGCTGTCGCCAAGGACGCCGGAGATGTGCTTGAGGTAAAGTAACAGATGTTTGATTTTATCAACATATCAGTAATCGACATTATCGACATCATTCTGGTAGGTATCCTTATCTACCAGATGGTGCGGATAATGCGCGGTACGTCCGTGTTCAACATCTTCACCGGCATCCTCCTGATGTACCTTGCGTGGATTGTGGTGAAGGCGTTGAACATGAAGTTGCTTTCGTCCATTCTGGGACAGATTCTGGGAGTGGGTGTCATCGCCCTGATTGTCATTTTCCAGCCGGAGATCCGCCGCTTTCTGCTGCATATCGGAAGCCGATACCTGTCCTCGTCGCGCAACAACCTCGTCACCCGTATCCTCCTGGGACGCCGCGACAAGGAGATGCAGGCCACATCCCTGGACGAGATCGCCCAGGCCTGCCGCAGTATGGCAGAGACCCGGACTGGAGCTCTGATTGTCCTGCAGCACAACTCCTCCTTGGAATTTGTCACGGAGACAGGAGACAGCATTGATGCAGCTGTCAACAGACGTCTGATAGAGAATATTTTCTTTAAGAACACTCCTCTGCATGACGGGGCCATGGTCATAGACCTGGACCGTATCGTCGCGGCCCGCTGCACCCTTCCCATCGTGGACAATCCCAATATCCCCCCGCAGTACGGAATGCGTCACCGGGCCGCTGTCAGCATCACCCAGGATACTGATGCGGATGCCATCGTCGTTTCTGAGGAGACAGGCAACATTTCCTATGTGAGCGGCGGAGAGATGAAGACCATCACCAGTATAAGCGAGCTGAAGCTCTCAATAGAGAATTCCTACCGGAAGGATAATTAACAGTTGTGTCCATGACTAATGTCGTAAAAATCGAAAGCAAGCTCGCCTTCGACAAGATCCGCGAGTCCATAGCCGCCCGCTGCTCTACTGGCTACGGCAGGGAAAGGGCCGAGAGCGAGCAGATCTCTGTGGATCCTGCCGAGATTGGACGGCGTCTCGGTCTTGCCGACGAGATGCGGGTCATCCTTATGTTCGAGACATCTTTCCCGACATCGGGATATGCCGACTGCATTCCTTTTCTGGTCCCGTTGCGGAGTCCCTTCTCGCATATTGACCTGCCGTCTTTGGTTCTTCTGCGCGGAGCCCTGGATACACTCCGCAAGATTCTCAATTTCTTCGGCAGTTGCAGGGACGGGCAGTATCCTCTGCTGAGGGACATGACCTCGGCGGTAATTTCTTTCCCGGAGGTGCTCCGGAGGATAGATGAGATACTGGATAAATACGGGGACGTGAGGGATAATGCCTCGGAACAGCTGTATTCCATCCGCAGGGCTATCCGGGACAAGGAGGGAACGGTCTCCAGGCGTATACAGGCAATTCTGCGCAAGGCTCAGGAGGACGGAGTGGCAGATGCTGATTCCTCGGTGTCCGTACGTGAGGGCAAGATGCTGATTCCGGTCGCCTCGGGCAACAAGAAGAAAGTGCCAGGAATAGTCTATGGGGAGTCGGCCTCGGGCAAGACTTCGTTCATCGAGCCGATGGAGATTGTGGAGCTCAACAATCAGCTCAGAGAGCTGCATTTCGAGGAACAGAGGGAGATACTCCGGATACTTACTGAGTTCACTGATTTCCTGCGGCCGTATATCGAGGATGTCATAGATTCTCAAAAATTTATGGGTGAGCTGGACTTTATTCTGGCCAAGGCTGCTGTCTCGTCCCGTTTCCGAGGCGGCAAGCCGGTGCTCTCGGACAGGGGGGAGGTGCTGCTGCGCCAGGGCCGGCATCCGTTGCTTGAGGAGGCGCTGGAAAAAGAGGGCAAGAAGATAGTGCCCCTGGATGTGGTGCTGACATCCCAGAAGCGGATACTGCTCATATCCGGGCCCAATGCCGGAGGTAAGTCTGTATGCCTTAAGACTTTGGGCCTGCTGCAATATATGTTCCAATGGGGTGTCCTCATCCCGGCTTCGGAGAGCTCCGAGATGACAGTTTTTCACGATATGTTTGTGGATATCGGGGATGATCAGTCGTTGGAGAACGATCTGAGTACCTACAGTTCGCATCTGCTCAACATGAAAGAGGCCCTGGCTCTGGCGGATGACCGCTCGTTGGTGCTCATAGACGAGTTCGGTTCGGGAACCGAGCCTGCGGCGGGAGGAGCGATTGCCGAGGAGATTTTGAGCGAGTTTGAGAAGAAAGGCTGTTACGGGGTGATAACCACGCACTACACCAATCTGAAGTTCTATGCCAGCAACAGCAGCCGTATCGCAAACGGCGCGATGCTTTTCGACGTCCAGAAAATCCAGCCTCTTTTCCGCCTGGAGATAGGTCTGCCGGGCAATTCCTTCGCGTTCGAGCTGGCCCGGAAGATAGGTCTGCCCGAGAGTATTGTCCACGGTGCTGAGGAGAGGGCCGGTAAGGATTATGTTGCTGTGGAGCGCAACCTGCGCAGGATAGCCCGCAACAGGCGTGAACTGGAGGAACGGCTGGTGAGGGTCAAGGCCGCGGACCGTACGCTGGATTCGATGACTGAGAAGTACGAGAAGGAACTTTCTGAGATAAAGGCTCTTCGCAAGAGTGTCCTGGATGAGGCACGGGCGCAGGCCGCCGAGATAGTCGCTCAGGCCAACAGGCAGATTGAGCGCACGATACGCGAGATACGCGAGTCTCAGGCAGAGAAGCAGCGGACTCAGGAGGTGCGTTCGGAGCTGAAGGACTTTGTGGCTTCGGTGGCGGATGATGCTGCCGCCCGCAGTGAGATGGAGGCCCGGATAGAACGGAAGATGGCTCAGATTATTGAGCGGAAGCGGAGGCAGGAGGAAAGGCGGGCCCGTCGTGCGGCAGGCGGTGGAAACGGTCAGGGACAGTCTGGCTCAACGGACGGCCCTGATGGACCGGAAACCTCCGCGCTTTCTGATGTGCGTCCCGACAGTATTGCCCCGGACCGGATAGCTCCTGGGGTGTACGTCCGGCTCGAGGACAGCGGTATGTGCGGCGAGGTGGTGCAGGTTGCCGGCCGAAAGGCCACGGTAGCCGTCGGGGAGATACTCTCCCGCGTGGATGTCTCAAAGCTCATTCCCCTGTCCGCCAATCAGTACCGCACGTCTGTCAAGTCTCCGCGTCCAGCAGCTCCGTCTGTCAGGCTCTCCTCGTCGATTTCCGAACGCAAGCTTAACTTCAAGCCTTCGATTGATATCCGTGGCATGCATCTGGACGAAGCGATACCTGCCGTCACCCGCTTCATCGACGATGCCCTGATGGTCGGCATGTCCGATGTCAGCATCCTGCATGGCAAGGGAGCCGGTGTCCTCAAGGAGGAAATCCGCAAGCTCCTGCGCATCACCCCCGGGGTCGTATCTTTTGCCGACGAGCATGTCGAACGCGGCGGCTCCGGCATTACCGTCGTAAAGTTGGAATAGATATGGACTGGAGCAGGGGTTGGCTGGAGCTGGCGGATATGATATGGCCCAGGAGGTGCGGAGTGTGTGGTGACTGTCTGGACACTGATGAACGGTATGTCTGCGCTGAGTGTCTGGCAGATATGCCGCTGACGTATTTCTGGAGCTGGAGGAACAACCCGGCCGAGCAGATTCTCTGGGCCCGGACATATCTTCAGGGAGTGGTGTCCCTCATGTATTTTTCAAAGGACAATGATTACAGGCGGCTGCTGTATGCAGTCAAATATCAGGGTAATGCGCCCATGGGCCGCTGGTTGGGCCATATGCTGGGGCTCCATATGCATGGGGAGTATCCCGTTCCCGATGTCATTGTTCCGGTGCCGCTGCACTGGTGCAGGAAGTGGAAGCGCGGGTACAATCAGGCTGAGGTCATAGCCCGCGGCATATCGGAGGGACTGGGAGGCAAAGTTCCGGTCCTGACCGGAATCCTGCGCCGTGTCCGCTACAGCACATCCCAGACCCGCATGTCGGTAGGAAACAAATGGGAGAATGTCACAGGTGCGTTTGTCATCGGAGACATAAAAAAAGCCGCTGATAAGCTCAGCGGCCGTCATGTACTGCTCGTGGACGATGTGCTCACTACCGGTGCGACTGTAGAGGCCTGCTGGGAGGCTCTCCGTTGCATACCCGACGTCAGAATCTCTTACGCCAGTGTGGCCTTCGTCCCGAGGAACGTCTAGATGTCAGATTCCGAACTCCTTCTTTATCATGTCAACCGAGTCGAGGAGCTCCCAGCCGAAGAACTGGACTTCCTCCTCTACTGACTTTCCGTCGCGCATGAGCTGAACCTTGCGTCTGAAGGGGTCTCGTCCGAAATGGCCGTATGCGGCTGTGGGCAGGTAAATCGGGTTCTTGAGTCCGAAACGCTTGATGATGGCTGCGGGACGCAGGTCGAAAATCGTGCGGATCTTCTCGGCTATCTGTCCGTCGGTCAGGGGTATCCTGGACTTTCCGTAGGTGTTGACGAAGATGCTGACAGGCTCGGCGATGCCTATCGCGTAGGCTATCTGGATAAGAATCTCATCGGCCACACCGGCTGCTACCAGGTTCTTGGCAATATAGCGGGCCGCGTATGCCGCCGAGCGGTCCACCTTGCTGGGATCCTTGCCCGAGAACGCTCCGCCGCCGTGTGCGCCCTTGCCTCCGTAGGTGTCCACGATTATCTTGCGTCCTGTCAGTCCGGTGTCTCCGTGGGGACCTCCTATGACGAACTTGCCGGTGGGGTTGACATGGAGGATGAAATTGCCGTCAAAGAGCTGACGGGTCCTTTCAGGCAGACGGGCGATGATTCTGGGAATCAAGATGGTTTCTATATCCTTGCGGATACGGCTCTGGATGGCTGCATCGTTCTCTGGAGTGCCGGGCACCATGTCTTCCGCAGCGGGAAAGTCATCGTGCTGGGTGGATATGACGATGGTGTGCACTCTCAGCGGCCTGTGGTCATCGCTGTACTCGATGGTGAACTGGGACTTGGCATCCGGACGGAGATAGGGCATGGGGGAGGGGTTCTCCCTTCGTATCCTGGCCAGCTCTATCAGTGCTATGTGGGCGAGGGTGAGGGGCAGGGGCATGTATTCTTCGGTGTCGTTGCAGGCGTATCCGAACATCATGCCCTGGTCACCGGCTCCCTGCTGCTCCTCCTCGGTGCGTTCAACGCCACGGTTGATATCGGGCGACTGCTCGTGCAGGGCGGAGAGGATACCGCATGACTTGGAGTCGAACATGTAGTCGGCCTTGGTGTATCCGATCTTCTCTATTACGCCGCGGGCGACATGCTGGATGTCCACGTAGGCGTTCTCTGAGCGGACCTCACCGCAGATGACGGCAAGTCCGGTGCTTACAAATGTCTCACAGGCCACCTTGGCCTCGGGGTCCTGACGCAGGAAGTCATCGAGTATGGCGTCCGATATCTGGTCGGCCACCTTGTCAGGATGTCCTTCTGAAACTGATTCTGAAGTGAAAAAATATGCCATAATATATAAAAGGTATATAAAACAAAAAAATCTCTTCCGAACGAGTTTCGGAGAGATTTGACAAAACACTAACTGTATGAAAGATTCATTTTAGCATTTTTTAGTGTGGTTGCAAGCAGGCAAATCTGTCCACAAAACTCGTTTTGACATTCCTTTTTGGAAATGTCACGCAAATGTCATAACAAAAATTTGGATATGCAAATTTTTTTGAATTTTTTTGCGAGAAATTTTACAACCAATTTACAATCTACACCAATGAAAAGAACAATCAGAAAGATTGCCTTGACCCTTTTGAGTCTCTTTGCGGCTGTTGCCGCATCGGCTCAGGTCACAACTTCATCAATCAGCGGTAGGATTACAGACGAGAACGGCACCGACCTGGCCGGTGCTACGGTTATCGCAGTTCATGTACCTTCGGGAACACAGTATTGGACAATAGCTGATTCCAAAGGCAACTACCGCATTCTCAACATTCTTCCTGGCGGTCCCTATACTGTCAGAGTCGAGATGCTCGGCTTCAGGATCACGGAGATCACCGACATCAATGTAGCGCTGGCCGACAATTTCGTAGTCAATGCGGCCCTCCAGGAGGAGAGCATGGATCTTGATGAGGTGGTGGTAGTGGCTGAGAGTGCTACCTCCAATATGCGCTCGGACCGAGCAGGAGCCGTGACATCCCTCAATGTCAGGGCTATCAACAGTGTTCCTGTCATCAGCCGTGACGTGCAGGATATCATCAAGCTGACTCCTCAGGCGTATGACAGCGGCAACGGACCTCAGATCGGTGGCGGTACCTACCGGCAGAACAACTTTACTATCGACGGTGCTGCGGCCAACAACGCATTCGGTATCGGAGGCACCATGCCCGCAAACGGCTCTCCTATATCAATGGACGCCATCGAGCAGATATCCGTGAACGTGACACCTTATGATGTGCGTCAGAGCGGATTCATCGGGGCGGCAATGAACGCCGTTACCCGCTCGGGACACAACCAGTTCGAGGCATCTGCCTACTCCTATTTCTACAATGAGAAGTTCAGAGGCAAATGGGTGGAGGGCAACGAGCTCACCATCAATCCCGAGCAGCACCTCCTCGTAGGTGCCCGCGTCGGCGGTCCCATCATCAAGGACAAACTCTTCTTCTTCCTCAACTTCGAGATGGAGAGGGACGTGGAGCCCGGTCCTTCGAGACGTGCCGCTACACCCGAGAATCCCTGGACTAACGGTGATGACGGTATCGCACGTCCTTCCGCATCCGTGATGGACGCTCTTTCGAACTATCTCATCAACGAGTATGGCTATAACCCCGGCTCATATCAGGGATATTCCACAATCAGCCCTGCCTACAAGTTCCTCGCCCGTCTGGACTGGAACATCAACAACAACCACAAGCTGAACGTGCGTTTCAACATGACCAACTCCAAGAGTCCACTTCCTCCTTCGACATCTACCAGCGGTCTGGGTGACAGGAACTTCGCTACCGGTAACAGGCAGGATATGGAGGCAATCTACTTCCAGAACGCCCGCTATTTCCAGGAGAACAACTTCATGTCGGTGGTCGGTGAGCTCAACTCCCGCTTCCTCGACGGAAAGGTCAACAACGTGCTTCGTGCCACATACTCCCATCAGTATGAGCCCCGCAGCACGGAGGGCGGTATGTTTCCCTTTGTGGATATCGCTGTAGGTGACTACTACTACACATCTTTCGGTACAGAGCTCTTCTCGCTCGGCAACCTCAGGGACGTGAATACCGTAACCGTTACCGACGAGGTGACAGCATCTCTGGGTATCAACCAGTTGACCGCCGGTGTCCAGTACGAGTGGAACAGGACCAAGAACGGTTTCCAGAGATTCGGTGCAGGCTACTATACATTCTGCTTCGATGACGAGGATGCCCTGATGTCCGCCATAAACAGCAATACTCTTTTCGACAATCCTCACCAGTTCGCTATCACCCACTCTTTCAACAGTGACTGGTCCCAGGCATTCCCTCAGTTCGACTTCCATCAGATATCCGCATACATCCAGAACGAGATGTCTTTCGAGCGCTTCAAGCTCTCTTACGGTCTCCGTGTAGAGGTGCCCATCTATCCTGATCTCGGTATCATGGAGAATCCTCAGGTGTCTAACGGAACATTCGCAGACTACAACGGCAACGGAGGCAAGTACAGCACTCTGCAGCTTCCTTCCACTACAGTGATGTTCTCGCCCCGCATCGGCTTCAACTGGGATATCCTCGGGGACCGCAGTCTCGTGCTCCGCGGAGGCTCGGGCTTCTTCACAGGCCGTCTGCCTTTCGTATGGATTGTAGCTCAGGCCGGTGACGCGGGTGTAATCCAGGCCACCACCACCAGGGTGGAGGGCGACCAGCAGGTTCCTCCTTTCATGGTGAACCGGGTTGACCAGCTCAACTGGCTCTATCCTGAAGGAGTGGAACCCGGTGCCGCTTCCATCTCCAGCATCTCCCTGATGGCTCCTGACCTCAAGATGCCCCAGACCTGGAAATCCTCCCTGGCTCTCGACTACATCATGCCCGGTGACGTGATGCTGTCCGTTGAGGGTGTGTTCAACTATGACATCAATCCTGTGACCATCACCAACGTAGGTCTGCTCGACCCCGTATACTCCAATATCAACAACTTTGCTGACAACCGCTACGTGTGGGACGGCTACTATGTGCCCAGTCTCCAGAACGTATACCTGCTCAACAACTCCAAGAAAGGCGGTCACTACTACTCAGTCACCGTCAAGGCAGAGAAGCACAACTTTTATGGTTTCGACGGTATGATCGCATACACCTACAGCGACGCCAGAAGCTACGGTGACGGCTGGGGAGACCAGGTGTATTCGGCTTGGCAGAATGCTGCTACGGTCAACGGTCAGAACCTTGTGGAGCTCGGCTACGCCGGCTACGTGATGCCTCACCGTCTGATCGCTTCACTCAGCTATACCGCAGAATATGCGAAGAACTTCGCTACCGGTATCAGCATTTTCTATGAGGGCGGTCCCCGCGGCAGGTACTCCTATACCTATACTGACAACATCGTGGGTGACGGCGGAGCCAACAACCTGATTTATGTTCCTGCAAGCAAGGACGAGCTCACCTTCGAGGACTATACTCCCGATAACTGGGACCGCGTGTATACAGCCGAAGAGCAGGCTGAGGACTTCTGGAATTTTATCAACAACAGCAAGTATCTCAGCTCCCGCAAGGGTATGTATGCCGAGCGCAACGGCCTGGTGGCTCCCTGGACCCATCAGTTCGATGTCCGTATCTTCCAGAACTTCTATATCCCTCAGAAGAACGGTCAGCGTCACACACTTCAGATCGGCCTCGATATTGAGAACATCGGCAACCTCTTCAGCCAGAACTGGGGACACTTCTGGTCGTCAAACGGCACCCAGATTCTCGAAATTGCCGGCAACGGCTACAATCAGGGCGGTGTCGGACAGAGCGCTGCTCCTGTCTACCATTTCATGGCGAACGGTACACAGCGTCTGACCAGGGAGTTCTCTCCTTCCGTAAGCCTCTCTTCCACATGGATGATGCAGCTCAGTTTCCGTTGGATCTTCGATTAGCGGACCAGAGCTGGCTGTAAAAAAATATCCCGGCAGTCATTGTCAACGGCTGCCGGGATTTTATTTTATTCAGTCAGAATTGTTTCTAGATGGAGGTCTCGAACTCCCTGAGGAAACGGACATCGTTCTCGAAGTAGAGTCTGAGGTCCTTGACCTGCCACTTGAGCATGGCTATGCGCTCTACTCCCATTCCGAAGGCGAATCCGGTGTAGACGGCCGGGTCTATCCCGCAGGCCTCGAGGACATTGGGATCCACCATGCCGGCACCCATTATCTCGAGCCAGCCGGTACCCTTGCAGATGTTGCAGCCCTTGCCGCCGCAGATGTTGCAGCTGATGTCCACCTCTGTGCTGGGCTCTGTGAAAGGGAAGTAGGAGGGACGCATGCGGATTTTGGTATCCGGACCGAACATCTCGCGTACGAAGATCAGAATCGTCTGCTTTAAGTCGGCAAAAGAGACATTGCGGTCTACGTACAGTCCCTCGACCTGATGGAAGATGCAGTGGGCGCGGGCAGAGATGGCCTCGTTGCGGAACACCCTGCCGGGGCAGATGACGCGGATAGGAGGCTTGCGGCTCTCCATTGTTCTTACCTGAACGGAGCTGGTGTGTGTGCGCAGCAATATGGGATTGGAGCCGGAGGAGATGAAGAATGTGTCCTGCATGTCTCTTGCCGGATGGTCGGGAGGGAAGTTCAGAGCCTCGAATACGTGGTGGTCATCCTCGATCTCGGGCCCTTCCGCCAGGGCGTATCCCTGCTTGCGGAAAATCGAGATGATCTCCTCGCGGGTGATTGATATAGGATGGCGGGTGCCCAGCTCGAAGTGGTCTCCGGGCATGGTCATGTCGAATGAGGGTGCAGTGCTTTCGGAGGATGTCGCGGTGCTGTTGCGGAGTTCCTCGATTTTAGCCGCAGCCATATTCTTGAGATTGTTCAGTTTTTGGCCGAATTCCTTCTTCTTGTCCGCCGATATGGTGCGGAACTCCTCGAAGAGCTGGGTGATTTCTCCTTTCTTGCCGAGCAGACGGACCCTCAGTTCTTCTATTTCCTTGTCTGTCCTTGCTTTTGCATTCTGGATTTCCGCCAGTATGCTGTCGATTTTCTCGTTGATCATATTCTGTAATAGATATTTTATTCCCATTTAACAGGCTTACGCGACAGAGGCATGGTCATGCAGCGTGCTCCGCCGCCTCCACGGGGCAGTTCTGAGCCTTCGATGGTGATTACGCAGCGCTTGTCTCCTTCCACTGACGCCTTGCCCTCGATGAAGTCCCATGCCGGGATAATCTCGAAGCCGTGCTTGGAGAGCTCGTCGAGGGTGTGGGTGTTGCGGGCATATGAGATAACCTTGCCGGGGGCGAAGGCGAAGAAGTTGGCGCCGCTGTGCCATTGCTCTCTCTCCTGGTCCCACTCGTCTGACTCGCCTCCGCAGATTATGGGCTCGAGGTCCATGCCCAGTCGCCTGAGGACTGACAGGATGTTGGATACGCTGTTGATTTTCACTACTTTTCCGTTTTCCATGGTGATGTGGACGGTCTGGTACTGATTGTCACCCAGGATGAGCGGTTCGAATACCATGCATTTGTCCCTGTCCAGAAGGGTGAATACCATGTCGAGGTGTATGAAAGACTCCGGTTTGTGCGGAAGCTGCTGTACGATGATGTGGCGGCGTCCTTCAGAAACCAGCGCTCCGAGGCGGGCTGTCAGCAGGTCTATGCCTTGAGTGCTGGTACGGGCTCCGTTGCCCAGCAGCAGGATGTCGTCGCGGGCGATGAGGATGTCTCCGCCTTCCATGTATATGTCGTGGTTGCCTGGCTGGTAGTCATATGCGTTGATGATGCCGCAGCTGAACTCGCCGCTGCCCTTGTAGATGGCTTCCATTATCAGTGACTCGCGGGTCCTTACGCGGTTGGCCATTTTGCATATCAGGGCGTTGTTGCCTATGGTCACGGCGGCGTCACGGGTAAAGTAGAAGTTGTACAGGGGGAAGAGGGCGTAGTAGTCCTCGTTGAGAAATGATGTCAGGGTGTTGATTTTTGCCGGCAGTCCTTCGATGAGCACTTTGGCAAGGCGGGCAGAGGACATGTCCATCAGCATGTCGAAGTAGTCGGTGACCTGTTCCATTACGCAAATCTTGCCTATGAGGGCCTGGCGTTCGGTCTCGTTGTCCAGGACCTTAACCAACAAGTCGCTGACTGTGTATACTTTGGCAAGCTTGTGGAGCACTCCGCTGAGCTGAGCGTATTCCTCCTGTGCGATGGACAGGTTGAGGATGTCGCTGTAGAGCGCTCTCTGGGCCATCTTGGGGGTCATGTTCTCGACTTCTGCTCCGGGAGTGTGGAGCAGGACAGCATCAAGCCCGCCTATTTCGGACTGGATGTTTATGTTCAGTGGTTTTTTCTCTGTCATATATGTCTCCTAATTAGTTTACATGTATTTGGATTTGTCGTTCACCGCGAGGTCGGCAATTACCTCCTTGAACCGACCCTCGTCCCGGGGACAGATCATGAGCACGTCATCGGTGTTGACGACCAGGTAGTTGTCAAGGCCTTTGACTACGATCAGCTTGTCTTTCTCATGAGAGATGATGACGCTGTCTGTGGTGGAGTCTATCATGGAGTCGTGGCATTTTACCAGATTGCGGCTGCTGTCCCTGGGGGCATGGAGGTAGAGGGATTCCCATGTACCCAGATCTGTCCAGCCGAAAGATGCCTGGAACACCCAGGCCCTGGCTGTTTTTTCCATGACTCCGTAGTCTATCGAGATGGCGGGGCATTCCTCGTAGATCTTGTTTATGAAGTCCTGCTCCTGCGGTGTTCCGTAGTATCTGTCGCCGTCCTTGAACAGGGAGTAGATTTCTGGCAGCCATTTTTCCAGTGCCTTGCAGATGGTACATGCGTTCCATACGAAGATGCCCGAGTTCCAGAGGAATTCTCCGCTGTCGACGAACACCTGGGCCAGTTCCCTGTTGGGCTTCTCCGTGAAAGTCTTGACTTTGTAAGCGATGTTGCCGTTAACAGTAGTGGATTCCTTGAGGCTGCACTGGATATAGCCGTAGCCGGTCTCGGGACGGGTAGGGTCGATTCCCAGGGTGAAGAGCTCGTCCCGTCGGGATGCATAGTCGAGGGCGGAGGTTATGGTGTCCACGAAAAGACTTTCATTGGATATGAAATGGTCGGACGGGGCCACTACCATGGTGGCGTTGGGATTCATGTGCCGTATTTTCGTGGCGGCGTATGCTATGCAGGGGGCCGTGTTGCGTCTGTACGGCTCGATCAGGATATTCTCTGCGGGCAGTTCCGGCAGGTGGGTGTGCACAAGACCGGCGTATGCCGCAGACGTGACCACTATAATGTTTTCTGCAGGAACAATCTTGAGGAACCTGTCGTATGTGAGCTGGATGAAACTTTTGCCTATGCCCAGTATGTCAAGAAACTGCTTGGGACGGGTATTCCTGCTGACAGGCCAGAAGCGGCTTCCCACTCCACCGGCCATAATAACGCAATAGAAGTTATTGTTCATCTCTTTAATCTTTTTTATAGTTGTGTTTTGTCTTTTGCCTCTTCTGGGTTATAGGCCGATAGGAAAGAATGCATCCTGGATATGGATAAGCCTGACTTCCGTGTCCGGGTCTCTGAGCACAACCGAAACGATGTCGAAATGTACGTCACGGCTGTACCCTGTTTTTCTTATGTAGGCACCGGCGGCCGCTACCAGATTGTACTGCTTCTCCTTTCCGACAGTATGTTCGGGCGCGACTGCAGCCGGCTCTCTTCTGGTCCTGACCTCCACTATGTGGAGCCCGTCGTCCCATTCCATAATCAGATCTACTTCCTTGTACCTGCAGCGCCAGTTTCTTTCAAGCAACTTATATCCTCTTTGCAAAAGGTATTCCAAAGCCATTTCCTCGCCCAGTGTTCCAGTAGCGTGTCTGTCTCCGTTCTCCCTGAGGGGGCTCACTTTTCCGGCTCCTTCATTTCCACCGCCGGTCTTCTTTTTACTGTACACCCTGCATCTCCGTCCCGTTCCTCCTATGTTGACCGGTCCGGGCCCCTGCATGTATTTCCTTCTCCCCATAGTTCTCCTGTTTCATACTTTTTGCAAATATAGCCAAAATCTTCTCAAAAAATTTGGAAATACGAAAATATTGCCTACCTTTGCAATCCCAATCGCGGAAATAGCTCAGTTGGTAGAGCACGACCTTGCCAAGGTCGGGGTCGCGAGTTCGAGTCTCGTTTTCCGCTCCAGATTTAGCCTCGCTTCGGTGGGGCTATTTTCATATATATCAGTCTGTTATGTCGCTCTGACATGGTTATGGCATATATGTGGCCTTGTCTGAAATTTCAGTGAACGGAGGCGGATTTCCGATAAAATGTGGCTGATTTCGGGGGAATGTTTACCCCTGCATTTACCCCAATCTTTACCCCTGTCGGTATAGGGATTCATCGTTTGCTCATATCGTAACAGTATGAGTATCAATATAAAAATCATTCAAAGAAAAGATAAGGCCAGTAAAAGCAATACCGCTCCGATACATATAAGATTTACCCTTAAAGGCAAAGTCCGCTATCTTGCGACAGGAGTTGTGCTTCCACTTGGCGCATGGGATGATACAGAACAGCATATAATCCCCACATATCCAGATTCGGAAGTTCTCCAGATGCAGATAACTGCAAAGAGACTGGAGATAGAGAAGAAGATTCAGCGGCTTGAAGCACTTGATGCGGAGGTCAGCTTTGATACCCTGTTCGGCCAGAAAAGCAGGTACATCAACTGCACTGTCTCCGAATACTTCCGGCAGCAGATAGACTATCTAAAGGGTATAGGCAAGGTCGGTTCGGCAGTCAAATATACCTCGTGCAAGCACCTGCTGGAACAATGCGGTCTGGGTAGAAAGAGGTTTGAGCAGATAGACCTCCAGTATTTACAGGACTTCGAGGCTTTTCTCATCCGTAAGGGCAATACCTCCAACAGCATAGCAACGAAGTTCAGTGTGCTTCGTGCGGTATATAACAAGGCCGTTAAGCATAAAGTGTTTGCCGAGACTGAGAATCCGTTCAAGCAGTACAATGTCGGCAGATTCTGGAAGCCTACACGCAAAAGGGCCATCACCAAAGAGGACGTGCAGAGGATTCAGTCACTGGAACTTCCGGCAAGCACTGAGGTGTATTCTATCGCATTTGCACGGGACATATTCCTGTTCAGCTACTGTGTGGCAGGGATAAACTTCAAGGATATAGCCACTCTGAGGTACGGGGATATCCAGAACGGGCGCATCTACTATCAGCGGCACAAGACAGGCAAGGAACTCAACAGCCCGATACTTCCGCAAACAAGGGAGATAATGGAGAGGTATTCCAAGCCGAATGCAAGTCCAGATGACTATATCTTCCCGATACTGGACAGGCATATTCATAAGAGCGAGCAGCAGATATGCAACCGTGTTCATAAAGTGATAGGCCATGTCAATGCCAACTTGAAACGGATTGCAGAAATGGCTGGCCTAAAGGTTAATCTGACCACATACGTAGCACGGCATACATTCGCAACCGTCTTGAAAAGGTCTGGAGTGAACATAGCCATAATCAGCGAGAGTCTGGGACATTCCGACCTTGAAACCACCCAAATCTACCTCGACAGTTTCGAGAACTCCCAGATAGACGAGGCTATGAAGAATCTTCTGTGAATCCTCCATATATCAAACTCTATTCAACGACAAAGGGCAGGTGAAATATCCTGTCCTTTTCTGTTATTGTAATCATCCAAAATAACTGACAATCATCCAAATATCATACATCATGAACAGCACATCATTCACTTCCTACCAACGCCTCGCACTCAAAGGCATGGACAACCAATCCCTAATCAACCTAATCAGACAAGCATCAACCAACTTCCCCGACACATCCCTCATCATCACACCGAGAATAGACCAGTCGGAACAAGCCTACTACTGGACAGGTCTGAGATACGGCAATACCGAACTGGACTTCGCACTCCTGCTGAACCGAGAGATAGAGGCATTCATCCTCTGTTTCCTCATAAAGGGCAGGGACGGTATGACAGACATCTCCAGCTACTCACCGGACCCGACAATGACAAGGGGAATCAACTGGCTCCAGTCCCACATGTACAGACACCTCGAATACTCACAGCAGACACAGGACTTCATCAGATACAGCAAAGGACGTACATTCCAGAACAGAAAACTGACATTCCCGTTCGGAAGTATAGTCTACTCACAGGAAATTGAGAACGTCCTATCTGTAAACAGAGCCATTTAACGGAGTGGAGAAAAATTGAAATCATCCAATAATATATGGCCCTCTGAAAAAGTTGTCATTCCATTTTATCGCTGAATATCAACATTTCAATTCCTGCATGGGAATATAGTCCAGAATCACAGCAAATGCATTGAAATCATACCAAGAAACATGCTTTTCTGAACATTTACGGAACAGAAACGGTGCTTCGGGATAGAAAACGTACTGGAAACAGTAATTTCTGAACATTCAAGGAACAAAAACAGGGATTCAAGGTCTTAAATGAACCCAGAACACGGCAGACGGCAGCATATAGGACAGGATGCAAAGTCTCCAAATCAATTTCCAACCGTATCTTGACCCAGCACTCGGGCAACATATATAAACCGGCCTCCAGCCTCATCAAATATCCCGACAACACATTGCACATAGCATCCGCCAGCATGATGAAGCCATTACTCCAATAGGTTCAATTCTCTGTAAATCAGTGGAATTTTATTTGGATAAGTCGGAAAAATTTCCTATCTTAGCATTACAGATTCAGATGAGACAGATGCCACGCCCGGCACAGGTCTGATGGAGGGAATACCCCATACAGGCAGCTCACATATGCGTAACGGTACATAAGGACAAGGGGGAGGCTCACAGGCGCTTTCCCCTTAACTTGTGCCATGAAGTACCATATTTTCTGAGCGGTGACTGAGCTGTACTGGGGCCCCAAAAAGAGACAGGGACGCAGAAGATACATTTAACCGAATAAAACGAACAGAAATGGAGAGAGAAAAAGCAAAACGCAGGAGACACGGACCGACAATATGCTCAAAGGCCAAGGAGATGCCGATATTGCTGGAGATACTGATGACACGGAGGCAGAGGGCATACATAATAGAGCCTGTGGAGTACTCATGCACGGAGACCCTGTATCTACCATATTTTTTGAGTTGTGAAAATTAAAGTCTATATAAAATACACTTCGTTACTCAAATTTTATGGTAATGGGAATATGTAAGAGATAAGGCTGAGCGCAGCCGATTTAAATCCAACTAAAGTACCGAACTAATATGATAGCAAAAGCAACAACATCAATCTGAACAGAAACAAAAGAGATTACAGCAGATACGAGGATAACAGCACCAGACAAGGCAAGATACCTCGGAGACTGAATGGAAGAGATACCCTCCAACTGCGTTCTGAGCAAGGGAACGACTGGATGCGGAGCCACCACACTTGCAACGGAGCAGAGAACACCCACAATCATAGCCGCACCATTCGTGGAACTGATAGGGAACAAGGCGGCACAGTACCCCGATAACGACAACGGAAGACCAGTGCTGCTGCCGATATACGGAGAGGGAGACAAGACAAGGGAGATAGCAGAGTACATGCAGAGACACGGAGACCTGCCGAAGATAATGACCACATACGATTCAGTGCCAAAGGTCTGCGGGATACTCACATCAATGGGATACGACCCTTATGAGACGATGCACCTGTGTATTGACGAGTGGCATCTGCTGTTGAACCAGTACAGTTTCCGCAACAGGGCTATAAGGAACCTGCTGGAGACCGCGAGGAAGTTCAACAGAGTAACCTGCATGTCCGCCACACCGATAGAGAGGAAGTACTGGCTGGAGGAACTTGCCGATATGCCGGAGTACAGGATAGACTGACCGCACATCACTCCGATAAAGGTGAGAAGCCACAGGATAGACGGAAGCCCCTTAAAGTACATGACGGGAATATGCAGGGACACACTCAGACATGATACCCAGTACAACCTGCACATCTTCCTAAACAGTGTGGAGGGTGCAAAGGCAGTTATAGACGCACTGGAACTCACGCCGGACATTGCGAGAATCGTATGCGCGGACAATGACGAGAATACGGTGAAACTGGACGGATTCCCGAGAAGCAGCACAAAGGACACGGTAAGGAGAATCAACCTTTACACCTCAACGGCTTTCGAGGGGTGCGACATATACGACAGTGACGGAATGACATTCATAGTAAGCGACACGAGGAAAAGACATACCCTCATAGACATATCGACCTCGATGATACAGATATGCGGACGTGTGAGGGATTCAAGATACGGAGAGACAGTACACCTGTATGACACGCTCCCCTACAAGGACACCACGTTGGAGCAGTTCGAGGACGCCACGTGAAAGAGTGTGGAGGAGGCTGAGGAATACGTGCGATGGCTCAACTCGGCACCAGACAGGATAAAGCCAAAGACACGGGGAATAATATCATACAGCGATGACAGATACATAATAAACAACGGAGGAACATACAAAGTGGACAGGAACATGGCAAAGTACGAGATACTGAACTGAAAGACGGTGAACGGCATATACACGGCAGGCAACACAGTAGAAGATGAAATAAAGAGACAAGGGATAGAGATAACCAACAGCGACAGCTATACTGAGCCTAAAATGGCAGCGGTATTATCCCCGAGGGCAAAGTTCGAGGACCTTTTTGAGAGATACTGCGAGATAAGGGACAAGGAGCCGGAGATATGTCTGACCCCGAGCATAGAGAGACAGATGATAGAGACGAGGAATCCTCTTGTTAAAGAAGCATATGAAAAGATAGGGGCAGTGGAAGTGAGGAGGATGAAATACCACCAGTCCAACATCAAGCGCAGACTGATAGCGGAGAGCAGCAGGAACTTCGCGGTAAAGGTCGTGGAGATGCTGGATTTGGCGTTGAAGAAACAGACATGGATACCGTCAGCCAAGGTAAAGGCGGAACTCCAGAAGATATACGACAGCCTCGGAATCAAGAAAACCGCAAAGGCAACCGACATAGACGAATGGTACGAGGTGAGGAGGGAGAGCAGGAAGATTGACGGCAAGAACATCCACTGCATGATGATACTGCGCAGGACATTCATATCACTTAGGAACTTCTAACACGGTGGGGAGGATAGAAGAAGCCCTCCCTGCCGAAACTCCAGAAAGTACCATATTTTCTGAGTAACGAAATTCAGAGTCTATATAAAATAACATTCATAACTCAAAAAATATGGTAATGCGCTTCCAAGTAAGAGAACAGGCAATCAGACCGATATATAAGACCTGTAATGGATAGATAAACGGTAAGAATGAAGTCACTCTGCCTCCATATAAAAAACTGACAGATTTTTTCGGGCACGAGATTGAGGTTTCTATAAGAATAGCATTTCATGCCATAAAAAATATTACCTCAAATCCACGGTCAAGAGGAGGTCACTGTTACCATATAAAGAATGTGCTAACGAAATTGCGCTGTAACTTGATTCTGCTATAAGAAAATTTGACTTTAGGCGCAGAATTGATAGCACTTTATGATACTGGGAACAAAGACCGCTTCGCGGGTATATAAAGAGAAAAGGATAATGGAAAGTTGGTATATATAAGGACAGATACTGATTCTCCAAAACAAATTTCAGTCGGATGAAAATGGAGTTGGAGACATTATATACTCCTTTATATGAAAGGCGAAGCCGTAACTGTATTAGACTTCATCCTTTTAAAGATACTGCTTATAAGGTGGCATTTTAAGGGTATCCATTTAAAGAAAGATTGTTCATCTCCAGATAAAGTTGGTGTGAAAAGCATCGGTTTACGGATAAAAGTGTTATATTTGCCATATAAGCCACGGAGTTATGAAATCGAGCGACATACTTAAGGAGATAAAGCGGATAGCCAAGGAAGTTCTCCCGAAAGGAGCGCGGTTGATACTGTACGGCTCCAGAGCGAGGAATGAGGCTGATGAGGATTCCGACTGGGACCTGCTGATACTTCTGGACAAGCCGAAGATAGAGCATGGAGATTATGACAACGTGCTTTACCCTTTTGCCGCACTGAGCTGGGATGTAGGTGAACTGATAAGCCCTGTTATCTATACCAAGGAGGAATGGGGAAAATGCTCGTTCACTCCATTTTACAAGAATGTTGAACAGGACGGAATAGTATTGGTATGAGACTGAATGATGAAGAACGCCGGATTATTGTCAATCTGGAATATGAAAAGGCATTGTCATTCTTGAAACAAGCGGAAAGCATAGCTGCGCTGGACTTCTGGGATGCCGTTGCCAACAGACTTTACTATGCGGTATTCCATGCAGTATCAGCACTTCTTGTTAAGGATGGATACAATGTCAGCACTCATAAAGGGACACTGGTGATGTTCGGACAACATTATGTGAAGACAGGCATATTTACGGCAGATGCATCCAGTCTGTACATCAAACTCCAGACAATGAGAGAGAAAAGCGACTATAACTGCGTTTATGTAACAACTGCCGAAGAAATGCAGCCGCTGTTCGAGCCAGTAAGGGAGTTTATAGCAAAGGTCGGCAATCTGATAAAGGAGTAGACATTAGAAGAAGCAAACTTTAAAGATACCACCCTCCGGCAAATAACTGGAGGGTTTCTTTTATACTGGCTGAGCACACGGCCATCGTATCTATCCAAAACACCCCCGCCCATACTTCGAGAAAAACCAAAATCCATTTCAAGTGACTACTATACTGGGGTACTCCCGACAGGTACTGTATTAGATATATCCATTTAAAGGAAGCACCACTCCCGAAACATCAACCTACAATCATCCAAAAAAACGAACTAAGACAACATACATTACCGAGACTATTGTTTAACCAGCCGTTCTCACAAGGGGCGGCATTTTTTTATTTATGGACATGACAGCGAATGAAATCACAGACAGACTTATCCTCGAAAATCAGAATCTGGTCGTAGAAGAACTCATGAGACACGATGAAAGCCTATTGGACAGTCTCCAGAACCTCGATGAGAACAGTGAAATCATGGAATGGTGGCTTGTTACTCCCTACATGGCAGAACTGCTTAAAGAAAAGGGAGAGGTAATTTTATCGGACTATGGCTGCTACTGGTGGGGACGAACAACAAGCGGGCAGGCACTTTACATGGACGGAGTGATACAGGAGATAGCGGAACAGATGAGGTGATGGGAAGTACAGGAACATTGAGAGGCTTCCAACTTGATTTGGGGAAACTGGAGACTGAGTTGGAGGTCTTTTGGTTTTAAATGTATCCTGTTAAATATCGGCTTATAAAGGTGTGACAAAATTTTGGAGGGTATATAAAGGAGATTTTCAAAATTCTGTCATTCGTCCTTAAATATGCTTCCAACTCAGTTTGGATATGAAGAACTGATTTGAAATCACATCAACAGTGTTTACATACTGAGAACAAAATAAATTCATAGATGCAATACTCCTCATTTTGAGTGCTGTTTGAGAAAAACTTTACTATCTTTGTCGTGTCTTACGGAGCAATCTGTGGGACAAGACATGTTGAAAGTGTTTTCGCACTGTCCTTAACTGAAAATGTGGAAGTTTTCAATAACAACGGGACAAACGAACAGCACTCATTCTTGTTTAGACTATGGCCTCGGTGTGTCTATGCCGATACCCCATATCTATACGAGTGTGGGGTATTGCATCGTTTATCGTTGTTAAGGTCCTTCCACAACCTTCAGTTAGATAAGCGGAACAACTCCACACTTTCTTTTTATATGAACGTCATTAGGGGTTGGTGACACAAGTACAAATCAAATGGTACGAGAAGCAAAGACCACAAAGGAAATCAATCTGCAAGAAGCAGTAACTAAAGCATTGAAGAATTGTCCAGCATTGCTATCATCAAATGTTATCTCCACAGAGGCAATCGGAAATGCAGGAATTTGTGGATGTTATGATGCGGAAGGTAATGCAATTGAGCCAGATTGTGTCGAAAACTGCAAAAGCGGTAATTTCAGTGCTACTGTCCGAGTAAATCATTCGAATGGAGAAAGTCTAATAAAAGACATATCTGGAACTTTTAAGGTAACAGAATACGATGCTCAAAATTGCTTATTTAAAGTAGAATTACAAATCAACCAATAAATTACAGTTATTATGAAAAAGATTTTATTACTTGCATTGCCACTTATGGCGATGTGCGCAGTTTCGTGCGAGAAATGGAAAGATGACAGCCAGATTATCCATTTCAAAGACCCGAGCTTTTTAAAGGCTGTACTTGAACTTGTTTTTGATTTTGGAAGTATAGACAGAAATGGAGACGGGCGGATTTCTGAAAAAGAGGCCTTAGTCGTTGAGACTCTTGAAGTAGGAAGTGGTGGTATTGAGTATTTGGATGAAATCAAGTATTTTACAGCTTTGACATATTTGGATTGCAGTTTTAATCAGCTCACCTCACTAAATGTAGGTTTCAATTTTGCTTTGACATATTTGGATTGCAGTTTTAATCAGCTCACCTCACTTGATTTAAGCAACAATACTGCTTTGACAGATTTGAATTGCATTTATAATCAGCTCACCTCACTTGATTTAAGCAACAATACAGCTTTGACAGATTTGTATTGCTTTTATAATCAGCTCACATCTCTTGATTTAAGCAACAATACTGCTTTGACAGATTTGAATTGTAATGGCAATCAACTGAAAAAAATCATCTTGCCTAGTAATCATAGTCTTGATGACTATGTTATACAGGAAATCATATCTGTATACGGAGATATAATAGAATACAGATAACTAATGTTAAACTGTCCCTCTGCTGCTGAGGTGGTGGAGGGACTTTAATAATATGCTAGAATGAAAAGAAAACTGTGGATTACACTCATACTTATTCTTGTATTGATTACACCCATTATTCTGAACATAATCATAGGCTCAACAAACCCATTGGATAGTATAAGAGTTGTCGGAACAGAGGTGAATTGGCTTGGATTCTATGGCTCATATATTGGTGGAGTATTATCTGCTACTGTAGCTTTTATAGCGATGTGGCAATCTTCCAAACATAACACATTGAATATTCTGATTCCACAGCAAGAAGCGCATATTAAGGAACTAAACAGTGCGCTATCAGAGCGTATAAGTAAACTGGACTTTGCTTATATCGGTAGCATTTCTCTACATACACCAAAAGAAGAATCAGAGGAATTTTATCAGAAGATACCAAAAGTGTTAGATGAATTGAATGAGTTATCAAAGGAGACATCAAGACTGTATAATTCTTATGGATTACTGCATAGTCAAACGCAAAATACGGATGAAAAAGACCTAAATGAATTTTATGAGACTTGTGTTAAGCAGTACAAAAAGAGAATAGATGAAATGACCATAATGTTGGTAACAGTTCAGAATAGTAGAATGACTGTTCAATACAGTACAAATTATCAATCATTCCGTTCCGAGCTAGCAGATTTTAATATTAAATTGAAAGATGATAAAGAGCATTACACAGATGTCCTTTTCAAGAAAGCCAATTCAATAATTCAAGCCGAGGAAAAGAAATTGGAAAAACTGAATAGAGAAAAGAAGAAGATATTCCCTAGAATTCCCCAATAAATATCTCTTTTACTCCCCTCCAAAACAACGAGGGGATTTTTGTGTCATCGCCTACGACACAATTCTTAGAGGGGTATATTAATTGAAAATTTGAAGAAATATGGCGTAGGGGAAGAGAAAAACATACCTCTTGGGTTGTATTTTTATATAACTTTTGTATCTTTGCAGCATGAAAAGGATAATCGCATATAAAGGGTACTATGCCGAATTTATGGCAAAGTTGTCGGAGCAGGAGAGGAAGAAGATAATGCGTGCGTTGCTGCTGTTTGAGACGGAGGACAAGATACCGCATCATTACATCAAGTTCATAAGGGACGGAATATACGAGTTTAGGGTGAACTATGGAAACAATGAGTTCCGGCTGCTCTTTACCTATGACGGAGATACGATAGTCATTCTCTTCAACTGCTTCAAGAAGAAGACACAGAAGACCCCTAAAAGCGAGATAGATAAAGCAATAAAGTTAAAAAATGAATATTATGAGCACAAATGACATTTACGATGTTAGCGCAGAACTTGAGAAGGAGTTCGGAGCAAAAGGTACGCCTCAGAGAGACGCAGCAATAAACCATGCATGGGAGGAGTACAATGCTCAGATTCTTCTGGATGCAAGGAAGAATGCAGGACTTACACAGGCAGAGCTGGCCAAGCGCATAGGAGCGGATAAAGGCTATATCTCCCGTGTGGAGCGAGGTCTTACCATACCCACGGTCGCAACACTCTACAAGATAGCAGCGGCTATGGGAATGACAGTTGAGCTGAGGCCTCTATAATCTTCGTGATATTATATATCGACTAATACAACTTATTGATTTACAAAGATATTATTTAATGCCATGCAAAGTAAGATTCATTTCACCAGTCTCGAATATGGCTAAGTGCTGTAAGAGACAAGTCTTTCATTGAACATCTGTATGTTACAGTGAGCAATCATCAACAGTCATTAACCGCAAACGATGTTCTGTACCTTTACCCCGATATTTACCCCTGCTCATTTTCTCGTGATATCATAGATGGGAAATATCGTTCTTTAAATTCACCTCAACTGTATAAATCGCTGATTATAAGGGCTGCGGAAATAGCTCAGTTGGTAAGTCTGGAAAGGCGGAGCCTTTTTAGACCTTGGAGCAGCGAACCTTGCCAAGGTCGGGGTCGCGAGTTCGAGTCTCGTTTTCCGCTCCAGATTTAGCCTCGTTTCGGTGGGGCTATTTTCATATATTATGACTGCGCATGTTCTCGGCACGGGGTTTGCGGTGAGTTCTGGGAATGTTTCAAAAGAAATGAACAATATTGGAAAATTTATAATGCGGCTGATGCTCAGCGTGCTGCTGTCGGCCGCTCAGGTTGCGGGCTCAGTCGTCGGAGCGCAGGACAGCGGACTTCAGCCGTACAGGGACTGGTTTGGCAGCTACGGATATGTGGATAGTCTCGGCAACATAGTGGTAGACTGTCAGTTCGATGATGCGAAGAATTTCTCGGAGGGTCTTGCGGCCGTGTTGTCCAGAGGCGGAAGTGTTTCGGAGGACGGGGTGTTCGGTCAGCTTTCCCTGACACTCAAATGGGGTTATGTGGATACAAGTGGACTGACGGTGATTCCGTGCCGTTTCGATTTCGCGGATCAGTTTGCCGGAGGCTATGCTGCAGTGATGTCAGGCAACAGGTGGGGGTTCATAGATCATGACGGGGATACCCTGGTGACATACAGATATGATGAGGTCCGCCGTTTTGTCAACGGCTATGCGGCAGTCTGCCGGAACGGTCTCTGGGGGTATGTCGATACTGACGGCAATGAGCTTGTTCCCTGCCGTTATGACATGGCGGAGGATTTTGGCTCCGACGGATTCGCAGCAGTGAGACGGGCTGACTCGACCGGCTTTGTCTTCAGAGACGGACTGTGGTATGCCACGAAGGACAGGGCGCTCAACTGGATCCGTGGTATTCCTTTTTCGGTCTATGCCAAGGACAAGGTGATGAACAGGGTCAATGAATGGCAGCTTCCTGAGCCGGGAGAGACGGTGCCTGACTGGGAGGCCAGAGTCAACGACGAGACTTTCGCAGCCCGTCTGGAGGGACTCGAGATGCGCTATGAGGCTGAGTATACCGGAGCCAACAGGCTTGAGGATCCGGAGCTTGTACCGGGACCGTACGATGCGGCCTCCGGCACTTTCCCTGTGGAAATAATCGACAGGGGAGACCACGGGGACGGCCGTCATTTCCATATCGACCTGCCAGTGCCTGCGGATGAGGCCCGGGAGATAGCCGACACCTGGAAGAGGGCTGACGCGCAGTTCCGCTACTTTGTCTCTGATGACCACACAGCCCTGGCTCAGGTTACACTCGATTTTCCGGGGCGCCGGACATTTACCTGGACTTCCCCTGACTATAATCCGAAGAGGACACTTCTGCTGGATTACGACCTTGAGGACCTGGATTTTACCCTGCCGGGCAAGATTTACCGCCGGATGATGCAGGACGAAGCCGACTCTGCTGCCGCCGATATTGATACCGCAGTTCCGGAGAGAGGACGCCGCAGTTCCGACATGTATGCTGTAGTCATTGCCAATGAGAACTATACGACAGGGATGACTGTTCCCTATGCACTTAATGACGGGGCGGTTTTCCGGGAATACTGCCGTTCCAGACTTCATATTCCGGAGGATCAGACCTACTTTCTGACCAATGCCGGTGCCGGGGATATCAGTTCCCTCATGCAGTGGCTGGACAAAACTTCAAGGGTCTTTGATGCAGATACGAGGATATTGCTCTATTTTTCAGGGCAATGCTTGCTGGACAAGGGGGTGGGTGAGACTTATCTTCTGCCTGTGGACTATGCTACTGCGGGCGTGCAGAGTGGACTTGGGCTCAGTAGCCTCTATTCCAGAATCTCGCAGTGGGGAGTGGATGATGCACTTATTCTGGTGGATGCCTCGTATGGAAAAATCAGCCGCAACGGCATGAGGGTAAATGTCTTCCGGGACAGGGATACCCCGCAGGAATGGCTGCGGCCCAAGGACCGCATAGTGACATTCTATGCGGCCGGAGAAAATGAGGCGGCCCTTCCTTATCCGAAGATGCGGCACGGGCTGTTCACCTATTTCCTTCTGAAAGCCCTGCAGCAGCATCCTGAGGAGATCTCTTTCGGGGCCCTTTTTGATTTTATTTCTGAAAATGTGAGAACTGTAGCGGAACAGCTCTACGGTGTGGTTCAACGGCCTCAGGTCTGGTCTTCGGAGTGGGACGGTGAGGCGTGGAGGGAGTTCTCTCTCTAGGGCAGTTTTTCTTGTGCTATGTAGCGGCGGCAGACGCGGCGGAAGCGCACGTTGAACAGCAGCGCGGCCACGGCCAGTCCCAGCAGCAGTCCGATCCAGACCCCTTCCGGGCCGAGTCCGAAGGTAAATCCGAGGAGGTAGGCGCTCGGCAGGCAGATGACGTAGTAGGAGATGCCGGAAAATACAGTGGGAATGTTGATGTCCTTGAGCCCCAGCAGGGAAGAGCGGCTGGCCAGCTGCACGGCGTCGAAGACCTGGTAGAGGGCCAGGATGATGATCAGTCTTCCGGCTATGGGGATGACGGCCGGATCCTCAGTATATATGAAAGGTATTACCCGGTGCAGGCTGATGAACAGCAGACCGAAGAAGACCATGATGGCCACGGCCATGTGGACTGCGGCTATGCCGGCGTGGTAGGCGTCTTCCCGGCGGCCAGCTCCGAACTGGTGTGAGACGCGGATGGTGGCGGCGGCACCGATGCCGGTGGCTATCATGAAGGACAGGGAACTGAGATTCTGGGCTATCTGGTGGGCTGCCAGCTGGTATTTGCCCATCCAGCCTACCATGATGGCGGCGAAGCTGAATGCCGTGACCTCCAGCAGGTTCTGCAGCGATATGGGCAGGGAGAGCTTGAGCTGGCGGAGCATCTCACGCAGGTGTACCGCCCGGTGCGGGGTGAGCCTGACGAACTTGCGGTACTCCTCAACCCGGAAGAGGATGATCAGGAAGGCTATTGCACCCAGTACTCTGGATATCAGCGTAGACCAGGCTGCTCCTGCCACTCCTAAGGCGGGAGCACCGAGTTTTCCGTAGATGAGCACCCAGTTGAGGAAGATGTTGAGGATGTTCGTACCTATCGTTATCCACATCTCGTTGCGGGTGTTGCCGATGCCCTCGGAGAAGAAGCGGACGTTGAAGAAGGCAATCATGGGTATGAATCCCGCGACAATGATGAAATAGTACTGCCTGGCGTACCGGAGCACTTCCGGGTCCTGACCCATCCGGTCCATGAAGGCGCCGACGGTCAGCATGATGCCGGTGAGGACCACTGCCATGATGGCGTTGAGGGCGGCCGAGTTGCTCAGGGCCACCGCCACGGCCCGTCCGTCACCCTTGCCGAAGTGCTGTCCCACCACCGGGGTTACGCCCTGCGCGAAGCCTATCGCGAAGACCAGCCCGATCATGATGATGGCGTTGGCGAAGGACACTCCCGCCAGCTGGGCCGCGCCTAGGTGCCCGACCATGATGTTGTCCGCCAGCTGCACCAGCACCTGCCCGGCCTGGGTAATCATCACGGGGAAGGCCACTTTCAGGTTGCGCTTATAGAAAGGTACGTATTCTCTTAAAGTCATATTGTATTTGTCTGTAGGAAACGGGACGCAAATATAAGTTTAAACCGGCAATCGTGGATATAAAATAAAAATGTCAGTTGGTAGCAGATGTGGATTTTCACCGTCACCTTAAGCTCTATACTTCCGGATAACATAAAAATATTGCGATGAAAAAGGAACTTATCGACTACGAAGCCCTGAAGGAGAAGATATTCTCTCTGGCGAGGAAAGCGGGTCGGGCCGGGGCGCGGCCTCTCCTGCTGTTTTATTATGTGATGAGAAGAGTGCAGTGGAAGGAGAAAGCGGTCATCGGCTGCGAGTATGGGCTGTTGGATTCAAAACTGGGGTAGGAGGGTCTTGCGATGCCGACCAAAGCGCAGAAACGGGAGCACCGCCGCCGGTATGAGGAACAGAAGGCCAGGGGAGGAGTTATGTTCCGCGGGAAGATGACTCTTCCGGAGGAGCTTGCGGAGATTTTCCGGCCGCGTCTTGTTCAGGATTGCGGTGCATACACTATATGGAAATATGACGTTGAGGCTCCGATTACCGTTTTCGGCCATACTTTCAACGGCATGAAAGATGTTATGCGATGTGTCCAGCTGTCAGCAGTATGTGGTTTCGGAGGAATGAGTGTTGTTCCGGAAGTACCGGAGCTTGCGGTTCCCGGAATCTATTGTGCCCGGATTTTTCAACCTTATCCTAAATTTGATGTTTATGACCTGGGAGACAGCAGGGATTACGTCAATGTTTTTTTCTCCCGAACGCCTTTTACATCGGACAGACTGGCGGAATTGTGCGGCCTGGTCAGTGGATATAATTTCTGTATGGTGCATGACAGGCTGCCTGCCGATGCCCTTCCAGTGCTTTACCGCGATGGTGACAGCCTGGACATGCTGTATGCGTCAGTGTCTGATTGACACTGTGAAAGTAGCAAGAACTCTCCGATGGCTGCAGTCTATGCTTGACGAATTTTTGTCGGACTGAGGGTTGACAGCTTTCGTGCTGGTATTCAGTCTCGTTTGATTGGGGCCTCCCGCCGTAAGCGTTTTGAAAAGCCTTACGGCGGGAGGTGTGTTTTCAAATGGATGGGTGTCAGTGTTTTGTGAAAAGAGCGTCGGCCCGATAAAATATAGTTGAAGAAAAGGAGGGAAAATAGATGCGGAAAGTATGTGAAAAATGACGGGGAACTGGTGCGGAATGTCGCCAAATGGTATTATATTTGCGTTTAATAAATCATTTAATTGCTTATTAAATACGCGATGAAAGACAAGGACGACAAAGAAGGCCGGGAGGGCGGCGACAGCAGCATGGAGGAACGGATACTCGCGAGTGCGGAGAGGCTCTTTCTCAGCAAGGGGTACAATCTCACCAGCATGACCGAGATAGCCCGGGAGACCGGCTGCACCCAGGCTCTGGTGCACTACTATTTCAGGACAAAGGAGAATCTTTTCTCGAAGATCTTCGAGGCGAAGTTCCACCAGTTCATCGGCTGCATAGTCCAGAGGGAGGACGAGGAACTTCCGTTCGCGGAGCTTATCTCCGCCCGCACGTCCCGTCTCTTCGACCTGATGGCGGACAATCAGCGGCTGCCGTTCATGTTTCTGAGCGAGTTCGTCATCAATCCGGAGCAGCGCCTGACCCTCAAGGACAGCATTTTCAACCTCTGCGCGGAGGCTACTTCCCGTCTCGAGGCGATGATCGCCGCTGAGGTGGAGAGCGGCCGCATCCGGCCCACCGGCACGATGGACATCACGCTCAATATGTTCTCCCTCGTCGTGACATTCTTCGTGGTCCTGCCCTTCCTGGAGGACATGGGCCTGGTCACCGAGGCCAACAAAGAGGAGTTCATCGCCCAGCGCAAGCAGGAGATAATCAGAACCATAATAGGAAGTCTCAAGCCATGAAAAAGATAGGACAATATATACTGGCGGCGGCCCTCGCAGCTGCAGCGGTGCTCCCGGTGTCCGGGGCGTCCGCCATGTCTGCGGAGCGGGTGCTCACGGGCAGTGAGGAACTGGAAACGTTCCCGCAGGACAGCCTGGAGCAGGACGCTCCGGACGTTTACACCATAGAGCAGTGCTACGACCTCGTCCGGCAGAACTACCCTCTGGTCAAGCGCTATGAACTGCTGGACCTGACGGAGGAGTACACCCTGAAGAACGCCTACATGAACTATTTCCCCCAGATATCCCTCCAGGGCTCGGCTTCCTGGCAGACCGACGTGCTGGAGTTTCCCTTCGACCTGAGCCCCTACGGTATCGAGATGCCGACCTTCAGCAAGGACCAGTACGCGGCCATCATCGAGCTGTCGCAGGTGCTCTGGGACGGCGGCATGATAGCGGCCAACCGGGCCAACATCCGGGCCAAGGCTGACGTGGACATGGCCCAGCAGGAGATCAACATGTACTCGCTGCGGGAGAAGGTCAACGAGCTGTACTTCGGCATCCTCTACCTTGACCAGCAGATCCGACAGGTGGACATCCTGATGGAAGAGCTGGAGAGGGAGTACGCCCGCATCGAGGGCTGTATCGCCAACGGAGTGGCTAACCTTTCCGACTTAGACCTGATCGAGGTCGAGCGTATCACTCAGAATCAGAGCAGGGACCAGCTTTCGTCCATGCTCGAGGCCTATCTCCGTGTACTTACCATGATGACCGGGGTCAGGATAGACGACAGCCGGCAGCTGGTCATGCCGTTGCCCGAGGGGATGGACAAGGAGGCGATGCTGGACGCCTTGATAGTGTCGGAGATACGCCGCCCCGAACTGGAACTCTACAAGGCTCAGGAACTGGAGATAGACACCCAGCTCGACTACTGGACCGCCGGAGGTCTGCCCCAGTTCAGCCTCTTCATCCGCGGAGGCTACGGTCGTCCGGGACTCAATATGCTGGACAACAGTTTCCAGCCCTTCGCCATCGGCGGTATCCGTCTGGTGTGGAACATCAGCCAGCTCTATAGCCTCGGGTACGGCAAGAAGATAGTAGGCTACTCGAAGGAGCAGGTCAATTCGGTGCGCGAGACCTTCCTCTTCAACACCAACCTCCAGGTGCAGGAGCAGGTGGCGGAGATACAGCGTTATTTCAAGACGGTAGAGGATGACGAGAGGATAGTGGAACTCAGGGAGAAAATCCGCGAGTCCACCGCTGCCGGAGTGGAGAACGGCACCAAGAACGCCTCCGACCTGGTCTCCGAGATAAACAAGGAGAACGCGGCCCGCAAGCAGCTCATCATGCACCAGATAGAGATGATGAAGGCTATGTACGAACTCAAGACTATAAAGAACAGCTGACAAACGAAAATAGAAACAACACGGATATCATGAAAAAGATCAGATGGATATACCTCCTGCCGGCAGTGGCCGGCGCAGTGCTGATGACGGTTACTTCCTGCAAGGACACTGACGGGACCAACGATGCCTCGGGTACGTTCGAGGCCACCGAAGTGATGGTCTCCTCCGAAGCCTCCGGACGCATTCTCGCCCTGAACGTGCACGAGGGCGGGGTGCTCACGGCCGGACAGGACTGCGGCCTGGTGGATACCCTCCAGCTCTACCTCCAGAAGCGCCAGCTGGAGGCCGGAGTCGCAGCGGCCCTGAGCCGCCGCAGGGACGTGGAGACCCAGACTGCCTACATCAAGGAGCAGATAGAGGTCAACCGCCGGGAGGCCGGCCGCGTGCGTAACCTCATAGCCGCAGACGCCGCCAATACCAAGCAGCTGGACGATATCACCTCCGCCATCAAACTCCTGGAGACCCAGCTGGCGGCCACCGAAGCCGATATCGCCCAGAACAACACCATAGCCGAGGCCGAGGCCGCCTCCTATCGGGCCCAGATCGCCCAGGTCGAGGAGTCCCTGCGCCGCTGCCGCATATCCTCTCCGATAGACGGTACGGTGCTGGTCAAGTACGCCGAGGCCGGTGAGCTGACAGCCGCCGGAAAGCCCCTGTTCAAGATAGCCGACCTGAGCCGGATGAACCTGCGGGCCTACATCACCGCCTCGCAGCTCACGGCCGTCAAGGTAGGCCAGAAGGTGAGGGTATTCGCCGACTCCGGCGAGGACGGGGTGCGCGAGTACGAAGGCACTGTATCGTGGATATCAGACCAGTCCGAGTTCACCCCCAAGACTATCCAGACCCGGGACGAGCGGGCCAACCTGGTCTATGCCATCAAGGTCTCGTTCGTCAACGACGGCTATGTCAAGATAGGCATGTACGGCGACCTGAAATTCTAGACCATGTACAGCGTCGAGGCAGATAATCTCATCAAGCGGTACGGGAGCAGCGAGGCTCTCCGCGGAGTCTCCTTCAGGGTCTCCGAGGGGGAGATATTCGGCATCATCGGACCCGACGGTGCCGGCAAGACCTCCATCTTCCGGATCCTGACCACCCTCATCCTGCCCGACGGAGGCAGCGCGAGGGTCCTGGGCCTCGATGTAGTGCAGGACTACCACGGGATACGCCGCCGCGTGGGCTACATGCCCGGCCGCTTCTCCCTCTACCAGGACCTGAGCGTGGAGGAGAATCTCCGCTTCTTCGCCACCCTCTTCGGCACCACCATCGAGGAGAACTACGACCTTGTCAAGGACATTTACTCCTACCTGGAGCCGTTCCGCAAACGCAAGGCCGGAGCCCTTTCCGGCGGCATGAAGCAGAAGCTGGCCCTTTCCTGCGCCCTGATACACAAGCCGGACGTCCTTTTCCTGGACGAGCCTACCACCGGTGTGGACCCCGTCTCACGCAAGGAGTTCTGGACGATGCTGCGCCGCCTCAGGGAACAGGGACTCTCGATAGTCGTCTCCACCCCCTACATGGACGAGGCGACGCTCTGCGACCGGATTGCATTGATCCGCAAAGGCATTTTCCTGGATACCGATACCCCCGCTGATATTATTTCCAAATTTACCCTTCCCCTGCTGGCCGTCAGCGGTCCCCACATGCCCTCGCTGCTGCGGGACATCCGCCTGATACCGCAGGTATTCAGCTGCTTCGCCTTCGGGGATACCCACCATGTGGTCATGCGGCCCGGAGAATTGTCCCTGGAGGCGCAGATCAACTTCCTGAACACCGCCCTCCACGCCAAAGGCCACAGCGGCCTTTCCATCAAGCCGATACGTCCCAATGTGGAGGACTGTTACATGTATCTTGACACACTGGAGGAACACTCATGAGCAGAGGAGAAAATACCAGAAAGCGCATCCGTGAGCTCCTTGGGTATGCCGACGACGGCTTCCTCAGGGAGGATGAGGTGATACGCACGGAAGGGCTCACGAAATGTTTCGGGGACTTCACGGCTGTCGACCATATCTCGTTCTCTGTCAATAAGGGGGAGATATTCGGTTTCCTCGGGGCCAACGGCGCGGGCAAGACCACGGCCATGAAGATGCTCTGCGGCCTGAGCAAGCCTACGGGAGGCAGGGCGGTGGTGGCCGGCTACGACCTGCATTTCAACAGCGACGTCAAGCGGCTCAAGAAGGTCATCGGCTACATGAGCCAGAAGTTCTCCCTCTACGAGAATCTCAGGGTGTGGGAAAATATCCGGCTCTTCGGAGGCATCTACGGGATGAAGGACCGGGATATCGCGGAGAAGACCGATGAGCTGCTGCAGCGGCTCGACCTTACGGAGCAGAGGAACCGTATGGTGCGGGACCTGCCGCTGGGATGGAAGCAGAAGCTGGCATTTTCCGTGGCAATATTCCATGAGCCGAGGATCGTCTTCCTCGACGAGCCTACGGGGGGAGTGGATCCGGCGACCCGCCGCGGGTTCTGGGAGATGATCTACGATGCCGCCGAGAGGGGTATCACGGTGTTTGTAACGACCCACTACATGGATGAGGCGGAGTACTGCAACCGCGTCTCCATCATGGTGGACGGCAGGATAGAGGCGCTCGACTCGCCGGCGGCTCTCAAGCAGCGGTACGGGGCCTCGGGTATGGACGAGGTATTCAGAATGCTCGCAGGGCGGGCGAAAAGGGAGGAATGACGCTATGGGAAGGATGAAGGATTTTAAACGGTTCATGTCGTTTGTGGGCAAGGAGTTCAACCACATTCTCCGGGATACGAGGACCCTCATGGTGCTTATCGTGATGCCGGTGGTGATGATAGTGCTCTTCGGCTTCGCCCTGTCCACGGAGATCAAGGATGTCAAGGTGGCCGTCTACGATCCCTCGCGGGATGCCGCCACATCGCGGCTCATCAGTCAGATAGACGCCAGCGAGTATTTCACGGTGACGGCATTCATAGACAGTGAGGAGGGTGTGCTGGAGGCCTTCCGCTCCAACTCGGCGGACATCGCCCTGGTCTTCGAGGACAATTTCTACCACCGTGCGGTCCATGACTCCGACGGCCGCCTGCAGGTCATCGTGGACGGCTCCAACACCAATATCGGCTCGATGGCGGTATTCTACGTCAGCAGCATAGTCTCCTCCTTCCAGAAAGAGCTGGCGCAGGAGGCGGCTCTCAACCAGGCTGCTGCGGGCGGCTCATCATCCTCGGCGGAGGCTGTCCCGTCCGTGCAGATACATACCTCCACCCGCATGATGTACAATCCCCAGATGAAGAGCGCCTTCAACTTCGTGCCCGGAGTCATGGGCATGATTCTCATGCTCGTGTGCGCGATGATGACCTCAGTGTCCATCGTCCGCGAGAAGGAGAGGGGGACGATGGAAGTGCTGCTGGTCTCGCCCGTGAAGCCCTTCTCGGTGATATTAGCCAAGGCGATACCCTACTTCGTGGTCTCGGCCTTCATCCTGCTGACAGTCCTCTGCCTGTCGGTGTTCCTGATCAAGGTGCCGATATCGGGCAGCCTGATGTGGGTGGTGCTGGTGTCGCTGCTGTTCATCCTCGTGTCGCTGTCGATAGGTATCCTGATATCTACCCTCGTGGCCAAGCAGGAGGTGGCTATACTTATCTCGGGCATGGTGCTCATGCTCCCTACGATGCTCCTCTCGGGCATGCTTTTCCCCATCGAGAGCATGCCGAAGGTGCTGCAGTGGATATCCTGGTGTGTACCGGCCAAATGGTATATTGACTCGATAAAGGTGATGATGATCCAGGGCCTCGGCATCCGGTACTGCCTCGACGCGGTGCTGATTCTGTGCGGATTCCTGACGGTGATCACCGGACTGAGCGTATTTAAATTCAAGGACAGGCTATGATACTCAAATATCTCATAGAAAAGGAATTCAAGCAGATGGCGAGAGACCCCTTCATCCTCTTCATCGTCATAGCCCTGCCCGTACTGGTGATGCTGGTCTTCCCCTGGGCCACCACCATGGAGATCAAGAACGTCAACGTGGCCGTGGTGGACAACGACCGCTCGGACCTCTCCAGGCTGCTGACCGAGAAGATAGCCTCGACCGAGTACTTCGACATCACAGGGGTCTTCATGCGCTCGGACGAGGCTCTGGAGCAGGTGGAGTTCGGGGACGCGGACATCATCCTCGAGGTGCCCTACGGATTTGAGCAGGATCTGCTCTCGGAGGGCAGCAGCTCCCTTCTGATAGAGGCCAATGCCGTCAACGGGACCAAGGCCAGTCTCGGCACGTCCTACCTCGACGTCATAGTGCTGGACTTCACCGAAGAGGTGAACCTGGAGCGCGGGGCCGTGACGCTGACGGCTCCCGGCGGCATAGCCGTGGACTCCTACTACTGGTTCAATCCCACGATGGACTACAAGATACCCATGATTCCGGCCCTGATCATGCTCGTCGTGGCCCTTATCACCGGCTTCCTCCCGGCCATGAACATCGTCGGGGAGAAGGAGGCCGGCACCATCGAGCAGATCAATGTCACCCCCGTCCCGAAGATTACCTTCATCGTCGGCAAGCTCATTCCGTACTGGGTTATCGGTGTCATCGTGCTCAGTGTCGGCATGGTGGTCGCCTGGCTGCTTTACGGCCTGCGTCCGGAGGGCAGCGTGCTTCTGCTCTACGGCCTGTCGCTGCTCTTCATCTTCGGCCTCTCCGGCCTGGGCCTGATCATCTCCAACTACTCCAGCACGATGCAGCAGGCGATGTTCATGATATTCTTCATCATCATCGTATTCATCCTGATGTGCGGTATCTTCACCCCCATCAGCAGCATGCCGGAGTGGGCGAGGGCCATATCCCTCTTCGATCCCTTCACCTATTTCGCCGAGATCATGCGGATGATCTATCTCAAGGGCAGTACCTTCCGGGACATCCTCCCGTACGTCTACCCGCTCCTGGCCTTCTTCGTGGTCATCATCGGCTGGGCCGTCCTCAGTTACAAAAAGCGCGGCTGATTCCAGATTTATTATAATTTTTATGGAGTGTCCTCCATAAATATTTTAATATTTATGGATTTTTAAGTATCTTTGTGCAATCAAATACACGGGGTAGTTATGATACATAGAATATTGGAGGACAGAATAAGGAATACTGTTCAGAAGAAAAAAGTCGTGACAATACTCGGGCCGCGGCAGGTAGGTAAATCCACTTTGGCGTCCGGCTTGGCGGGTTCAGGGACAGAACTGTTGGAACTGAATGGCGATGAGTCTGATGTGCAGTCAATGTTTGAGGCCGTGAACGAGACGCAGTTGAGGTATTTGATAGGAGATCGGAAATGGCTTCTCGTGGATGAGGCGCAGAAAATCCGCAATGTCGGCAATATGTTGAAGATCGTAGCTGACAAATTCAAGGATGTCAGCGTAATAATTACCGGCAGCTCATCATTTAAGTTGGCAGATACTGTCAATGAGTCGCTTACCGGCCGGAAACGGGAATTCCGTCTTTACCCTTTGTCTTTTAAGGAGATGGTGAATCATTCGTCATTGCTTGAGGAAATCAGGATGTTGGAGCACAGAATGGTGTACGGGTATTATCCGGAAGTGGTGACTGATCCCGGAGGAGCGAAGGAGACCTTGAAGGAATTGATAGAAAGTTATCTCTATAAAGATGTGTTCGATGAGAACGATATAGGCAAACCGGATAAACTGGAGAAGCTGGTGCAGGCCCTTGCATTCCAGACAGGCTCGATGGTGTCAGCCAATGAGCTGGCTGTACTGGTAGGCATTGATGCCAAGACAGTAGAGAGGTATATTGAGATACTGGAGAAGAGCTATATCATTTTCCTCCTGCCTTCCTATGCTACTAATCAGCGCAATGAACTTAAATTCTCGCGTAAGGTGTATTTTTACGATATGGGTATACGTAACGGTGTAATAGGCAATATGGCCCCCTTGTCCATGCGCTCCCCGGAAGAGGCAGGGCGTATGTGGGAGAATTTCATAATCAGTGAAAGAATAAAACGAAATGATTATGAGGGCCGTACATTTGTCAAGCATTATTTCTGGCGTACGCAGCAGAAAAAGGAGGTGGATCTTATCGAGGTTGAGGACGGTGTCATGGATGCATTCGAGTTCAAATGGAGACCGGGCAGGACGGTCAGGATTCCGGCTCAGTTCACGCATTCCTATCCGGCAGCCAGTTATTCATGCATAACCCCTTCCGAATTGCCGGATTTTCTGCTGTAACAGTCATCGGCAGGGTCAGTTGGTTGGTCTGACAGTGCGGGTTACCGTTCCGTCAATGATCTCGCCGTCTTCGTGCTCTTTATGTGCAACTTTCTTGTCGGCCGCATATCCGCAGTGAGGACATTTGAAATGCTCAGTCCAGGAAGCGATGAAATCATATATCCTGCGCCGGCCTTTGAATTCCAGTGTCTGATTCCTGCCGGAGTTTTCCATATATTGTCTGTCATTTTCATCGAGGTTTGAGGTGTAGACCCCGTCCTTGTAATCCTTTGTCTTGTTGAAATTTTCGATATGCGAGCCTACGAGGACACGCCGGAATCCGCTGGTCCGGATGTCCATGCCCATCCTGTTGCATTCAGGACATCTTAGTTTCATCATTCCGGCGAGTTCCTCTTTCCAGTTTGCTGTCATCCAGTAAATCAGCCATACGGGGGGACAGAAGATAGAGCCGGAAAGGATGAAGAAGGCCCACCAGCCTACGCGGTGGCGTGCCTGGGCCTTCGAGCGGGCCTCCCTGTTGGTCAGTTTCTTGTTGTACAGAGGCTTCAGGGATAAGTAGCTCAGCCAGAAGAAGTACCTGAAAGGTATGTAGAACAGCAGGAACAGGATGCCGGCCACTCCAAGCACCATTCTCACGTTCCCGGGAATGGCGTACTTGTCTATGATGTAGGGGAAAGAGTAGTAGCCGTCACCTCCGGCGAGAAACATACTTATGGAGTTGTTGTACAGGCGGGATTTTTTTGCACTCTGGGCCACTTCGTTGTATACGAATACGGGGAAGGCGCGGTCCCTGGAGTTGCTGTCATGGACAAAAGAAATGTCGCTGAACTGGTATGCTCCACCTGTATCCTTGAGTTTCAGCGCATAGGGCGGTTCCTTAGGGCCTTTGTCCTGCTCTACGAGTCCGGTGATTACAGTCTCGTTGCCCTGACTGTCCCTGCATTTGAGGCCTATGCATGCTTCCGGAACCTTCGCGTACCCACGTGTGCCGTCAGGCAGTTCGATGTACAGGTCCTGGTAGATGCTGTAGTACTGCGGCGCGGTCTTATCGAACAGCCCCTCCATGTAGACTGCCAGAATCTTTACACGTGTGCCTGCTGGGACATTTATCCCTGTATACATCCCGTTTTCGTCTTTCTGCAGCGGGATAGGAGTGAGTGTGGTGGCAAATTGGGTGCGTACAGTCCTTGCACATTCCATGGCGTAGCTTTCATCGGCTTTATTGAAAGAAAGACGGGTTAGAGTAAAAAAGTTCAGTCCAAGAGCCAGGATTATGCACAATACAATCAGTCTCCAGATAAATCTAAGAATCTTTTTCATCGTCATGGAATTTTGTAATTAGTTACGTACAAAGTTAATGATTGCTGTCTACCTTTCCAAATGGAACTTGATGAATTGGAAAAAATGTGTACATTTGCAGTCTGTATCATAGGCTCGAGTGGTGGAATAGGTAGACACGCAGGACTTAAAATCCTGTGGGCAGCAATGTCCGTACGGGTTCGATTCCCGTCTCGAGCACAAAAAAGCCGGTGCAAGCCGGCTTTTTTTGTGCTCGGGACGCTTCGCTGTCTTTATCAGACCCCCCAAACCTCCCCTCACTCCTTTCGAAGGAGTGGAGTGAGACAGCTTCGCTCCGAATGTGTGGCAGGATGGGGACGGCTGCTGGCTGGCGCCTCGCAGCTGGGTGACAACGGTAAGTACGGGCGCAGGGTGTTTTCGTAACCGCTCAGTAATCAAATAGTTGGGGAAAGCCGATGTTCTTGCCGTGCCTTCCGGCACCTACTAAAGATACTCGTTAGGATAATAATTGATTGAAAATACGAGTTTTGCATTTATAGGGTGCTCTTCTGCTTACCGTTGCTTCGTATTCCACGATTGCCTTTTCAAAAAAAGTATTAATTTTGAAGATAGTAGTAACTAAATTCTGAATAATCACAATGAAAGCAGGAAATTTTAGCAAATTTATTTTTATGACGGTTGCCGGAGCGGCTATGATGCTGATGGTGACGGGATGCGGTAACGGGCGGAAGGTGCCGGAGAATTCGCTGGCGTTCGCTGATGTGGTGTATGTGGAGGACGGGTATCCGGTGACTTGGGAACTGGCCCAGGGGGATACGCTGGATCTTCCAGTGCTGGGAGTGAGTGACTTCGTGGTAAAGGATTCGCTGCTGATAGTGAGCAATAACGACAACGCCGGGTGTGTGACGGTCCTCAGTCTGGACGGCAGGACTGTCTACGGGAAGTTCCTGCGGATGGGACGCGGCCCGGGCGAGGTTGTAAGTTTCAATGGGGTGAGCAGTGTGCAGTTCAGCCACAAGGAGAACGGTCATCTGATGGCATCCTGGACGGATTATGCGGGAAATCTGATTGAATGGGATGTGACGGCCTCGCTGGAGAGCGGGCAGACGGAGGTGACGTCGAGGAGTCTTGAACTGCAGGATTCGCCATGGTTGCTGAATGCAGTGCCTCTTGGCGGGCAGGAGTATCTGGTAGTACACGTCGGTGCTGACCGCAATTCCATTAACCGCTTTATCCTTACTTCAGACGGGGAAAGGAGGACGACACCTCCGCTGGACAGGCTGAACAGCGCAACGGTGAAGGCGGAACCTGAGTCCGGCAGCGGCCGCGTTGTCGGCTCAGGCAACATGGTGTCGTTCAGCGTGCCCGGATTCAATCTCATAAACGGCAGCCATGCCTATGAAAGCAGCCGCGGTCTGATAGTCGAGGCGGAGCGGACGCTGAACACCATGAACATCTTCTCTGCAGACGGGACATACGCCCGGACAGTCTGCACCTACGGTGACAGGGTGGACGACATCTCGTCCGTGGAGTACGACAGCGATGCCAGATTAGCTCTCCGGCCCAAGACTTACCCGGACTTTATCTCTGTCCTGCATTGGTTCCGGGAACCCGAGGTCAAGCAATACGTCCGCCTGTTCAGCTATGAGGGAGAACCGCTTGCCGAAATACCTCTGCTGAAAGGAGGCATTTTCTACGATATGGATATTCCAGGCGGATGCCTCTACGTCCTGATATCAGGTCAGGAGCTCCTCGTAAGGTATGATGTCTCCGGCCTTCTGGAGGACATTATTCCATCACCGGAACAGTGACAAACTGAGTATCCGGCCACTCACGGGCGAGCACATCGCGGATGTAGCCCTCGGTGTCGCGGCTGATGCGGTCGTCCTCTTCGCGGGGGAAGAGGTTGTAGGCTACGGTGTGCAGACGGATGCGGCGGGCGCGGATGGCTTCCAGCCCTAAGAGAAAATGGTTGATGCTGCCCAGGCGTCCTGAGGTGACGTAGATCAGCGGGTAGCGTTTCCATGCGATGTAGTCTATCGTCAGCAGCTTGCGGGTCAGCGGCACCATGAGTCCGCCGGCTCCCTCGAGCAGTACGGCATCGTAGCGGCCGGCCAGTTCCTCAGTGGTCTTCTGTATCTTCCAGAAATCGATCTGACGTCCGTCTATCTCGGCGGCCAGGTGGGGAGAGCACGGGTAGGAGAATATCTCGGGCATGGTCAGTCCCTCGCGGTCCTCGGGCAGCAGGCCGCATCCCATGATCCTGCGGTGCAGCTCTATGTCCTCCGACATGCCTGTGTTCCCTGTCTGAATGAGTTTCTGGGTGATGGTACGCCTGCCCTCTGAGTTCCAGGTACGGGCTATGAATCCTGTGGCGTAGCTTTTCCCGATGTTGGTGTCGATTCCGCTTACGAAGTATACGTTGTTTTTCATGATGAGGTGGTACTGTATGAAAATTACTTTCTTGCTATCAGGTATACGGGGTGGTAGGTCAGCGGTACGCTTCCGTCGCCGTCGCCGTATCTGGAGGAGTATTCTGCGGAGAACTCAGCCAGCCGTCCCCGGGTCCAGGAGGTGCGGGTGACACCGGTGACTCCGGTGTGCTTGAGGTGGCGCAGGACTTCGGTGGGGGATGGAAAATGCAGGGAGAGGTGCTCGTCCTCCGCCAGAACTGTCCTCAGCCCGGCCTCGTCGAGCAGTCCTTGCAGCCACCCTAAGGGCAGGTAGCTCAGTCCCGTCCCGGTGACGGCAGTAACCTCCTGCAGGTTGTCCGGGCCGAAGGTGGTCAGGGCGATGCAGCCTCCACCGCGCACCAGCGTCCGGCAGCGGGCGATAAAGGCTCCGGGGTCTTCGAACCACTGCAGGACGGAGCAGGAGACTATCAGGTCCCGGTCTCCGGGCAGGCTGCAAAGTTCGGCGTCTCCGGCAGTAAATGATATCTGCGGAGTGCTCTCACCGGCCTGAGGCGTGAGCAGATCGGCCAGTGCCTCCTCTACTTCCGGACAGATGTCGTTGAGGACCATCTCCTCTGGCCGGAACTGCTTCAGGAACCCTCTGGTGAATGTCCCGGTCCCACAGCCGACTTCCAGCACCCTCCGCGGCTCTTCCATGAGTACTGCGGACAGCAGCGAGCACAGCCTCGAGGCGATGACCGTCTGAGCCTGGGCGTACTCCGCATAACTCCTTATGGACTTAGCGAAACGTGTGCGTATCAGCTGTTTGTCCATGTATTGTCCAGGTAGATAAGTTTTCTGAGGATGTCTTTGCTCCAGTGCGGTATGTCGAGCACGCTCACGGGCACTCCTGCAGCGGCCCACGCGGCTTTCTGGTTGGCGGCCGGAAATATCATGTCCTCCAGCCCGGCCACGGCATGGGTCCAGGCAAATGGCCGGGGCCTGCAGCCGCGCACTGCCTTTCCAAGGGCATCCAGTTCCTCCCGCTGCTCTTCCAGTGTCCTGGACAGCGAGCAGCTCATCAGTCTCTCGAAAGCCTCGGCTGAGCCGCACATCCGCCTGCGGAACTTATTCAAAGTCTTGTCGGACAGCATGGCCAGCGTCCCGTCGAATACGGCCTCGGGGATGCCCAGGCTGTCGTGGATGGGAAATGGAGTGCCGTTGACCGCCACCCGGTAGCCCGGTGCCATGTCCAGTCCGGACAGCACCTGACCGGCCACCCAGACGCCCATCGACCATGCCAGCACCCTCGTAGTGCTGTAGCCTTCGAGCACTCCGGCGTCGAAATTCAGGTCACGGTAGTCCCAGCACATCATCACATCGCTGGTACCGCTTCCGTCAGTCAATTCATCGTACTTAAACATACCGGGCTCGGCGCCCCAGCCTGCGAAGAACAGCAGCAGGTCGGAGGCCCCCTCAACTCGTCTCAGAAAAACCTGTTTCATATTCAATCAACTTTGCTATATCCTCCTCTTTTAGGGAAGCAGTCAGCGAGAACCGCAGCCGAGAAGTCCCCTCCGGGACAGTAGGAGGACGGATGGGCAGCACATAGAATCCGTGCCGCTGCATGTCTTCGGCCCGCAGCACCGCATCGGCGCTGGAGCCTATGATCATCGGTATGATATGGCTTCCGGAGGGCATTTGCATCCCGCGCAGGGCGAATGCCTTCCGTACCTCAGAGGATATCCTGTCCAGATGTTCCCTGCGTCCTCCGAATAGCTGCAGCCGCTCCATGATGAAGAGGCTCCATGCGACATTGACCGGAGGCAGGGCGGTGGTGAATATCAGGGTGCGCATCTTATTGACCAGATATTCCTTGATTACCCGGTCGCAGACCACGTATGCCCCTACTGAGGCCAGGGCCTTGCCGAATGTGCCGCAGAGCAGGTCGATGTCCCCGATGCAGCCGCATTCCTCCGCGAGGCCGAGCCCGTTGGCCCCGCGTACTCCCACGGCGTGGGCCTCGTCCACGTAGAGCATCACTGACGGCCACCTCCGCTTGATTTCCACGAGCCGCTGCAGCGGAGCCAGGTCTCCGTCCATGCTGAAGATGCTCTCGGTGACGATGAATATGCGCTCGTACCCTCCGGCCTCCTTCTCTAAGATGCTCTCCACCTGAGCATAGTCCTGGTGCCGGAACCGCACGTACCGCCCTTCGCACAGCCGTATGCCGTCGATGAGGCTTGCGTGTACCAGTTTGTCCGCCAGTATGAGGGTTTTCCGGTCGCAGAGGGCAGGCAGCACCCCGCTGTTCATGTGGTAGCCGCTGCTCAGCACCAAGGCGCTCTCCCGGCCGTACATGGCGGCCAGCCGTTCCTCCAGAGCCCCGTATGCCTCATGGTTGCCGGTCAGCAGCCGGGACGAGGAGGAGGACAGGGGCAGCCATCCCCCGCCGGAGGAGGTAGAATGCAGGCTGTCCGCAAATTCCTCCGCCAGACTCCGTTCCGCGGCCAGGCCGAGGTAGTCGTTGGAGGAGAGATTGAGCATCCTGCGACCGTCACGGCTGATCCACCGGCCCAGGCTTTCGGCCTGCGGCAGAGCTCTCAGGCTCCCCGTGACTCCCAGCCGTTCCAGCTCGGCGGCATAACTTCCGTAAACAGCTCTATTTGTTTCCATGATCAGCGGCATCAAAAGTTATCCGGGAATTTCGCTTACTATTTTCAGCATCCGGGAGGTCAGCACGGACAGTTCCCCGGGTTCAATGATGAAGGGCGGCATGGTGTACACCAGCTTTCCGAAGGGCCTGAGCCAGATGCCTTCCTCTACGAAGCGCTTCTGCATCCAGGCCATGTCCACCGGCTGCTTCATCTCCAGTACTCCTATGGCTCCGAGCACCCTCACGTCCGCTACCGACGGTATCCGGCGGGCGGGAGCCAGTTCTTCCCTCAGCTGTGCCTCTATCCTGCGCACCTTCTCCTGCCAGCCGCTCTCGAGCAGCAGGCGGGTGGATGCTATGGCTACGGAGCAGGCCAGGGGATTGCCCATGAAAGTGGGTCCGTGCATGAATACCCTCGGGTCGTGCGAGGATATAGTATCCGCTACCAGGTCATTGGCCAGCACCGCCGAGAAGGTCATATAGCCTCCGGTGATGGCCTTGCCCACGCACATGATGTCCGGTTCCACCCCGGCGTGCTCCCAGGCGAAGAGCTTTCCTGTGCGGCCGAATCCGGTGGCTATCTCGTCAAATATCAGCAGCAGTCCGTGCTCCCGGCAGAGGGCGGCCGCCTCCCGCAGGTACTGGGGATGGTAGAACCGCATTCCCCCGGCTCCCTGTACTATAGGTTCGAGGATAAGGGCCGCTATGCCCTTTCCGTGCTTCTCTATGATCTCCCGCAGCGGGTCTATGTCGTGCGGGTCCCAGCCTCCGTCGAAACGGCTGTGGGGCGAGGGTGCGAAATACCTCACCGGCAGGGCTGAGCCGAAGAGGGAGTGCATCCCGGTGACGGGGTCGCATACAGACATGGCGTTCCAGGTGTCGCCGTGGTAGCCGGTGCGTATGGTTACGAAATTGGTCCTGTCGGGATGTCCGGCGGCCACCTGGTACTGCACTGCCATCTTCATGGCCACCTCCACGGCCACCGAACCGCTGTCGGCGTAGAAGATGTGGCTCATCGAGGGCGGAGCGATGCTCAGCAGCAGCTTGCCCAGCTCTATGGCCGGCTCATGTGTCAGCCCTCCGAACATGACGTGGGCCATACTGTCCAGCTGCCGGCGGACGGCCTCGTTGAGCACCGGATGGTTGTAGCCGTGCACGGCGCACCACCATGATGACATGCCTTCGATAAGCTCGGTGCCGTCCTCGAGGGTTATCCGGCAGCCCCGTGCGTTGCGCACCTTGTAGGTCGGCAGGGGGTTGATGGTGGAGGTATAGGGATGCCACAGATGGTCGTGGTCAAACGTGTCGAAGTTGGGGCTGGCAGTGGTTTCAGAGTTCATATCCGGCTTGCTTGATAAGTTCTTGGTCCTCGGCTACTTTTGAGCCTACAGTGGTCAGCAGGTCTCCGGCGATGGCCGAGTTGATGCCGATGCGCATGGCCTCCAGCACTGCTTGGCGGGAGAGTCTGGCGCGTCCGCCCGCGAAACGCAGGTAGACCGCAGGATGAATGAGGCGGAATAGGGCAATGCACCGGAGAATATCCTCCTCCGATATGGGCGGTATGTTCTCTAACGGTGTCCCCGGAATAGGGGAGAGGATGTTCAGGGGAATGGACCGCACGTCCAGTTTCTTTAGTGTAAATGCCAGCTCAATCCTCTGCTCCTCGCTCTCGCCCATGCCGATGATGCCGCCCGAGCAGATATCCATCCCGACGCGGCGGGCAGCCTCGAGGGTCTGTATCTTCTGCTGCTGGGTGTGGGTGGTGCATAGGGTCGGGAAAAATGAGGGAGCGGCCTCTAGGTTGCAGTGGTATCTGGTCACTCCGGCCTCGTATAGTTTGCGCAGGCTGTCCTCGGAGAGCAGCCCGAGGGACGCGCAGAAGCTGAGTCCGCATTTTCCGCGCAGGAAACGGACCCTTGAGCAGACTTCGTCCACCTCCCTGTCGGAGAGCTTGCGGCCGCTGGTGACTATGGAGAAGCGGCCGATGCCGGCAGCCTCGTTGGCGGAGGCGTGGCGCAGACATTCCTCCTCGGATACCAGCCCGTATTCCTGGGCTCCGGTATGGTAGTGTGCCGACTGGGCGCACCACTTGCAGTCCTCCGGGCAGCGGCCCGACTTGGCGTTGATGATCGAGCAGAGGTCGAATTTCCGCGGGGCGCAGCTTTCCGTAATCTCCGCAGCGGCCCTGTACAGTTCATCGGTCTCTGTCTCATGGGCAATCTTTAAAACGGTCTCCAGCGTGACCTTCCTTCCTTCCTTGATATAACTTATGAGTGTCCTGGACATTCCACTGTATTTTAGGACTGCAAAGATACAAAACTCCTGGACATAAAAAAGGCTGCATCGTGACGAGTTTTACGGTGCAGCCTTCGATGTTTCCGGGCAGGGTTATTGCCGTGCTGAGGACAGGGATGTTGTTGTGGCATTGCCGGCTGCTTTTCTGCCGGTTACCGAAGTGGAAAGCTTGGCTGATGTGTTTTCAGAAGAGGTTTTAACCAAGGTTAACTCTCCGGCAGGCAGGTATGCAGGCAGCTCATGCGGAATATTCACCAGGTCGCCTGAGATGGAGAAGACGTCAGCGGCATAAACGGTGTAGGTGCGTCCGTCCTGCAGGTCTCCGCTGCATGCCTGTGATGTGATTACTCCGTCATTGTTGTAGAATGTGAATATGTATGGCGTGCCGTTTACAAAAGTGTAGGTTCCGTCGCTGGTAGAGCAGATAGGCATCCATGTGCCTGTAGCAACTACGGCGCACAGCATCTGAAGCCCTCCGTCCTCAGTCAGGACAGCGTAATCGGCAATAGTCGGGTCGTATTGACTGAAGCCTGTGATTGCCAGTGTGCTGTAAGAATTTTTTGTAATACTGATTTCAAATTCCATGGGCTCCTGTATACCTTTGAGAGTTACAACGCCGCTCTCGTCAACTGCAATTTCCATCTGTTCTGTCGAGGTTACGGTATAGGTTCCGATCCATGCTGCCAGTGCGGGGTCCATCTCTGGTTCGGGGTCAGTGGTGACAGAATTGGTCACTACCAGTTTCGTGACACCATCTGTGCGTGTAGCGTATGCGCCTACGACGTATGATGTCTCAGGCTCGACAAACAGGATATTTATAGTTATCCCTTCTTCGTTGAGAGTCGCCACGGAGTATTCGTCTACGGGTATCAGACGTTCCAGAATCTCCTCATCACTCAGTCCTTCCGCCTCTTCAGTAGGGATTGCAGCATACTGTAGGGCGGCTACGTCATGTCCTGTAATATTGAACCAGATAGTCTCGAAGGTATTGAACCCGTCATCTGAAGAAAGGTACGGATCTCCTACGTTGAACCAGTCGTCATCAGGATCTTCTCCGTTCTCTACAGTCACCGTTATACTGGCCCATCCGGAGTCTGTATAATCACTGCCGGAGGGTGCGGACGCTTTGACGTCGACTTTGTAAGTGCCGGGAGCCATATCAGTGAATACTGCCTCGCATTGAGTAGTGGTCTGTTCATTTCCTTCATCCAGGCGGTAGATGTAGGAATCTGCATTCTCAACGGCTTCCCATGTTACGGTGAAGCCGGTCTCAGTAGTTTCATAGGCCAGAACCGGAGTCGCGAGAGGTGTTGTTTCGGTGTTTTCCGGCTCATCGGGCTTTTCGCAGGATGCCAATGCCAGAGATGCAGCAAGCATCAGGCTTGCATAAAAAGTGGTTTTTTTCATAAAAATAGATTTAAGGTTGTTAAATAAACGTACGTTTTAAAGTTAATCCGTCAGTAAATGAGTTGATGAATTTAACAAATTGAAAATTAATATTTAAAAATATATCCAACGTTAAATAAAATTTATTAGATTTGTCACATTAAACGTACGTTTAACATACGGTTCTCCCGCCTTATTGGAAACGGTGGCGATGAGAGGAAAAATCCCTTGGACTTTTTGATTATTCGAACAGATTAGTTAAATTTGGCTTGTTTATTATATTGGCAATTCCAAAACATTTTTTAACTATGAGTGACAATAATAGAACTGCCTCTACGTCAGGCCTCCTCATAGGAAACGAGCCGCTCGCCAGAGTTTCCGATGTGGAGTACAGCAAAGTCCAGTCCTATTTCGAGATGCTGGATGCGGTGTCAAGACTTACTTATCAGTCAATCTATGTAATGGATTATTGTAAGATGAACTTCCTGTATGTTTCGGACAATCCTATTTTTCTTTGCGGCTGTTCCCGGGAGGACGTCATGTCCAAAGGTTTCGATTTCCTTCTCGAACAGTGTAAGCCGGAAGAGGTTAATGCGTTGATTGAGATCAACAGAGCATCACTGGATTTTCTCTACAATAATGTACCGGTATCCGAGCGTATGCGGTACAGTATGTCTTATAACTATCATATCCGAAGTCCGCGTATGGGTGAGTGGAGACTGGTCCATCACAAGCGGACACCTCTGGCGCTTTCGGATACCGGAGAACTGTGGCTTATTCTGTGCTCGGTGGAATGGGCACCGGATGATTCCAATCTGAGAGCGACTATAACCAGTGAAACCTCTTCGAAAGTATGGTACTATGACCCGGACATGATGACATGGAACGAAAGTCTCCAGGAGTCTCTTACGGATTTGGAAAAAGCGGTTCTAGTACTGTCCAACAGAGGTTTTACCATGAGTGAGATAGCTGATACCATCTTCAAATCTGTAGATTCTGTCAAAGGTTACCGCAAGTCCCTGTTCGGCAAGCTTGGGGTAAGCAATATAACAGAGGCCATAGCCTGCGCCAAAGTCAGAAAGCTGGTATAGTCCGGAAACCCATGGGTTCAGGACAGATCCCAGTTCATATATGAAATGCCCCGCAGCTGTCCGGTGTGCTGGGCTGCGGGGCGTTAACTCGGCGGGTATTGTATATTATAGAGAACCCAGTTCTCCTGTCCAGGAGCCTGATATCGTATGAGGCTCAGTGGGGTTGTCGTCTATACAATTGAACACTATGGTGTATGTGCCGTCTTCATTGATGGTTATATCTATCGTGCCGTCTGTTATCAGGCTCTTTGGGTCTATGTAGGACTCATAACCCTGTCTGTGATAGAAGCAGGTGCCAAGCCAGTATGTGTAGGAGGATGTGCTGGCATCAGAGCCTGGTATGAAAGTGTTCTCTGCGTAGTCTGTGCCCATAGTGAAATGGCCGGCCGGTAGTCCTGTGTCCTCATTGTAGGAAGAGGAGGTGTATATATCCGCAAAGAAAACCTGGGTGTCGGACATTATCATCAGGGTCCAGTTATTTGTTCCTGAGTTGCTGTAATCGCCGAAAAATGTAGCAACAGCTTCCGCTTCTGTCAGGTCTGCTGTAAAGTCGCTATCAAATGTGCTGGTGTAATTCTGCTCATCTTCTCCCGAACCGTCAGTCAGAATGACAGGACCGCTGTACGAGATACGGTGCGGCATTCCGTCTTTTAAAGAATCATAGAGAATTTACGTACTTATCTATGACTTCAGGGTATGCCCGCTCAAGCAGATGTACTTTTTTGAACAGTGTCTCGGGAGTATCTTCCGGCGAGACGGAGCATCTGGCCTGATATAGAATGCGGCCATGGTCATACTGGCTGTCGGTCAGATGTATGGTGATGCCCGACTCCTTCTCTCCTGCGGCTATGACGGCTTTGTGGACATGATCCCCGTACATTCCCTTGCCTCCGTATGAAGGCAGGAGGGCGGGATGGATGTTCAGTATACGTTCGGGATAAGCTTCCAGCAGGTAGTCCGGCACTTTCAGCAGGAATCCTGCCAGTACGATGCAGTCTGTGTCGAGATCTGCAAGGACGGCAGTGAGGGACGCTGCCTCACCATTATATATTATAGTATTGTCCTTGAATTCCTTTCTGCTGAAAGTCCAGGCAGGAACTCCTAGCCGTTCTGCGCGGGTGAGGACGTACGCGTCTTTCCGGTTGCAGAACACGCCTTTTACGCGGTACGTGTCCCTGTCTTTCGACCAGTTAATGATGTTCTCTGCGTTAGAGCCTGAACCTGAGGCGAATATGACGATATTTGGAGTTCTTTCCATCTTCGGGGAATAGGTTTGGATTCCTGCAAAGTTCATAAAAATTTCATTATTTCAAAAATTATATGTTTTTTTGCAGCAAAATTTGATTTAACAACTAATTATTAACTAAAATTTAGACCATGGCAGATATTGTATCAGAAGTAACAGCCATCATCGTCAACAAACTCGGTGTTGATGAAAGCGAAGTAACACGCAATGCAAGTTTTACCAATGATTTAGGTGCTGACTCTCTCGACACAGTCGAACTGATTATGGAATTCGAGAAGAAGTTCAACATAGAGATTCCCGATGACGCCGCAGAGAAGATTTCGACAGTAGGAGAAGCCATCGACTATATTGAGGAGCACACTAAATAAATTGAGCGTATGGGTCTGCGGAGAGTGGTCGTCACAGGTCTCGGTACGATTAACCCTCTGGGCAATACTGTAGAGGAATATTTCTCCAGCCTGGACAGGGGCGTCAGCGGGGCTGCGCTTATAACATCGTTCGACACCTCCCGTTTCAAGACCAGATTTGCCTGTACAGTTAAAAATTTTGATCCCGCGGCGCACGGTATCGAACGCAAGGAACTGAGGCGGATTGACCGTTTCGCACAGTTCGCGATGGCCGCGGCCGCACAGGCAGTCGAGGACAGCGGTCTTGACCTGAGCAGGATAGACCTGGACAGGGCAGGAGTCGTACTCGGCTCGGGGATCGGAGGCATAGGCAGCCTCACAGAAGAGATAATGGGTTATTGCGGGGGTGACAGTATCCCTCGCTTTAGCCCTTTTCTTATTACCAAGATGATATCGGACATGGCTTCCGGTCTGATATCCATTCATTACGGTTTCGCGGGGCCGAACTATACCACTACCTCGGCCTGCGCTTCGTCATCCCATGCGATGGCCGATGCCCTGAACCTTATCCGTCTTGGAAAGGCAGACGTGATGCTTACGGGCGGTGCCGAGGCTCCGGTGACCATTCCTTCCATCGGAGGATTCAACGCCTCGAAGGCCTTGTCTACGAACAACGATGAGTATCGGACTGCTTCCCGTCCGTTCGATGCGACCCGTGACGGTTTCGTTATGGGCGAGGGGTCTGCTGTTCTGGTATTCGAGGAGAGGGAGCATGCAATTGCGCGTGGTGCCCGCATATATGCGGAGGTGGCCGGTGCCGGTATGAGCGCTGATGCCTATCATATTACTGCGCCTCTTCCGGACGGGAGCGGTGCGGCGAAAGTCATGCGTCTGGCACTTGAGGATGCGGACCTGAGACCGGAGGATGTGGACTACATCAATGTTCACGGGACTTCCACTCCGCTAGGAGATGTCGCGGAGCTCAAGGGCGTCAGGACTGTTTTCGGAAAGCATGCGTACAGACTGTCTGTCAGTTCGACCAAGTCAATGCACGGCCATCTTCTGGGTGCTGCCGGTGCGGTAGAGGCCCTTGCATGTATCCATGCCCTATGTTCGTCTGTCATTCCTCCTACCATCAATTTCAAATACGAGGATCCGGATATTGATTACGGCATGGACCTTACACTCAACAGTGCTGGGCACAGGGACGTCCGTGTTGCGCTTAACAACACGTTCGGTTTCGGAGGCCACAATTCATGTCTTGTGTTTATTTCCTCATCACTCCGTAGGTAAGCGTGAGTGTGGGTTTTCTTTCAGCAGTGGGGCCGTTGAGAATAATCTTGTTGTAGTTCTGATTGTCGAATGAGTAGTATGTCTCGCCGGTGTTTCTGTCGGAGAGCTGCAGCATTGGGGCTATCCAGAGGTCCATCGATGCGTCTATCTCCGATGCGTCCGCAGAGAGCAGCTGCTGTACATATGCGGTGATATCCATGCTGTACTGCATCGTAGAGCGGTTTATGATGCCGATGTTGTAGACATTGAACACCTCTTCCAGGGGCATGTAGTACCTCAGGGTGTCATTGGAAGCCGGGTCGGATGTGAAGGCATAGATGATGTCGGGATGTTCGGCATTGAACCTCTCGTAGTCCTGAGGCATTTCGTAGGGGAACGTGAGTTCGGCTCTGGACAGAATCAGTGCGTGGTCGTCCAGGCCTGTCTCATCTAGCCAACTGTCCAGCATGGACTTGAGATCGCCGGCGGATATGTGGGGCTTGACGCCGGAGAGGCCTTCCAGGAAGAGAGAGTCTCCCGGCATGCTGTTCTCCAGATGTCCTGAGCCGGTGGTGAAGAAGTTCAGTGCCGTGTAGTAGCCGAATACGAATGATTCTGTGGTGTCGATTCTCTCCGTACTGCCGTTGGACCTCTCTACATCCGTGCGATAGTCGAGGCTGATGGTGGAATAGCCGAGGTTGAGGTAGTTGAGGCGTCCTCCGGATAGGTTGCCCAGCGGCTCTTCCACTTCCAGGTAGAGTCCGTTGATACGTTCGAGGAACAGCTCCAGGTCTTCGAACTCCTCAGGAGTGGTGGCCAGGAGTTCCGAGGCAAACTCATCGGTCAGGTCAATGCGTATCTGTCCTGTGCCGTAGACAACAGGGTCGCTTACAGTCACCGGGACAGGGTCGTAGTATTCGGGTTTCATCGAGTTGCAGAACTCAAGCGTGCTGTCCAGCTCATGTGTCATCCTGTAGACGCGGATGCGTTGGTGTATGCCTTCCTGATTGCTCTCCAGGTAGTAGGTGGAGTCGATGGAGAGCGTGATGTAGGCGCCGATCAGTTCAGGGTCGGTGCCGAAGTCGGTGGAGTCGGAGTAAGGGATTATGTAAGATGCGGCATTGGACGTGACGGTCCCGAAAAGAGGATCCGAGATAGTGCCGATGAGCATGTTGGTGGAGTTGGAGGACTGTACTGAGTCACTGATGCGGTTGGTGACCGGTACGTCGAATGTCATCATGCCGACTTCGGGAACGTATCCGTCGGGCAGTATTCCGCTGCCTGTCTCCCGGTTGTTCTCCACGCACGATACGGCCGCTGCTGCGGCTGCTGATATCAGGACAGCATAGAAGGCTGTCTTAAAGGACATTTTAATCCAGTAATTTGTCATAAAACTCGTTGTACTTCTGAATGTAGGTGCCGTCAGGGTGGTCTATCGGAACATATTCCAGCAGCGGCAGCCTGCGGGAAGCTATGTGTTCGGAGATTTCTGGATCAGTCTCCTCCGAGGCCAGGATGACGGCGTCTGCATACTGTACCGCCAGTTTTGCAAGATTTGTGCCAGTAGGGACCTTGAGCAGTTCTATGTCCTTTGCCTTGACTCCGGCTACGGGAACCTTGGACTTCATGTCGGGAGCGAATCCGCATCCGGTGTATTCGTTGTACAGGGAGAGGACGACCTTGGCATCGGAGAAAATAGGGTCGTTCTTGTATGCTTTTTTCAGATACAGGGGCACCAGATGTGATATCCATCCGGAGCAGTGGACGATGTCCGGTTTCCAGCGGAGCTTCTTTACTGTCTCGAGTATGCCGCGGGCGAAGAATATGGCTCTCTCGTCGTTGTCTTCCATGAAATTGCCCTCTTCGTCCACGCTGACGGTCTTGCGGTGGAAATAGTCATCGTTGTCTATGAAGTAGACCTGCATCCTGGCAGAGGATATGGAGGCTACCTTGATGACAAGAGGGCGGTCTATGTCGTGGATTACCATGTTCATCCCGGAGAGCCTTATGACTTCGTGCAGCTGGTTGCGCCTCTCGTTGATACATCCGTAACGGGGCATGAATGTCCGGATTTCTTTTCCTGCCTCCTGTATGCCCTGCGGAAGATATCTTCCGACGATAGAGACAGTTGTCTCCGGCAGATAGGGGTAAATCTCGGAATTGACGAATAAAACTCTTTTGGGATCTTTCATTTTGGGTACTTTTCTGCAAATATACGAATAAAATAGCTAAGATAATCATCTTTTTCTTTATCTTTGAAACTTCTAATAAATGGACACAGATGGCAAAGAATGAAAGTAACATCTTGTACCGCAGGTTGTTGAGGTCTTATTTCTCGTCAGTGATAAGTATCAGTCTGGTACTTTTCCTGGCGGGAATGGTCGGTGTCCTCGTGGTCAACGCCCGCTCTGTATCCAATTATTTCAAGGAGAATATCACAGTGACAGCGATTCTCAACGTGGAGGCTGACGAGGCCGATGCCTCCGGTCTGGCGGACGAGCTGGAGAAGACGGGATATATAAAAGGTGTGAGAATCGTGACTAAGGAGGAGGGCGTCGAGGAGATGAAGGAGATTCTGGGGGAAGACTTCATGGATGTGTTCGAGGTCAATCCCATCCCTGTCTCCATGGAACTGCAGGTGGCGGCTGACCATGTCCTGACGGACAGTCTGGCTGTGATAGAGGAGGCCCTCCGCGGATATCCGGCGGTGGACGATGTGGTATATCAGCAGTCCCTGGTGGAGCTCCTCAATGCAAATCTTGAGCGTATTGGTCTGGTGGCCGGTATATTTGTCCTGCTTCTGCTCTTCATCTCCGTGGTGCTGATCAACAATACAGTGCGTCTCAACGTCTATGCCAAGCGCTTTACAATCCACACCATGCGTCTGGTGGGAGCGACCAAGGGCTTCATAACCCGTCCTTTCGTAGGTCAGGCCTTTTTCCAGGGTCTGATTTCGGGAGCGATAGCGGATGTGTTCATCCTGTGTGCCCTGTATCTTATCCGCAATGAATTTTACCAGCTCTTTACTCTTTTCGATGCCATGCTGCTCGGACTGGTGATGGTAGCAGTGGTGCTGTTGGGCATGATTATCTGCATGGTGTCCACCTCGGCTGGAGTCAGAAGCCTTATCTCCCTTAACAGAAATGAACTTTATTATTGAAAATAAAACAGTAACAGAATGGATAAACTAGCTGTTCCCAAAGAGAATATTCTCTACCTCATCATCGGCCTGGCCGTTATGGTCCTGGGCTATCTCTTCCTTCTGGGAGGAGGCTCCGGAGATCCGGAACGATTCAGTTATGCGCTTTTCAGCTTCTCCCGCCTGTACATTGCCCCTCTGCTTATCGTAGGCGGCTTTGTGATAGAGCTTGCAGTGCTTCTCCAAAAGAAACCGATAACCGTTTTTAAAAAGAAGAAATAGTCTATGGAGTGGTTTCAAGCAGTCGTCCTCGGCCTGATTCAGGGGCTGACGGAGTTCCTTCCAGTCAGCAGCAGCGGGCATCTTACTATATTCAAGGCGATATTCGGAATAGAGGCGGACAATCTCAGTTTCGAGGTGGCCGTCCATGCCGCTACAGTTCTCAGCACGATCGTGGCATTCCGCAAGGAGATTTGGAATATCCTGGGAGGAGTACTCAAGTTCAAGTACAATCCGCAGAGCGAGTATTTCCTCAAGATATGTGTCTCCATGATACCGGTGTTCATCGTAGGTGTATTTTTCAAGGATTTTGTGACCGATATATTCGGCTCCGGGCTGATTATCGTCGGCAGCATGCTCCTGCTGACGGCGGTGCTGCTCACTCTCGGAGAGCTCCTTTCCAACCGTCAGGCCCGCAGGGCTGTTACTGAGGGACGCGAGCCTGGACATGAGGTAGGCTGGTGGGACGCCCTGATTATAGGTATTGCCCAGGCTTTTGCCGTGATGCCGGGTCTTTCCCGTTCCGGCACCACTATCTCCACGGGTCTGATGCTCGGCGTAAAGAAGAGCTCGATGGCTCAGTTCTCGTTCCTGATGGTCCTGATTCCTATCCTGGGAGAGGCGTTTCTGCAGCTGGTCGGAGGGGATTTTACGGCATCTTCTTCCGGTATCTCGACCCTCTCCTTGATTCTCGGCACCCTTACTGCCTTCATCTCGGGATATGTTGCCTGCAGGTGGATGATCCGCATTGTGCAGAAGGCCCGTCTGCGCTGGTTTGCCCTCTACTGCGTGCTGGCGGCGGCTTTCTGTTTTATTTTTGAGTATGTAGCCTAGGCCGCGGATGAGTGCCGGAGGAAAATACTATTTCATCTCCGATGTTCACCTGGGTGTCTCCGGCTGTGACCGGCAGGAGCTGGAAGCCCGGTTCGTATCGCTGCTGGACAGCATAGGACCTGATGCTGGAGGAGTCTTCCTTCTGGGAGACATTTTCGATTTCTGGTATGAATACAGATATGTCATTCCCCGCGGACACACCAGGGCTTTGGGAGCTCTGGCGCGTTTGACGGACAAGGGCGTGCCTGTGTGGTTCTTCCCCGGCAACCACGATGTGTGGGCCTACTCCTATTTTGCCCGGGAGCTGGGGGTACGGGTCATACGGGAGACGCCATATGTCACGGAGCTCTGCGGACGCCGCTTCTGCCTGGGGCACGGAGACGGGCTCGGGCGTACCGGCATGGGGTTCAGGTTCATAAGGTGGATGTTCCACAACCGCGTGCTCCAGGTACTTTTCTCGTCCATTCATCCCAGATGGGCCTTTGGTCTTGGTTATGCCTGGGCTTCGCATTCCAGAAAAATAAAGAATGATCCGGAACGTTCCTCCATGTATTTTTTCAGAGGGACGGAAGAACCGCTGTACCGCTTCGCCGACGCATTCGGCGCGGAGTACGGGGCATCGCATGGCGGCAGCGGCATAGATTACTATATTTTCGGGCATTACCATACTCCAGGTTCGGTCGATATCCCTTCCGGAGGACGGATATATGTGCTCGGATGCTGGGTGGACGGCGGAGAGTATGCGGTGTTCGACGGGCAGGAACTCAGGGTCAGCGCTGTTCCACGTCCAGGCGGGATCTGACTACCGGTTCGGGCGGATTCTTCCCGAAGATAGAGCGGTACAGTATGTTGAATTCTCCTTTTCTGTAGATTTCCACCAGTTCTTCAGTCTGCTTGTCCGCGCCTTCGGGGTCGTACGGCAGTTTCATGTCCGAGCCGAAGATCTTGGCGATGCCCTGCCAGAATCCTGCGGCGGCCCTTCCCTTGTAGTTGTCGATGATCTCGTAGGGAGTGATGCCGGTCTGCCTGTCGATGAGTCTCAGAAGCAGTTTCCCCTGGGTGATGGTAAGGTTTTTAAGGGGTTTCTCGAAGGTCTCGAACAGCTCTTTCTGGAGGACGTTGATGTACCTGTTGCGCTTGCCTTTGCGGAGTCCGTCGGCGGTGATGGTGGAGTCCGCTTCCATGAGTTTCTCCTCTGCCAGCAGGGCGTAGGGATATGCCTTTGAGAAATTGTGTACATGGCGGTAGTACTTTCTCCATTCTTTCCCTTTGCGTCTGGCTGTCTTGACAACGGGGTCCAGTTCGTCAAGGTATATCGTATCTCCGTAGTCATCCACTATATACTGCATCATCTGGAGGCTGTCCTGCTGATGCGTGCGTACCTTGGCCGGGCGTACAACCGTGGCCTTGGACCTGTGGTTTACATTCTGTGCGTCAAGCGCCGGGGCCTGTATGAGCGGCAGCAGGAGGAATATTATGTACTTCAGGTACCTTTTCATGATTATTCCGCGAATATAGGTGATTAATTCCAAACTTGCTCTGATGATTCGAATTTCTTGCAGGGCCTGTCCTGTCAAAGCCGTGGATATTGCAAAATACGGTGTCCCGTCCAAGTACTGACGGAACACCGTATCTTCTTTTACCGGAGCGCTCTCCGTTTACATCGTCATCGACTTCTGGAGCTCGCGTGCGGACTGAAGGAACTCCTCCACGCTCATCTCCTTGAAGAAGAGCAGTCCGTGAGTGGTCCTGAGCCTCGGGCTGGGGTTCTGGTAGAAGAACGGTTTGCCTAGCACTCTCTGTACCTTCGCCAGCTGGTCCACCCAGATGGTCTTGGCCAGGTCGCTGAACTTGCCGTCGAGCATGTAGCTCGGGAAGTCGGCATGTACCTGGGACTCATAGCAGTTGCAGAATGCGTTGTCGAATACGCTCATGGCGTTGAGCGACACAGGAACGATATGTGTGGCCTCAGAGGGAAGGAACCGGTACCATACGTTGCGGTAACCCCATATCCTGAGATTGCTCAGGTCCGTCTCCCTGCTCCATTCGCGGATGGCTTCGGCAATGGCCTGGAGCACCTTGTAGTGGGTGTCCGGACCGCTGCCCTCGGGGTCGAACGCGATGCTTATCACGGTCGGCTTGATGGTGCGCAGCTCAGCGAGGATGGGGGCCACGTCGCGCTCGCGGTTGGGCTGCTCGGTGAAGATGTCGCCGGTGTAGAAGCCCAGGCGGAGGTGATGTACGTTCTCGTTCCTGATTCCGAAGAATCCCCATACCAGCTCCTCCTCGAACTCGCGGATCATGCCCTTGAGCAGGCGGATGTCGGCGGACATCTTCTGGCCGTCGTAGCTCCGGCGGGTCTCGTCTATCACGTCTAGGATCTTGTTGCGCAGCTCTTCTTTGGTCCTGACGCCGTATATCTCGATGAAGTCGCGTACCAGGCGGTGCGAGCGGCCTCTGCGGCGCTCCTCCGTGTTGCCGGATGCTACGTTGATGAGTGAGTGGTAAATGTCTTTGTCGCGTTTCCGTTTCCATCCCTCGGTGAAGAAGTCGGGATAGTCGGTCATCTGGATTTTACCTGAGTCGAGGAATCCAAGCGTCTCCTGGAGGGCATCGATCAGGAAGTGGTTGGTGACCGCGTTGAATCCGGAGGTCATGACGGAGAAGTGCGACTGATTGGTTTCGTTGCGGGATACCCTGTGGATGTGCGGCAGAAGACCCAGCAGTATGTCGTCGTGGTGGGGCCCTGTGTAGTAGAAGTTCTGGTTGCTCCAGGTGGAAGTGCCGCGGGCGATTTTCCTCGTAAGGGAGTCGATCACGCTCTTGACCGTATCCTCTCCCAGATCGGGTATCATGCTGCAGTACTCGTCTGCCTTGAGGTCCTCCAGGGTGATCTTGTCACCGTACTTGTTTATGCGGTTGCAGCAGTCGATGACGGCGCGGTCGGTCTTTTCCTGGGACCAGGGAGAGTCCGCATAGTAGTGGTAGACTGACTCGTGCAGCATCGATGCGGCGCCTGTGGTGAGGTAGAAGCGGGCGTTGGGCAGTTTTGTGAGGACGGATGCAGGGTAGAGGTTGCAGGGAGTCTTTTCCAGAGCATCGGCCACTACGGGGGCCTTGGCCTCTCCGGCCGCGAAGATGATCGCCACAGCGTCCTGGTTGTGGGTGATGGTCTCCAGACCTATGGTGATTACGGGTTTGGTACGCGATATCTCGATGCCTCCCAGGTCGCTCGCCGATGCGGCCTGAGTCTCGTAGTTGGTGTGGGTAAGGCGAGTGGTGGAGTGGGGGTCGCTGCCGCGGACATTGAACGCAATGTGTCCGTCAGGACCGATGCCTCCGAGGAAGAAGCCTATACCGCCCATGTCCCTGACTTTCTGGTCATAGTCCGCGCACCAGTTGTCTATCATGAAGATGGACTTCTGCTGTATGTCCTCTGCGGCCGACCTTGCGTTGCGGTAGCGCAGGCTCAGGTCGATGATGCCGTCGGGGAACACCTCTGTGAAGTGTCTGCCGCCGTAGAGCGGTATCTTGTCGCAGTTTATGAATATGCCTCTGGATGCGTCCAGCCCGAAGTCCTCAACATAATATTTCTGTACATAGTTGTAGAAACTGTTGTGCTGTGAGGGGTCAATAGGGTAGAACTCGTCTATCTGTACGAAGTGCAGTCCTTTGAGTTCGGGTTTTTTGGGCAGGGTCAGACCGCTCTCCTCGCGTGAGGCGGCGCCTTCCCTGGTGTCCCATTCTGTCAGAATTTTCTTGACCCATGCGATGAAGTACTCGGGAGTCTTGCCGGTAGGGAGGCTGATGACTCCTTCAGGGTGTCCGGCGGCCCATTCCAGGAACCGGAATGCGGTCAGTTTGCCGAGTTTCGGGAAATTCTCCACAGTGATGTAGGGAATGTTGGTGGAAAATCTGTGTTCGACGGAGCCTGAGTAGGCTTTTTCGACGTTAGTGAAATTGTTGTACATACAAAGACGGTTTTTTAAACTACAAATATATGAAATTTCACAGAATAACGGTCCCCTGCGTGTCACGTCGGTCGAAAATGGATGTCGCGGATTATTTTTGATTTTTATAAGTTGCTGAGCAGAGGAAAATTGACCTTCAAATTCTGTGGTCGAAAACATGCTGAAATTTTTCTAAAAAATTGCTAAAAAAGTTTGGTGTTACAGGAATTTGTAATATCTTTGCAGCCCCGTTTATGGGAGAAGTGTGTTTAGTTAACTGGAAATAATAGACTTACAAAAAGTATAGACAATGTTACAACCAAAGAAAACCAAGTTCAGAAGGCAGCAGAAAGGCCGCATGAAAGGAAATGCTCACCGTGGTACTGAGCTTTCTTTCGGCTCTTTCGGTATCAAGACCCTCGAGTCGGCATGGCTCACAGGTCAGCAGATTGAGGCTGCCCGTCAGGCTGTAGTGCGTTACATGAAACGTGAAGGTAAGATTTGGATTCGCGTTTTCCCTGACAAACCTTACACAAAGAAACCTGCGGAGGTACGTATGGGTAAAGGTAAAGGTAATCCCGAGGGATTCGTGGCTCCCATCACTCCCGGCCGCATGCTTATCGAGGCAGAGGGTGTGCCTTTGGAAGTCGCCAAGGAGGCGCTTCGTCTTGGAGCCCAGAAGCTGCCCGTCACCACCAAGTTTGTGGTCCGCAGAGATTATGTTGAACAGTAATAACACGGAGGAGAAGAAATGAAACCCAAGGAAATCAGAGAAATGTCTATCAAGGACCTGCGCGAGCGCATCGAGACCGAGAAGGCCAACCTGGCGCAGATGAAGCTCAACCATGCCGTCTCCCCCATTGAGGACACCTCAAAGATCAGAAAGGCAGGAAAGGACATCGCCCGCATGCTCACCATCCTGACTGAAAAGGAAAACCAGGCTAAAGCAGAGTAACAGTTATGGAAAGAAATTTACGCAAGGAAAGAATCGGGGTGGTGGTCAGCAACAAGATGGACAAGTCCATCGTAGTGGCTGTAAGAGTTAAGGAGAAACACCCTATTTACGGCAAGTTCGTAAACAAGACCACCAAGTTCGTCGCTCACGACGAGAAGAACGTATGCGACGAGGGCGATACAGTCCGCATCATGGAGACCCGTCCCCTGAGCAAGACCAAACGCTGGAGATTAGTAGAAATCGTAGAAAAAGTGAAGTAAAATGATACAACAGGAATCACGTTTAATGGTAGCTGACAACAGCGGTGCTAAAGAGGTGCTCTGCATCCGTGTTCTCGGAGGTACCCGCCGCCGTTACGCCAGCGTCGGCGACAAGATAGTAGTCGCTGTCAAGAGCGCTATCCCCGGCGGAGACGCCAAGAAGGGATCGGTCTCCAAGGCCGTTGTAGTGCGCACCAAGAAAGAGATCCGTCGTCCGGACGGCTCGTATATCCGTTTCGACGACAATGCCTGCGTGCTTTTGAACAACCAGGGCGAGGTCCGCGGAACCCGTATCTTCGGTCCCGTTGCCCGCGAGCTGCGCGACAATTACATGAAGATTGTCTCTCTTGCACCCGAGGTACTTTAATATATAGGAGGCACAGACATGAACAAGAAATTACATATCAAGAAAGGAGACATGGTCTACGTGAACGCCGGCAACGACAAGGGCAAGACCGGAAAGGTTCTGGAGATCATCACCAAGAAGGACCGCGCCATCGTGGAGGGTGTCAACATGGTGAGCAAGCACACCAAACCCAACGCAAAGCATCCCCAGGGCGGTATTATCAAACAGGAAGCAGGTGTCCATATTTCCAACCTTCAGGTAGTGGATCCCGCCAAGGGAGGTCCCACCAGGATCGGCCGCCGCGTGGGCGAGAATGGAAAGTTGGTCCGTTATGCTAAAAAATCAGGAGAGGAGATCAAATAATGGCAAAGAAAAAAGTAGAAGAGGCCAAGCAGGAGCAGCATGTAAGCTTGGAAGGATACGTTCCTAACCTCCAGAAGAAATACAAAGAGGAGATTGTGGCCAAGCTCCAGAAGGAGTTCGGTTTTGCAACCGTAATGCAGGTGCCCAGGCTTCTGAAGATTACCCTCAACCAGGGTATCGGCGATGCCACCGGAGACAAGAAACTCGTGGAGGTCGCTCAGCAGGAGCTTACCGCCATCGCAGGACAGAAGGCCGTGACCACATATTCCAGAAAGGATATCTCCAACTTCAAGCTCCGCCGCGGCACCGCCATCGGAGTCAAGGTGACCCTCAGGGGCGCGCGCATGTATGAGTTCCTCGAGAGGCTCATCGCCGTATCCCTGCCACGTATCCGTGACTTCAACGGTATCAACGAGAAGTTCGACGGACGCGGCAACTATACCCTCGGTATCAAGGAGCAGATTATCTTCCCTGAGATTGACATTGACAAGATAACCAAGATTTTCGGACTTGAGATTACCTTTGTGACATCCACAGAGAATGACGAGCAGGCTCATGCTCTTCTCCGTGAGTTCGGACTGCCTTTTAAGAACAAAAAATCGTAATCAGAAGATATGGCAAAAGAATCAATGAAAGCTCGCGAAGTGAAACGTGCGAGAATGTGCGCTAAGTACGCAGAAAAACGTAAAGCTCTCAAGGAAGCCGGCGACTGGGCCGCTCTCGACAGACTCCCCAAGAACTCGAGTCCCTGCCGTCAGCACAACCGTTGCTCCATCACCGGACGTCCCAAAGGCTACATGCGTGTTTTCGGCATCAGCCGTATTCAGTTCAGGGAAATGGCAAGTAAAGGTCTGATTCCCGGAGTAAGAAAAGCTTCCTGGTAGAAGAAATCAAACAAATTAATTTATAAACCATTGGATATCGGGCGCCGGAAGGTGTCGAACCACTAAAACAAAACAAACAAAATGACTGATCCAATAGCAGATTACCTGACGAGAGTCAGAAACGCGTATCTCGCAAAGCACAAGATCGTTGAGATTCCCGCGTCAAAGATGAAGATGGAGATTACCCGTATTCTCCATGAGAAGGGTTACATCCTCAGCTACAAGCTGGTGGAGGGTACTCCCTACAACACCATCAAGATCGCCCTGAAGTATCATCCCACTACCAAGCAGGCCGCTGTAAAGAAGATTCAGAGAGTCTCTACCCCCGGTCTGAGGCGTTACGTAGGCGTAGAGGATATGCCCCGCGTGCTCAACGGCATGGGTATAGCTATCCTCTCCACTTCCAAGGGTATCATCACCGACAAGGAAGCCAAGGACATGAATGTCGGCGGCGAGGTGCTCTGTTATGTTTATTAATGTTAAAAAAGAAAGAATACAATGTCAAGAATTGGAAAATTACCTGTACACCTGCCGCAGGGCGTGACCGTGACGGTCGGCGCCGATAATGTGGTACTGGTTAAAGGACCGCTCGGACAACTGAGTCAGAAAGTTGATCCTGACATCAAAGTATCCGTTGAAGGGAATACACTCACGGTAAGCCGTCCCACGGACCAGCCCCGTCACCGTTCCCTGCACGGACTCTACCGTGCACTCATTCACAATATGGTGACTGGAGTGTCCACAGGTTTCACTATCAAGCAGGAACTGATAGGTGTAGGTTACCGCGTTGAGGTCAAGGGCCAGATCCTTGAGCTCGCTCTCGGATACTCCCACGACATCCACTTCATGCTCCCCTCGGAGATTAAGGCCGAGGCCGAGCCCGTGAAGAAGGGTCAGAATCCTGTTCTCGTACTCAAGAGCTGCGACAAGCAGCTGCTCGGCCAGGTAGCCGCCAAGATCCGCTCTATGCGTGCTCCCGAGCCTTACAAGGGTAAAGGTATCAAGTTCGTAGGCGAACAGCTCCGCCGCAAGGCAGGTAAGTCCGCAGGCGCTAAATAATTAGGAGGATAGGAATATGGCAATGACTAAAATACAGAGAAGACAGAGAATACGCTACCGCATCCGCAAGGTCGTAAACGGTACTCCCGAGAGACCCAGGATGTCTGTATTCAGAAGCAACAAGCAGATCTACGTTCAGGTGATCGATGACACCAAGGGCATTACCCTCGTGTCTGCCGGCTCCACCGACAAGTCTCTCGCAGAGGCTGTAAAGGGCAAGACCGCTACAGAGGTGGCTGCTCTGGTCGGCAAGCTCATCGCCGAGCGTGCTGTAGAGAAGGGTATCTCCACCGTCTCTTTCGACCGCGGAGGCTACCTCTATCACGGAAGAGTTAAAAGTTTGGCAGACGCAGCCCGCGAGGGCGGTCTTAAATTCTAAGAGACTATGGCAGATATCAACGTAAAGAAAGTAAAGACCACCGATCTGGAGCTTAAGGACAGATTGGTAGCAGTACAGAGGGTTACCAAGGTAACCAAGGGCGGACGCCACTTCAGCTTCGCCGCTATCGTAGTAGTGGGCGACGAGAAGGGTGTGGTAGGCTATGGTCTCGGAAAGGCCAACGAAGTTACCACCGCTATCTCCAAGGGTATTGAGGACGCCAAGAAGAACCTCGTAAAAGTGCCTCTGAACAAGAGGACCATCCCTCATGAGCAGGAAGCCAAGTTCGGCGGTGCCAGGGTATTCATGAAGCCTGCGGCTCCCGGTACCGGAGTGAAGGCCGGAGGTGCGATGCGTGCCGTGTTCGAGTCAGTAGGCGTTCAGGACGTGCTGGCTAAGTCCAAGGGCTCGTCCAACCCTCACAACCTGGTTAAAGCCACCATCGCTGCCCTCGCAGAGCTCCGCGATGCCTATACTGTGGCAGGTGTCCGCGGTATTCCCATGCAAAGAGTATTTAAAGGATAAGGAGGCAAGACAATGGCAAAAGTTAAAGTTACTCAGATCAAGAGCAAGAACGGCTCGACCCAGAGGCAGAGGGCCAACCTCGAGTCTCTCGGACTGCGCCGCATGCACCAGTCGGTGGAGATTGAGCTCACACCCGTTACCAACGGCATGATTCAGAAAGTTCTCCATCTTGTAAAAGTAGAAGAGATTAACTAAATTCTAAGGTAAAAAGAGATGAAACTACATAATTTAACACCTGCAGAAGGCTCCCGTAAGAATGTCAAACGTGTCGGCAGGGGCGAGGGCTCCGGTCACGGCGGACAGTCTACCCGCGGTATGAACGGTGCCAAGTCCCGCTCCGGTTATCGTCACAAAATCGGATTCGAGGGCGGTCAGATGCCTATTCAGAGGCGTCTGCCCAAGTTCGGATTCAAGAACCCTACCAGGGTGGAATACAAGGCCGTGAATCTCTCCACACTCCAGACTCTGAGCGAGAAGGGTCTTACGGTAATTGACTTCGATACACTCGTGACAGCCGGTTTCGTTTCCAAGAATGACAAGGTGAAGATTCTCGGCAACGGTGAGCTTACTGCAAAGCTCGAGGTCACCGCTGACGCATTCTCCAAGTCTGCCAAGGAGAAAATCGAGGCTCTCGGCGGCAAGGCAACAATACTCTAATAAGAAAAGCGGCCGATGAAAAGATTTATACAGACAATCAAAAATATCTTCAAGATTGAAGAGTTGAGGAAAAGGTTGGGATACACCTTTCTTCTCCTGCTTGTGTATCGCCTCGGGTGCTACATCGTAGTGCCCGGTATCGACCCCACCAAGCTTCAGGAGCTTGAGGCACAGGCGTCCACAGGCCTCCTCAGTCTGTTGGATATGTTTTCCGGCGGCGCTTTCGGCAACGCTTCCATCTTCGCGCTGGGAGTGATGCCGTATATCTCCGCGTCCATCGTCATCCAGCTTCTGGGTGTGATGGTCCCCTACTTCCAGAAAATGCAGAGGGAAGGGGAGAGCGGACGTAGAAAAATGAACCAGTGGACACGCTATCTGACAATTGTAATCCTTCTGCTTCAAGGACCTGCGTACATTACCAACCTTCACGCACAATTGCCTGCAGATGCGTTCCTAGTACAGGGTTTCGGATTCAACATCTTTGCAACCATCGTGCTGATGGCAGGTACGATGTTCGTGATGTGGCTCGGCGAGCGTATCACCGACAGGGGTATTGGTAACGGTATCTCCCTGATCATTATGGTCGGTATCATCGCACGTCTGCCCTTCGCGGTCTTCGCTGAAGCTGCGCAGAGATTCAACCAGACCAATGGCGGAGCTCTCATGTTCCTCATTGAGATTGTGATTCTCTTCCTCGTCTTCATCGCCACCATCGCCCTCGTGCAGGGAGTACGCAAAGTTCCCGTACAGTATGCCAAGAGAGTGGTCGGAAACCGTCAGTACGGTGGAGTCCGTCAGTATATACCTCTGAAAATAAACGCGGCCGGCGTAATGCCGATTATTTTCGCCCAGGCCCTGATGATGTTCCCGCTCCTGCTCTCGCGTTTCGATGCATCGCAGGGACTTGCAGCAACACTCAGTGACTATACCGGATTCTGGTACAATCTCATCTTCGCGTTTCTCGTGATAGTGTTCACCTACTTCTACACCGCAGTAACGGTGAACCCCAACATGATGGCCGAGGAGATGAAAAAGAACGGCGGTTTTATCCCCGGAGTGAAGCCCGGGAAGAAGACCGCGGACTACCTTGATGCAATCATGTCGCGTATCACAGGGCCCGGATCATTCTTCCTGGCTATCGTTGCGATACTTCCGGCATTTGCGATGATGTTCGGGATAAACAACCAGTTCGCCCAGTTCTACGGCGGCACTTCGCTGCTTATCCTCGTAGGCGTAGTGCTCGATACCCTGCAGCAGATCGAATCACATCTGCTCATGCGTCACTACGACGGTTTGATGAAGACCGGACGTCTTAAAGGCCGTTCGGGAATGTAATTCTCAAAAAGTTCTTTGAGTATGATAAGAATAAAATCCGAAGAAGAAATCGAGATTCTCAGAGAGAATGCGATCCTCGTCTCCAAGACGTTGGCGGAAGTCGGCAGGCATGTAGCTCCCGGTGTCACCACCATGCAGCTGGACAAGATCGCCGAGACATTTATCCGCGACAACGGAGCGGAGCCGGGCTTCTTGGGATACGGCGGCTTCCCCTATACGCTCTGTCTGTCCGTCAACGACGTAGTGGTCCACGGTTTTCCGTCGGACTACAAGCTCCGCGAGGGCGACATAGTGTCCGTCGACTGTGGAACTATATACAAGGGTTACTATGGTGACTCCGCGTACACCTTCCCTGTCGGGGAGGTGGACGAGGAGACTGCAAAACTCCTGAGAGTCACCAAGGAGTCCCTGTATCGCGGCATAGAGAAGGCAGTCGCGGGCAATAGGATAGGGGACATCGGCCATGCCATCCAGTCATACACCGAAGGCTTCGGTTTTTCGGTGGTCCGCGAGATGGTAGGACACGGAATCGGAAAGGACATGCACGAGCATCCCGAGGTTCCGAACTACGGCAAGGCGGGCACCGGCAAGAAGCTGGTGAAGGGTATGACTATCTGCATCGAGCCGATGATCAACGCCGGAGGCAAAGCGATTTACCTCCACGAGAACGGATGGGCTGTCAGCACCTGTGACAAGAAGAAGTCAGCCCACTTCGAACTCACGGTCGCCGTCGGGGACGAGAAAGCCGATATTCTGTCTACTTTTGACTTTATAGAAGGTAAGAGACAATATTAAGTTGTAAGAGACAAGTACTTATGCCCAAACAAGCTGCTATAGAAAAGGATGGAACTATAATCGAGGCCCTCTCCAACGCCATGTTCCGTGTGGAGCTGGACAACGGCCATGTAATTATAGCCCACATCTCCGGCAAGATGCGCATGCACTACATCCGTATCCTGCCCGGTGACAAGGTCAGAGTAGAGATGTCCCCTTATGATTTATCAAAAGGAAGAATTTCTTTCAGGTACAAATAAAAATTTACGACAATGAAAGTTAAAGCATCCATCAAGAAGCGCAGCGAGGATTGCAAAATAGTAAAGCGCAAAGGTCGCCTTTATGTCATCTGCAAAAAGAATCCTAAGTTCAAGATGCGCCAGGGATAATTAAATGTGTAAAAACAAATAAAAAAGTAATATAATATGGCACGTATAGCCGGTGTAGATTTACCTAAAAACAAAAGAGGAGAGATAGGTCTTACCTATATCTACGGTATCGGCCGCAGTTCCGCCCGTAAGATTCTCACCGATTGCGGTATCGATTTCGACACCAAGGTGAGCGACTGGAACGACGACCAGATCGCAGCGATCAGGTCCACTATCGCTGAGCACTACAAGATCGAGGGTGAACTTCGTTCATCCGTTCAGATGAACATCAAGCGTCTGATGGATATCGGATGCTACAGAGGAATCCGTCACCGTCTCGGACTCCCCGTACGCGGACAGAGCACAAAGAACAACGCCCGTACACGTAAGGGTAAGAAGAAGACAGTGGCCAACAAGAAAAAAGCAACTAAGTAACAAGTAACTGAATATGGCAAAGAAAACAGGAACAACCAATAAGAAGAGAGTCGTAAAGGTAGACGCCTACGGCGAGGCCCACATCTCCTCGACTTTCAACAATGTGATCGTAACCTTGACCAACAGTCTCGGTCAGGTTATCAGTTGGTCTTCGGCCGGCAAGATGGGATTCCGCGGTTCCAAGAAGAATACTCCCTATGCCGCGCAGGTAGCAGCAGCTGACGCCGCAAAAGTTGCTTACGACTTGGGTTTACGCAAGATCAAGGCATATGTCAAAGGTCCCGGCGCGGGCCGCGAGTCTGCGATCCGCACCATCCATGGAGCCGGTATTGAAGTTACCGAGATTGTCGACGTAACACCGCTTCCCCACAATGGATGCCGTCCCAAAGGACGCCGTAAAGTATAATTTGGTATAGTAAAACAGTTGATTAAAAGTTTAGAATTATGGCAAGATATACAGGACCTACCACAAAGATAGCCCGCAAGTTCGGTGAACCGATCTACGGTCCGGATAAGTATTTCGAGAAGAAAAACTATCCTCCCGGACAGCACGGAATGGCCAAGAAACGCAAGAAAGTCTCTGAGTACGGAAACCAGCTCAAGGAGAAACAGAAGGTTAAATATACCTACGGAGTTCTCGAGAGACAGTTCCGCAACACCTACGCAAAGGCCCGCAGGATGCAGGGACGTACAGGCGAGAATCTGCTTATGCTCCTCGAGTCACGTCTTGACAACCTCGTTTACCGTATGGGTATCGCTCCCACGCGTGCGGCTGCCCGTCAGCTCGTATCGCACTGTCACATTGTGCTCAACGGTGAGGTATGCAACGTACCCTCGACCATCGTAAAACCCGGAGCAGTAATAGGCGTGCGCGAGAGATCCAAGAGCCTCGAGGTGATTCAGAACAGCGTGGCCGACACCTGCAAGTACGCATGGATCGAGTGGAACCGCACCGATCTTTCCGGTAAATTCCTCAATCTCCCCGAGAGAACTGAGATTCCTGAGAATATCAACGAGCAGCTGATCGTCGAACTGTACTCCAAATAATAAATGACGTCATGGCAATTTTAGCATTTCAGAAACCGGACAAAGTAATAATGCTCGAATCGACCGACACTTTCGGAAAGTTCGAGTTCCGCCCGCTGGAACCCGGATACGGGATTACAATAGGCAATGCCCTGCGCAGAGTCCTGTTGTCCTCGTTGGAGGGATTTGCCATCACATCCGTCAGGATTGAAGGGGTGAGTCATGAGTTTGACACAATCCCTGGAGTTATTGAGAGTGTAGTAGACATCATTCTGAATCTCAAGCAGGTACGTTTTAAAAGAGAGGTCAAGGAAGAGGAGTCCGAGACAGTCAGCTTCACCGTTACCGGCAAGCAGGAGTTCACAGCCGAGGATATATCCAAGAATCTGTGCAACTTCTCGGTCCTCAATCCCGGGCTGCACATCTGCGCCATGGAGCCTACCGTGAAGCTCGTAGTCGAGCTTCATATCGGCAAGGGCCGCGGATATGTCCCCTCGGATGAGAACAAAGTTGACTCGGCCCCCCTGGGCACAATACCGATCGACTCGATTTTCACGCCTATCAAGAACGTCAACTACTCGGTAGAGGACTATCGCGTAGAGCAGAAGACTGACTACGACAAGCTGAATCTCGAGATCACTACAGACGGTTCCATCCATCCCAAGGATGCCCTGACCGAGGCCGCCAAGATACTCATCTACCACTTCATGCTCTTCTCCGATGAGAAAATCTCCCTCGAGACCCCTCCTGAGAAGAGCGCTCCCGAGGCACTTGACGAGGAGGCACTCCGCATGAGGCACCTGCTGCTGACCAAACTCTCCGACATGGAGCTCTCCGTGAGGGCTTTGAACTGTCTGAAAGCAGCCGACATCGAGACATTTGCCGATCTGGTTTCCCACCAGAGGTCAGAGCTCATCCGCTTCAGGAACTTCGGTAAGAAGTCCATGAACGAGATAGACGTTCTGATGGACCGTGTGAAGCTCAACTTCGGCATGGATGTCAGCAAATACAATATTGAAGTTAAAAAGAAGAAAACAGACGTAGAAAACAATGAGGCACAATAGGACAATCAATCATTTAGGACGCAAGAGCGGTCACCGCAAGTCGATGCTGGCCAACATGGCCTGCTCTCTCATCCTCCACAAGAGGATCGAGACCACCGTCGCCAAGGCTAAAGCACTGAGAGTGTATGTAGAGCCCCTGATCACCAAGTCGAAGGACGACTCCACCCACTCCCGCCGTACTGTCTTCGCTTACCTGAAGCAGAAAGAGGCCGTGACAGAGCTCTTCCGCAACGTGGCTCCCAAGATCGCCGACCGTCCCGGCGGATACACACGCATCATCAAGACCGGTTTCCGTCAGGGTGACGCTGCAGACATGGCGTTCATCGAGCTGGTAGACTTCAACGAGGCAGCCCTCGGCACATCGAAGGCAGCCGAGAAGAAGACCGCTACCCGCCGCAGCCGCAGGAAATCCGCTCCCAAGGCGGAGTCCGCACCTGCCGAGGCAGAGACATCCAAGGCCGAATAGGTCCGTAGACTGAGCACAGAAAAGAGGATGACGGAACAGTTTCGTCATCCTTTTTTTATGTTTAATGATGATTTTAAAAAAATATTGCTATTTTTGTTACGAATTTTAAACCCGGATGCAGCATTTCAGGAAGATGGTGCATCTAATAATTTAACTTAATATTTAAAACCAAAAAACACAATGAAAAGAGTTTTTTACGGCGCTATGATCGCCTTGATGGCTACCGCCTTCCTTACCTCCTGCGAAGAAGAGGCGAAAAAACCTGCAGAGCCTGTTGCGCTCGATGCCCCTACCCTTACTGTTGCAGAACAGACAGAGACATCCTTTATGGTGATATGGGATCTGGTAGAGAATGCTGTTTCCTACACCTACACCATTGATAACGGAGCCGAGCAGAGCACTACCAATGAGTCTGCAGAGTTCACAGACCTTACTGCCGGTACAACCTATACCGTCAAAGTAAAGGCCGTGGCTGCTGAGGACAGTGAATATCTCGATTCTCAGTGGGCAACTCTGTCTGTCACCACACTCGAAGGCGAGGATCCTGTGGTGGAGCCTCAGAAGCTCGATACTCCTGAGCTCTCTATCGAGCAGCAGGGTGAGAACCTGGTAATCTCCTGGTCAGCTGTTGAGAACGCTGCTTCTTACAGGTATGTGCTGGATCAGGAGGCTCCTGCTACTACAGAGGAGCTTTCAGTAACCTTTGCTATGGCTGATCTTGCTGTCGGCGAGCACTCTGTCTCTGTAACAGCTCTCCCTGAGGAGGGTTCCGAGGAATTCCTTGAGTCAGATCCCGCTACCGGCAACTTCACAATCTCCGGCGGCACTCCTGACGCTGATTTCTCCGAGTGGCTCGGTACATACACCATGACCTCAACACATACACTTGAGTTCGGTGTCGATGATCAGAACTATCTTACCATGAATTACTATGATGAGCCTATTACTGCTGAGGTAAGCATCGTTGAATCCGAGGATCCCGACTATGTATATGTTTACGGTATCTCCCAGCTTTTCGATTCAGAAGGCAACGGATTCCCTCTCCTGGCTTCCCTCTTCTACGACAACTATGATCCCAACAAGACATATCTCGGAATTCTTACCGATGTGATACTCGGAGAGGACTCCGAAGGCACAGACATGATGTCCATGCCTATCTGCGATGCAGGTGCACAGGGTCTTACTTTCGTAAGCGGCTGTCAGTATGCATTTATCATTGATCCTGAGACCATGACTACCGAGCCTTACAGCAGCCAGCTCTCGAGCGGTGCTTCGTTCACTGTAGTGGCAGTCGATGTATTCGGTCTTTCCGGAAACAGCGTAAGCATCTACCACGAGATTCCCAGCTACCTGCCTGCAGGAACCTTCTCATTCGAGAAGACCAGCTCTTCTTCGTCAGCTGCTTTCTCCCGCAGCTTCAAGGGCTTCGACAAGATCCGCGGCAGCGCTTTCGGTCTGCTTCCCTACAGCATCGCCCAGAGCTGCAGGTAGTCCGGCCATTGCGGTTTAAAACAAAGAGGATGATCCCTTCGGAGGTCATCCTCTTTTTATAACATTTGTTCTCATGAATGTAGACAAAGACTGCACGGTGCTTTCTCTCGGCTCATGTTTTTCCGATGAGGTGGGGAAGAGAATGTCTGCCGAGGGGCTGAATGTGTGCTGTAATCCTTTCGGAGTGCTGTACAACCCGGCTTCTATTGCCTCTTCTCTGCTGCGGCTTGCTGAGGGCAGGCCTTTCACTGCTGAAGACGTTATTCCCAGGGATACCAATCCGGTCAGGGAAGGTCGGCGTCGGAAAGCCGTGTCGCCGGAGCACCGGCCCATTGCCCCTGACGGCGGGGGTTACGTTTCGTTCTGGCATCACGGATCTTTTGCACGGAAGACTCCGGAGGAATTTCTGGAGCACGCCAACGCAGTCCTTGCAACAGCCTCGGAAACACTCCGTCGGGCCCGTACTGTCATCATCACATTCGGTACCGCATGGGTGTTCCGCCATCTGGAGCGGGACATCATCGTATCGAACTGCCATAAGCATCCGGCATGGGAGTTCAGCCGCGAACGCCTCACGGTCGGGGATATCGTTACTCTCTGGGCTCCGATTCTCGAGAGATTCAGCGACAGGCACTTCATTCTGACAGTCTCTCCCATCCGGCACCTGAAGGACGGCCTGCACGGCAATCAGCTCTCCAAGGCCATCCTCCTTCTGGCCGAAGATATTCTCGTCAGGACGTACTCCAACGTTGAGTATTTCCCTTCTTACGAGATAGTTCTCGACGAGCTCCGCGACCGCACGTGGTTCGAGGCCGACGGCGTGCATCCTACCGGGGCCGCTGTTGACATCGTATGGGACCACTTTAAGAATGCCGTGCAGATTTTGTAGAAGATTTGTAGAAAAATGCTATTTTTGCCGTTTAGAAAACACTTAATAAAACAATAAAGGATATGAAACGCATATTAGTAATCGGTGCAGGCGGACAGATCGGAACAGAGCTGGTTCCCCACCTTCAGAAAGTCTATGGCCATGACAACGTCATCGGTGCTGACCTCAAGGACGAGGCAGTAGCCAAAATCGGCACATACGCCAGGGCCATCAAGCTCGATGCCCTCGACTTCAACGCTTTCGGTCAAGCCGTAAAGGACAATAACATTGACGCTATCTTCAACCTCGTCGCTCTCCTCTCGGCCACCGGTGAGAAGAACCCCGAACTCGCATGGAAGATCAATATGGGCGCACTGGTCAACTCCCTGACCCTCGCCAAGGAGTTCAAGACTGCAGTGTTCACCCCCAGTTCCATCGGAGCGTTCGGCGAAAGCACTCCTCACGACATGACTCCCCAGGATACGGTCATGAGGCCCGACACCATCTACGGCGTGTGCAAGGTGACCGGTGAGCTCCTCTCCGACTACTACTACCACCGTTTCGGTGTAGACGCCAGGAGCGTGCGTTTCCCCGGCATTATCTCCAACGGCTGCCTGCCCGGCGGCGGTACCACCGACTACGCGGTGGAGGTCTTCTACGAGATACTCAAGACCGGACACTACACCTGCCCTATTCCCGAGGATTCCTACATGGACATGCTCTACATGCCTGACGCACTGAATGCAGTGGTACAGCTGATGGAAGCCGACCCTTCCAGGCTGAAACACCGCAACAGCTTCAACATCACATGCATGAGCTTCTGCCCGAAGGAACTCTTCGCCAAGATTAAGGAGCGCATTCCTTCGGCCACTTTCGACTACAACGTAGACCCTGTGAAGGCCGCCATCGCCGATTCATGGCCCAACATGATGGATGACAGCTGCGCCCGCGAGGAGTGGGGCTGGAATCCCCAGTGGCACATCGACGCCATGGTGGACGACATGCTCAAGGCTGTCGGAGCCAAGCTCGGAAAGTAGCGGTGTGTGCTAAATGGCGGATAATGAAGCATATCTCCAAGGTAATATTCGCAACGGTACTTCTGGCAACAGTCGCCTGGAGTACCGTTGACTTGTCTGCAAGGGACCGGTCCGAAGCTCCGTTCTATCAGGGAAGCGATGTCAGGCTCACCTGGGGCTGGCTCCAGCTGGACTATCCTCAGTTCTTCTATTCGGGTCCGGCGGATTTTTCGTGGCAGTATTCCGATAATATTGCCGAATATCTGTATGATACCCGCTATTATGGCGGTAACGGCTATCTTACCGGAGCTGTGGGCGTGACCTATTCGTACCGTTTCAGGAAGTGGTTCGAGCTCTCGGCCGTAGCCGTCTACTCGGGTTATCACCGTTCATTTTACGATAAGTTTACAGGAGATTTCGCCTACAGGCAGAACCTGTGTTCCGTATCCATCATGCCCTACGTCCGTTTCAACTGGCTGTACCGCGAGTGGGTACGGCTGTATTCGGGCATAGGCGTAGGCCTGTCTTTTGTAGTAGACGATGACAGGACAGGCTGTGAGCCCGGAGTCGCTCCGGCCGCTGCTGTCACGCCTTTCGGTATCGCTGTAGGGCGGAATTTCTACGGGCTTGCCGAATTGTCGCTCGGAACTACCGGTATGTTCATAGTGGGAGTTGGTTACAGATTTTAAAATAGTCATAAATGAGAAAGACGACATATATTTCAGCACTTCTCGCAGCGGTCCTGACGCTTGCTCCGTCCTGCCGTGTGGTTTCTTCCGATGAACCGGAGGCCGATATAGTGCGTGAAGGTTATTTTGTCTACATGGCAGTGGCCGGTTATGTGCTGGATCCTACGCTTAAATGCCTGGATCTTACTCTCAAGGTGGACAGATATCTCAAGGCGGACGATCAATTCGAAAAATTTTATGTCCGTGGAAGACTCCTGAACGGCAGCAGTGTGCTGGTGGATGAGGAGAACTCCACGGTAAAGATTTCGTATTCCGAGGAGGAGGATTTCGAGTATCCCAGAGCTGTAGTGGTGTATTCGGATGAGTCGATACTTACTCCGGGAGCGGAATGGAGATGTACTATGGGTGGAGAGTCCGTGTATGTCCGCTGTACGGACCTCAATACATGGGACGTGATTCTGGAAACAGATTACAGCGACGGATATTACGGTACGGTGGAGCAGTTGCGGTTTTCAGCAACGGTGTCGGATATCGGGCAGCTGGATCTGACGGAACAGACCGCCACCGATGACCAGGTGTGCCTGACCTATGCGCTGGAGACATCGGGCAGGCTGGTTCAGACGGGGACGGTAGATATGCAGAAAACATTGACGAATGTGGATTTCATGACTCTGGAGCCCACAAAAGCCACTGTAGTCCTTTATTCCGCGTATGTCTATGACGGTTCGTTCTCGCTTCACCTGGATGCCTACGGACCTGAGCAGCGCAACGAGGATATAAAAGTGACTCTCTCCGAGTCCAGATTCAATACCCGTGTGACGGTAGACTACATGGGAGAGAGGAATTACTGGATAGCGAACAGGCAATGAGGTTTACCCTCCTGGGAACGGATTCCGCGTCCAATGCCCGCAGAGGCAGGATAGAGACGGACCACGGTGTGATAGAGACACCTGTCTTCATGCCGGTGGGCACTGTGGGCTCTGTCAAGGGTGTGTACCACCGGGACCTTAAATCCGATATCGGAGCGCAGATAATACTGGGGAACACGTATCATCTGTATCTTCGTCCCGGGCTGGAGACCCTCCGTATGGCGGGCGGCCTGCATAAGTTCGCCGGCTGGGACCGGCCGATACTCACGGACAGCGGCGGATTCCAGGTATTTTCCCTGGCCGACAGCCGGAAACTCACTCCGGAGGGCTGCACTTTCCGCTCGCATATCGACGGTTCGTCCCACAGCTTCACCCCGGAGAACAATGTGGATACTCAGCGCATCATCGGGGCCGACATCATCATGGCCCTGGATGAGTGCACACCCGGTGACGCCGACAGGAATTATGCCCGCAAATCCCTGGACCTGACCGAACAGTGGCTTAAGAGGGGTATGGCCCGTTTCCGGGAGACAGAGCCGTTGTACGGATATTCACAGGCCTTTTTCCCAATAGTCCAGGGCTGTGTCTATCCGGACCTGAGGGTCGAGGCGGCCGAGAACGTAGCCTCCTATGACTGCGAGGGATATGCCATCGGCGGACTGTCCGTGGGAGAGCCTACCGAAGTTATGTATGAGATGATAGAGGCGGTGCATCCCGTCCTGCCCCAGGACCGGCCGCGCTACCTGATGGGGGTGGGAACTCCCGAAAACCTGCTGGAGGGCATAGCCCGCGGTATCGACATGTTCGACTGCGTGATGCCCACCCGCAACGGACGCAACGGCATGCTGTTTACCTGGGAGGGGAGGATGAACATGCGTAACAGGAAGTGGGAGAGGGATTTCTCTCCGATAGATCCTCGCGGCACGTCATTTGTTGACACTGCCTATACCAAGGCCTATCTGCGTCATCTTTTTATCGCCGGGGAGATGCTGGCAGCCCAGATAGCCAGCGAGCACAATCTGGCATTCTACCTGGATGTCGTGGCGCAGGCCAGAAAGCATATCGAGGCAGGCGATTTCCTGCCATGGAAGGAGGCTGCGGTGAAGCGCCTTCAGAACCGATTGTAGAACAGACGAAGAAGAACAGGCACACTGACGATGAATCTCAATACATTCAGAATACGCATACTGGACCGGTATATCATCAAGGAGTTCATAGGAACTTTCTTCGTGGCCCTGCTGCTGATCATCGTCATAGTGATTATCTTCGACATCAGCGAGAAGATAGACGACTTCGTGGACAAGGAGGCTCCCCTCCGCGCCATCATTGTGGATTACTATCTCAATTTCATCCCGTATTTCATGAACATGTTCAGTCCGCTTTTCGTGTTCATAACGGTGATTTTCTTTACCTCGAAACTGGCCGGCAACAGCGAGATCATCGCCATGCTGTCGGGCGGCGTGAGTTTCGGGCGGTTGATGTACCCGTATTTCCTGTCCGCCCTGTTCATCGCAGTGATGAGTCTGTCGCTCAACCTGTTCGTCATACCGAGCGCCAATGAGAGGCGCCTGGCGTTCGAGGAGCAGTATATCAAAGGCCAGAAGTTCTACAACACCAACCGCAACATTCACTATCAGATAGCTCCGGGACAGTTTGTCTATGTCGAGTCCTTCAGTACGTGGAACAATACGGCCTATAAGTTTACGCTCGAGAGCATCCGGGACAGCCGGTTGACCCACAAGCTGACTGCCGAGAGCGCGGCATGGGACAGTACGTCAGGGGCATGGCATCTCAGAAACTACACTCTCAGGGACTACAGCACCTCGCAGCAGCAGATAGTGTCGGGCAAGGAGAAGGATACGGTCATAAGTCTTACGGTGGATGACTTCTACCGCCGGGAGAATACGGTGGAGACGCTTACGTACAGGGAACTCGACAATCTGATAAATGTTCAGCGCATGAGGGGGGACAGCATGGTCAAATATTCCCTTATCGAGAAGCACACCCGTTTCGCGGTGCCTTTCTCCGCCTTTATCCTTACTCTTATAGGAGTATCGCTCTCCTCGAAGAAACGCCGTGGAGGCATCGGCCTGAACCTAGGAGTCGGCATCGCCCTAAGCTTCTCCTATATCCTGTTCCTGCGCTTCAGCCAGATGTTCGTCATAACCGACACCCTCCCGCCCTGGCTGGCGATGTGGCTGCCCAATATCCTGTACGCGGTGATTGCGGCGGTCCTTTACCGCCTTGCTCCTAAATAGTGTGTATTATTTATTGTATATTTGCGATTTTGTACTGATCAGCTACGCTATATGACATCGAAAGAGATTAGAAAACAGTTCCTGGACTTCTTCGCCTCGAAGGGCCACAGGATTGTTCCCTCTGCCCCGATGGTGGTCAAGGGGGACCCCACGCTCATGTTCACCAACGCCGGCATGAACCAGTTCAAGGACTGGTTCCTCGGCAACACACCCATACTCTACCCGAGGGTGGCGGACAGCCAGAAGTGCCTCAGGGTAAGCGGCAAGCACAATGACCTGGAGGAGGTCGGCCACGATTCCTACCATCACACCATGTTCGAGATGCTGGGCAACTGGAGCTTCGGCGACTATTTCAAGAAAGAGGCCATAGCCTGGGCATGGGAGCTGCTGACGCAGGTCTACAAGCTTGACCCTGATCGGCTCTATGCGACTGTCTGTGAGGGCAGTCCCGAGGACGGACTGGGTCCGGACCAGGAGGCCCTGGACATCTGGAAGCAGTATCTGCCTGAGGACAGAATCCTCTACGGCAGCAAGAAGGACAATTTCTGGGAGATGGGCGACACCGGCCCCTGCGGCCCCTGCAGCGAGATACACATCGACCTGCGCGACGAGGCCGACCGCAAGGCGGTGCCCGGCCGTGACCTGGTCAACCAGAGCGACCCCCTGGTAATCGAAATATGGAACCTCGTCTTCATCCAGTACAACCGCAAGGCTGACGGTACCCTCGAGCAGCTGCCCCTGCATCACGTGGACACCGGCATGGGCTTCGAGCGCCTGGTGATGGCCGTCAACGGCAACAAGAGCAACTACGACGGAGACATGTTTCAGGACATCATAGCCAGGATAGGGGAGCTCTCAGGACATAAATACGGAGCGGAGTCCGAGGATGTGGATGTCGCCATGAGGGTGGTGGCCGACCATATCAGGGCCATCTCCTTCTCCATAGCCGACGGTCAGCTGCCCTCCAACGTCAAGGCCGGCTATGTCATCCGCCGCATCCTGCGCCGTGCAGTGCGCTACGGCTACACCTTCCTGGGCTTCAACGAGCCTTTCCTGTGCCGTCTCGTACCGGTGCTGGTCGATGTCATGGGCGAGGCCTATCCCGAACTGGCCAGGCAGCAGGCTCTTATCGAGAATGTTATCCGGGAGGAGGAGGAAGCCTTCCTGCGTACCCTCGCCAAGGGTATCGGCCTGATCAACACTATCATGGAGCGCAATGCTGATACGAAGCGCATCTCAGGCAAGGATGCCTTCACCCTCTACGACACCTACGGTTTCCCGATCGACCTGAGCGAGCTGATAGCCCGCGAGCACGGATACAGCATCGACCTGGAGGCGTTTGAGGTCGAGCTGGGCAAGCAGAAGGCCAGGGCCCGCAACGCCGCAGCCGTGGAGGCCGGGGACTGGGTGGTGCTCAACGATACAGACGAGCACTCCTTCGTGGGCTACGACCTGCTGGAGACAGATGTGCAGATAGTCAAGTACCGCACTGTCAAGACCAAGGGCAAGGAGGTCTATCAGCTCGTCTTTGACCGTACTCCCTTCTACGCCGAGAGCGGCGGACAGGTCGGGGACTGCGGATACATCGTATCTCCTTCCGGCGAGATGATCAGCATCGTCAATACTATAAAGGAAAATAACCTCAGCATCCATATCGCCGACCGCATCCCTTCGGAGCCCGAGGCCGGCTTCCACGCTGTGGTGGACGGACAGAAGCGTCAGGAGACGGCCAACAACCACTCGGCCACCCACCTTCTGCACCAGGCCCTGCGCTCCGTACTCGGAACTCACATCGAGCAGAAGGGCTCCTACGTCTGCCCCGCCTATTTCCGGTTCGACTTCTCCCACTATGAGAAAGTCTCTCCCGAGAAGCTGCGCGAGGTCGAGAGGATGGTCAACCGTCTGATCCGTTCCGACTTTCCCCGTCAGGAGTACCGCGACATCCCCATCGCCGAGGCCAAGGCTATGGGTGCAATGGCTCTCTTCGGAGAGAAATACGGGGACAAAGTCCGCGCTATCCGTTTCGGGGACTCGATAGAACTCTGCGGAGGTACCCATACCGCATCGACGGGCCGTATCGGCATGCTCAAGATAGTGTCAGAGTCGGCGGTCGCCGCCGGAGTACGCCGTATTCAGGCCGTCACCGGCAGCTACGTAGAGGATATGTTTGACGGGGTAGAGGACCAGATAGCGGCCGTGCGCTCCTTCTTCGAGAATACACCGGACGTGATCACGGCCATCAAGAAACTCGTGGCCGAGAACGATTCGTTCCGTCATTCCCTCGAGGAGGTGGCCCGCGAGAGAGCCGCCGCCCTCAAGAAGACTCTGGTTGAGAAGAGCGGGGAGACACCTGCGGGAGTCCGTCTGTTCACCCTGACAGGAGTGTATTCGCCCGATATTATCAAGGAAGTGGCCTTCGAGCTGCGCAAGGAGAATACCCGTGCCGCTATGGTGGCCGCCATCATGACTCCGGACCGCAAGCCATCGCTGCTGATGATGTACACCGACGACCTGGTGGCCGCCGGAGCTCATGCCGGAAAGGATGTCAAGGCTGCCGCTGCCCATATCAAGGGAGGCGGAGGCGGACAGCCCTTCCTGGCCACGGCCGGAGGCAAGGATGCCGACGGTCTGATGGCCGCGCTGACCGCGATGGTTGAATCTGTCAATAAGTTGGATTAACACACAAGGCCGCGCTGAATGAAGAAACTGGACCTCTTCCTGCTTAAGTCGTTTTTCGGCCCGTTCGTGATGACGTTCTTCATCACCGTATTCATACTGGTGATGCAGTTCCTGTGGCTGTACATCGACGAGCTGGTGGGAAAGGGTTTGAGTTTCTGGGTCATCATGGAGTTCCTGGGGTGGGGGTCGGCGACCATCCTGCCTCTGGCCATGCCTCTGGCTACCCTGCTGGCCTCCATCATGACCTTCGGCAACCTGGGCGAGAACAACGAGCTGCTGGCCATGAAGGCGGCCGGCATATCCCTGCAGAGGATATTTCTTCCGCTGATATTCGTGGCTTTTGCGATAAGTGTAGGTGCATTTTTCGTTTCCAATAATCTTATCCCTTTGGCTTACAATAAGATATACACACTTCAGTATGATATAGCCAAGACCAAGGACGAGATAAAGATTCCTACAGGTACGTTCTACAACGGCATCGACGGATACTCTATCCGGGTGGACTCCCGCAACAAGGAGACGGACATGATGTACAATGTGATGATATACAACCACACCAAGAACAAGGGAAATGTATCCCTGGCGGTGGCCGACTCCGGTCTGATACGCTCGACGCCGGACAAGAAGTCGCTTATATTCACTCTTTTCAACGGTGTGTCCTACGAAGAGGAGAATGCCCGCAAATACAGGGATACCACCTATCAGCTCCGTCAGATTGAGTTCCGGATGCAGGAAGTGGTGATAAAGCTGGAGAACTACGCTTTCCAGAAATCCGAGGAGGAACGCTACGGCAGTGACATCATGGCCCGTAATCTGGAGCAGCTCCATCATGACCGGGATTCTCTGGGTGCACTTTATGATGAGACTCTGGGGGCCCAGCGCACCAAGATAGCCTACAATATATCCCTGAATACACCGCGTCAGCTGGATTCGGCTGTCAACAAGGGCTACCGGGAGAATTTCCCTGTCGACACCATCGCGTGGGAGGACGCCCAGAGCGAGATGGACGCCGTCCTGGAGGCCAAGAAGGCCGTGCAGAAGGCTATCCAGACGGTGCAGAGCTATGACCGTGAGTCATTGCAGTATACTTTTTACCTGCGGCGCATCGACCTGGAATCATTGAGGAAGTTCACCCTTTCTTTCGCCTGCTTCATATTCTTCTTCATCGGGGCACCGCTCGGTGCCATCATACGGAAGGGAGGTCTGGGAACGCCGGTCATAGTCTCGGCCCTGTTCTTCGTTCTCTACTGGGTGGTGGACACCTCAGGACGCAAGCTGGCCAGGGACGGGGCGATCTCTCCGGAGATGGGCGCCTTCATCTCCACGGCGGTGCTGCTGCCGATAGGCATCTTCCTGACATGGAAGTCCACCAAGGATTCCTCGATGTTCAATCTGGAGACATATCTGATACCTGTCAAGAAATTTTTTGCGAAACTGTCAATGAGAAAACGTAAGAATGCCGGCTCCACTGACGGACTGTTGAGCCGTGCCGGCCGGTCAAGGATAGTGTTTATGGGTACGCCCGAGTTTGCGGTGAGTCCGCTCAGGGCGCTTGTCGACGGCGGATACGATGTGGCGGGAGTGGTCACGGTGCCTGACCGCAAGGCAGGTCGGGGACTGAAGACAGTGCCCTCTCCTGTAAAGGAATACGCCGTGTCGCGCGGACTGCCGCTGCTGCAGCCCGAGTCGCTGAAGGATCCTGGGTTCCTGGAGGCGCTGAGGGAATGGAATGCGGATCTGTTCGTGGTGGTGGCGTTCAGGATGCTGCCCCGGGCAGTGTGGTCGATGCCGCCCAAGGGTACGTTCAATCTGCACGCCTCACTGCTGCCAGCCTACCGCGGTGCTGCGCCTATAAACTGGGCGCTCATCAACGGGGAGACACGTACAGGAGTGACGACCTTCCTGCTGGACGAGCATGTGGATACCGGCTCCATTCTTTTTCAGGAAGAGGTGGATATCCTCCCGGACGAGGATTACGGAAGTCTTTACAGCCGGCTCATGGAGACCGGGGCATCGCTTGTGCTCAGGACGGTCGACGCACTTGGCTCGGGTACTGCCGTGCCCTGTCCTCAGGATGATTCGGACCTGAGACCGCGGCAGGCTGCAGCGCCGAAGCTCAACCGCGATACTGGACATATGGACTGGAACAGGGATGCGTTCTCCCTGCACAATCTGGTGCGCGGACTTTCTCCAAGGCCGGGTGCGCACGGAACAGTTGTCCTGGACGGACAGGAGCTGGAGCTGAAGATATACCGTACGGCCGTGCTTTCGGATGCAGAGACGGACGCGCTGGGGCTCCGGGAGGATTGCGCCGGAGCGGCTCCGGGGACTGCGTTTACGGACCACCGTTCTTTCATAGCCGTGCGCTGCTGTGACGGGCTTCTGTCGCTCAAGGAGCTGCAGGCTCCGGCCAAGAAGCGGATGGATGCCAGAAGTTTTCTCGCCGGATGGAGGGGCGCGTCCAGATGAGGCCCTCTGTGTCATATGGGATTCTGTGCAACGGGGATTTCCCCGGCAATCCGGATGTCAGGGACAGGCTCTTGTCCTGCGATGTCGTGGTGTGCTGCGATGGTGCAGCGGCTTCGTTCATGCGTTTCCGCAAGCCTGAGTTTGTGGTCGGAGACATGGATTCACTGCCGGAAGACGTGCGTCAGGAACTGGCCGACCAGCTGTTCCCGGTGGGAGAGCAGGAGAGCAACGACCTTTCCAAGGCATTCCGCTGGATCTGCTCCCTGCTGCGGATAGGCAGGGGCGGGACTCTGCCGGAGTTCTCGATTACTGTGTTCGGGGCTGCAGGCAAGCGGGAGGACCATACTCTGGGGAATATATCCCTGCTGGCGGACTTCGCGGAGTATCTGGGGGGCTGTGGCGTCCGCGGAGGCCTGACGATGATGACCGACTACGGGATGTTTGTGCCGGTGCTGGACTCGTGCCGTATGGTTCTGCCTGAGGGGCAGCCTGTGTCGCTGTTTGCCTTTGACCCCGAACTGAGGATTGAGAGCTCGGGACTGGAATATCCTACAGACAGCGTCCGTTTCGACATGTGGTGGAAAGCTACTCTCAACCGTGTCAGCTACCAGGTGGTGGAGCTGCGGATGAGCCGTCCTGCGAAGGTCCTGCTGTATCTTCCGGGGTGGATTGACAGGCCATTGGACATGGAAAGACTATAAAATGCAGAAAATTGTTATCTTGAAAAAGAATTTTTGTATTTTTGCCGATTGATTGGGAAAAGTTTATATGCGCAGAAAAACCGATAGAGAATACATACTCAACCGCGAAACTCTCGACTACGATGTAGTGGAGCAGCCCTCTGCCCTCAGGCAGTCTCTGAAAACAGTTCTGCTCTATGCAGTTTCCAGTATATCGGTTTTCATTCTTTCCCTCTTCCTCCTGACGGATGTGTTCCATCTGAAGACTCCCCGGCGTATGCTTGTAGAAAGGGAAGCCCGCGAGTGGCATTCCCAGCTGGACATGCTCCAGAGAAGACTTGAGTCCGCGTCCATGGCCTTGGGGGACATGGAGCGCAGGGACAATGCCCTCTACCGTTCGGTGTTCGGAATGGAGAAGATACCCGATGACATCCGCGCGGCCGGTTACGGAGGTGTGGACCGCTATGCCGACATAAGGGACAGGGACTATACCGGCGGACTGACAGCGGCCGTGATGCTCTCTGACGTGCTTATGAAGAGGGCATACGTGCAGTCCAAGTCTTTCGATCAGGTGATGCTGGTGTCCGAGAGGGCTGCGGAGATGGCGCTGTGCGCTCCCACTATTCCGCCTGTGGACTATGCCCATGTCCGTCAGGCATCCGGATTCGGCACGAGGGTGGATCCTATCCTCAAGGACCGCTACGGCCGCCATCTGGGAGTAGATCTCGCGCCTAAGTCCGGCAAGGAGGGCGAGCCCGTCTATGTCACCGGCAACGGAGTGGTCAAGGCGGTCGGATACGATGCAGGCGGCTACGGACGCTATGTGCTGGTGGATCATGGCTTCGGCTATGAGACCCGTTACGCCCACCTGCGCAAGGCCATGGTGGTGAAAGGCCAGGAGGTCAAGCGCGGCCAGCAGATAGCCGAGATGGGCAATACGGGCCGTTCTACCGGAACGCATCTCCATTACGAGGTCATCTATATGAACCGCCACGTCAATCCCGTGAACTACTACAACAAGGATATTCTTCCTGAGGACTACGCCGCTATCATCGATTCATCCAACGAGACTCCTCTGAGCTGACGAGATGGGCAAGCTGAAATACGATAAGGACCTGCTGGACTACGTTGAGGAGAAGCACTCGCTGGGATACCATATCCTGCGTGTTCTCAAGTTCGTGGCCTATACCCTGGGTCTGGTTGTCCTGTACTATCTTGTCTTCACGCTTTTCTTCTCTTCCGACGAGGAGAAGAGAATGATATCGGAGAGCCGTCTCATAGAGGAGCGCTATGATGAGCTGGCCAGCCGTACCCAGCTGTTGGAGAGCGTGGTGGGCGAGCTGTCCCAGAAGGACGAGAGGATCTACCGGGAGCTGTTCAACACTGATTTCCCTGAATTCACCTTTCAGGATTCGTCATCAGTGGATTACATGTCCGATACAGTGTTCAGTGAGGCAGTGATCAGCCATACCGCACAGAGCATCGTCAGGCTGAGAGTTCAGTTTGACTACTGCGAAGACTTGATATCCCGGGTTATGGACTCGCTGCAGCTCATCAGCGCCGACTCGTTGGTGAGGATCCCGGCTATACTGCCGGTCGCAGATTTCCCCCTGGGCAATGTAGGCGCATCGTTGGGACGCAAGATGCATCCTTTTTATAAGAAGGTGGTGTTCCACGGCGGTCTGGACCTGGTGGCTCCCGAGGGTGTCGAGGTGCGCGCGACCGCAGACGGGCAGGTCAAGTCAGTGGAGAGGGCCCAGAAGCTGCAGGGCACCCGCATCGTCATAGATCACGGTAACGGCTACGAGACCGTCTACGCCCATCTCTCAGACCTGCTGGTAAGGAGAGGACAGAAAGTCAGCCGCGGCGATATAATCGGCCGGACCGGCAACAGCGGAACATCGTTCGCCCCCCATCTCCATTATGAGGTCCTGCTGAACGGAGTGCAGCTGGATCCCATCAACTACTTTAACGGGGAACTGAACCCGTACCGTTTCGGAGAGCTGCTCCTCTATGCCGTCAATACCGGACAATCACTTGATTAACAACAATACTGCTATGCCGTACAAAGAATATAAACCGGAAAAGCTGTACTACAGCATCGGCGAGGTGGCCGGAATACTCGGCGAGAGCACATCGCTGGTCCGATTCTGGTCGGACACGTTCTCGGACTTCGTCAGGCCCGAGCGCAACCGCAAGGGCAACCGCAGGTTCACTCCCGCGGATGTGGAGAATCTCAAGATCATACATCATCTGGTCAAGGACCTGAAGATGACTCTTGACGGTGCGGCTGCCAGGATGAGGCACAACCGCGAGGGTCTTGACCACCGTACGGAGGTAATCGGACGTCTGCGCGGTATCAGGGAGTCACTTCTGGAAATATCCAAAAATCTCGGCTGATGAAGGCATCCATAGTAGCTGCGGCCATCGAGGAGACGGCCCCTCTTGCCCTGCAGGAGTCGTGGGACAACAGTGGATTCTGTATCGGCAACGGCAGTTCCGAAGTGCACTCCGCACTTATAGGCTTTGACTGCACTCCCGGACTGATAGAGGAGGCAGTCTTGTCAGGGGCCGACATGGTCATCACCCACCATCCGCTTATATTCGGAGGAATAAAGAAAATATCCGATGAGACTCTTGTCGGGAGGACTGTCATGGCGGCCATCCGCCACGGCATAACAGTGTATGCATGCCACACCAATATGGACAAGGTGCTCCGGGGCGTAAGCGGTGCCACGGCTTCGCGTCTGGGACTTCTGGATGTGAGGGTACTGGATCAGGATGCGGACGGCAACGGACTGGGAATCATCGGACATCTTCCGGGACCGGTACCGGCGGAGGATTTTCTGGAAGAGATGAAGGCGCGCCTGGGGCTCAGCTCTGTGCGTCATTCGCGGCTTCCGGATGCCCCCGTGTACACGGTGGCTCTGTGCGGAGGTGCCGGCCGTTCCCTGATAGGCGCGGCGGCAGCTGCCGGAGCGGACGTCTATGTCTCGGGAGACATATCCTACCACGATTTCTATGCTCCGGACGGGATGATGATAGCCGATATCGGGCATTTTGAGAGTGAGGTGGAGATAATCGGCGTGATATGTGACACCATTAGGGAAAAAATTCCTAACTTTGCCGTCCGTATTGCGCGGAACAGCACAGTAAACCCAGTATATTATTTTTAAGAGCATATGGCTACAACTAAACAGAAGAATGTGATAGACACCCCTATCGACAGGCGGGAGACATTCGTGTCCCTCTCCAAGAGCATCAATGACAGCGACGCCGGAATGGAGCACAAGCTTCATACCCTGTATTTGATCCAGCAGAAGGATTCCAAAATAGACGAGATCCACATGCTGCTCGGAGAGCTTCCGGACGAGATCCGCGACCTGGAGGATGAGATAGAGGGTCTGAAGACCCGTGTAGGCAAGATCCGCGAGGAGATTGCCGATGCCGAGAAGTTCGTGGCTCAGAAAAAAATAGAGGCAGAGAACAGCAAGGCATCCATCGCCCGGTACCAGGAGCAGCAGGCCAATGTCAAGAATAACCGCGAGTATGTCTCCATCTCCCGTGAGATAGAGTACCAGCAGCTTGAGCTCGAGCTGGCCAACAAGCGCATCAGCGAGAAGAACACAGGCATTGCCCAGCTCAAGAGCGCCGTTGCCGCGACTCAGAACGCCATCGTTCAGAAAGAGGCGGATCTGGAGGAAAAGAAAAAAGAGTGCGAGTCCATCACTGAGGAGACAGCCAAGGAGGAGGAGGCTCTGACGAAGGAAATAGCCGAGCTCAAGGGATCCATCGATGCCAGGACCCTGGCCGCCTACGAGAAGGTGAGGGCCAACGCCCACAACGGTCTGGCCGTAGTGACCGTCAAGAGGGATGCCTGCGGCGGATGCTTCAACAAGATACCTCCTCAGAGGCAGCTCGACATCGCCCAGAACAAGAAGATCATAGTGTGCGAGTACTGCGGCCGTATCCTGGTAAGTCCCGATTTCGAAGAGGATTCAGAGGTGAAGGACTAAGGGACTATGATCAGCCGTACGTTCTTCAGGCATGTAGGACAGACATCGCCATCCCCCCTGGCCCTAGAGGTCGATAGGGCGGATGGTGTTTTTCTATACAGCGGTGACCGCAGGTATCTGGACCTGGTATCGGGGGTCTGTGTGAGCAATGTGGGGCACGGCTGTCCCGAAGTGGTCGAGGCGGTGCGCCGTCAGGCCGGAGACTATTTTCATCTTATGGTCTATGGAGAGATGGTGGAGGCCCCGCAGGTGATGCACGCATCGCTGCTGACGTCCATACTTCCTCCATCACTGGACTGCATTTATTATGTCAATTCCGGGTCGGAAGCCGTGGATGCCGCCCTCAAGCTGGCCAAGCGCCTGACCGGCCGCCGCCGGACGGCTTCTTTCGTAAACTGCTATCACGGTTCCTCGCACACATCCATGAGTCTGATGAGCGATACTGCCCGTCAGGATGCATTCCGTCCACTTCTGCCGGAGGTGGACCATCTGCGGTTCAACCGCGTGGAGGACCTGGTGCGCATCACCGGGGAGACAGCCTGCGTCATTGTGGAACCCGTGCAGGGCGAGGCGGGTGTGATACTGCCTGCACCGGGATTCCTGGAGGCTCTCCGCGAGAGATGCGACAGGGTGGGAGCGCTGCTCATATTCGACGAGGTGCAGACCGGATTCGGACGGACCGGAAGGATGTTTGCTTTTGAGAAATTCGGAGTTGTCCCTGATATCCTGGTGCTGGCAAAAGCCCTTGGAGGAGGCATGCCCCTCGGAGGAGTGGTCTCGTCGAAACATAGGCTGGACGCATTTACATGCGATCCGGTTTTGGGACATATCACCACATTCGGAGGCCATCCCGTGTGCTGTGCCGCGGCACTGGCTTCTCTCCGCCTGTTGCTCAGCGAACCCTGGGTGGCTGAAGCCGAGGACAAGGGTCTCCGCATTCAGAAGGCGCTGGAAATCCATCCGGCAGTCCGGGAGATACGGCGGGCCGGTCTGCTGCTGGCCGTGGACCTGGGGTCTTCCGTGGCGGCTGAGAGAATGCTGTCCCTGCTGCTGGAGGAGGGTGCCGTGAGCGACTATTTCCTTTACAATCCTACATCGTTCCGCATAGCGCCTCCGCTGTGCATAAGCGATGCCGAGACGGAGGAGGCAGTCAATATCGTAATCAGAGCTTTAAACCGTCTGTAGAATATGACCAAGACAGTCAGAACCAAAAACAAGGAAGTCTCCCTCGACGCGCTGGGACTGGAGGCAGGCAAGGTACCTCCCCAAGCGCTGGATGTCGAGGAAGCGGTGCTGGGTGCCATGATGATCGAGCCTGGATGTGTCCCGGACGTGTTGGAGTCCCTGACCGCGGGATGTTTTTACAAGGAGGCGCACCGCCGGATTTTCACCGCTATATCGGACTTGGCCCGTGACCACGAGCCGGTGGACATTTATACTGTTGCCGAGGCTCTCAAGCGCTCGGGCTCCCTGGACGAGGTGGGCGGACCATATTACCTGAGCCTGCTGTCCTCCAAGGTCGGTGCTGCGGCCCATGTGGATTATCATGTCAAAATACTGCTTCAGAAATACATACAGAGGGAACTCATAACCATCTCCGCCGAGGTGCAGCGGGATTCCTTCGACGACAGCATACCTGTGGACGATCTGCTCAACAACGCGCAGCAGAAGCTGTTCGAGCTGGCTGAGAGAAATATGAAGCGGGAGACCCTTCCCGTACAGGACGTCCTCAAGGACGCGGTGGCCGAGATAGAGGCCAATCAGGACCGTACCGACGGTCTGAGCGGAGTGCCTTCCGGCTTTACGGGCATAGACAAGGTGACCCTCGGCTGGCAGGAGTCCGACCTGGTGATCATTGCCGCCCGTCCGTCGATGGGTAAGACGGCCTTCGTGCTGACCATGGCCCGCAATATGGCTGTGGACCATCATATCCCGGTGGCCTTCTTCTCTCTCGAAATGTCATCCAAGCAGCTGGTTAAAAGGCTTTTGGTGTCTGAAACCGGATTGTCTTCCGAGAAAATCCGAGGAGGTCAGCGGCTGCGGGACTACGAGCTGGTGCAGCTCCACGAGAGGATAAAGGACCTGGCCGCGGCGCCTCTGTTCATTGATGACACTCCGTCGATTTCGGTCTACGAGCTGCGCTCCAAGGTAAGGCGCCTGGTGCGCAATGCCGGGGTCAAGCTCATCATAGTCGACTATCTTCAGCTGATGACCGGTCCTCCGGAACTGCGCGGTATGAGGGAGCAGGAAGTCTCCAATATATCCAGGTCCCTCAAGGCCATAGCAAAGGAGATGTCCATCCCTGTCATAGCCCTGTCACAGCTCAGCCGTGACGTAGAGAAGCGCGGAGGCAACAAGATTCCCCAGCTGAGTGACCTGCGTGAGTCGGGCGCCATCGAGCAGGATGCGGATATCGTGATGTTCATACACCGTCCGGACTATTACGGGACGGAGGATGAGAAGTCCCTGCCCGGCCAGGCTCAGATTATCATTGCCAAGCACCGTAACGGTTCGACAGGCGATGTCTCTATGATCTTCCGGAAGAGCGAGGCACGCTTCGTGGACAGCAATGACATCGGTTTCCAGCCGCCGGAGGACGATATCGAGGGGTATCAGGGTGTTGAGTCAAGCATGAATAATCCTTCAGATTTTGAGTCGGCGTTCTAGACATATAGTTTTGTCGGTCTGGACGGTGCTCGTGCTGGTCACGGCCTTTCCAGGGCAGCTTTCGGGGCAGTGCTTTCCCGTCCATCCCGAACTTGCCTCAGACCATGCTTTCACTGAGGGGGAGCGCCTCTCCTATATCATTCATTACAAGTGGCTCGGAATCAGGACGGATGTCGGGGCGGCCGAGGTTACGCTGCTGGACGGGGGGGAAAGGAACGGACGACGGCTCCTGCATCCTGTGGCCGTAGGTGCCACCTACAGGTTTTGGGATGTGTTCTTCAAAGTCCGGGACAGGTATGAGTCCGTCTTCTATGAGGACAGTGTCCGTCCGGTCTACTTCCACCGCGACATCCACGAGGGCAAGTACACGATAAAGAATTACTACAGCTGGGACGACAGTACGCACGCCATCAGTGCCGAGGTCATCAAGGCGGAAGGAGTCATAGATACGCTCCTGCCCGGGCACGAGTGCACCTTCGACATACTGACTCTGTTCTACAATGCCCGCAATATGGACCTGGAAGCTCTGGAGACCGGGGTCAACAATCCCGTGTCGTTCGCGATAGACGAGGAGATATTCGACATATATTTCCGGTATATCGGGCGCGAGGAGAAGCGCATACCCGGGCTGGGAACCTACAGGACGCTGAAGTTTGCGGCCAAGGTGGTGGCTGGGGAAGTCTTCACCGGAGAGCAGGAGATGCTCATCTGGGTCTCGGATGACATGAACAGGGTTCCGCTGCTGTTCGAGTCTCCGATAATCGTCGGTTCGGTGTTCGGGCGCCTGTCGGACTGGGACGGGCTGCGCAGCCCTCTAGAGGAATGTAAGGTCAAAAAAGGAAAATAGAAAATGAAAAATCAGAAAGACACAGTCATCAGGCATGCCGGAACGGTAATATCCGTGACATCCTCCATGGTGAAAGTGGAGATACAGGCGCAGACTGCCTGCGCGGCATGTCATGCCAGAACTGTATGCGGAGCCTCCTCCGGAGAGAGCCGCGTCATACCGGTGCGGCGGGACGATGACGGGACTTTCAAGCCCGGGGATGAGGTCAATGTGGTTATCCGTCAGGGACAGGGATTCAAGGCGGTTTTTATCGCTTATATAATTCCTTTGTTCATCCTATTGGTTTTATTATTAACTTTGCCATTGTTTTTTGAGAATGAACTGGTGACGGGGCTAGGGGCACTGGGATTCGTGGCTCTTTATTACCTGGTGCTCGCTCAGTTCAGGGACAGGCTCAACAGCGGATTCGTATTTACAGTTGAAAAGATTAATAACTAACAACAGATGGGTACAACATTTATTTTCACTGTCGTCGTTCTCAGCGTGCTGGGATTGCTGCTGGCGGTAGTTCTATTCCTCGTTGCGAAAAAATTCCGGGTAGAGGAGGACCCTCTCATCGATGAAATCGAGGCCACCATGCCTGGTGCCAACTGCGGCGGCTGCGGTTTCGCGGGCTGCCGGGCTTTCGCCGAGGCCTGCGTCAAGTCCAGGTCTCTCGACGGCAAGTTCTGTCCCGTGGGCGGCAATGCCGTCATGCAGAAGGTGTCGGCCAAGCTAGGCGTCGCCATGGAGGAGAAAGCTCCTATGGTGGCGGTGGTGAGATGCAACGGCACCTGCGCCAACAGGGCCAGGACCACTCAGTATGACGGTTCTTCATCCTGCCGCATCATGAACACCCTGTACGGCGGAGACACTGCATGCCGGTACGGCTGTCTGGGCTGCGGGGATTGTGAGAAGGCCTGCCAGTTCGGCGCCATCAAGGTCAATCCCGAAACCCTCATCCCTGAGGTCGACGAAGACAGGTGCACCGCCTGCGGAGCCTGCGTAAAGGCATGTCCCAAGGGCATCATCGAACTGCGCAACAAGGGCCCCAAGAACCGCCGCGTCTATGTCTCCTGCATGAATCAGGACAAGGGCGGTATCGCCCGCAAGGCCTGTACGGCCGCCTGCATAGGCTGCCGCAAGTGCGAGAAGACCTGTCCTTTCGGTGCCATCACCGTCGAGAACAATCTGGCCTACATCGATTTCAACAAATGCAAGATCTGCCGCAAGTGCGTAGCCGAGTGCCCTACGGGAGCCATCCATGCCGTCAACTTCCCTCCGAAGCCGGCAGCCGCCCCTGCCGCACCCACAGCTGCTCCCGCTGCAGAAACACCTAAAGAATAACCGCATGAGACGTACATTTTCAATGGGTGGTGTCCACCCTAACGACTGCAAGATATCTGCTGATTCAGCGATAGAGATATTCCCTCTGCCTCAGAGGATGTACATTTCCATGTCCCAGCATCTGGGCGCTCCTGCCAAGCCCCTCGTACAGAGAGGGGACAAGGTGAAGACGGGACAGATGATAGGAGCCTCCGCCGGTTTCATATCCGCCAATATCCACAGCTCTGTGTCCGGTACGGTGGCCGCCGTCGAGCCTTATGCCGACCTGGCCGGCAACCCCGTGATGCACGTGGTCATTGACGTGGAGGGAGACGAGTGGGAGGAGAGCATCGACCGCACGCCCGATACCGTGCGTGAGATTACCCTCGGTCCTGCCGAGATTATCAAGAGGATAGCAGACTGCGGCATAGTTGGTATGGGAGGAGCTTCCTTTCCGACACATGTCAAGCTCTCCCCGCCTCCGGGCAAAAAGGCCGAGTTCCTGATTATCAACGGAGCCGAGTGCGAGCCTTACCTGACCTCCGACTATCGGCTGATGGTCGAGCATCCCGAGGAGGTGCTGCTCGGCGCCCGCATCATGATGAAGGCCCTGGGCGTGACGAAGGGCTACATAGGCATAGAGGACAACAAGCCCGCAGCTATAGAGGCCATGCGGAAGCTCACCTCCTCGGCATATACTGAGATAGAGGTCGTTCCCTTGAAGAAGAAATACCCGCAGGGGGGTGAGAAGCAGCTTATCGACGCCGTCACCGGCCGCAAGGTGCCTTCGATGGGACTGCCTATCGATACCGGGGTTGTGGTTCAGAACGTAGGCACTTCGTTCGCTGTGTACGAGGCTGTACAGAAGAACAAGCCCCTCTTCGAGGGCGTGATGACCATTACGGGCCGGTGTCTGCCCGCCCAGCACAACTTCCTGGTGCGCACCGGAACCACATTTGACCGTATCCTGGAGCATGTGGGCGGTGTCCCGCAGAATGTCGCGAAGATCATCAGCGGCGGTCCGATGATGGGCAAGGCCGTCTCCAACCTCTCCGCAGCTACTGTGAAGAGCTCGTCTTCCCTGTTGCTGCTCACCGAGGACCAGACCCTGCGCCGCGCCGAGAGCGAGTGCATACGCTGCGGCAAGTGCGTGCAGGCCTGTCCTATGGGGCTGGAGCCCTATCTGCTCAACAAGCTCTCCCGTGCCGGGAGGATGGAGGACCTGGAGGATCACAAGGTGTATGACTGCATCGAGTGCGGATGCTGCATGTTCACCTGTCCTGCCAACATCCCTCTGCTCGACTACATCCGTACCGGCAAGGCCGATGTCATGAGAATCATGCGCAGCCGTCCTAAAAAGTAACCGATTAAACAATTAAGATATATGAGAAAGCTGATAGTTTCTCCCGCTCCCCACGTGCACGGCAATGAGAGCACCAGGAAGATCATGCTGGACGTGATCATAGCCCTGGCTCCCTCGATGCTCGTGGCCGTGTATTTCTTCGGCCTGAGCGCCATCATGCTGCTGGCAGTGTCGGTGGCGGCCTGTGTGGGTCTGGAGTATCTCATCCAGAAATACATGTTCAAGAAGCAGCCCACCGTCTCTGATCTCTCAGCGGTGGTGACCGGCGTGCTCATAGCGCTCAACCTGCCTCCCACAGCACCCTGGTGGATAGCCGTGATAGGAGCGGTGATGGCCATAGGCGTGATCAAGATGACATTCGGAGGCCTGGGACACAATATTTTCAACCCTGCCATCGTGGCGCGTGTCTTCCTGCTCATATCCTTCCCTGTGATAATGACGGACTGGACCATCCCTACATCGTGGTTCCGTCCCGGGGTTGACGCAGTTACCGGAGCCACTCCCCTGGCCTTGATCAACGAGGGGCTCGCGCAGGGACAGACGGTGGAGCAGATTCTCGCCCAGCACGATTTGTCCTACGGCCAGATGCTCTTCGCAAGGGTGGGCGGTTCGGCCGGTGAGGCCTCGGCCCTGGCGCTGATTATCGGATTCATCTATCTGCTGGTGCGCAGGGTCATCCGTCCACACATCCCCGTCACGATTATCCTGACCGTGGCAGTGATGACCGGCATATTCTGGCTGATAGACCCTACCCGCTACACCGACCCCCTGTTCAACATCCTCACCGGAGGTCTGCTCCTCGGCTCCATCTTCATGGCCACCGACTACGTGACCTCGCCCATGGCGACCAAGGGTATGGTCATCTACGGTATCGGCATCGGAGTCATTACGGTCCTCATCCGTTATTTCGGAGCCTACCCCGAGGGCGTTTCCTTCGCGATTCTCATAATGAACTCTATAGTTCCCCTGCTCAACAAATACATAAAGCCCGCAAGGTTCGGGAAGGAGGTGAAACATGCCTAAAGAATCCACGCTCCGCAGCATGTCAGTGTGCCTGACACTCGTCTGCCTGTTCTGTGCAGCCCTGCTCGGGGGAGTATACGTACTGACATTGGATAAGATAAACCAGGAGGCGGTCAAGAAGACCAACAATGCGATAGCTCTAGTAACTCCTGAATTTGACAACGAACCCTCGTCCGAGAGCCAGACAGTCAGCCTTGACGGGGAAGACATCACCGTCTATCCCGCCAAGAAAGGCGGCGAGACTGTCGGTTATGCGGTCGAGTCCTTCACTTCCAAGGGATTCAGCGGTACCATCAACATCATGGTCGGCTTCGATATGGACGGCAATATCGTGGGCACCTCGGTGATTTCCCATGCCGAGACTCCCGGTCTCGGAGCCAAGATGACCGAGCCCGCTTTCTATTCCCAGTTCGAGGGCAAGAATCCCGCCTCGTTCCGTCTGAGCGTCACCAAGGACGGCGGCGATGTAGACGCCATCACTGCCTCCACCATCACCTCCAGAGCTTTCTGCGATGCGGTGGACAGGGCGTACAGAGCTTTCCAGAAGATAGTCAACGACAATTCAAAATAGCGGAATATGAGTAAACTGAGCATTATAACCAACGGTATCATAAAGAGTAACCCTACCTTTATCCTCGTACTCGGTATGTGCCCCACCCTGGGTACTACCACTTCCGCGATAAACGGTCTGGGAATGGGACTGGCCACGACCTTCGTCCTGATTCTCTCCAACGTGTTCATCTCGCTGTTCGCCAAGATGATTCCCGACAAGGTCAGGATTCCGTCCTATATCGTGATCATCGCATCGTTCGTGACTGTCCTCCAGCTGCTGATGCAGGCCTACGTGCCTGACCTCTATGCTTCGCTGGGACTGTTCATCCCCCTGATCGTGGTGAACTGCATCATCCTTGGCCGCGCCGAGGCCTTCGCCAACAAAAACACTCCCGGTGACTCCGCCCTTGACGGCATCGGTATCGGTCTGGGCTTCACTATCGCCCTCACAGTCATCGGTTTGGTCCGCGAACTGCTCGGCAGCCTCTCCCTGTTCGGCTTCAAGCTGGCAGAAGGAGACGGCATCCTGGCCTTCGTACTGGCCCCCGGAGCCTTCCTCGTACTGGGCTACCTTATGGTGATATTCAGAAAACTTACAAGTAAAAAGGCTTAACGATTATGGAATATCTGATAATTATCATATCCGCGGTATTTGTCAACAATATCGTACTGTCGCAGTTCCTCGGTATCTGTCCCTTCCTCGGAGTATCCAACAAGGTCGGTACGGCTACCGGAATGTCTGCCGCAGTGGTCTTTGTCATCACCCTCTCTACCCTCGTGACCTACCTGCTGCACTACTATGTGCTGGTGCCCTTGGGGATTGAGTTCATGATGACCATAGTCTTCATCCTGGTCATTGCGGCCCTCGTGCAGATGGTGGAGATTATCCTCAAGAAGATATCTCCGTCGCTGTATCAGGCCCTGGGTATATTTCTTCCTCTGATCACCACTAACTGTACCGTTCTCGGTGTGGCCATCAATGTTGTGACCAAGGAGTTTACCTTCGGAGGCGAGGCCCATCTGCTCAATCTCGGCGAGACAGTGGTCTATGCTGCCTCGAGTGCTGTCGGATTCGGTGTGGCCATGATTCTGTTCGCAGGTATCCGCGAACAACTGGAACTGGTGGGTGTTCCCAATGCATTCAAGGGCATCCCCATCGCCCTGATTACAGCCGGTATCCTGGCTATGGCGTTCATGGGATTCAGCGGACTGGTGTAGAGGAATATGACTACAATTACGGATATAGAGAAAACAGTGGCATCCGGGCAGCTGGACAAGGCCCGCGGGGAGCTTGAGGAGTTGCTCGCGGCAGAGCCGGAGAATTCTCAGGCCTGGTTCCTGCTGGGAGGCATATACCGCAGGCATGAGCTGTGGGGAGATGCAATCAATGCATACAACAGGGCAAAGCTTATAGACCCGGAGGGACCTGCTGCCGCTGCCATAGAATCCATTTACGACATTCTGCATTTTGTGAATGTCGACCTGATGAATCCCTAGCGCGGGGTGAGGATGTAGAGGACTATTCCTATCGCCACGGAGACATTCAGCGAATGCTTGGTGCCCCACTGGGGGATTTCGAGGGTATAGTCGCATAGATCTACAGCTTCCTGTGATATGCCGTGAACCTCATTTCCGAAGATTACGGCATATTTTTTATCTTTTTCGAGGGACAGTTCTCCGTTGAGGAATCTGTCGGTGGATATGGAGTTCTCGGTCTGTTCTACGCCTATGACTGTGCAGCCCGCCTCCTTGAGTTCCCTGACCGCCTCTACGGTGCTTTCCCGGTAGCACCAGTCCACCGAGAACTCGGCGCCGAGGGCGGATTTGTGGATTTCAGGAGAGGGCGGGGTGGAGCTGATGCCGCACAGGACTATGCGCTCGGCCCTGAAAGCGTCCGAAGTGCGGAAGGCAGAACCGATGTTGTGGCGGCTGCGTACATTGTCCAGAATTACGGTTACAGGGCTTTTTGCGAGGGCTCTGTATTCCTCGACAGCCGGACGTCCCAGCTCGCTGTTCAATAATTTTCTAAACATTTTGTGAAATTTTAGACAAAAATATTAATTTTGAAATTTGGTTATACATGATGAAAAGAAGAATTGTATTATTGAGCCTTACCGTGTTGTTGGCTGTGTCCGCGCAGGCGCTGTGTGCCCAGGACTTGTCTGCCCAAAAGCAGCATGCATCCTGGAGTACAGATGTCGTGCGTCTGGAGAAGGACCTTTACCGTGTGTCCGTGACGGCGGTCATAGATTCAACCTGGCATATCTACGATACTCTCAGAACGGAGTACGGGCCAAACGCTACTATTGTGGAATTCAATATCGCGGACCAGAAGCGGGCCCGGAAGGAGGGCGGCATGACGGTATCGGCCGAGCCGTACAGGTACTATGACGATATCTTCATGATGGAGGTAGGCTATTTCGAGGACACTGTGACCTTCTCCCAGGATATCCGCCTGAGGAAGAAGGACGCTGTCGTGAACGTGTACGTGGAGTGGATGGCATGCGACGAGAACAACTGCATGCCGCTGGCTGACCAGGAGTTCACGATCGGACTGCCGGACGGCGCGGCTGTCTCTGCTGCCGGCGGGGAAGGGGAGGACGGAGGCAAGAGCCTGTGGGCCTTGATTCTGGAGGCCATAGCGTGGGGCTTCGTGGCGCTGCTCACCCCCTGCGTGTTCCCCATGGTGCCGATGACTGTGTCGTATTTCCTCAAGGGAGAGGGCGGTCCGGCCCGCGGACGTATGCGCGCTGCCATGTACGGCCTGTTCATCGTGGCTCTCTATACGTTGCCCATAGCAGCGATAATCCTCATTACCAGAATAGTCGGCGGAGACGCAGTGACAGCGGACATCTTCAACTGGCTGTCTACCCACTGGCTCCCCAACATAATCTTCTTCATAGTCTTCATGGTCTTCGCGGCGTCGTTCTTCGGTGCGTTCGAGATCACCATGCCTTCGAAGCTGGTCAACAAGTCCGACTCCAAAGCCGATACCAAAGGCTTCGGAGGTATCTTCTTCCTGGCCCTGACCCTGGTGCTTGTGTCGTTCTCATGTACTGGACCCATTGTCGGAGCGGTGCTGATTAAGTCCACTCAGGGTGAGTTCTGGGAGCCTATCATCACGATGCTGGCATTCTCAATAGCCTTTGCCCTGCCATTCACCATATTCGCTCTGTTCCCTTCAGTCCTGAAGAAGCTGCCCAAGAGCGGCGGCTGGCTCAACAGCGTGAAGGTTGTGATTGCGTTCATAGAGGTCGCCCTGGGATTCAAGTTCCTGTCCGTGGCTGACCAGACCTATCACTGGGGCCTGCTGGACAGGGAGGTTTATCTGGCTATATGGATAGTGGTGTTCACCCTGCTGGGCCTCTACCTGCTGGGTAAGATACGCTTTGCCCACGATGACGAGGTCAAGCACATCGGTGTCGGACGTCTTACCCTTGTGATTGCTGTCTTCTCCTTCGTGGTGTATATGATTCCCGGTATGTGGGGCGCTCCTCTGAAGGCCTTGTCCGGCTATCTGCCCCCGATTACGACTCAGGACTTTGTCCTCGGTGACGAGACTCCGGTGGTGGTGACTGCCGGATCTTCCACAGCATCCGGTACGCAGGCCGCCATTCCCGGCGGTGCTCCCAAGTACAGCGATTTCCTGCATCTGCCTCACGGTCTGCAGGGATTCTTCGAGCTGGAGGAGGCCAGGGCCTATGCCGAGAGTGTCGGAAAGCCTCTCTTCATCGACTTTACCGGACACGGCTGTGTCAACTGCCGCGAGATGGAGGCCAGGGTATGGTCCGACCCGAAGGTGCTGGAGATGCTGCGCAATGATTTCGTTGTGGTGGCTCTCTACTGCGATGACAAGAAGCAGGCTGACGAGAGCGACTGGATTACTGCCGGCGACAGGACCCTCAAGACTATAGGCAAGATCAATTCCCACATAGCCACAACCAATTACGGTGTCAATGCCCAGCCCTGCTATGTCCTCGAGGGACGTGGAGGAGTGCTGCTTGCCGAACCGAGGAGCTATGACCTGGACGTGGATGCCTTCGTTGCCTTCCTGAAGGGAGGTCTGGAAAAGTATGACAACAACTAATTTTATAACCAATTTAATCACGAAACCTTATTATGATGACGGATTTTAGAAAACTGATCCTCGGTCTCACCTGCCTGGCGGGTATGATGACCGCATTTGTAGCTTGCGAAACGGTTGACCCGGACAACAAGCCGGAACCTAATCCTGAACCCACTCCTACACCTGAAGTTACCGAAACTGTTCCCGCTGTGTTCATCGGCGCCGAGCAGAATGCAACAGCTACTGTTACAGTAGAAATCGGAGCAGACTGGTCTGTTTCCGCAGATTCCTGGCTGGATGTGCAGCCTGCTTCCGGACAGGCCGGAACAGTCGAACTTACCCTGACCGCTCTTGAGGCCAACGAAGCCGCTGCCGAGAGAGTGGGCTCGTTTGTCATTACTGCCGGTGAGGGCGGTGTCAAGGGCAATGTAGTACAGAATGGAATCCCCGCTCTGACAATAGCCAGCAGCAATGTCGTTCTTGGCGGTGAGGCCCAGGAGGTGGAATTCATCTTCTCTGCCAACGTGGATTTCGATGTGACTTCGGATGTTGACTGGATTAAAGTCCTCGATGTTGCGGCCGACTCCGTTATCCTCATTGAGGATGAGGATATATGGTCCAGCAACAAGACCTATACTCTGCTTCTGGATGTGACTGCCAATGAGGGTGATATCCGTGAGGGTTCGGTGACCGTGGAGTCTGCCGGGATGGAAAGTGCCGTCATTGCCATAACTCAGTTCAAGCAGATTGTCGCCGACTTCTCCAGGGACTTCTACAGACGCTCGTACGTCGCCAAGTATTCGGCTACATGGTGCGGACCCTGCTACATGGCCACTGAGTATCTCCATTCGGCAATGAATATGATTCCCGGCAGGATAGAGGTTGCGTCCTACATGCTCAGTTCTAACGGTGGCCGCCTGTCAGACTGGAGCGGTGCCGATGATGAGTTCAATCAGCTCTATTCAGATGGATTAACAGAAGGAGGAATACCTTTCATGATATGGAACAACTATGGTGTGCTGGAAGGCGCATATCCTCCCGCTTACTTTATAAGACTCAATGACGAGACTCTGGAGCTGCTCCCTGCCCACACCGGTATCGCAGCTACTGTGAACGCTGCTGAAGGCAACGTGGACGTATTCCTTAGTGTAGCATCGACGGAGAGCGCTGACTACGATCTCCGCATTTTCCTGCTGGAGGACAATCTGTCTGGTTCATCTTATGGTGTCACTAATGATGTAATCAGAGCCGAGATTACACCCGAGGGCGGCGAGACCGTATCCCTCACAGCCGATGAGGTGACCGGTTTCTCATATTCCTGCGAGATTCCTTCGTACGTTGTGGATGAGAGCCAGCTGCACGTCATGGTAGTCCTGTACAGGAGCAATCTCTTCTCCAGCTCAGTCACATTCAGCACCGGATATGACACAGTGGTGGACAACGTGCTGGATATCCCTGTCAATTCGACAATAGAGTTTGAGTACGAGGAGTAATTGATTAAACCTAATATAATATGAGACGCTTTATTTTAATTGCGGCAGCCTGTCTTATGCCCATGCTGGCATGGGCACAGAAATCTCTTCCCGGTATCGAGGTGAAGGATATCGACGGAAACAAGGTCAACGCGCAGTCCATCATGGATGACGGTGTCCCCGTGATACTGTCTTTCTGGTACACCACCTGCAAGCCCTGTCTTCAGGAGCTCGGGGCCATCAATGACGCGTATGTGGACTGGGCTGAGGAAGCGGAATTCAAGGTAGTGGCAGTCTCTACCGATGATTCCCGCTCCAGCGCCAAGGTGAAGCCTATGGTCAATGGCCGCGGCTGGGTGGATTTCACGATCCTCCTGGACGAGAACGGTGACCTCAAGCGCGCTATGAACGTCCAGACCCAGCCTACGGTTTTCATCCTGGACAGGGAAGGCAATGTAGTCTACACCCACACCGGCTATACCCCGGGCAGTGAGGAGGAACTTTTTGACCAAATCTTAAAACTGCAGTAAACGTATGCTCAAAAGATTTACTCTCGCAGCAGGTCTTTTGGCATTGACGGCGGCGGCTGCCTTTGCCCAGAATGAGGACAGAGGCAGCTTCTCTGCCGGTCTTGAGACCAATACCACCTATTATTTCAACGATGAGAAGGCCGGAGCCATAGCTCCGGACGGCCGGATGGGATCCAACAACTATCTCAAGATGGACTACACCTGGAGAGGATTCTATGCCGGTATGCAGCTGGAGAGCTATCTGCCTCCCCTGCTCGGATATTTTTCAGCAATCGGAAGCCAGGCAGACATGTTCACCCGCTACGATATCTATGCCGGCTACAGCGGCAATGGCTGGGATGTCAGGCTCGGCAGTCTCTACGAGCAGTTCGGAAGCGGTCTGCTTTTCCGTACCTATGAGGACCGTACTCTCGGCATCAACAACGCCCTTCAAGGTGTGAAGGTGGGCTATACTTTCGGAGACTTCCTGACAGTCAAGGCTATCTACGGAAGGACCCGTGATGTTCAGGAGTACACCGGAGTATTTGTCTCGGGAGCCGACCTGTCCCTGTCCATCTCCAGGGCCGCGCGCTGGGAGAATTTTGACTGGACCGTGGAAGGCAGCGTGCTGGACAAGTATGAGGCCGTCGAGGTCGAGCTGCCCGGTGTGAAGCCCCATACCCTCGGATATTCCGCCAGGACATCGCTCGGTTATGCCGGTTTCCATCTCAGCGGTGAGTACATGAGCCGCAGCAGCGATCCCGGCATGTACAACTATATGGACACTACCCGCAGCCAGGCCATCCAGGTGGACTTCGGTTATACCGGCAACGGCTTCGGAGGACTGGTGACATTCCGCAAGCTGCACAATCCGTTCCTGCAGGGCTCCCGTTCCAACAATGAGATGTATACCTATATCAACTATGTTCCGGCCCTTACCCAGCAGCACACATACTCTCTGGCCACCCTTAACCCCTATACATCCCAGACCGATGAGATAGGAGGCCAGGCTGACCTCTACTACAACTTCCGCAGGGGTACCGCCATGGGAGGCAAGAAGGGCATGAAAGTCCATGCCAATTTCTCCACTTACTACGGAGACGTTGCCGACATGATGTCGGGAGAGACCCGGAACAAACTGCTTTTCAGAGACCTGACAGTGGATATCGAGCGTTGGTTCGGTTCTGATTTCAAGCTGATACTTTTCTACAGCTGGCAGACCTACAACCATGCTCCTGCATCGGATGACCCTGCGTCCATGTGGAAGTCCCATACCGTGGTCGCTGACATGACCTACAAGTTTGACCGCAAGAACTCGCTCAGACTCGAGCTGCAGCATCTGTATACCAGGGAGGATCACAAGAACTGGGCTGCTGCCCTGCTGGAGTACAGCTTCGCTCCCCGCTGGAGCGTCTCTCTCCAGGATATGTGGAACTACGGTGATACCAAGACCCACTATATCAACGGCAGTGTCAGCTATTCCTACTCCAAGGTACGTGCTGCCCTGAACTTCGGCCGCTTCAAGGAGGGATATCTCTGCTCCGGAGGAGTGTGCCGTCTGACTCCCGCCTATACCGGTGTCAATCTTTCCCTTATCGTTGCACTTTAACTGAAAAACTTTTAAATATTTCAACCAAATATTATGAAACAGGATCTTCAAATATCAGAACTCATTAAGAAGGAAGAGAACAGACAGCTGCACGGCATCGAGCTCATCGCTTCCGAAAATTTTGTCAGCGACAATGTGATGGCCGCTCTGGGCTCCTGCCTGACAAACAAATATGCTGAGGGTTATCCCGGTGCCCGCTATTATGGCGGATGCGAGGTGGTAGACCAGGTGGAGCAGCTGGCTATAGACCGTCTTAAGGAGCTCTACGGAGCCGAGTTTGCCAATGTACAGCCTCACTCCGGCGCCCAGGCCAACATGTCGGTCTTCATGGCATGTCTTAAGCCCGGTGACACCTTCATGGGCCTTGATCTGGCTCACGGCGGACACCTTACTCACGGTTCACCTGTCAACATGTCCGGTATCAACTATCATCCCGTAGCCTACAAGCTCAATGAGGAGACCGGCCGCGTGGACTATGACCAGATGGAGAAGACGGCCCTCGAGACCAAACCCAAGCTGATTGTCGGCGGTGCCTCCGCTTATTCCCGTGAGTGGGACTGGAAGAGAATGCGCGAGATAGCCGATGAGGTAGGCGCTATTTTCATGGTCGACATGGCTCATCCCGCGGGTCTTATCGCTGCCGGTCTGCTCGACAACCCCGTCAAGTATGCCCATATCGTGACCACCACTACACACAAGACTCTCCGCGGTCCCCGTGGCGGTGCCATCATCATCGGTAAGGACTTCGAGAATCCCTGGGGGCTGAAGACTCCTAAGGGTCAGATCAAGATGATGTCCCAGCTGATCAACTCCGCTGTGTTCCCCGGTGTGCAGGGCGGTCCCCTCGAGCACTGCATCGCAGCAAAGGCTGTGGCTTTCTACGAGGCTCTGCAGCCTGAGTTCAAGGAGTATCAGATGCAGGTCAAGAAAAATGCTGCTGCCATGGCCAAGGCATTCGTGGACAGAGGATATAAGATTGTCTCCGGCGGTACGGACAATCATCTGATGCTCATTGACCTCCGCACCAAGTTCCCTGATCTGACCGGTAAGGTGGCTGAGAAGACACTTGTCCGCGCTGACATTACTGTCAACAAGAACATGGTGCCTTTCGACAGCCGTACTCCTTTCACAACATCGGGTATCCGCGTAGGTACACCTGCCATCACATCAAGAGGTCTGGTGGAGAAGGATATGGAGGCCATCGTCGAGCTCATTGACGAGGTTCTGTCCGATGTTGAGAACGAGGCAGTCATCGAGAAGGTCAGGAATGCGGCTCATTCGCTCGTTGCCGGCCGTCCTCTGAATGTCTGGTAATAAAATCTATGAGTTAAGTGAAACCTGGGGGGTGGACTTCGAAGGTCCGCCCCTTTTTGTTGTCAGTCCCGCAGGCAGCCGACAGGCACTATCAGCACGCCGTCATTCAGACTGATAATCAAGTCAGCCTGAGGAATCCGAAATAGCAGAAATCTTCGAGTATGGCGGCAGGACTGATGCCCAGGCGGCTACCGCTATGGACGGGTCGACGAATTGGCGTTTATCGGAAGTCCGTATGCCTGTCTTGGAGCGCAGCGAGGGCTGCCATGCCTTGATGTCTTCTATAACTTATAGTCTGCGCAGGGCTCAGAGATATATTTCCAGAGTTTTGTCGCTCATGGATATGTAGTTGGCTCTGACGTTGCCGATTATTGTTTTGTCTGTGTCCTGCATGTATGTTACGCTGTTTGCGGTGTTAAGTCCGGTCTAGGTCTGTAGTGCTTATTATCCGAACTTTTCTGAAAAAATGATGCGGCATTTTCCTGAATCAGCCGTATCTTTGTGGTATGAAAGATTACCCTATAGTATTGTCAATAGCCGGTTCCGACCCCTCTGGTGGAGCCGGAATCCAGGCAGATATAAAGGCAATATCGGCTTGTGGAGGTTTTGCCGCTACGGCTATAACAGCCGTGACCGTGCAGAATACCGTAGGCGTTTCCGAAGTGGAGTATATGAAGCCGGAGCTTGTCGCTGCACAGATAGACGCAGTGATGTCCGACCTGGCCGTGGATGCCGTGAAGATCGGTATGACCGGGACGGCTCCGATAGTGGAGGCCATTGCCGGGCAACTTGCTGTCCATCCGGTGCTGTATGTGGTCACGGACCCGGTCATGGTCTCGACCAGCAAGGATTCACTGACCATGCCCGAGGCGGTGGATGCTCTGTGCGCCAGGATTTTTCCGAAATCGCATCTGGTGACTCCCAATATTGATGAGGCTTCCCGTCTGGCTGGTTTCCGGATACGGTCAGTTGAGGATATGGACCGTGCGGCTGTGCAGCTCAGGGACCGTTACGGCTGCTCTTTTCTGATCAAGGGAGGCGATCTCCCTGCTGTCGCCGGACATGACGAGCCGCGTGTTGTGTCCGAGTCAACGGATGTCCTCTGTGATCTTAACGGCCTGGTACACATTACGTCCGAGCGAGTGCTGACAAACAACCTGCACGGCACCGGCTGTACCCTCTCTTCAGCGATTGCTACTTTTTTAGGAGCTGGTCATCCTGTCCGGGAAGCCGTTCAGACTGCCGCAGCGTATGTCCATAACGCAATAGTGGCGGCTTCCGGTATGCGTATCGGCCACGGTCACGGGCCCCTCAGGCATTTTTACAGATGAGGGTGATAGTGATAACAGATCCGGAGTTTCTGCCCGGGGAGGCGGAGGCTTTGACGGCTTTGCTGGATGCCGGTGCGTGGAGAGTGCATGTCCGTAAGCCTGGAGCTCATGCGGAAGATGTGTCGGCTCTGCTGGAGGCTGTCCCGGAGCGGTGCTACAGCCGGATATCCCTGCACGACTGTCATGACATGGCTCTCCGCTACGGACTGGGAGGAGTGCATCTCAACGGCCGTAATCCCGTGCCGCCTTCCGGATTTGCCGGCCTGGTCAGCCGCTCCTGCCACTCTTTTGAGGAGCTTGGAAGATATGCCGGGAAGTGCGACTATATGTTTCTAAGCCCCGTGTTCGACAGTATATCGAAGCGTGGCTACAGTTCTCATTTCTCCCTTGAAGATATCAAGTCCAGGCCAGGCATTGTCAGCAGCAGGGTATTCGCACTCGGAGGCGTGTCCGCCGGCAATATAGGACTGCTGTCGGATGCCGGATTCGGAGGGGCGGCTGTCCTCGGCTATATCTGGGAACCGTTCAGACAGGACCATGATATTACCGGCCTGACCGAACGGTTCCGGAACCTGATGAATCCCGTTTATTGAATCTTTGTGAAAGTGAACTCTCCTGCGGGAATATTCAGCACGGACTGGAATATGTTGTAGAAAAATATCTGACCGTTGGAGTCGTATCCGACAACCTCCATGCCTACTACTGTCGCTTTTGCGGTATGCTCCTCATTGAGATAACCAACAGCGGCCTTTGATGTAATGGACGTGCCGTCATTTATTATTTCAAATGCATAGGGAAACGTGAGTTCGAAATAAAGTTAAATCTAAGTCATTAATTATTTGGAAAATAGCGGCAAAAGTATTAAATTTAAAGTATCAAAAAAACAAACATAAAACTCTTACCGCTATGATCACAGAGGACAAAGTTATTGAAATTTTCTACATGGCCGACGAATACAGCAGGGAATTTTCAAAAGTCAGGCAGAAATACTCCCTCGATGAGGGACGGAATGACGGCAAACGTCGCAGGAACAAGCCCAACCGCATGAGCGATGCGGAGATAATGGTCATACTCATCCTGTTCCCCGTCCTCTCCTCCTACAGCCGCTTCGTGGAACTGGAAAAGGAAGTGGCCCTCTGCCTGGCATTGTTCATCAAGGACGTGCTTCTGGGCAAGTGCACCGGCATCAGCTTCACGGACTCGACGGCACTGAGAGTGTGCCACATCAAGCGCATGCACTCGCACCGTACTTTCTCCGGTCTGGCCCAGAAAGGAAAGACCACCATGGGCTGGTTCTATGGCTTCAAGCTGCACCTGATAATCAACGACCGCGGAGAAATACTCAATTTCATGATTACACCCGGTAATACCGATGACCGCGAGCCGCTCAGGAACGAGCGCTACGTGCAGGACATCAGGGGCAAGCTCTGCGGGGACCGGGGATATATCGGCAAGGCCCTTTTCGAGATGCTCTTCATCAACGGAATACAGCTCGTCACGCGCGTGCGCAACAATATGAGGAACATGCTCATGCGTGCGGAGGACAAGATTCTGCTGCGCAAGAGGGCCGTCATTGAGACCGTCAACGACGAGCTGAAGAACATCGCACAGATAGAGCACTCCAGGCACCGCTCTTTCAACAACTTCATTGTCAACATTCTCTCGGCTATCGCTGCTTATTGTTTCTTCCCCAAAAAGCCATCGGTGGACGTCACTTTTATCAATGACGGACAACTGGTCCTCTTCTAAATTATCTCGAACTCACGTTAACTATAAATCCCGGAGCAGACACTGAATCTGTTCCGGGATTTTTCTGTATAAGAACTCTAGGTTACTTCTTAAGACGGGCTATAATCTCATCGGCGACTTTCTTGCCGGAGAGGAGCATGCCGCCGAAGATGGGTCCCATTCGGGGTGTTCCGGAGACGGCGGAGGCGGCCATGCCGCAGACATAGAGGCCGGGGTAGATCTCCTTGGTGCCGTTTACGACTTCCTGTTCTCCGGAAGTTACGTCGAGGGAGCGCTCTCCGATGACCCCGCCGGTCTCGGTGGCCAGGCGGATGCCGTTCTTACGGGCGACGGTGGCGGCAATCTCGCTGTCATGGCCGGTGCCGTCCACTACGACCTTGGCCAGGATGTTCAGCGGGTCCACGTGCAGGCCCTCGCGGAGTACGGGAGTCCAGTTGACCACCACTCCGCTGACCTTGCCGTCCTTGAAGATTACGTCCTCTACCGAGTAGCAGTTGAAGATGCGGGCTCCAGCGTGTACGGCGTGATAGAGCAGGGAAGAGGTGCTCTCGACCGAGTCCATGGTGTAGAGGCCGTCCCCGTAGGGAGTATGGTTGATCTCGAAGTCGCGCACGATGTGCATGGCCTCCTCCTGGATTACGATCTGGTTGAACATCATGGCACCGCCCCACATGCCTCCGCCGGGAGCCAGCTTGCGGTCGAACTGGGCTACCTTGAGCCCGGCCTTGGCCATATAGTATGCGGCTACAATTCCCGAGGGACCTCCGCCCACGATGGCGGCGTCCAGCTCGAGGCAGTCCTGGAGTTTGTCGAAATAGGTACTGATGATACCTCTGGAAACTTTTGTCTCAATCATTGTGGTATATAATTTAAATTGTCTGATTCGGTGAAACTTCCTCACCCTCGGTAGAGAGGCCGCAGTCGCGGAGCTGGCTGCTGATGCGCATGGCGCAGAAGTTGGGGCCGCACATGGTGCAGTACTTGCCGCCCACGTGGTTGGCTTCCTTATAGTACTCGAGGGCACGCTCGGGGTCTAGGCTGAGGTTGAACTGGTCCTTCCAGCGGAACTCGAATCGGGCCTTGCTCAGCGCGTCGTCCCTCACCTGTGCTCCCGGATGGCCCTTGGCCAGGTCGGCGGCATGGGCGGCTATTTTATAGGTGACGACACCGACGCGCACGTCCTCTTTGTTCGGGAGGGCCAGGTGCTCCTTTGGGGTCACGTAGCAGAGCATCGCGGTACCTAGCCAGCCTATCTGGGCGGCGCCTATCGCGCTGGTGATATGGTCGTAGCCGGGGGCTATGTCGGTCACGATAGGGCCGAGGGTATAGAAAGGTGCGTTGTGGCATTTCTCGATCTGCCGCTCCATGTTCTCGGCTATCCTGTGCATGGGTACGTGGCCGGGGCCCTCGATGAAGGCCTGCACGTTCCTGGCCCATGCTCTCTCCACCAGCTCTCCCATGGTGTCCAGCTCGGCAAACTGGGCGGCGTCGTTGGCATCGCGGATGGCTCCGGGACGCAGGCCGTCACCGAGCGACAGGGCCACGTCGTACTGGGCGCAGATGTCGCAGATGTCGTCAAAATGCTCGTAGAGGAAGCTCTCTCTATTGTGCGCAAGGCACCACGAGGCGATGATGCTGCCGCCGCGGCTGACCATGCCGCACAGACGGCTGTCGGCCAGGTGCACGTTCTTCAGGCGGATGCCGCAGTGTATGGTGAAATAGTCCACACCCTGTTCGCACTGCTCTATCAGTGTGTCGCGGAACAGTTCCCAGGTCAGTTTCTCGGCCCTGCCGCGCACCTTCTCCATGGCTTGGTACATGGGCACGGTGCCCACGGGCACGGGGCAGTTACGGATGATCCACTCGCGGGTCTCGTGGATGTTGTCTCCGGTAGAGAGGTCCATGAGGGTGTCTCCGCCCCACTTGCAGCTCCAGACGGCTTTCTCGACCTCCTCCTCTATGGTGGAGGTGGTGGCGGAGTTGCCGATGTTGGTGTTGATCTTCACCAGGAAGTTGCGGCCGATGATCATGGGCTCGGCCTCCGGATGGTTGATGTTGGCCGGCAGGGCTGCCCGTCCGGCGGCTATCTCGTCGCGCACGAATTCCGGGGTGATGTGGGTTTCTATGCCCAGTGCCCTGCAGTTCATGTTCTCGCGGATGGCCACGTACTCCATCTCGGGGGTTACGATGCCCTGCTTGGCGAAGTACATCTGGGTGATCTGCGAGCCCTTCCTGGCCCGGTAAGGCAGGCGGATGTGCTCGAAGCGCAGATGGTCCAGGGACTTGTCGGCCAGCCGTTCCCGGCCATATTCAGAGGTGACTTCAGGCAGCTGCTCCACATCCCGCTCCAGTATCCACTTTTCGCGGAGCCTGGGCAGACCGCGCCGCAGGTCGATGTCCGCCGCAGGGTCGCTGTACGGCCCGCTGGTGTCGTAGAGGTAGACGGGAGGATTCTCCGTCATGATTTTCATTCCGTCCTTGACGGTCACTGTGGGGGTGAGGCTCACTTTCCTCATGCCCACTCTTACGTCCGGATGGAGCGAGCCCTGCATGTAGACTTTCTCCGAGTCCGGGTAGGTGATTCTGATGTTGTTGTTATTCATATTTTTCAAAAATATATTTTCAGTCCGATGCAATTGAGGCGGCGATGTCCATCACCCTCCGCATCTCCGCCACCGGATCCTCCGCCCTCAGGATGCTGCCGCTCAGGGCAATGCCGCTGAGTCCTGCTTCCGCCAGGGCCGGCATGTCCTCCGCAGTCACGCCTCCGATGCCCACGACCGGTAGGGCCAGGCCCTCGCGGCGCATTCTGTCCAGGAGGCTCCTGTAGCCTTCGAGTCCCAGGGTCGGGGCCAGTCTGGAGGGATCCTTGGTGGTGGTGAAGCGGAACGGGCCGCAGCCGATGTAGTCCGCCCCGCCCGAGGCATGCAGGCGGATGTCCTCCAGAGTGTTGGCGGTGCCTCCGATGATGAATTGTCCCCGGGGTAAGATCCTCCTGGCTTCGGCCACCGGCATGTCGGTCAGTCCCAGATGAACACCGTCCGTTCCGGTCTCCTGAACCAGTTCCACATGGTCGTCGAGAATCAGTGTCGCTCCGTACAGCCTGCACAGGGGCAGGGCCTTTCCGGCAGCGGCGCGTACCTCATCCTTAGGAGCATCCTTCATGCGCAGCTGTATCCAGCGGCAGCCGCCTTCAAGGGCGATGCGCACGGAGTCGAGGTAGGAGAGGGTCTCCGTGAAATGGGTGATGAATTGTACTTGAAAGCTCATTTCTCAAAAATTATCCGGAACGGAGAGATGCCGCAGACATGCAGCGGAAGAGCCTTGCACTCGAAAAGTCCCTACGACGGTACTGACCGTATCAGGTTCGACGGGTGTAATCTCAGCCTCCGGGTCACGTCCCTTGAGGCACCCCTCTTTTCCAGATGCAAAGATAAGCGATATTTGTTTTGTTAAATTTGTTTTGTTAAATTTGTTAAGCTTTATTAACCGTTTTAATATATGAAAAAATTGTATGTACTTATGCTGTCGGTTGTTCTTGCCGGTATCCCTTTGCCTTTGTCTGCGTGGTCCGACTCAGAACATCATCCGAAATGGGTTGACTATACAGGTACGCACGAGATGGATGTCAGTGTCGGTTTTCCGACTGCATATCTGATGTATGGCTATATGGGTATGTTGAGCGGACTTGCAGGACTTGTCAATATATTGGAGGATGCCTTGACGGACGATGGTGGCGGTATGGAACCGGCTGCTGCAGCAAAGCGGTTTGGAAAGAGTAAGGTGGTACCGAATCTCCGTGCCGAATACGGATACAATTTTCTGAGCTGGCTCAATGTGGGAGCGGCAGTCAACTATTCGGATTGCAGGATGCCGATGAGGTACGAGGATACAAAACGGTATGCGTATACGGAACGATTCGGTGTGACTTCGGTGACGGTCAGGTTGAAGTTCTATTGGCTGAACCGCAAATGGGTGAGGATGTATTCGGTTGTCGGAGCAGGTGTCGGCATTGTCCATACAAATGCCTTTTCAGCGGGAACGGAGCCTCCTGTTTATGTAACCAAGGCGATTTTCGCTCCGGATTTGTGTCTGATAGGTCTCACTGTCGGTAGAAAACTGTACGGTCGTATTGAGTACGGTTCTATGTATGGCGGACTTACTGCCGGTATCGGCTACCGCTTCTGATAATCTGTTATTGGAATATTGTTTGCTAAATGGCTGTCTGTTTCACCATACCGCGCAGTCTGTTTTGCTTGATTTTTTGTATTTGGTTGTTTTATAGAAGCTTGTGTGAAATGAGCATCTTACAGACTGCGGATAGTCACCGCTTGTGAGGTGGTATGTCTGAATGCTTAACGGATTCGCCACTCATTGAGCTCCCGACGCAGTCTGTCTTCCTGTTCGCCGAGCAGGGAGTCCAGCATGGCGTGGAATTGCGGGCCATGGTCCGGGTAGCGGAGGTGGCATAGCTCGTGCAGGATGACGTAGTCCTGCAGGTGCTCCGGGAGGAGAATCAGGCGTATGTTAAGGTTGATATTGCCCTTCGAGGAGCAGGAGCCCCAGTTGGAGACGTTGTTTTTGACGGCCATGCGGCCCTTGAAGGGAAATCCGTATTTTGCTGCTGCTTCCCTCAGTTTCGGCGCCAGTACAGCGCGGGCCTCTTCCCGCATCCGTTCGAGAGCGGCCGGGTCGTCCGGAACACCTGCCGTCCGGCCTTCTGCTTCCGCATGCTGCTGCCTGAGTGCCTGTTTTTGCAGGACGTTCCTTATCCATTGGACTTTGGACATGAGAAAGCTTTCTGCTGCGGCATAGGGTACCGGCCACGGTACGGTCACCGTCACTCCCCGTCTGGGCGATACGCTGATACGCAGTCTTCGTGCTCCGGCTTTCCTGAGCATGAGGACTTCTCCGATTCCGGGAACTGTGATGACTTTCTGGGAATTTGTCCGGAACATAGTTTTGTCGTTGAGGAAAAATTTGTCTGCAAAAGTAGTATAATTTGATTTTAATTACATATCTTTGCAACCCCGATTTTGGGGAAGAATTATAAGTTTAACTGATTTATTAATTTAAAGGTTTATGGCAGAGTATCTTGCAGCAGACAAGAAGCAGGAGATTTTCGCTAAATACGGGAAGTCTAATACGGACACCGGCTCGGCAGAGAGTCAGATTGCTCTATTTTCCTACCGTATCGCTCATCTGACAGAACACCTTCGCAACAACAAGAAGGACTTCGGCACCCAGCGTGCCCTGCTCCGTCTTGTAGGTAAGAGGCGCCGCCTCCTCGACTACCTGAAGGCCAAGGATATTGAGAGATACAGGGAGATTGTCAAAGCGCTCGGTTTACGTAAGTAAGCGCTTTGGCTTCGTAAGAGAAACGGGGTTGTCAAGACAGACTGGGCAGCCCCTTTTTCTTAGATGACCGCGGCACTCTCGCATAAAGGCAGACACAATTAGAAGGATAATATGAATATAGTTAAGAAGACCATCACAATGGGTGATGGAACAATCGTTGAGATCGAGACCGGCAAACTTGCCAAGCAGGCGGCCGGTTCGGTAGTCGTAAAGGTCGGCGGTACCATGTTGCTGGCGACTGTCACATGTGCAAAGGACGCCAAGGAGGATGTGGACTTCATGCCTCTGTCGGTGGAGTACAAGGAGAAATATGCCGCTGCAGGCCGCTATCCCGGAGGATTCCTCAAGAGGGAGGGCCGTGCCTCGGATTCCGAGATCCTGGTGGCCAGGCTCGTGGACAGGGCTCTGCGTCCCCTCTTCCCCGATGATTTTCACGCAGAAGTCTTTGTAAACGTACTTCTGATCTCCGCTGACAAGCAGAACATGCCTGATTCCTATGCGGGTCTGGCAGCATCCGCGGCCCTGGCAGTGAGCGATGTCCCCTGGCACGGTCCCATCTCGGAGGTGAGGGTCGCCCGTATTGACGGCAAGTTTGTGATCAACCCTATTTTCGATATAGTAAAGAATGCTGATATCGACCTGATAGTCGCCGCCACCGAGGAGAACATCATGATGGTGGAGGGCGAGATGAACGAGGTGAGCGAGGCCGAGATGCTTGAGGCCATCAAGTGTGCCCACGAGGCCATCAAGGGCCAGTGCCGTGCACAGAAGGAACTGATGGAAGAGGTAGGCAAGGTGGAGAAGAAGGCCTACTGCCACGAGGTCAATGACGAGGACCTGCGCAAGGCCGTTCACGACTATTGCTATGACAAGTGCTACGCCATCGCCAAGAGCGGTCTGGCCAAGCATGAGCGTGAGGACGCATTCGACGCTCTCAAGGAAGAATTCATGGAGACCATCCCCGAAGAGGAGAGAGAGGAGAAGGCCATGATGGTAAGCAGATATTACGGTGCTGTGGAGAAAGAGGCCATGCGCCGCATGATCATAGACGAGGGTGTGCGTCTCGACGGACGTACTACTGCTCAGATCCGTCCGATCTGGTGCGAGGTGGGTTATCTGCCCGGAGCGCACGGCTCGGCCATCTTCACCCGCGGCGAGACCCAGTCCCTGTCGACTGTGACCCTCGGTACCAAGATGGACATGAAGGAACTGGACGAGGTGCTGGTTCAGGATACCCAGCAGTTCGTGCTCCACTACAACTTCCCTCCCTTCGCGACCGGTGAGGCCAAGCCCCAGAGAGGTGTGGGCCGCAGGGAAATCGGTCACGGCAACTTGGCATGGAGGGCCCTCAAGCCCGTAGTGCCCGTGGGCGAGGAGAATCCCTACGCTGTCCGCGTGGTGTCCGATATCCTCGAGTCCAATGGCTCTTCTTCCATGGCTACAGTCTGCGCCGGTACCTTGGCCCTGATGGACTGCGGTGTGAAGATCAAGAAGCCCGTAGCCGGTATCGCCATGGGTCTGATCTCCGATGAGAAGACAGGCAAGTTCGTGGTGCTCTCCGATATCCTCGGCGATGAGGACCACCTCGGAGACATGGACTTCAAGGTGACCGGAACCAAGGACGGCATCACCGCCACGCAGATGGACATCAAGGTTGACGGACTGCCCTACGAGGTTCTCGAGCAGGCTCTGGCACAGGCCAAGGAAGGCCGTGCCCACATCATGGGCGAGATGCTCAAGACCATCTCCGAGCCCCGCGCCGACTACCGTCCCAATGTTCCCCGTATCGTGCAGATCACCATACCTTCCGAGTTTATCGGAGCCGTTATCGGCACCGGCGGCAAGGTTATCCAGGAGATACAGAAGACTACCGGCACCACCATTACCATCACTGAGGAGGGTGACAAGGGCATCATCGACATCTTCGGTGAGAACAAGGAGTCCATGGACGCCGCTCTGGCCCGCATCAAGGCTATCACCACTGTGCCTGAGGTCGGTGAGACATACCACGGCAAGGTAGTGTCGATTCTTGAGTTCGGTGCTTTCGTGGAGATTCTGCCCGGCAAGGAAGGCCTGCTGCACATTTCCGAGCTCGACTACAAGAAGGTCGACAAGGTGGAGGATGTGCTCCAGGTAGGTGACGAGGTGGATGTCAAGCTCCTCGAAATCGACCAGAAGACCGGTAAGATGAGGCTCTCCCGCAGGGCCCTGCTGCCCGCACCCGAAGGATGGGTGGAGCATGAGCGCAAGCCCCGTCTCAACGGAGGCGCCAACGGCGGCGGCCGCGGCGGCCGTGACCGTGGAGGCGACCGCGGCAGAGGTCCCCGTCGCGACGGCGATAAAGGCGGACGCCGATAAGTTCGCTCAACTGTAGGCCGTACGAATAACGTGTGTCACCCATTGCGGGAGGCACACGTTTTTTATTTAGCGGGAGCGACGCATCTTGCCAAAATGCTGATTATCAGCAGCTGTCGTAGTCAAAGAGCTCCCGAGACACCGTTAAAACATCTCTTGGGGAGCGTGTCGCATTGTTAATGTTCTGATAATCAATATATGACGTGCGGAGAGCGCTCCGGCAAGAGGTTGCAGTGGGGGAAAGCCGTCAGATCAGCCGTCCCTGATAGGTCTCACGCTGCTCCAGCCGCTGCTCGAGAAGCCGGATGAGCTCGGTGTTGCGGAGCAGCCCCCAGGGGGTGGAGTTGACGAAGCGGGGCGGGACTTCTCCGGCGAAGCGCTCGATGTACAGGTCCGGTCGGAGGCGCTCAAGCAGGTCGGCAATGAAATCTAAATACTCATCCAGGGAGAATGTCACGAAGTCGGAGGGATGCGAGGCGAACTCCCGCTCCAGGGCGGTGCCGCGGACGATCTGCAGCTGATGGAACTTGACCGAGTGCAGCGGCATCTTATTTATAATAGGTGCGTAGGCCAGCATGTCCCCGACCGTCTCTCCCGGCAACCCGAAGATGAAGTGTGCGCCCTGAGTAAGTCCCCGGGCTGCTGTCATCTCCACGGCGCGTACTGCATCCTCGAAGGAATGTCCCCGGTTTATGCGCTGCAGGGTCCGGTCGTAGACGGACTCTATGCCGTATTCGATGACCACCACGTGATTCCGGGCCAGGGATGCCAGGTAGTCCAGCTTGTCCTCGTCCACGCAGTCGGGCCGGGTACCTATGACGATGCCGGCCACCAAGGGGTGGGAGAGGGCTTCCTCATACACCTCCCGCAGCCTTTCGAGTGGGGCGTATGTGTTGGAGTAGGGCTGGAAGTAGGCCAGGAATTTCTCCGCCTTGCGGTAGCGGACCCGGTGGAACTTGATGCCCTCGTCGATCTGTTCGTGAATAGGAATGCCCGCTGTACTGTAGCCCGGATGAAAGGCGGCGTTGTCGCAGTACGTGCAGCCGCCTGTTCCGACCAGTCCGTCCCGGTTCGGGCAGGTGAAGCCGGCGTCCACTACCACTTTCTGCAGCCGCTCGCCGTATGTTTTCTTGAAATAGCCTATGTAGGAATTGTATCTGCCCACGGCCCAAGCAGTCTAGAACCGGACCTTGAATACGGCCTTGCGGACTTCTCCGTCTCCGATCATGGGTGCGTGGCAGTCCTGCGGGAAGCAGATTACCATGTTGTCGTCCCCGTAGCTGATGTAGGCCTCTGGCTCTTCCTTGAGGAAAGCCACGTCTTTTTCAGCATTGTACTCTACGTTTACGCCCAGGCACTTGGCCCTGTCCCGGAAACCGATGATCTCGGTCCCCTCCATAACGACATGGATGTCGATGAACGAGTCGTGGACCTCGAGGGGTGATTCGGATTCATCCTTGCACTTTGCTGTGGAAACAGTGCACCAGATGTTGTCCTCCTCGATGATGTGCTTGCCTTCGGAGAGGGTGTGAAGGTCGTTCTTGCGGATAAATTCGAGAACCTTGCCGAAAGAGGCGTGCAGGTTGACGTATTTCTCAAAGCTTTTGATTGAGTCGAGTATCATAAAATAGTTGTTAAGTGTCAGTACTTGCGGTAGACGGCTCTTCTGCTCAGGGCCATCAGCACTGTCAGCAGAATGATGACGGCGGAAGCCGGGTGGAATGTCTGGGGCAACAGCCACGAGCAGATCAGTCCGAGGGCGGCCACCGCAGCGAGCAGGTCGATGATGAGGTTCTTGGCCCAGCAGTTGGGCATGAATACAGGTATGAGGAACAGGGGGTTCATCCACAGCAGATTCCAGTTGGCCGCTGTCCAGATATGATTGGTGGCGAACCACATGAGGCATATGATGACTCCGCCCAGTCCGAGTATGGCGTAGAATATTGTGGAGCAGATGCTCATGAATCTCCACTTGTTGCCGCTGCGCAGGTAGAATATCAGGTACAGCAAGAACAGCAGCGTGAATACAGTGAAGGGGCTGGAGGCCTTGGAAAGAATGCCGTGCCAGCGTTCCGGTGCCGGTGCGGGCGTAGATATGATTTTGGCCGGAGATGCCAGCGGCGCGCTGTGCAGGCTGTCGTTGGAGTAGGCTGTCAGGACCATGGAAAGGCGGTCTGGGAGAAACGCCGCCTCCTTGACAGTGATTTCCCGGTCTGTTTTAGCACCGAGAATAAGGTCTATGCCGAACATCATCCACCGGCGGTCGCCTACAAGTCTGGTCAGCTCATCGCGGTAAGTCAGTCCTGTAAGGGTATCCTCGACACTGAATCCGGAAAAGTCGTCGAAGATGTCCCGGATGCGCGTGGCGCAGTTGTCCTGCAGGAAGTCGTAGAGATAGTAGCGGTTGTCAGGCAGGGAGTTGTTTTGAAGAAATCCGTACAGCCGGGCGGCCTGCTCCGGTGTAAGGTTCAGCTGCTGCTCGGTTATGCCTCTGCCGGCGTTGTCGTAGGAGTGGCGGAACTGCATGAAATTGCTGGTTGACAGAAAATAGTTGAGATCGCCGTGAAGGAAGTTCAGCATGAAATGAGGCTCCTGAAAACTGAATGTCCCGTAGTTGAAAACAATGTCATTGTTGTTGCGCAGGTCTTTGACCCTGAGGGCCGAATGTCCGAAAGCCGAGGATATGTCCCTGCCTTGCGAGCAGGTCAGCAGGGATATCCTGAGCGAATCCTGCGCCTGAGTTCCGAGGGTCAGGAGGACAAGCAGTGTGAAAAGTATAAGCCGTTTCATAATAATTTTTCAAAAATAAGAAAAACTCGCCTATATTTGCAGGAATGAAGAAAGTTTTGTTCATAATTCTGTTTCTGGCTCTGATTCCTGCATTTCATGCGGAAGCTCAGAAAAGCATGGCTCTGGTCTCGGTGTCCGTTACGGATCTCAAGAAGGTTCCTGACTATCAGTCGGAGACCGTTTCCCAGGCGACCATGGGCACACCGGTAGAGGTCACTGGTCACGAGAGTTACTGGTATTCGGTGACTACTCCGGAGGGCTACAGAGGCTGGACTACTGAACAGAATATAACATTGATTTCCCAGGAGGAGATGAATGCCTGGAAAGAGGCTGACCGTCTGTTGGTCTCGGATTATTTCACATTGGTGACCGAATCTCCTGAAACCGGTTCCGGGGTCTTGACCGACTGCGTTATGGGCAACATTCTGGTCAGCGCCGGATACGCGGATGACGGCTTCACTGCGGTCATACTTCCCGACGGCCGTAAGGGGTACATTCCTTCAGGAGCTGTGGAGCCCCTGCGGAAATGGATGGAGGACGCGGCGGACCCCTCAGGGGAAGACATAGTGGCCACCGCCAGGCTTTTCCACGGTTTTCCCTACCTCTGGGGCGGACTTTCCCCCAAGGGCATGGACTGCAGTGGCCTCGTCAAATTGAGCTATTTTCTCAACGGTATCATCCTCCTGCGAGATGCCAGTCAGCAGATTAATACCGGTGTTTCATTGGATTACAGCGATATCCTGGGTGGCTTGCAGGCCGGAGACCTGGTTTTCTTCGGTCGTTCCGCTACGGACACCAGGGGTCGCAGTGTCAGCCACGTAGGCATTTATATCGGGGACGGAATGATGATTCACTCGTCGCTGAGAGTACGTGTCAACTGCCTGCTGCCCGGCCGTCCCGACTCCTACACCAGCAAGAAGATAGTGGGCGCTGTCCGTATCCTGGGCTGTCAGGACGAGGACCCGGGCATAGTGACGGTGCTGGAGCATCCGTGGTATTTTTAGAAAAAGGAAAAGAATTTAAAAAAGTACAAATTTTTATAAATCGCGATTATTATGAATTTAAGAGTTATCAAGAAGGACATCAACTATCTGGCTGATGAGTTCGTATCAGATGCTGTCATCAGCATGAGTTTTCATGACGACAAAGAGAAGGCCGAGCAGATCGTAGACCTTATCAACGAAGTCCTCGACCTCAGAGACGAGACTCTTTCCAAAGTAAGCCATCCCGAAGGGGACAAGAGGGCTTATTACCGCAATCTTACCGACGAGCTTCTCAGCGCTCTCGATGTAAAGTATGACAGACTCAGTGCAATAGTGGCCAAGAAAGCCGAATAATTTAGAAGCGGCCGCTATGCAGATATACACCAACTCACCTATAGTGGAGGGCCTCACATTCGATGATGTCCTCCTCATACCGGCTCATTCGGATGTATTGCCCCGTGAGGTGGACGTAAGTACGAAGCTGACCAGGCAGATATCTCTCCATACACCCATTGTCTCCGCTGCGATGGATACCGTGACCGAGGCCGATCTGGCGATAGCCATTGCCCGGGAAGGCGGCATCGGAGTGATACACAAGAATATGCCCATCGAAGTACAGATGGAGCAGGTGCGTAAGGTCAAGAGGGCTGAGAACGGCATGATTTACGATCCGGTGACTATCCGCGAGAACGCTACAGTCGGTGACGCCCTCAATCTCATGCACGAGAACCATATCGGCGGTATTCCCGTTGTCGACGCCCGCGGCATGCTCTGCGGTATCGTGACCAACCGTGATCTCCGTTTTCAGGACAATCCCAAGACTCCCGTCTCCGAGGTGATGACCAAGGAAAACCTCATCACCACCACCGACGGCACCAATCTCAGGGAAGCCACGGAACTTCTTCGCAGATATAAGATTGAGAAGCTCCTGGTAGTGGACAGGGAAGGTCATCTGGCCGGCCTGATCACCTACAAGGACATCATGAAAATCAAAGACAATCCCACTGCCAGCAAGGACTCCAAGGGCCGTCTTCTCGTTGCTGCCGCCATAGGCATTAACTCCGAGAGCGTGCAGAAGGTCGAGATGCTGATGAGCGTGGAACCCGACGCCCTGGTCTTCGATACCGCGCACGGCCATTCAGAGGGAGTGCTGCGGGTTCTTAAGACTGTCCGTCAGAAATTCCCCGACCTGCAGATTATCGCCGGCAACATTGCTACCGGAGAAGCAGCTCTTGCCCTCAAGGAGTGCGGAGTGGACGCTGTCAAGGTCGGCATAGGTCCCGGTTCTATCTGTACGACCCGTATTATCGCCGGTGTAGGCGTGCCTCAGCTCTCTGCCGTCATGATGGTGGCCGAGGCGCTCAAGGGCTCCGGTATTCCCATTATCGCTGACGGAGGCATCCGCTATTCGGGTGATATCGTGAAGGCCCTGGCCGCAGGTGCCGACACCATCATGGCCGGCTCGCTGTTCGCCGGAGTGGAGGAGTCTCCGGGAGAGACAATCATACTCAACGGACGTAAATTCAAGTCCTATCGCGGTATGGGCTCGCTCGAGGCCATGCAGCTCGGCTCTAAGGACCGCTATTTCCAGGATATGGAGGAGGACATCAAGAAACTCGTGCCTGAGGGAATCGTGGCGCAGGTGCCTTACAAGGGCACTCTCTCCGAAGTGGTCTACCAGCTTGTGGGCGGTCTGCGTTCCGGCATGGGCTACTGCGGAGCCCATAACCTGTCTGAGCTCAAGAAGGCCCGTTTCGTACGCATCACCGCGGCAGGTATGGCCGAGAGCCATCCCCATGACGTGACAATCACCCGCGAGGCACCCAACTACAGCCGGTAGTATGTCCCGGTGAGGCCATGAGAAGGGTTGTTTGGATACTTTTTCTCTGTCTGTCGGTATCATCCTGCCGTCTCTACGACCGTCTCTTCAAGGGAGACGTGGTCGCGAGGGCCGGTAAGGATGTGCTGTACAGGAGTGATGTAGAGAAGCTCAATATCAAGGGTTTTTCTCCCGAGGACAGTATCCGGATGGTCGAGCGTTATATCCTTTCGTGGGCCAAGGACCGTCTTCTGCTGGATATGGCCGAGAGCCGTCTGTCCAAGGAGGACAAGGATGTGGAGGACCAGCTGGAGGAATACCGCAGGCAGCTTCTGGTATACCGCTATGAGCGGCAGTACGTGGAGCAGCGTCTGGACACGTCCATAACGGAGCAGGAGTACAGGGAATTCTATGATGCTAATCCAGCCAGTTTTGTCACGCATGCCCCCCTTATGACCGGTGTGTACATAAAGATAAGCGACAGCTCTCCGAACATCAATCCGGTGAGGAGCCTCTACCGCTCCAGAAGCGACGGGGCCCTGGAGCGTCTGGACAGGCTGTGCTACAGCTCTGCGGAGAAATACTACCGTTTCGAGGACTGGATATCCCTGGAGGCTATTTCTGACGGCACCGGCATGGATGTGTCCGAGATGGCCGGGATATTGGAAGAAAGGTCCTGGCTGGAAAAAAGCCATCTAGGCTATACCTATCTCGTCTCGATAGACGGATATATTCCTGCAGGGGATGTCGCACCGTACAGTTATTCCCGTAGCATGATAAGGGATGTTATTCTCAGCAGAAGAAAACAGAGCCTCCTGACAAGTTTGGAACGAAATCTGCTTAATGATGCCATAGGATCTGAAAAATTGAAAATTTATAAGGAGTAAAATGAACATAAAATCCATATTGGCGGCGCTCGCTCTGACCGTGATGCCCGTAACCGGTCTCTTCGCCCAGAAGTATGACGGTGTTATTGACAAGACTGTAGCTCTGGTGGGCAACAGCATGATTCTTCTTTCGCAGGTGGAGTCGGAGGTGCAGATGATGCAGTTTCAGGGCTACGTCTCGGACCGCAACCTGCGTTGTGTCGTCCTCGAGAACATGATGGTCTCCAAGCTCTTCTACACTCAGGCCCAGCTGGACAGCCTCGCTGTCAATCCGGACATGGTCAATGCCGCGCTTGAAGACAGGGTCAACAACATCCTGTCCCAGCTCGGGGGCGAGGAGGAGGTCGAGAAGTATTTCGGGAAGCCTCTTCACAAGCTCCGTCAGGAATGGAGGGAGATGTTCATGGAGCAGAACCTGGTGCAGGAGATGCAGCGCACGGTGGCAGGATCCATAACGGAGGTGACTCCCAAGGAGGTTCAGCAGTACTACCGCAATACGCCGAAGGACAGTCTTCCGGTCATCCCTACACAGTATCAGTATAGTCAGATAGTGCTTTATCCTGATGTGGAGAAGGCCAATATGGCCGTTCGCGAGAGACTGCTGGAGTTCCGTCAGAGGATCCTGGACGGGGAGAAGTTCTCGCTTCTGGCCACTCTGTATTCCGAGGATCCGGGAAGCGCGATGCGCGGCGGAGAGCTGGGCATGTCCTCCCGCTCCATATTCTGGCCTGCATTCAGTGATGCTGCCATGGCCTTGAAGGAGGGTCAGGTATCCCCTATCGTGGAGACTCCGGACGGATTCCATCTCATACAGCTGATAGCCAAGAACGGGGACATGTTCAATGCCCGTCACATACTGCTCCGTCCCAGGTACACGGCTGAGGACAGGGACTCGGCGTTTACCCGTCTTGATTCGATGCGGAATGTTGTCCTGGAGGACAGCCTGACATTCCAGCAGGCCGCATGGAGATTCTCGCAGGACTTCAAGAGCCGGACCAACGGAGGACTGGTCGCCGATCCCAATACGGGTGCTCCGTTCTTCGAGGTGGACCAGCTCAAGCCCGCTGACTACAAGGTGCTGCAGGGGATGAAGGAAGGGGAGATCTCCGAGCCTTTCGAGTCCGTCGATGACGAGGGGCGCAGCGGCAATACTGTATACAAGATAGTCCGTCTTGAGAAGATCCGTCCGTCCCATACGGCTACTGTCGAGGATGATTTCAATGTCCTGCTGGACATAACGTCCAACCGCAAGTCCATGGACGCAATTGAGAATTTCATCAGGGATAAGCAGGCCACGACATACATCGTCATAGACCCTATGTTCCAGAAGTGTGATTTTGAGCGTGACGGTTGGGTGAAATGAAGATGAGGTTTCTGATACTGGCTGTGCTGCTGTTTCTCTCAGCCCTTCCGCTCTCTGCCCAGGGAGGCGCGAAGGAGCAGGAGGACAGGGACTCACTGGTCAGGCTGATTACCGCCGACAGGGCAAGACTGATAGAGATCAACGGCAAGGAATACCGTAAGGTGGTCGGCAACGCAGTATTCCTGCACAATGACACCTATCTTTACTGTGACAGTGCATACTGGAACGTGGACGACGAATTCATCGATGCCATAGGCAGCGTGCGGATAGAGCAGGAGAACACCGTCCTCACCGGCGACAGTATCAAGTATGTCATACCTCAGAATACTGCCAAGTTCAGGGGGCATCTGGTAGAACTTATTGACAGAGACAGCAATGTCCTCAGGACCAATTATCTGGATTATAATACCCGCGACAGTGTGGCGTTCTTCTACCGCGGCGGGGCAATGAAGGACCATGACGGCAATCTGATCGAGAGTCTTACCGGGCGCTATCAGTCCAGGGAGGAGCGTTTCGATTTTGTGGGGGAGGTGGAGATGTTCTCCGATTCTATATTCTTTGTATGCGACACACTGGTGTACGATGCGGCGGCGGATGCTGCTTATTTCTACGGTAATACAAAAGGCTGGTATGATCTCAACGGCATATCATCCGGTTCGGGAAAATATATCCGTCCCCAGGAGAGATTCTACTTCTACAGCGATGTCCACATTCTTATGGAGGAATACGAGATGTGGTGCGATTCGCTGTTCTATGACAGGTTTGACGGGTATTCCCTCATGCAGGGCAATGTCCAGCTGCTGGATACCGTGGACAATGTAATCGCGCTGGCCGGAGAGCTGCGCTACTGGAATGACCCGCGGAGAGCCGAGCTCTACCGTGATCCCGCTCTGGTTATGATAGAGGAGTCGGCAGACGGCAATGACTCCACCTTCATGGCTTCCGACAAGATTTTCTATTATACCATGCGCATGTGCGATGTGGACAGCGCCGTGGTGGCCGCGGCCAAGGACAGGTACGGAGAGGCTCTTGTGGATCCTCTTGCTAACAGGAGGCAGAGCCAGTCTTCGTCTCCGAGGGGAACGTCCGGAGAGACCGGCGGAGCATCCCAGGCCGGGAATTTCCAGGGAGCCTCGAGCAGGGGCACTATGTCCAGGCCTGGTGCGATGTCGCCGGGTACGCTGCCGTCGCCCTACTATCCTCCTCAGGATACGGTGCAGACTGCCCCGGGAGGCAGGCTCCCCAAGATGGGCATCTCTGCTCCGGACTCTTCTGCGATTCCGGATTCTCTAGGAATCCATGGTCTGCAGGTCCCGGGGGCGGTGCATGCTCCGGATTCATCCGCAGTGCCCGGCAAGATGTCAGTCCCGGCCCAGGTGCCGGTTCCGGACACTCTGGCCCTCCCTGACTCGCTTGCTGCGCCGGACTCATTGTCCGCAGCCGATTCGGTCGCGCTGCCTCCGCCTCCCGATACCACTTCGGTGGCTTTTATAGAGGCGCACCGTCATGTACGCATTTTCAAGAACGACATGCAGGTCAAGTGTGATTCCTTGATATTCACTTCCATAGACTCTATTGCAAGGCTCTTTGACTCGCCGGTGATATGGTACGGGATAGAGAGCCAGATCACATCCGACAGCATGCAGTTCATGATCCGCAACGAGACTCTGGACAGGGGCTTCCTTTTCGGTAACGCCTTTGTTATATCCGAGGAGGTGCCGGGCAAGTACTACCATCAGATAAAGTCCCCTGAGATGATAGGCTATTTCAAGAACGGAGAGGTGTCCCGTTTCGATGCCCTCGGAGGGGTCACTGCCATTTTCTACATTGCCGAGGACTCGCTGATCACCACCATGAACCAGAAGGAATGCCGTCTGATGACAGGCCGTCTCAAGGACGGTCAGGTCCAGAGGATACTCTACATGGAGAATATCAAGAGCGACGCCTATCCTCTCTACGAGCTGACTCCGGAAATGAGCCGTCTGAGAGATTTTTTCTGGATTCCTGAGCAGCGTCCGGTGAACCGTTTTCAGGTCACCTGGCGGCCGGTGCGTTCTTCCAGGAGGGCGGAGTCGGTGCCTTCCCCCGATTTCCCCCGGTTCCGGTATGCCGAAAAGTATTTTGAAGGGTATATGAGCGGGATAATACAGGAAATAGACAGCAGAAAGCCGCTTATATGGATGGAGAGATGATATTTTTTTATACATTTGTATGTTTGTTCGACAATTAAACTACAAATGTATGATACAGTTTGACATAGACACCCTTAAGCATTCCTTCGAAGACGTAAGGACTCTCCTTGACCCTGAGTGCCGCCTGCATCTGGGCGAGGTTTCCCGCAAAAGAATTGAAAAATGCCGCAGCTATCTGGACGCACGCATGAAGAACCAGAAGGCTCCCATCTACGGTGTGACGACCGGCTTCGGCTCTCTGTGCAACGTGTCGGTGGACCGCGACCAGCTCTCGCAGCTCCAGAAGAACCTGGTGATGTCCCACGCCTGCGGTGTGGGCGAGGAGGTGAGGCCCGAGATAGTGCGCCTCATGATAGCCCTCAAGGTAAAGTCTCTTTCCTACGGTTATTCAGGAGTGAGGGTCGAGACTGTAGAGCGGCTGGTGGATTTTTTCAATGAGGGGATTGTCCCCGTGGTCTACCAGCAGGGTTCGCTGGGCGCATCCGGTGATCTGGCTCCTCTGGCCAATATGTGCCTGCCTCTGCTCGGACTCGGTGAGTTCGACTACAAGGGCAGACGGTATCCCGGCTCTGAACTGGAGAAACTTTTCGGATGGAAGCCGCTGACCCTGGCCTCTAAAGAGGGTCTGGCCCTTCTCAACGGTACACAGTTTATGCTGGCACATGCCGTGTGGTGTCTCTGCCATGCGAAACATATCTCGGCCGTGGCCGACAAGATCGCCACTGTCTCCCTCGAGGCTTTCAACGGCCGCAAGGAGCCTTTTACTCCCGGCGTGCACGCCGTGCGTCCTCACAGGGGGCAGATGGAGACTGCCCGTATCATTCTGGGATATCTTCAGGGCAGCGGGCTCATCGACGGACCCGGCAAGGAGGTCCAGGATCCCTATTCCTTCCGCTGCGTGCCTCAGGTTCACGGTGCCTCCAAGGATGCCATCGCATATGTGGAGAGCGTGTTCATGACCGAGGTCAACAGCGCCACCGACAACCCTACTGTCCTGCCTGACGAGGACCAGGTCATATCGGCGGGCAACTTCCACGGTCAGCCTCTGTCCATCACTCTGGATTTCCTGGCGATAGCCCTGGCTGAGCTCGGTTCCATATCGGAGCGCCGCACTTATCAGCTCATATCCGGCAAGAGAGGACTTCCCTCATTCCTCGTCGCCAAGTCCGGTCTCAACTCCGGTTTCATGATACCCCAGTACGCCGCTGCATCCATCGTCAGCCAGAACAAGCAGCTGTGCACTCCCTGCGTGGTCGATACCATCGACTCGTCCCAGGGACAGGAGGACCACGTCAGTATGGGCGCCAATGCCGCCACCAAGTGTGTGAGGGTGGTGGAGAATGTGGAGAAAATCCTCGGTATCGAGATGTTCAACGCCGCTCAGGCCCTGGAGTTCCGTCACCGCGCCGGAGCCGGCAAGTCCTCGCCTGTCATCGAGAAGTTCTTCGAGGATTTCCGCCGTACGGTGCCCTTTGTGGATGAGGACACGGTGATGTTCACAAACATCAGGAATTCCATTGATTTTATAAGGAATACAGAAATATAACAGAATGCGGCTCTTCATAAAGAATATTAAAAAACTCGTCAATGTGCGGGAGGAGATTCCCTCCGCTCCCCTCCGCGGGAATGAGATGCTCTCCCTGCCGTGCATGGACGGGGCATGGCTGTTGACCGAGGATGACCGGATAGTCCGTTTCGGCCGCATGCAGGATACGGCCGGAGAGGCTCTGGAGGCGATGGAGATTGCTGCGGACGAGGTGATTGACGCCGAAGGCAGGATGGTCTTCCCGTCCTACTGCGATTCCCACACTCATCTTGTATATGCCGGCAGCCGGGAGATGGAGTTCATGGATAAGCTGCGCGGCCTCTCCTATCAGGAGATAGCCCGTCGCGGAGGCGGTATCCTCAATTCCGTGGAGCTGCTGCACAATACTTCCGAGGACGAGCTGCTGCGGCAGACCCTAGTAAGGGCCTGGGAGATTATCTCCCAGGGTACGGGGGCTGTGGAGATAAAGAGCGGCTACGGCCTGACTGTGGAGGACGAGATGAAGATGCTGCGCGTGGCCCGCAGGGTGGAGGAGGAGACCCCGCTCAAGGTGCGCACTACATTCCTCGGGGCCCATGCGGTGCCTGCCAGGTATAAGGGGAACCGTGCCGGATATGTGGACGAGATTGTCCGTGACATGATACCGGCAGTGGCGGCCGAGGGGCTGGCAGACTACGTGGATATCTTCGTAGAGGAGGGCTTCTTCAGCGTGGAGGATGCCTGCCGTATATTCGAGACCGCCGCGAAGTACGGAATGGTTCCCAAGGTGCATGCCAACCAGATGAGTTTCTCGGGCGGCGTGCAGGTGGGTGTGCGTTACGGCGCCGTCTCTGTGGACCATCTGGAGTTCACCGGTCCGGAGGAGTTCAATGCCCTGCAGGACAGCGGCACCATAGCCACTCTGCTGCCCGGTGCGACATTCTTCCTTGATATGGACTATCCCAAGGCCAAGGATATGCTCGGGTATGACCTGCCTCTGGCCATTGCCTCCAACTATAATCCCGGCTCATGCCCTTCGGGAGACATGAAGTTCATGATGGCCCTGGCGATGATCAAGATGCGGCTGACTCCCGAGACAGTGCTCAATGCTGCCACGGTCAACGGCGCTTTTGCCATGGGCGTGGCTGCCGACTACGGCTGCATAGCTCCGGGGAAGAAGGCATCTCTGTTCATAACCAAGATGATACCTTCGTACGAATTTGTTCCGTACAGTTTCACATCCCAGCTTATAGATACGATTATACTTAACGGCAAGAAATATTAAACATTTAAAATACCGACTATGACACGTAAACTTATCGAATGCGTTCCCAATTTCAGCGAGGGACGCGATATGCAGATTATCAAGCAGATTACCGATGCTGCCGAGAGCGTGGAGGGCGTAAGGCTCCTCGACGTGGACCCGGGCGCGGCCACCAACCGTACGGTGGTCACTTTTGTCGGCGAGCCCGAGAAGGTGATGGAGGCTGCTTTCCGTGCAGTGAAGAAAGCCTCCGAGGTGATAGACATGAGACATCATCACGGTGAGCATCCCCGTATGGGCGCCACCGATGTGTGTCCTCTCGTTCCCATCTCAGGTGTGACCATGGAGGAGTGCGTGGAGTATGCCCGCACCCTGGCCAAGAGGATAGGCGAAGAGCTCGGGATCCCTGTATTTTGCTATGAGAGCGCTGCTTATACGGAGGAACGCAGGAATCTGGCCGTGTGCCGCAGCGGTGAGTACGAGGGCCTGGCCAAGAGGTTCCAGGACGGAGTGAAGCCGGATTTCGGCCCGGCCGTCATCGACGACTACACTGCCCGCACCGGTGCTACTGCAGTAGGAGCCAGGGACTTTCTTGTAGCCATCAACTACAACCTCAATACCACCTCCACCCGCCGCGCCAATTCCGTAGCCTTTGATGTGCGCGAGAAGGGCCGCAAGAAGAGAGAGGGGGACCCCATTACCGGAAAGGTCGTAAAGGATGAGAACGGCAATGTGGTCTGGATTCCCGGTACCCTGAAGGGCTGCAAGGCCATCGGCTGGTACATCGAGGAGTACGGCATCGCGCAGGTGTCAATGAACGTGACAAATATCAATGTGACTCCCGTGCACGTAGCCTTCGATGAGGTATGTGAGAAGGCTCATGCCCGCGGTCTGAGGGTGACCGGCTCGGAGATTGTCGGTCTTATACCCAAGAGGGTACTTATCGATGCCGGCAAGCACTACCTGGCCAAACAGAACCGCTCCTGCGGTATTCCCGAAGAGGATATTATCAGGATAGCCGTAAAGTCCATGGGACTGGACGACCTCAGACCCTTCAACCCCCGCGAGAAGGTGATCGAGTACATCCTTGAGGACAGCGACAAGTCTTCTAAGCTGGTGGACCTGACAGTCCGCGGTTTCGCTGAGGAGACTTCGCGTGAGTCTCCGGCTCCCGGCGGCGGTTCCATTTCCGCATACATGGGTTCTCTTGGGGCTGCTCTCGGAGCAATGGTGGCCAACCTGTCCTCCCACAAAAGAGGCTGGGACGATCAGTGTCCAAAGTTCTCCGAGTGGGCTGAGAAGGGGCAGGAGCTGATGTATGAGCTGCTGCATCTGGTGGATGAGGATACCGCCGCGTTCAACCGCATCATGGACGCCATGTCCCTGCCCAAGAAGACCGACGAGGAGAAGGCCGCCCGCGCAGCAGCCATGCAGGATGCTACTCTCTATGCGACTGAGGTGCCTCTGAGAACGATGAAAGCATCTTTCAAAGTCTTTGAGCTGGTGGAGGCGATGGCTTCCGAAGGCAATCCCAACTCTGTATCAGACGCCGGAGTGGGAGCTCTCGCCGCCCGTTCCGCAGTCCTCGGAGCATTCCTCAATGTAAAGATCAATGCTGCCGGCCTGAAGGACAGGGAGAAGGCCGATGCACTGGTTGCCGAGGCGGCTGTTATTGCAGAAGAGGCAGTAAGACAGGAGGCTAGAGTTATAGAGACAGTCAATTCCAAAATAGGCTGACAAGTCTGATAATCCCCGTGGCTGAGAGCGGCCGCGGGGACTTTTGAATTTTCCTGCAAAATGTATATTTTTGCGCGGTTTTAATAATAGAAAGAGTATGAGAATTATAGGAACTGGCAGTGCCCGCCCCTCCAAGGTCGTGACCAATGCGATGCTGGAAAACTTCCTGGATACCAGCGATGAATGGATTGTAACCCGTACAGGTATCCACGAGAGGCGCGTGATCTCTTCCGAAAGACTGGAGGACCTGGCCGCCACGGCTGCGCGTAACGCAATGGACAATGCAGGGATAACAGCCGAGCAGGTGGACTTCATCCTCTGTTCCAACGTGGTGAACGAGTATGTCACTCCGGGACTGGGCTGTGTGATTCAGGGCATGATAGGTGCCACATGTCCCACGATGGATATAAACTGCGCCTGCACCGGCTTTATCTACGCCCTTGATGTCGCCGAGGCCTTCCTTGCAACCAAGGACTTGAAGAACATTCTGATTGTCTGCGCCGAGGAACCGGCCCGCATGATGAACTGGCATGACCGCTCCTCCTGCATCCTCTTCGGAGACGCGGCAGGAGCCGTGGTGGTGACCAAGGGAGATGACCTCAAGGCTATCCGGGTGTCGACCCACTGCAAGGTGGAGGCCCTCTATCAGAAGCGCAAGCTGCAGCCGACTCCTTTCGTTACCAAGGAGGAGGAGGATACCGAAGGAGTAGTGATGAACGGCCAGGATGTGTTCAAGCTGGCGGTGTCGTCTTCCATCAGGGACATCGACAAGGTGCTTTCTATGGCCAATATGACAGCCGATGACATCGACCTGTATGTGCTGCATCAGGCAAATGTCCGGATTATCGAGTCCATCAGGCATTTCGTCAACCAGGACAAGAGCAAGTTCCCCTTCAACCTCGACCGGTACGGGAACACGTCATCGGCATCGATACCCGCTCTGCTGGATGATCTTAACAGAGGTAATGAATTAAAAAATGGAGAAATGTTGTTGCTCAGTGCATTCGGAGCCGGATTCACTACCGGGGCATGTATTCTCCGCTGGTCAATGTAAAATAAAACGATATGGAAAAAAGAGTAGTAGTGACAGGAATGGGAGTGGTCTCACCTGTCGGAAACAATGTGGAGACTTTCTGGAAGAACATTGTCGCCGGTATCTGCGGCATTGATTACATCACCCAGTTCCCCACAGACGGCCTTTCAGTGAAGATTGCAGGTGAGGTTAAGGACTTCAAGCCGGCGGATTACGGCATCGAGCCCAAGGCTGCCAGGAAGTTCGACCGTTTCAGCCTCTTTGCCTTGGCGGCCGCCAATCAGGCAGTGGCCATGAGCGGGCTGAAATCCACCGATGACGAGGATGACGATACTCCGGGAACCGTGCTGGCGGATCGTTTCGGAGTCTATATCGGTTCCGGTATCGGAGGAATGCACTCGTTTGTCAACGAGACAGCCAAGATGATTAAGGACGGTCCTCAGTGGATATCCCCTCTGTTCATCCCCACCATGATTGCCAACATAGCTGCCGGCAATGTGGCCATTGCACATCATGCAAAGGGCCCCTGCCTGCCCATCGTGACGGCCTGTGCCACGGGTACCCATTCGATAGGAGAGGCCTACAGGGCTATTAAGTTCGGCTATGCCGATGCCATCATCGCGGGAGGTACCGAGGCTGCAGTTACCCCTCTGGCCATAGGAGGCTTCTCCAACAGCAAGGCCCTATCGCCGGCTGAGGATCCCAATGCTGCTTCCCTGCCCTTTGATGCCCGCCGTCAGGGTTTTGTTATCGCCGAGGGAGCCGGTGTCGTAGTCCTCGAGGAGTATGAGCACGCCGTTGCCCGCGGAGCGAAAATCTACGCTGAGTTATGCGGCTACGGCAACACATGTGACGCTTACCATTATACCGCGCCCTGCCCGGACGGCTCGACTCCCGCCAAGGCTTTCAGGCAGGCCCTGACCGAGGCCCATTACTCTACCTCCGATCTGCTGCACATCAATACGCACGGTACCGGTACCCCTCTGAACGACAAGTCCGAGACAGCGGCAATCAAGCTTGCCCTCGGTGATTCTGAGGCCCGCCGCGCTATTCTCTGCTCCACCAAGTCCATGACCGGACATGCCCTTGGAGCAGCCGGAGGTATCGAGGCAGTTGCTGCTGTCATGGCCCTTCACGACGGCATAGTGCCTCCCACAATCCATTATGAGGTGCCCGATCCTGAGTGCGACCTGGACGTGAATCCCAACAGCGCCCGCGAGGCGAAACTGACCATGGCTCTGTCCTCGTCCCTCGGATTCGGCGGTCACAACGCCGTCCTTGCATTCAGGCGTATATGAGAATGTACTCACTAAACTAAATATTATGGACAGAGAAGAAATAAAGCAATTCCTGCGTCACCGCGAGCCGATGCTCCTGGTGGACGAGATGGAGCTTCAGAATGAAGGGACCGAATGTATCGGAAAATACCGTGTAAGGGGCGATGAATTCTTCCTTCAGGGCCATTTCCCCGGTTATCCGGTAGTGCCAGGAGTCATCCTATGCGAGATTATGGGACAGTGCAGTTCGCTGCTGATCAAGGATTACCTGGTAGGTCACACTACATTGTTCACGGGTATCGACAAGACCCGTTTCAAACGTCAGGTGCGTCCCGGCGATACGGTGGAAGTACATGCCCACATCACCAATCACAGGGCCATGCTCTTTTACATTGAGGCCAAGGCCTTCGTCGAGGGTGAGCTTTGTGTGGAGGCAAACCTCTCATTTGCAGTTATTCCTAACGATAAAGTAAAATAAGGACTATGTTAGAAGGATTATTAAAAGGGAAAGTGGCCCTGATAACAGGCGCCGCGCGCGGTATCGGCAAGGCCATCGCCATGAAGCTGGCTTCAGCCGGAGCAGACATCGCTTTCACAGACCTCAGGGAGGATGACAACTTCAGGAATACAGTGGCTGAGATCTCCGCTCTCGGAGTTCAGTGCCGCGGCTATGCATCCAATGCTGCAGATTTTGCAGAGGCTCATGCCACAGTCAATCAGATTCATGAGGATTTCGGCCATATAGATATTCTGGTCAACAATGCCGGTATCACCCGCGACGGCCTTATGATGAGGATGTCCGAGCAGCAGTGGGACAGCGTGATCACTGTCAACCTCAAGAGCGCGTTCAACTTCACCCATGCACTGACGCCCATCATGGCCCGTCAGAGAGGCGGCAGCATCATTAACATTTCCTCAGTCGTGGGCGTGAACGGCAATGCCGGACAGTGCAACTATTCTGCTTCCAAGGCCGGTCTGATCGGTCTCGCCAAGTCAATGGCCAAGGAGATGGGTTCCCGCGGAATCCGCGCCAACGCCATCGCTCCCGGTTTCATCATCACCGACATGACCAATGCCCTGCCACAGGAGGTGCGTGACGAGTGGAACAAAAAGATTCCCCTCCGCCGCGGCGGTACACCCGAGGATATAGCCAACGTGGCTCTGTTCCTCGCTTCCGACCTTTCCTCGTATGTGACAGGTCAGGTGATTATCTGCGACGGCGGAATGCTCTAGGCGGTGCGGCTTGCCAGAGCCTCCTCCATCTTTATGCGGCCAAGGGAGACTATCTCGTCGTACTTGTAGAACTCCATGGTGGAGTAAGCGTTCTTGGCGATTCGCACGAGGATATCAGGAGGATACAGCTTGAGTGTCAGGTCCGCGTTTGTCTGAATCATCAGACTCGATGACTGATTGAGGATGGAGACGATACCCATATCGTCATCATCCTCTTTTTCTTTTTCCCTTTCATGCGGCAGGCTTGCTTCCACTTTCTCTTTCAGTACTTTGTCGGAAATAGAGTCGACTATCTTCTCCAGTCTCTGGCGGAGACGGCCTTTTCTCTCTTCCTGCTCCTCTTCGGAATCGGGTTTCTCGACGTAGGGACCGTTGAGGTCCACGGCCACGAGAATGTCTCCTGGAGTCCGGAGTACACGGTTGACCGGTACCGGATTGACGACTCCTCCGTCTATCAGCAGCATGTCTCCTATGCGGTTGGGGGTGAATATGGAGGGCATGGATATAGAGGATCGTATGGCGTCATACAGGCTGCCGCTGTTGAAAATTACTTCCTTGCGGTGCCGGATATCCGTTGCTACGGCGGTAAACGGTATCGGAAGGCCCTCAATCTGCTTGTCGGGAATGATGCTCTCCAGTTCTCCGATAATCCTGTCTCCCTTGACAAATCCTCCGTTGCCTATGGTGAAGTCCATCAGATTGAATACTTTCATCCTGTCTACGGTCTTCATCCATTCCTTAAATGCGCCGAGGCCGCCGGCAGCGTATATACCGCCGACGAGGGCCCCCATGGAGGCCCCCGCGACGGATGTTATATTGTAGCCGTGTTCTTCCAGGACCTCTATGGCTCCGATGTGCGCCAGACCTCTGGATCCTCCGCTGGCCAGGACGAGGGCTACGTTCTTGTTATTCTTCATGCCGGTTTATTTGATTTCCCTGATGAGCATTCCGGGGGTGAAGTTCATTCCGCTCACTACCTCGAAAGTGGTGGCTGTGAGCTCAGAACCTTCAGCCTGTTCCTCGGAAGCCATGTAGCGGTTGTCCCAGATTTTGTCAGCCACGGGACGGATGACGCCGCGGCGGTTGTAGCTGACTTTTCCGGTGACTTCGTCGACTACGGGCACCAGTACCTCATATTTTGACTTTGCAGTCACGCCCTCTTTTTTGCCGATGCGGGCCATGAGTGGCTCCGTGCTGTACAGGGGCACTTTCACCTTGAACTGGTCGAATTCCTTCTGCAGCTCCATCACGTTGTTGTCTATGGCGCGTCCACAGACTTTGCGGAATACGTCCTCAGGGTTGTAGAGACCGCGGAGGACCGGCTTGGCGCTTTTGGCGGTATAGTTGCCGATGAATTTGAGCCTGAATGTGGTGCTGTCGGCCTCGTAGGCGGCTTTCTTGGCTGCGAGAGCAGTATCGGCGGCGAATAGTGCCATTGACAGGGAGTCCCTGCCGGGCTTGTTATAGTAGTAATGCTCGTAGAAGTAATCGGCTGTCTGGTCGTTCCAGTCCAGTTGGTACAGGTATGAGTTGATGCGTACGGTGAACCCGGCAATCATGCTGGACACCATGGCTCCCAGTGTGGTGAGGCTGGTCACGATGTTGTCATCGCTACCGCTTATTCCGGCTGCGATGCCTCCGATTACGCCGAGAATACCGGTTGCGATGTCAGCGTTCGCCTCATGGTCTACGTAGGTGATGTCGTTGACGATGATGAACGTGTTGCTGATCATTTCATAGCCCTTGTCGGCAAGGGCGTCGATGCCTCTCTTGCTCTGTGCGGCTGTCTCGACATCCAGTGCGGTGGCTCCGTAGAGACCGCGGGACATCACCAGTGACGGGTCGAATCCGCCGGTCTCCTTGTTTCTGAGGAACCATTTGGATACAAGTCTCTTTGCAATATCGTTGCGTGCCAGATAGTCCTCCACCTCACGCTTCAGGTCATCCTTCTTGCTCGCTGCCGTCACGCACTTGACGCTCAGGTCGTGGTTGTTGTACTTGTCCGGAGTCTCGAGGGACATGAATGCCTCTACAATTTCGTCATCCATCTTCTGGTCGGGATGGCTGATCATGAAGGAATACAGTGAGCTTCTGCGGTACTGGAGGAGCGAGTCGGTGTTCTGTGCTCCGAGGCTCACGGGCAGCGCGATGGCTGCGGCTATTATTGCAATGTATAGATTTCTCATAGCTGTGTGTTTTAAAAGTCCCACATACTTTCGTCCACGGTGTCGAATACGGATACCTTGCCGTTGAAGTCCGTGAAACCGATAACTGTTCCGCCTTTCTCATTGAGCCAGGCAGTCAGGCCCCGGTCGTCGACCACCCATCTCACCGCTCCGCTCTCGGGACGGAGGAGCAGGGAACCGGGACTTGAGCCGGGTGCGTCCTGCACCATTACATAGATGGCGGGGATGACTTCCTCGCCATTGAGGTTGACATATCCGAAGCGTCCGTTTTTCTTGACCCACGCCAGGCCGTCCCTGAACTCTCCGACGGCTTGATAGGGGGTGTTTTCCGGGGTCAGGGCATTGCCGTTGCGGTCAATGAGTATCCATGCCCCGTCCTCGAAGGCTGTTCCGCCTTCAGCATCGGGCAGTACCATGTCGTTCATTGAGAATGACTCTGAGACACCGAAGATGATATTCTCGCCTATTACCTTGCCCTTGTTGTTGAGGATGGGCATAGTCCTTTTCTGGCGCTTGATGTCGGTTTTGGTGCGGTTGACCCAGGCCACGCCGTCGATGAAAGGGCCGACCAGGTCGAATCCCCGGTTCAGGTCAGCCTCCGGGTTGTTGAGGTCGATGAAGCCCCATTGTCCACCGGACATGTACAGTCCTTCCTCGCTGTTCTCGACAGGACCGGTGTAGACGGCGACAGTGCCTTCGCTGCACAGGTCTATGTAATCATAGGACGGTTCGATGACGGTGTGTCCGTCGGCGCTTACCACACCCCATTTGAGGAATGTCCCGTCCTGTACGGCAACCAGCCCGAGACCGTCGGCTGACAGGCTTGCAGCAGCGTACTGGGCTTTGAAGATGGTTTTGCCAGAGGCGTCCTTATATCCCCAGGCCTTGCCGGACTGGAAGGGCACCATGGTCTGCGCGGCGGCGCTCAGAGGCAGCAGCGCAGCAGCCAGAAACGATAATGCGGATGTTTTTCCCATAGCTTAGAATCCAGATGACAGTTTTTTAATCATATTGTTGTCTTCCAAATATTTGCGAAGACTGTCCTTGGAGACGGACACAACGTAGCCTATCTTGTACTCATTGCGGCCGGTTTTGAGGACCTGAATGCTGCCCGAAGCTACAGAGTTGATATAGCGCTGGTATTCGGACAGGAAGAAGTTGTCGAAGAACGCGGTCTCTGCAGGTGTCAGAGCACCGGTTCTGAGGGCGGGTTGTGCCGCTGCTCCGTTGCCGGCGGGTACTCCTCGGAAAATTACGGCGTGAACGGCGTTTTTCTTGGCCGTTTCTACAGGCATGTTGGCGTTGCGCCACCAGCTCCAGATCCGGATTGCGTATGTGCCGTCAGCTCCGACACCCATGCTCTCTACTTCGTAGGACCATGGTTGGTCGGCTCTTGAGACTTTTGATGAAGGACCGCAGGACCAGACAAGGAGCGGAAAAATCAGTAAAAACAGATATTTCTTCATAGAAGGGTAAATTATGGTGTGTTTATTGTAGACAAAGGTAATTTGTTTTGATGAGTTTTCAAAATCGTTTGTATCTTTGCAGTATGAAAACATCCAATGTGTTTTTTGACAGATCCTATGGATATTCCAGGGCGATAATAGCCCTGTTGGGCGGTCTTGTCCTGGTCATATGGCCGGAGTCCGTCAAGAATTCTATAATGATAGTTCTGGGCGCTCTGATCCTGACTACGGGAGTGGTGAGCCTGATTCTCTCGTATACCGGTAAGTGGAAGAAGGAAAAAGTTCCCCTTCTTCTGCTCAATTCGATAGTGGACATAGCATTCGGACTGGTGCTCATTATTTTCCCCAAGTTCTTCACGGGGCTGATAATGTTCGTGTTCGGTCTTGTCCTGCTGATTTTCGGACTGGGAGAGATTGTCAATCTTTTCCGCTCCGCCAAGGTTGTACGCGTGCCGTGGCCGTTGTATGTAGGTCCTGTTATTACCCTTGCCCTCGGAATAGTGATGTTTTTCTTCCCGGACAGAAGCGGCAATGCGGTGTTCGTGATATTCGGAGCGACTCTGTTGCTGTATTCTGTTTCTGAGTTTGCATCGACCTATACTATCCGGAGAGAGATGAAAAATATAGCAGAGGAAATGGATGAAAATTAGAAGCAAGTCGAAGAATTGTACCTCCGTGGGGAATCGAACCCCAACCAAGAGAACCGGAATCTCTCATTCTATCCATTAAACTACGGAGGCAGTACGGACTGCAAATGTATAAATAAAAACTGAATTTTGAATATGACAGCGTATGTTTTTCCCGGTCAGGGAGCACAGTTCACAGGGATGGGCAAGGATCTTTACGATGCCAGCCCTAAAGCTAAAGCACTTATTGACAGTGCATGCGACATTCTTGGATTCGATATTCGCGATATAATGTTCAACGGCTCGGCAGATGACCTCAAACAGACAAAGGTCACTCAGCCGGCTGTTTTTATTCATTCGGTGGCCGCCGCGGCAACAATAGATGACTTCCGTCCCGGAATGACCGCCGGTCACTCCCTCGGAGAATTCTCCGCCCTGGTGGCTGCCGGTGCCATGTCTTTTGAGGACGGCCTCCGTCTTGTCTACGCCAGGGCGATGGCCATGCAGAAGGCCTGCGAGGCCCGTCCTTCCACTATGGCCGCCATCATCGGACTTTCCGACGACTTGGTTGAGAAGACATGTGCGGAGATAGACGGCATTGTCGTTCCCGCCAACTACAACTGCCCCGGCCAGCTGGTCATCTCCGGTGAGATAGAGGCGGTCGACAAGGCCTGCGCCGTGCTTAAGGAAGCCGGAGCCAAGAGGGCTCTGCGTCTGGCCGTAGGCGGTGCCTTCCATTCTCCGCTTATGGAACCGGCCCGTGTGGAGCTGGCAGAGGCCATCAGCCGCACCGTCATCAGCACACCTGTCTGTCCGGTATATCAGAATGTAGACGCGCAGCCTTCAACAGATCCTGCCGTGATCAAGGAAAAGCTCCTGAAGCAGCTTACGTCGCCGGTAAGATGGACACAGACTGTGCTCAACATGCACCGTGACGGAGCCTCCGAGTTCGTGGAACTCGGCCCCGGGGCTGTGCTGCAGGGACTTATCCGTAAATGCCTTCCCGCAGAAAAATAACTCAACTCAATAACAATAACTACAAAATTGTCTTAGTAATGGCAAAAGAAAAAACATTCATTACCTGTGACGGTAACTACGCCGCCGCACACGTGGCGTATATGTTCAGCGAGCATGCCGCCATCTACCCCATCACGCCTTCCTCGACCATGGCTGAGTATGTGGACGAGTGGGCTGCCTTCGGAAAGAAGAATCTCTTCGGTGAGACAGTAAAGGTCACTGAGATGCAGAGTGAGGGAGGTGCTGCCGGTGCCGTACACGGTTCTCTCCAGGCCGGTGCCCTGACCACCACCTTCACAGCATCGCAGGGTCTTCTGCTGATGATCCCCAACATGTACAAGATAGCCGGTGAGCTGCTGCCCACAGTGTTCCATGTCTCAGCGCGTGCTCTCGCAACCCAGGCTCTTTCCATCTTCGGAGATCACCAGGACGTGATGGCCTGCAGGCAGACGGGTTTCGCCATGCTGGCCTCCTCGAGTGTTCAGGAAGCCATGGACCTCGGTGCAGTGGCGCACCTGTCCACCATTAAGTCCAGCGTGCCTTTCATCCATTTCTTCGACGGCTTCCGTACATCGCATGAGATCCAGAAGATAGAAGTCCTGGACTCCGATGCCCTCAAGGGAATGATCAGTGAGAAGGCACTTGCTGCATTCAGAAAGAAGGCCCTCAATCCCAATAAGCCTGTCACCCGCGGTACTGCCCAGAATCCCGACGTGTACTTCCAGGCCCGCGAGGCAAGCAACACTTATTATAATGCCGTTCCTGATATAGTGGCCCGCTATATGGGAGAGATCGGCGAGCTGACAGGACGCCATTACCTGCCGTTCGACTATTATGGAGATCCTGACGCCAAGGACATCATCATCGCCATGGGTTCCGTATGCGAGACCATCCGCGAGGTTGTGGATGCTCTTATGGCCAAGGGCGAGAAGGTCGGTGTGATCACCGTCCGCCTCTACAGGCCTTTCTCAGCCAAGTATTTCTTCAGAGTACTGCCCAAGAGCGTGAAGAGAATCGCCGTTCTCGACCGCTGCAAGGAGCCCGGAAGCGTGGGCGAGCCCCTGTATCTGGACATAAAGTCCACTCTCGCAGAGATGGGCGGTGACGCTCCTTATGTCATCGGCGGCCGTTACGGTCTGTCCTCCAAGGACACCAGCCCTGCCCAGATTTTCGCCGTGTTCAAGAATCTCAAGCAGAAACAGCCCAAGGCCGACTTCACTATCGGTATCACCGATGACGTGACATTCAAGTCCCTCCCTGTGGGCGAGGAGATCTCCCTGGCCAGGAAGGGCACCTACGAGTGCAAGTTCTACGGCCTCGGCTCCGACGGTACTGTGGGTGCAAACAAGAATACCATCAAGATAATCGGTGACCACACTTCCAAGTACTGCCAGGGTTATTTTGACTACGACTCCAAGAAGTCCGGCGGCTATACCTGCTCGCACCTGCGTTTCGGTGACAGCCCGATTACTTCTCCCTACCTCGTGTCCACCCCTGACTTCGTGGCCTGCCACGTGCCTTCGTACCTCTACAAGTATGACGTGCTCAAGGGTATCAAGAGGAACGGCACCTTCCTTCTCAACAGTCTCTGGTCCGTTGAGGAGACCATCAAGAGGATACCTGACCATGTAAAGCAGGTCATCGCCGAGAAGAACCTCAAGGTATACATTATCAACGCCACCAAGATAGCCGAGGAGATAGGCCTGGGCAACCGTACCAACACCATCCTCCAGTCCGCGTTCTTCAAGATTACCGGTATCATTCCCTACGAGCAGGCAGTGGCCTTCATGAAGAAAGCCATCGACAAGAGCTACGGCAAGAAAGGTGAGAAGGTGGTCAGCATGAACTATGCTGCTGTAGACCGTGGCGCCGAGTATGAGGAACTTGCTGTTCCCGCAGAGTGGAAGGACGTAACAGCCCGCTTCCGTCCCGCCAACTTCGACCGCCTGGCTCCCGAGTGGGTGCGCAGCGTGGCCGACGTGGTCAATGCCCAGAACGGTTATGACGTGCCCGTGAGCGCTTTCTCAGGAGAGTATGCCGACGGCACCATCCCTGCCGGTACAGCCGCCTTCGAGAAGAGAGGCATCGCTGTCAGCGTTCCCGAGTGGAATCCCGAGAAGTGTATCCAGTGCAACCAGTGCGCATATGTCTGCCCTCACGCAGCCATCCGTCCTTTCCTCACCACAGAGGAGGAACTGGCCAAGGTCCCCAAGGGCGTCAAGAGCGCTCAGGGCAACGCAGTATTCAAGGCTTACCGCTTTACCATGCAGGTGTCTCCCATGGACTGCACCGGCTGCGGCAACTGCGTAGACGTATGCCCCGCCAAGGAGAAAGCTCTCGAGATGAAGCACCTTGCCACTCAGATGGACCAGCAGCCCGTATTCGACTACATGCACGCAAATGTCGGCTACAAGGATACCGTTGCTCCCAAAGCCCAGAACCTCAAGAACTCCCAGTTCTCACAGCCTCTGTTTGAGTTCTCGGGTGCCTGTGCCGGCTGCGGTGAGACACCTTACATCAAGACCATCACCCAGCTCTTCGGCGACCACATGATGGTAGCCAACGCTACCGGATGCTCGTCCATCTACAGCGGCTCATTCCCTTCGTCTCCTTATTGCACTGACCGCAACGGCCGCGGACCCGCATGGGACAACTCCCTGTTCGAGGACAACGCCGAGTTCGGTCTCGGTATGAGACTCGGTTCCGAGCGTCTGCGCAGCACCGTAGCCAACCTGATGAAGCAGGGTCTCGAGTGCCCGAAGTGCTCTTCCGAGATCAAGGCCCTCTTCGAGCAGTGGCTTGAGAAGAGAGGTGACGCCGCAGCTACCCGCGAGATCTGCGACAAACTCGTGCCGATGCTCGAGGAAAGCGACTGCAAGGCATGCCGCGAGCTTCTCAATTACAAGGACTACATCCCTGCCCGCAGCCAGTGGATCTTCGGCGGTGACGGCTGGGCATACGACATCGGATACGGCGGACTGGACCATGTCCTGGCTTCCGGCGAGAATGTCAATGTCCTCGTCCTCGACACCGAGGTGTACTCCAACACCGGCGGACAGTCGTCCAAGTCCACCCCCGCAGGTGCCGTGGCCAAGTTCGCTACCTCCGGTAAGAGAGTTCGCAAGAAAGACCTCGGCATGATGGCAATGAGCTATGGTTATGTGTACGTGGCACAGGTGGCGATGGGCGCCAACCCCGCTCAGTACTTCAACGTGCTCAAGGAGGCCGAGGCCTACAACGGACCTTCCCTGATCATCGCCTACGCACCCTGCATCAACCACGGTCTGCGCAACGGCATGGGCAGGAGCCAGCATGAGGAGAAACTTGCCGTCGAGTGCGGTTACTGGCATCTGTATCACTTCAACCCTGCTCTGGCTGAGGAAGGCAAGAATCCTTTCAGCCTTGACAGCAAGGAGCCCGACTGGAACAAGTTCCAGGAGTTCATCAAGGGGGAGGTGCGCTACAGCTCGCTTATGAAGAGTTTCCCTGACATCGCTCAGGAACTCTTCGACAAGACACAGCATTTCGCTCAGATTCGCTACGAGTCCTATAAGAGACTGGCACAGTAGTTGATTGCGTAAGGTAGTACAATGAGATTCCGGCAGGTCTCCATATCTGCCGGAATTCTTTTCTTATGACAGTCTGATGAATATCCAGAGAATTAAGACATATCTGCGCATCGCCCTGTATGGTCATGTCCTGAACTGGCCGTGGCTCCCGGAGATGGAGAGGCGCCGCCGCAGGGGTGAAGTGACCCGTAATGCCGTACTGGACTATCTGCAGCGCTATGCACCCTTTATCGCGGATATTCCGGAGGACGGACCGTCTGATCCGGAACCGGAGAGAATATTCTCCATATGGCTTCAGGGCGAGGACAATGCCCCCGATATCGTCAAGGCCTGTTACCGCAGCATACGCCGCTGCTGCAGTCAGGAGCTCGTCATCCTGGACGCGGAGACTCTGTCCCGGTGGATAGAGCTTCCGGACTACATCATGCATAAGTGGCGGGAAGGCCGTATCCGTCCCGCGCATTTCACGGATATATGCCGTACCGAGCTGCTTTACAGGCATGGAGGTGTGTGGATGGACGCTACGGATTTTGCCACAGCGCCCATTCCGGATTATGTCATGGGCGAGGATTTCTTCATTTTCAGGAGTGACGGTACGCAATCTGGCTCGTATGCCTTTGTGCAGAATTGTTTTTTCAGAGCCAGAAAAGGAAATTATCTGCTCAAGGCGTGGAATACGGCGATTCAGACTTACTGGAAATATGAAGACAGCACCGTGGATTATTTCGTCCATCAGCTGCTTTTCGGACTGACGGTCGGATGCAATCCCAGGGCCCGGGCCCTATATGAGAAGGTCCCGGTCCGGGCTCAGGGCGCCACCCATGCCCTGTGGTGGGACTACAGGGACAGGCCTTTCTGCCGTGAGGAGTTCGACAGAGTGACTGCTGGTTCCTTTTTCCAGAAGACAGAATATAAGTCCCGCTCCGCGGCTTCCCCTGTTCCGGGCAGTTTCTCGGATGTAATGCAGAAAATGTAACTTTGACATATGAGACGCCACGCCTATTTGATATTGGTCCATACTAATTTCGGACAGTTCCGCAAGCTTCTGACGCTGCTGGACGACCCTCGCAACGACATCTACGTGCATGTGGACGGCAAAGCCTCCTTCCACCCTGAGAAGTGGAAGGAGGCATGCAGGTTCTCGAAGCTGGTCTTCATAGAACCCAGGAAAAAAGTGTATTGGGGGGGAGTGAACAGCATGAGATGCGAGCTGGCCTTGCTGAAGAAGGCGGTCGCCGGCGGTCCCTACAGCTACTACCACCTGCTCTCCGGCATGGACCTGCCGCTTAAGGACCAGAATACTGTCCATGCATTTTTCGAGAAACACGAGGGCAAGGAGTTCATCGACTTCTGGGAGATGGACGGGGACATCTACGAAAGGGTACGTTACTATACATTGTTCCCCGAGGGGGAGAGAAACTTCCTCACGCACTTTATCAACGGTCTGTTCAAGGATATCCAGAAGGCGGCGGGACTGGGCATCAACAGGGATGTGGATTTCCATTTCTCTTCGGTATGGTTCAGTATCACCGAGCCGCTGGCCCGCTACATCATCTCGAAGGAGGAATGGCTGGAGAAGGTGTTCAGCCACACGTCCAACTGCGATGAGCTGTTCCTTGCCACCGTCGTGTGGAACTCTCCGTTCCGTCAGAACCTGTACAGCAGCGAGGTGGCGAAGAACCACGCCGTCAACCTGAGCAACATGCGTTTCATCGACTGGAGCAGGGGGGGCAGCTGCCGCCATCCGTGGACATTCCGCCTGGAGGACTGGGACCTGCTGATGAGCGTGCCGCATTTCTGGGCCAGGAAATTCGACGAGAGTGCGGACAGTCTGATTATCGACAAAATCTATCATCATCTGGCCGGAAACAGGGTCAGGAGGCTCTTCCTGATGGCCGCATACGACAGTCAGAGCAAGGTCGGGCCTGCACTGGAGGCTTATGTCAGGGAGCTTTCCGCTTATGGGGATGTGGTGGCGGTCATGGACAATGCCGTCCCTGAAGCGGATCTGGCCAGACTGGCTCCCTATGTGCGGTATTGCGGTGCCGTCCGTCACGGGGAGTACGACTTCGGCTCCTACAAGAGGGCGTTCGCCTGGGCGGAGAAGCATGCCGGCCTGTCGGATTATGATGCGGTCTATCTGGTCAATGACTCGGTCTACGGACCCCTGCGGCCTTTGGGGGATAGTCTGGAGAGGATGGAGGCTCTGGGGACCGGGGCATTCGCGATGATTCTCAATCCTCACCACCGTGCTCCTCATCTCCAGTCCTGGTTCATAGGCCTGCGGAAGGAGGTGTTTCTCGCGGACTGGTTCGCCCGTTTCCTGGAGGAGGTGGCGCCGCAGGAGAGCAAGGAGGCAGTGTGTCTGAAATATGAGACCGGTCTGACTGAGCTGCTGGACCGGCATTCCGTGACCTATGACGGACTGTTCCGTCTCAGGGGAAGATATTTCTACAACCGTGTGAGGGCTTCGTGGAGGGCCGGCATACCTTTTATAAAGAAGAGCGCGTTCACCCGTCACAGCGGTTGCCTGGGACGGCAGATACGGTATGTCCTGGACCATGCGGACGACTGCGCCGCCGCAGCGGCAGTAAGGGAGGATGCCGTCAGGCTGTTGGGGCGGGAATATGTGGAGCGGCTGCTTGGAGGTTCCGTACTGGAGATGTTTTTAAGATATATTTCCTATCTTCGTGGGAAAATAATTCACCGAAGAAAATGAAAAGACACGCATACCTGATACTGGCACACCACCATTTCGCGCAGCTGCGCAAGCTGATAGAACTTCTGGACGATCCCCGCAACGACATTTACGTGCATGTGGACGCGAAGGCCGCATTTGACCCGGAGGAGTGGAGGGGAGTGTGCCGTCATTCCGCCCTGGTATTCCTGGAACACCGTATCAGGGTCAGTTGGGGAGGAGTGAGCATCATGCGCAGCGAGCTGGCTCTGCTCCGGGAGGCGCTTGTTCACGGAGGATACGACTACTATCACCTGCTTTCGGGCATGGACCTGCCTATCAAGGACCAGGATACGATACACAGTTTCTTCGACCGCCACAGCGGCACGGAATTCCTCAATTTCTGGAACTTCAAGAAAACCACCAGATCCAGGTTCCATTACTACACCCTTTTCCCGGAGGGCGCCGGATATTTCTGGACCAACCTGGCCAACAATATTTTCAAGGGGCTCCAGATGGCTGTCGGCTATAAGATTAACCGGGACGTGGACTTCCGCTTCGCTTCCCAGTGGTTCAGTATTACGGAGTCTCTGGCCGGATATGTCGTCTCCAAGGAGGAATGGCTGGAGAAAGTATTCCGCCATACCAACACGTGCGACGAGATATTCCTTGCCACGCTGGTGTGGAACTCTCCGTTCAGGGAGCATCTCTACGTCAAGGAACCGGTGGAGGAACATGTGGTCAACGAGAGCAACATGCGCTTTATAGACTGGACCCGAGGGGAGAGCATCCGCCACCCGTGGACATTCCGTCTGGAGGACTGGGACCTGCTGATGAGCGTGCCGCATTTCTGGGCCCGTAAGTTCGATGACAGCGTGGACGGCAGGATAGTCGACAGGATATACGGCAAACTGCGCAGAAAGGAGTGACGGGCTCAGACGATGTCTCTGAACCGCTCTGGAATCCCGACTACAATCCGCAGACCGAGACTGCCCGGCTTGTTGAGGGCGAATATCTGACGGACTATGGTCTGCAGGCACCGCATCCTGCTCACCGTAGGCTCCCACGCGTGCGGTTTGGCGGAGGTCACTATGCGGATGCTGCGTACCCTTTTCCGGAAATGCCGGGACCATCCATTGCTTATGCGCTCCTTGTCTCCGTGCTTCTTCTCCAGCATCCTGTAGTCCACACAGCCGAAATGGAAGAGGAAGAGATGCGGGTCGATATGATAGTTACGGCCTTTGACTCTGTGGAAACCGGAGCCCCAGCGCTGGCGGCCGGACATGACAGTCGCCTTGGTGTATCTGGAGGTAAGATATCCGTAATGTCTTTGAGAAAGAAAAGGACGGGAAGGATCGATCTCGCTCTCCAGGTCCAGATGCTGCGCCACATCCACTCCCAGGCCGGAGACAGTGGCCTTTATGCGGATGGAGTCCAGATATTCGGGAAGACTTACTCCGAGCGCAGGATCCACGGCCAGGAATTCGTCCACATCGGTGCCTATTGCAAGGTCATAGCGGTCCATCATGCTCTTGGCGCAGTTGGAAATACAGCGGATACGGCCTTTGTCGGCCTTTATGACTTTCCCCGTAATCCTCTCGTGAATAATCGTGTTGGTACCCCGGCAGAAATCCGGTGCTTTCTGGTCCTTGCCGTCGAAAAGAATGTAAAGATTTTCCCTGCCGAGAAGACTGCCGTAGTAGTCCACCCATTTGCGCAGGAAAAACTCGTCATTCCTGACCATCGTGATAGCGCAGATTCTCTTCATCTGTAAAAATAAGCAGCCAAATATACAAAAAAATCCGCTCCGATACCGTCGAAGCGGATTTTCTACCGATTCCGGGTGGAAGATGGGACTCGAACCCACGACCCTTGGTGCCACAAACCAATGCTCTAACCAACTGAGCTACATCCACCATTTATCCCCATTATTTTCAATATGGGAGTGCAAATATAAGAATAGTTTTCTATATTTGAGAAAATTTTTAACAAAACACTAAATTTATATGGCAAGAGAAATTAAGTTTTCCCTCGTATACAGGGATATGTGGCAGTCCTCCGGGAAATATGTCCCCCGGGTAGACCAACTCGTTCAAATCGCTCCCGTCATCATTGATATGGGCTGTTTCGACAGGGTCGAGACCAATGGAGGCGCCTTTGAACAGGTTAATCTCCTTTTCGGAGAAAATCCCAATAAAGCCGTAAGAGCCTGGACAGCACCGTTCAACAAGGTGGGCATCCAGACACACATGCTGGAGCGGGGTCTCAACGCACTTCGCATGAATCCCGTACCGGGAGATGTCAGAGGTCTGATGTATAAGGTGAAGGCAAAGCAGGGAACCAATATTTCCCGCTCCTTCTGCGGTCTCAACGACCACCGCAACCTCAAGGACTCAGTCATTCTTGCCAAAGAAGGCGGCATGATCTCCCAGGTGGCCCTCAGCATCACCTATTCCCCCATCCACACAGTGGAGTATTACATGGACATCGTGGACAAGGTGGTGGAGTACGGCTGCGACGAGATTTGCCTCAAAGACATGGCCGGCATCGGCCGTCCTGCGTTCCTGGGACGTCTGACCAAGAGCATCAAGGACAAATATCCCCATATCGTAGTGCAGTATCACGGTCATTCCGGTCCCGGCTTCTCGGTTGCCTCCATGCTTGAGGTGGCCCGCGCCGGCGCCGACTATCTGGACGTGGCGATGGAGCCTCTGTCCTGGGGCAAGATTCATCCCGACGTGATCACGATACAGGCCATGCTCAAGGACGCTGGCTTCAAGGTAAAGGACATCAATATGGACGCCTATATGGAGGCCCGCCGTCTGACCCAGACTTTCATCGATGATTTCCTGGGCATGTTCATCGAACCCAACAACTACATCAGCTCCTCTCTTCTCGTAGGCTGCGGCCTGCCCGGCGGCATGATGGGCTCCATGATGGCCGACCTCAAGGGTTTCCAGAGTGCCATCAACATGTCCCTGCGCAACCAGGGCAAGAAGGAAGTATCCCTCAACGAGTTGATGGTGATGCTCTTCCAGGAGGTAGAGTACGTATGGCCCAAGCTCGGATATCCACCTCTCGTGACTCCTTTCAGCCAGTATGTGAAGAACACCGCACTGATGAACCTGATGCACACTCTCAAGGGCGAGCCCAGATGGAAGACCATCGACAAGGACACCATGAACATGCTGCTCGGCAAGACTGGCAAGCTGCCAGGCCCCCTGGCACCCGAGATTCTCGACATCATCAAGGAGAAAGGCCTGGAGTTCTATACCGGCAATCCTCAGGACGCCTTCCCCGACGAGCTGCCTAAGTTCATAGAGGAGATGAAGAAGGAGGGCTGGGACCGTGGTCAGGACGACGAGGAGCTCTTCGAGTTTGCAATGCACGAGCGCCAGTACCGTGACTACAAGAGCGGAGTGGCCAAGGAGCGCTTTAACAAGGAACTCGAGGCCGCACGCGAGAAGGCCGGTGCTCCGAAGATTGTCACCCGCAAGGTGGTCGAGGTGCCCGCATTCGACATCGAGAAGGTCATGGCCGAGCATCCCAAGGCTACGCCCGTCCAGGCCGTCGCCAAGGGTAAGCTCATCTGGAGGTACAATGTCGCCGACGACAGTACCGCCCCCGCCATCGGCACCAAGTTCAAGGAGGGTACACCTGTCTGCTACATCCAGACCTACTACGGAGTGGAGCCTGTCTACGCTCCCGTCACCGGCAGGCTCATCCAGGTGGACGCCAAGCACAACGATAACGTGGAGATCAACCAGGTGCTTTGTTTCCTGGAGTAGGAGAGTCCGGCGGTATCCCGCTGAAGTGTTACAGGAGACTGTCGCCGGAAATTCCGGGGCAGTCTTTTTTTTGAAATTGCAACAGAATTGCCGGTTCTGGTCTGTAATTTTGTGCTGGTTTTCAAAAAAGGATAATTATGCAGAAAAAGGAACTGTTTCCCGTAACGGGACTGGGCTGCGCGGCATGTGCGGCCCGTGTGAACAAGGTCCTCAACTCCTGTGACGGAGTCGAGGAGGCCAATGTCAACTATGCTTCTGCCACTGCCCTGGTGACATACGATACAGATAAATGCACGCCCGAAGCTTTGCGGAAAGCCGTCGAGGATGCCGGATACGGTCTGATAACCGATGTGGAGGACGAAGAGGAGGCTGCCGAGGCCGAACGCCTCAGGCAATACCGGGCCCTCAGACGTAAGACCGCCGGAGCTCTTGCCGGAGCCGTACCTGTGTTTGTCCTGAGCATGTTCTTCATGGACCTGCGCTGGGGGCAGTGGGTGACAGCAGTGCTTTCCACAGTCGTGGTGTTCGTCTTCGGCCGCCGGTTTTTTATCAATACGGTCAGGCAGCTGCGGCACGGTGCCGTGAACATGGACACCCTGGTGGCCAGCAGCACCGGAGTGGCCTGGCTGTTCAGTTCCTTCAACCTGCTGTTCCCTGAGTTCTGGCTATCCAGAGGCATCGAGCCGCACCTGTATTTCGAGGCTGCCAGCGTCATTATCGCCTTCATCCTCATCGGCCGTCTGCTTGAGGCCAGGGCCAGGCAGAAGACCACCGGAGCCATCCGCGCACTTATGGGGCTTCAGCCTAAGACCGTGACGGTGCTTGCGGAGGACGGCAGTGAGAAGGAGGTCCCGATACAGTGGGCCCGTCCCGGCGATACGATAATCGTCAGGCCCGGCGAGAGGGTGGCCGTTGACGGAACGGTGCTCAGCGGTGAGTCCTATGTGGACGAGAGCATGCTCAGCGGTGAGCCTGTGCCTGTGCTCAAACAGGCTGAATCCAAGGTTTTTGCCGGCACAATCAACCAGAAAGGGGCTTTCCGTTTCCGCGCCGACAAGACAGGAAGCGACACCATGCTCTCGCAGATTATCCGCATGGTCCAGGATGCCCAGGGCAGCAAGGCCCCTGTCCAGAACATGGTGGACAAGGTCGCATCTGTCTTCGTACCCGTAATAATCAGTATCGCGGTGCTGGTGTTCGCGGCATGGTGGATATTTGCCCCCGAGGACGGTTTCATTCACGGCCTGCTGGCCTTGATCACCGTGCTCATCATCGCCTGTCCCTGCGCTCTGGGCCTTGCAACGCCTACTGCTATCATCGTGGGAGTGGGTAAGGGCGCCCGCAACGGCATATTGATCAAGGATGCGGCCAGCCTGGAGGTGGCCCGCAAGGTGGACACCGTGGTGGTGGACAAGACCGGCACTCTTACTGAGGGACATCCCGAGGTGGCCGGTCAGTGCTGGGCTTCAGGAGCCGAGTCTCTGCGTCCTGTCCTCGCTTCTCTGGAGGCTTTGTCCGGACATCCCTTGGCCGAGGCTGTGGTGAAGGCGATGGCGCTTCCTGGTGCTCCATCTGTGGAAATATCCTCCTTTGAGAATATTCCTGGCAAGGGCGTACGCGGTATAAACTGCGGTATCACTTATTTTGCGGGCAATATCGGTCTGCTCAGGGCAAACGGTATCGAGCCTTCGGCGGAGCTGCTCTTCCGTGCAGAGGAGTGGCAGCGGGAGGCCCGCACGGTCATCTGGTTTGCGGACGGCAGCAGAGCCCTCGCAGCGGTGGCCATAACCGACCGTATCAAGCCCACATCCGTGGAGGCTGTCGCTAAGCTCAGCCGTATGGGCATCCGCACTGTCATGCTCACCGGGGACAATGAGGCTTCGGCCGCTGCGGTTGCGCGTCAGACCGGAATCACTGAGTTCCGCGCCGGAGTCATGCCTCAGGACAAGGCTCTTTATGTAAAGAAACTTCAGGACGCAGGACATAAGGTCGCAATGGCCGGTGACGGCATCAATGACAGTGCTGCCCTGGCTAAGGCGGACCTGAGCATCGCCATGGGAGGCGGCAGCGACATTGCCATCGACACCTCCATGATCACCATCCTTTCCTCTGACCTGATGAAGATACCCGAGGCGGTCCGTCTCTCGCAGCTCACAGTCAGGACTATCCGTCAGAACCTTTTCTGGGCGTTTATTTACAACATTATAGCAGTCCCGATAGCAGCCGGAATCCTCTATCCTGTAAACGGATTTCTTCTCAATCCCATGATCGGCGGCGCCGCGATGGCCCTGAGCAGTGTGAGCGTTGTTACCAACAGTCTGCGCTTGAGAGGCAGGAAATTGTAGAAAATTTCCTATATTTGAGGGAAATATCAAATATGGGACTATGAAAAAGATTTTATTTGTCACGGCTGCCGTGTTTTTAGGCCTGTCCGCATCGGCTCAGAATGCGGGCGATGCATTTGACGAGTTCAAGCGGCAGAGGGAGAATCAGTTCTCGGAATATGCCGAGCAGCGGGCGCGGGAGTTCGAGGAATTCAAGGCCCGTTACTATTCTGCATTCGAGCAGTTCAAGCAGAGTTACAGAAAGTCGCTCGAGGATGATGTGAAGGTGGTGGATCTCATGTCCTCGGATGACGGTATCCCTATCGAGCCTGTAAAACTGGCTCCGGCCCCTCCTGTGGCGGCATCCACGGCTGCAGAGCAGAAGCAGATACTGCGCAGCAGCATACGCTCCATCGCAACCATGAAACCGGACGATCTGCTCCCGGAGCTGTCATCGGCTGAGGATACGGTGGAACGGATGAAGGAGGCGGCCCAGGTCATGGAGGCGATTGCCGCGAATCTCAGCGCGGATAAGCAGCAGGACGACGCTCCGCTGACTCCGGTTTATACCGCCGTGGTGCTGGAACCCTATGATCCTGAATTTTTCTCAGACAGCGCTCAGGCAGAAGATGCCGGAGTTGTCGAGGATGTCCGTACTCCGGTCGGGAGCTCTCCGGCATCAGTGTCCGACACTTCCATTCCGAAAGGAAAGCCGACAGATTATGTACGGATATCGTCACCGTTCGGCTCGCGTATCCATCCGATTACCCACAAGCGGCATGGACACAAGGGTATTGACCTGGCGGCACCCCGCAATACGCCTATATATGCTACTGCAGACGGTGTAGTGACGTTCTCGGGCCGCAACGGAGGATACGGCAATTTTGTCAAGCTCAACCATGAGAACGGTTACAAGACAGCCTACGCCCACATGAACAGTATCGCGGTGCGCAAGGGCAGGACCGTCCAGAAAGGAGATCTGATCGGTTACGTCGGGTCTACCGGTGCAAGTACCGGAAACCACCTCCACTATGAAGTTTATTACCAGGACAAATTAATCGATCCTGCAACGACATTGTAACTTAATTGTCACCATGTTTCAGCTGTGTGCCGGATTTTTGGCACGCAGTTTGCAATAATTTATCTCGGATAGTTTTTTCATAGGTTAAGTATTAGGTTAAGTAATAGAGGCTGCCGGTTCTCGGTGGCCTTTATTATTTTATAGCGGTAAATCCCTTTAAAATTATAAATTTGTAGCCGGAAACCGAACAGTTGATGAACAAGGCCTTTTTTTCAGATACGGAAGACATACAGTATGCCGAGACGGATATGGCCGGGCTGGAACGCAATGCTTGCCGTTTCGGGTGTGATATTCAGATAGTATGCACTGACGGCACTGCTGAAATTTCGACCGGGGTGCAGAGTTACCGGATGCGCACCGGGACGGAACTGTTCCTGCTCGGAGGCAGTCTGCTGCAACTCGTCGGTCCGAGCCCTGATTTCAAGGCCAGGGTGCTGCTGTATCCCAAGGATGTTGTAATCAAGGCTCTGTTGCCGATTGACTCAGTCTTTCTCAATTATCTGCATGAGCATCCTTTCATTGATCATCTGAGCAGCGGCGCTCCGAAAGACGAGTGGGACAATGTCATGTTGTGGATGAATATGGCCCGTCTGCTGTTCACCCGCCCGATTCCTAATTTCAGGAGGCTCCTCGAGCAGAATTTCCTTCAGAGCATGCTCATGTGCCTGTACAACAATGTCCCCCGCAAGAGGACCATTGAGGTCAAGGAGACCAGCCGCAAGCAGGTGCTGTGCCACCAGTTCCTGCGTCTGGTCCGGGAGAACAGCGCTCAGGAACATCAGGTGCCGTTCTATGCGGAAAGGCTGTGCATATCATCCCGGTATCTTGGCGACATCGTGGCCGAGAATTTCAACGGTATCACTCCCAAGCAGCTCATCGACAAGCAGCTGGTCGCGGAGATAAAGGTTCAGCTGGACAATCCGTTGCTGTCTGTCAGCGAGATAGCCCAGTATCTCAATTTCCCGGAGCATACTTCGATGAGCCGTTTTTTCAAGCGCAATACAGGCATGTCGCCGATGGAATACCGGGCTTCAAACAAATAGTTTCTTATGGCTGCGAATGAATTGGGAAAATATCGCCTGACGGTGGTTCTGGGGCCGACGGCCTCGGGGAAGACCCGCTATGCGGTGCGGTTGGCGGGGGAGGCCGGGGCTGAGATTATCTCGGCTGACTCGCGGCAGATATACCGCGGGATGGATATCGGAACCGGGAAGGACCTCGGCGAGTACGTGTATGAAGGAAGGCCGGTGCCGTATCATCTGATAGACATCGTGGATGCCGGGGTGCGCTACGATATTTTCCGGTATCAGCGGGATTTCGCGGCGGCGTACAATGATATCGTCTCCCGCGGCCGTCCGGTGATTCTCTGTGGTGGCTCGGGGCTGTACATCGAGTCGGTGACGCGGAACTATGCAATACCGGAGGTGCCGTCCAATCCGGCTCTGCGTGCGGAGCTCGAGCAGCACTCCGACGAATATCTGATAGACATGCTCAAGTCGCTGACCGTCCCTCACAATACCACGGACTACGATACGCGGAAAAGGCTCATCCGGGCCATCGAGATAGCAGTGTATCAGAAGGAGCATCCGGAGGATGCGGGGGTGTTTTCAGGGGACAATGCTCCGCTGGCCCGCTTCGCTCCGGAGGAGGTGCATTACATCGGGCTGTCCGTCTCGCGGGAGGAGCGCAATGCCCGTATCGACCGGCGCCTGGATGCCCGTCTGAAGGAGGGGATGATCGACGAGGTGCGCCGTCTGCTCGAGAGCGGCCTCTCACCGGAGGACCTTATCTACTACGGCCTTGAATATAAGTTCGTCACCCTGTATCTCACCGGGCAGATGAGTTACGACGAGATGCGTGCCAAGTTGGCCATCGCCATCCACCAGTTCGCCAAGAGGCAGATGACCTGGTTCCGGGGCATGGAGCGCCGCGGCATCCATATCGATTGGGTGTCAGTCTGAACCGCTCTACAGCTCCTCCCATTCGCCGCCCCACAGCTGAATGAAGCGGTACATGTCGTCGCGGGAGATTTCGAGGGAGGCGGTGTTGTCGTTGGGGTGGAAGGTGACCCGCTCGGCCCGGCGCAGGTCCTTGTCGAGATAGAGCTTGACCTGATGGTCGGGGTCGTTGATGAGGCCGAAGAGGGAGACGGAGCCGGGGACAGTTCCGAGGTATTTCTCCATGCGCTGCTCGGAGGCGAAGGAGAGCTTGCCCTGATGCAGCTGATGCTCTAAGCCGTGGATGTCCATCTGCTTGTGGCACTCGAGGATTACCAGGTAGTGGCGGTTGCCCTTGTGGTTTCTGAAAAACAAGTTCTTGCAGTGGGTCGAGTCGAAGTCCTTCCAGTACTTCATGGCCTCCTCTATAGTGGGAAGCGGCGGATGCTCGTGGATGATGTAGCTGATGCCCATTTCCTGCAGTCTGTCAAGTACTTTTCTGCGTCTTTCTTCTGCTGTCTCCATATTTTTTCAGTTTATCGGGCCGCAAATATAGTTCATTCTTCCCGTATCCTGTGTATTTTTGCAGTCTTAAAGTGAGAATATGGATTATCAGAATGTGATTGACAGGATTCACGGCCAGCTGCAGGAACTGTGGGGACAGGGCAGGGTGGCGGATTACATACCGGCGCTGGCGAAGGTGGATCCGAGGCAGTTCGGGATAGCGGTGGCTACTCTCGACGGACAGGAGTTCAGGACCGGGGACGCGCAGGTGTGCTTCTCGATTCAGAGTATTTCGAAGGTGTTTACCCTGGCGATGGTAACCGGGCGCATCGGGGACGATATATGGAAGGCAGTGGGACGCGAACCCTCCGGCAACCCGTTCAACTCCTTGGTGCAGCTCGAGTATGAGCACGGCCTGCCCCGCAACCCGTTCATCAATGCCGGTGCCCTCGTCGTGACGGACCGCCTGATATCGCTCTACCCTCATCCCAAGGACGCCATGCTGGAGTTTGTCCGCGCCCTATGCGCCAACGACGATATCTACTACGACAAGGAGATAGCCCGCTCCGAGCGGCTCAATGCCGACCGCAACCTGGCCCTGGCCTATTTCATGAAGAGCTTCGGGAATATTGAGAATGACGTGGAGACGCTGCTGGACGTCTACTGCCACCAGTGCGCCATCTCGATGTCGTGCGCGGACCTTGCCCGCGCCTTCCTCTTCCTGAGCAACCGTGGCGTGAACCCATTCGACGGCAGGCAGGTCCTGACCGTCAGCCAGGCCAAACGCCTCGGAGCACTCATGCTCACCTGTGGCTTCTACGACGAGTCGGGCGACTTCGCCTTCCGCGCCGGCCTCCCCGGCAAGAGCGGCGTAGGCGGCGGCATAGCGGCCTACATCCCCGGCAACCTCGCCATCACCGTCTGGAGCCCCGAACTCAACCGCCACGGCAACTCCCTCATCGGCATGGCCGCCCTCGAGCATTTTACCACCGATATCGGCAATTCCATTTTCTAACTGCTTGGCGGATGGCTTTCTCATTCATCCTTGCCAACTCTGCTGACTAATCAGACATTCGGCAGCAGGATGTGTCTGGAGCGCGGATAATCGCCGATCCATGCCAGGCGGGAAGGCAGTTCCGATTTTTCGTATTGCCGCGACGCGGCATATATCATCCACATGATTCTGCCCGTGGCTCCATCCGGAAATACAGGTTCAGGAGCATATCCGTCAGTGACCATGATCAGACCGTCGTATTTCTCTTCAGCGAACATGTCCATGGGCTCCTGGAAACTGGTACCTCCCCGTCCGCAAATCTCTATCCGCTTCAGGGCTTTTTTCATGGTCATTTTCCCACCCTTTATTCCTGCATCGAATTGTATGACATCCAGAGATTCAACACCGTACTTGAAAAACCGGTTTATAACAGAAAGTGCCTGTGAAAGGCATTCGGAACTCACGGAACCGCTTACGTCAAGCGCTACCAGCAGTCTGGTGGAGAAGTCTCTCCTGCTTCCCATCTGCCCGAAACCGTATCTGCGGCTGGGTTTCATACGTGTCAGCCTCCGCTTGGATCCGATGACTGACGCCCTGAACATGGAAAGTACCGCCCGGTAGTTGATTCTGACAATATTCGCCTCGATGACCTGCTCCCTGAAATTTGCCGGAAGGCTTCCCCACTGATTGGAATTTGCTATGCTTTTGACCATCTCCCTGACTGTTTCCTGCATCATCTGGTCCTCCTCCCAAAGCGCAGCCAGATCACTCCCCTGTCCGATTCCCCTGTCATGCAGACTTGCCCCCACATTTTCAGGACCTTCATGAGCAGGTGTTTCTGAAAAATATCTCCGTAGCATGATATAATATTCCTCGAAGCACAGATTCCTGGGAAGATTCAGGTCCCGCGGGACGGGAAGGACTGTGTGCGACCGGTATAGGGAGTCAAGAGTGACATCACTTGCCAGCGCGGCTATGGACAGGTCTGCATTGTATGGCATCCTCTGGTAAGGATGACCGAGCAGGATTCTCGCCACCTCCAGTTTCAGCCTCTCGGCCAGCATGGAATCATTCCATCCCTGCATCATGGCCGGATTGTACTCGATCATCTGCCTGCCGCTGCGCATTGTGACATTCATGATCCTGTTTTCTGTCAGAGAATGTGAGCAGAATGCCATGAACAGCGCCGGCTCGGTCAGATACCATCCCTCAGCCATCTTTTTCAGACGCTCTTCCATCAGATAGTCTTTATGAAATCGGTAATGTACTTAAAACATCCTGTCGTCATCATGAACATGTTCGCGTTGGCATAAGCAGCGTTCTCGAACAATGAACAGAAATGAGCCATGCATTCGCGCTTTCCTCCGTCAGCAAGCCAGCGCATGTATTTCATAAGGTTCGAGGAAGCCGCTTCGCTCTGTTTTCCCAGTTCGATACACCTGTAGATGCCTTCGTTAAGTATCGTGATCTCATGCGGCACGAGTTTCTGAAGCCTGGCTCTGCATGAGTCAAAGTCCGAAAGGACTGCCTCTGGCGTAATTCTGTTCCTGACGGAATAAGTTTCAAAAAACGCATTCGTTGCTTTTATACCGATAATTCCGGCCACTATTTTCTTGAGGAGCTGCGGACCGGCCTCAGTGGTCTTCAGAATATCCGATACCCTCTGCCATGAGCGACGGTCCGGAGTCCTGTCAAGATTCTGCATTTCCTCTGTTTTTCCACCATCGCCGTCCAGATAAACGGGATTCTCATTAAGAAAATCTATGACGCTGCGCTCAATGCCGTTTTTGCTGGCCCAGAGCAGCCATTCTCCAGATGTAGGACGGAAATTGTAGATATTGAATCTGGATACCAGCGCGGGCTCAAGGTCTGTCAACTGGTATTCGTCACCTTCGTTCACAGCCGAAATGACACGGCTCCCTTCTGGAAGGCTTCTGCCCGCCAAAGTCCTGTTCAGAGCCAGATCCATGATGGCCTGCAATATCTCCGGACGAGCCCTGTTCAGTTCGTCCAGAAAGAGCACTACAGGCTTTCCGTCTACTGGAAACCAGTACGGCGGCATGAATACTGTCCTGTCCGAGGCGTCATCTTTTCTCGGCAGCCCGAGCAGATCTCCCGGGTCGCTCATCTGACCAAGAAAAAGTGTCACGACCTTCATCCCCCTGGACTCGAAATATTCCGTGATGATTCTGGACTTGCCTATGCCATGCTTGCCTGAGAGCATGATGTTGTGACCGGCAGGAGTATATTCAAGTATTTGAAGGAGTTCTTTGGTGTTTATATTTACAGCCATATATTTTTATTATTTTGTTTTCCAATCAGACTTGTTCCCATAGTTCTTCACCGTCATGGAGACAGCCCCCATGGCGTTGCCGGCATCTATCAGATTCTGAAGCCTCTCTTTGATGCCTGCAAGCCTGTCTATATTGATGTCGACAGGTATTTTCATCGTTACAGCTCTGTGATACATGCCTTTTACCTCAAGAATCCAGGTGAAATCCTCATATTCAAGTGTATAAGGCCAGCCTGTCTCTGCAAGCATATTGTCCAGAAAAACCTTGACGGCAGTCCGCCCTATAGCCAGCTGCTTTCTAATGATATCAGCCTGGTGAAGCAGCTCCCTGAATTCGTCAATCCAGTTCCGGTAATTACGGAGCACATCTTCCAGATACTCTGGGAAATCCTCGTCCCACAAAACGGTCCATTTTTTTTCCGGCCATGGAAAATCATTGATGCTTACTGTCATACTCAGACTCAGTACACCTCTGAAGTCGACATATGAGATTTCCAGAAGCACATCCCCACTAACGTACATGTATGTAGTCCTGCCATTATGTTCAGCAAGAGAAAATCCGGCGGCTTCGGCCTGCCTGCACACCCGATTGGTCTGACGGAAATCCTTGAAATATTGTTTTCCGTGGCATCTACTGAATTTCTCCCTGAAAAAGACTTTCGCCAGCCATTCTTCATTATAAAGTTTCTTTATATAATATTTCAGAGGCTTCATACCGTGCAATATATTGGACTTCTCTCAAGACGGAAGATATTTTTTCAAATTTACCGTTTATTTTCATAACTTAGCAAAAATTGACCTGTTTTTAACACTTTTAAACACTTAGGCTAAATCATTATGGACATTGAAGACCGCAGTCGTCAGGAACTTGGACGGCAGATACTGGAATTGGTCGAAGACCACCTTGAACAAGTAGTAGAATTAGACACGCCCCTGAGGGAAATATGCGATGACCTGGATCTGATGGAACTTTTCATGGCTGTCGAAGAAGAATTCGATGTGGAAATCAGCCCCATGGATGAAGAACAGCTCGAAACTCCTGCTGATTTTGCAGAATTCATTCTGCGGAAATCCGGGAGTATATAAGATAGCTGCAGCTCTTCATTGACGGCTTTGGAAGCGCGGTGTCTCTAAAGTTTGATGGCGAAGCGCTTGAGCCGCGAGTCGAGCATCTCTTCCGGGACGATGTGTCTGATGCAGCCGGCGATGACGTTGAGCAGGCGTTCGCGGACAAAGTCCTCGCGGATGACGAGGGAGACTTCGCGGACTGGGACGCAGGTGGGGCAGCCGGGGGACGGGATGCCGCCTGAGGTGGCAATGTCAGTAGCCGGTGCCCCGCCGTTCTGCCGGACGATGGGCCTGAGGTTTCCGCGCTGCTCTTCGGTGAGGAATGCGGCGTGCAGCTCGGGGATGACGGTGTAGCCGCCGTTAGTGTCCACTATCCGCACGAGGGTGTCTATGCTGCCGGCCTGGTATTCGGTGCGGGTCCGGCGCCGGCTGTGGCAGAAGTTGAAGACCTGGCTGCGGAGGCAGTGGCCCTCCTCGAGGATCCACAGACGGTCGGAGGCCAGGCGGTCGGCCGGCACTTCGCTCAGGGCGTGCAGCTCGTCGGACGGGGAGATGTACGCCACGAATTTCTCATAGTACAATGGTATTTCCAGCAGGCCCTTCTGCTCCAGCGGGGTGGCCAGGATGGCCATGTCAATCTCCGCCGTCAGCAGTTTCTCCACTATGAAGCGGGTGCGCATCTCGGACACACGCAGATGTATGGACGGGTGCTCTTCGTGCATCCTCCGGAAGAGTCCGGGGAGGATGTAGGGGGCAATGGTCGGGATGATGCCCATGACGGCCTCTCCGCTCTCGTCGCCCTTCTCGACGGCGACCAGCTCCTCGATCTGCGAGGCATTGTGCAGGGTCACCCGGGCCTGGGCGATGATCTTCTCTCCGAGGGCGGTGGGCCGGACGGGATGGGCTCCGCGGTCAAATATGGTCACGTCCAGGGCGGTCTCTATGCTGCGGATGCCCGCGCTGAGGGTCGGCTGGGTGACGCCGCAGGCTTCGGCGGCCCGGACGAAGTTGCGGTGGGTGTCCACTGCGACGATGTAGCGCAGGGCGGTAAGGCTGAGATTGGTGTCTGTCTTCATACTGCTGGCAAATATAGAAATTATCTATGAGAATATAAAAAATATCGATTTGATTTATCAAAACCGCCGCCATATCTTTGCACCGTAAAACAAAACACAACGGAATATTAATCATTAAAAAGTAATAGTTATGGACAGCAACAACAACATTCAGACTCAGACACAGCAGCAGTATTATCCCATGCCCCGCATCGGCGACCAGGCCCCCGCTTTCGAGGCCGTGACCACCCAGGGCCGGATAAAGTTTCCCGAGGATTTCAAGGGCAAATGGAAGATCCTCTTCAGCCATCCCGCCGACTTCACCCCCGTCTGCACCTCCGAGTTCATGACCTTCGCCTCCCGCGCCGCCGAGTTCGAGGCCCTGGGTGCCCAGCTCATCGGCCTCTCCGTGGACGGACTCTACAGCCACATCGCCTGGCTGCGCACCATCCAGGAGAAGATTCAGTACAAGGGCATGAAGAACGTCGAGGTGAAGTTCCCCCTGATCGAGGACATCACCATGGACATCGCCCGCAAGTACGGCATGATCCAGCCCGGTGAGAGTGCCACCCAGGCCGTCCGCGCCGTCTTCTTCATCGATCCGAAGAACGTAATCCGCACCATTATCTACTATCCCCTCTCGCTTGGCAGGAATTTTGATGAGCTCAAGAGAGTGCTGATAGGCCTGCAGACCGCCGATGAGTTCGGTGTCGCCCTGCCCGCCGACTGGCAACCCGGAGACGAGGTGATAGTGCCCACGGCCGGTTCCTGCGGAGTGGCCAAGAGCCGCATGGACGGAGACGACAAGGACCTGAAGTGCTACGACTGGTTCTTCTGCACCCGTCAGCTCCCCAAGGAGAAGATAGAGGACAAAATTTACAGAAAATAATGAAACGGATAGCGACAACACTGCTTATGGCCGGAACCCTGCTTCTGTCCGCCCTGCCTCTGACGGCATACGGACAGGAGAGGGAGTCCGGAAAAAACGAGGAAAAAATGGAAACAGGAACAATACATCTGACCAAAGCGGAATTTCTGCAGAAAGTGTGGAACTACGAGGCCAATTCCCAGGCCTGGAAATACGAGGGAACCAAGCCCGCCATCGTGGACTTCTTCGCCACCTGGTGCGGTCCCTGCAAGGCCCTGAGTCCCGTGCTCGAGGAACTGGCCAAAGAGTACGGTGACAGGCTCGTAATCTACAAGGTGGACGTGGATCAGGAGCGTGAGCTCGCCGGAGCCTTCGGAGTCCGCTCGGTGCCCACCCTGCTCTTCATCCCCGCCGACGGGGATCCGTCGATGAGCCCGGGTGCTCCGTCAAAAGCCCAGTTGAAACAGATTATCGACGAGCATCTGCTGAAATAATTGACCCCAGCGGGCGATCCGTAAAAACATGAAGGAAGGCCGTGCCGGAATCCCGGTGCGGCTTTTTCCGTAAGTACTGCAGCAGGGGTGTTTTGTAAACGCTCAGTGATCAGTTAGTTACAAAACAGAGTGTTCTTGCGGGTGGCTTCGAACCCGACTAAAGTTACTCGTTGTTTTTGGAATGTCTTGATTTACAAGCCTTTCCGGAAATGGGTGCTCGCCTGCTTACCGTTGGCCTTGCCTCAGAAGCCGACCTGGAGCTGCGTGATGATCATGTGCGAGGAGGGGATGCCGCTGTAGACCCCTTGGCTGTTACTGGAACGCTGCTGGTAGACGTACTGCGCCTGGAGCCGGCATTTGCGGTAGAAGTTCCACTGCAGTCCGAAGATGTAGCTGCACTGCCAGTCGCTCAGGGCGATATTCCGGTCCAGATAATCCACCGATGCCACGATGTCGAGAAAATGAGTGGCGGAGCCCACGAGGGTGGCGTAGGCGCCCCGGCTCTTGACGGATGCGTCGAGACCTTCCATGTATTCGCTCCTGAGATACATCGGTCCTGCCTCCATTTCCAGACCTGCGCTCCACCGGTCCCTGCGGTATGTCTCCCCGGCCTTGAATGTCCCGTAGGGGCTATCCGCCTTTGCGGTGCCCTCTCCGAAGTAGACGGAGCCGTGCACTTTGAGGAAGCTGACCGGCCTGAGGGCGAGGCTTGCCACTACGTCCTTCCGGTTGTTGGTCTCGGCCGTGTTGGACGGCTCACCGCTGAAGACGCCGACCCTGTATTCTATCAGATTGTGGTTGTCCTTGCCTATTTTCAGAAATTCTCCTCCCACTTCCAGTCCCAGGTCCCTGCCGGCTCCCGCACCGAAGCATACGTCCGAGCCGTCGATACCAGCGAGATACTGGACTGCCTGGGCGCCCTTTATTATTTCCAGGACGGAGGGAGACATATTGCTCTCAATCGTGAAAGGGGTCTTGTACTGCCCGAGGCGGATGTAGAACGCATCTACCGGACGGTATCTGACGAAGAGCTCATGCAGCTTGAATTTGGACACGTCGGCCATGAAGTAGAGGTCCAGATGCCTGATCGGCTTGACATCGGCGATGATCATTGCCCTGTACAGACTGAACTTGTTGAAGGCCCCGTCATGTGCCATGTCGTAGGTGTCGTACTGGTATCCGGCCTGGGCATAGCCGCTTACGCTTACCTTTTCCGAAAGGAAACGGACCAGCTTGCTGTCCTTCCGGTCATCTGTTACGGTGCTGAGGGTGTCGGTGGCCGCAGAGGAGCTGATGCATGCAGCGGCGGTCAGGATCAGGGTGAGGATGGTGGCCTTGAGGTGCATGGCTGTAGTGTGTTGTAGCTGAGTTGATGAATCGGTTTCGTGTTTTAGGGCGGCAAAAATAGGAAAAGACTCCGGAATATGCAACAGCCCTGCCGGCCCTAAATCCTCAGCCGTCCGAGGCGGAGCCTGCCGTCAGTGTCCGTGACTATGGCGTAGACGGTGCCTTCCGCCTCGTCGCAGCACAGCCTGTTGATGCTCAGGCCGGTCTTGATCAGTTCTAAAGGCCGTCCGTCCCAGTCGAAGACGGCGATGCGGGTGAAGAGCGGATGGTCCTCGGGCATGAATTTGATTATGTTGATGCCGTCGTATGCGGTGTAGATTCTCTCATTCCCGGCGTAGATGTCCTGAAAGCCGAGTCTGGACCGGTCCGTGTGTTCGTAGTGATGGTTGCGGCTGTGGCGCAGCAGGATCTTCACGAGCGGCTCGATGTAGTAGTTGAGGCTCCTGAGCCGGAGCGTGTCCCCGATGTCGTAAGTCTCCAGGATGGCTCCCCTCCATGTCCCGAAGACTGCCCGGCTGCCGTCGGGCGAGATGTCGCCGCGGGAGGAGCGGTAGACGCATTCTCCTAAGTACGGATTCTCAATGGGATGAATGTCGCAGGCGGCGGTGATTCTGCCCTGAGCCTTGTCGTACAGTTCCAGCCGGGATGTCCCGGTGAGGGAGTCGGTATAGCTGTTGTTGTGGTACAGGTACCGGTCTCCGAGGTCCCAGGTCCTGAGATTGCTTCCGGGCAGCAGGACCGGACTCTGGCTGACGGTTGGAGTCTCCTCGTCCAGCATGTCGTTTACGCTGAAGACCAGCTCTGTCTCCAGCAGACCGTCGATATACCGCATCCGGTCGTCCATAAGGGTGGTCATGGCGTATCCGTAGTAATTCCGGCCCGGGTCCTTGCCGAACTGGATGGAACCGGTCACTTTCTCTCCGCTGGTTTTGTCGAATATGTGGAACGTGTTGCCGCTCAGGGTGTCGTGTCCGCAGACCAGCAGGTAAGGGCCGTATACGTAGATGTCCCCGGCGTCCCGCAGGGTCAGCGGCTCTCCGATGAACTCGAAGCGGGCGCTCCGCTCTGTGGGGAATTCGGGCTCCCGGTATCTGTCCGAGCCGCCGCAGCCGGTCAGGAGCAGGACTGTCATCAGAAGTGCGGGTGTGAGCAGACGTTTCATGGCAATTTCCTTGTTATTCGCCAAATTTAGTGATTATTTTCCATATTTTCGCGTCATGGAAAAAAGAGGTCTGCTGATATACCCCTCGACGACTCCCCGGGGGAACAATGCTTTCGGCTGGTTCCGGGAGGCGGCCGCCCGCCACGGGATGTCGGTCGAGGTGCTGTTCTACGACGCTCCGGCGGCTGAGGCTCCCTCGGGCGCTCCGGCCTGGAAGCCGGATTTTGTGCTGATGCGGGGGTACAATATCGCCCTGTCGCGGTGGTATGAGGCACAGGGTGTGCCGGTGCCCGGGGCATTGTCCCGGGGAATCAGTGAGTTCGGGGAGATGCCGGAGGAGGTCCGCCGCGGCTGTGTGCCGGTGCTGCAGGAGTTCGTGGCCACGAGCAGCGGACGGGACATCCGGGTGTGGGTGACGGGGGACGAGGTGGCCGGTCATGTGCTGCGGTACAATCCCTTGAGCTTCAAGTCCAATTTCGCCGCCGGTGACTGTGGCTTCAAGGTCTGCGAGGTCAACGGCAACGCGGGCTTCCGCACCGCCTCGGCCGACATTCCCGATGCGCTGTTCCGCAATCTCGCCCGCGTCCTGTGACCAACCCGTGCGTCCTGAGATGGCCGGGAGTATCCCTGTTCTGCAATCTTGCCCACACCCTCTGGCAATGGAAAGCAGTGCGGCAGGGTGCTTTTGCAAACACTCAGTGATCAGCGTGTTACGGTAAGGATGTGATCTTTTCGGGATGTTGTGAGGGGGCGGAAAGATCATGCGTGATTCGCATTGTTATGAATGTCAATGTTTTGCAAAATAGGGGTGCGTCACATCTTACCGTTGTGGGAACCGGCGGCTCTGAGCCGGATTTGGGCTTCTATCCTTGAGGGTTGTGATCCTGGCTGTTCTGAGCCGGACCGTTCTGCTCCGGACTGTGCTGGCCTGGAGCGCTTTGGCCGGGATGGAAGACTTGTCCGAGCAGACTGATGCTGGTGTGGGTGAGGCGTGCCAGCTGCTTGATGCCCAGACCGTATTGTTTACGGAGGATGTCTGCCAGCTGATACTTCTCGTCTATGCTGAGCGCATCGGGAGAAGACTTGCTGAATATTTCGATGCAGAGGTTCGTGACGGTGGAGGCCATCTCGCTGTCAGTGTAGCGGGCCCGCCGGAGGATTCCGGATGTCAGCTCCATCTCCATACTGTCGTTGCGCGAGAGGAAGTAGAGCATCCTGACAGGGCTGTGGAATATCTCCTCGACGGCGCGGTAGTCTACGTAGCATTTAGGGCAGATGAGTCCGTCGGCCGTTACGGTGTAGTGTCCAGGCAGCTGTCCGCGGGTACGGAACAGTTTCTGCTGCCGCCGCTTGCTCATGTGCGCGATATCTGTGACCGGCCGGTTGGCTGTCAGCGTGTTGCCGTCGTTGAAATACAGAGGACCGGAGCTCCATCGGTAATGCGTCGGGAGAACGGCCAGTCCGGCTGCGGGAGGGTTGCGCAAGACGTAGGCAATCGCCCGTTTAAGGTACTCGGTATCGTCAATTTCTTTCATGCAGATGTCTGCGCGGCTCATGTTGGCCAGAGTGAAAAGTCGCTTCCGGTAGGCCTTGATGAATCCGCCGCAATCCTCTTCGGTGCCGTGGGCTATGAAATGGACGTGATTGTCCATCAGGCAGAAAGCGTGCATGGATATGTCTCTGTCAGCCATGCATGCCGGAATGCTGTTCATCCCGAAAATGTAATCGGCGTCAGTCTTGAAAATGATTTCTTTTTCCAGTCCGGCTGTGCAGATGTGCCGGAAATGTTTCTCCTGCTCCATAATCTTTCGCTTCTATCGGTTAATGACTGCCTCAAAGTTAGGAATTATATTCAGACTGTGCAACAATGGTAAGCAGGGACGCGGGTACTTTTTGTAATCGCTCGGAAGTCAGAGGGTTAAGAAAGAGGGGTGTGCTTGCCGGTGGGTTGTGAAGGCGCGAAAGATTCTCGTTGTGTCGGTAATGCTGTGAAAAATAGTTGATTATGAAAATGGGGTGCGTCAGTACTTACGGTAAATCTTTCGTAGGCTCGGACGCGGGTGTTTGCGTGCCTTTCCAGGCGCTAATCAGGGGTATCTTTGCGGATAATCACAAAATTAAGAATGAGACAATCCCATCGGTGCTGTCGAATAGAAAAATTGTTTACCTTTGCAGAGCCTTCCGCAGTATTGCGTCAGGCATACATATTGGTGAAAGTGTTTTCGCACTATCCTTCCGAAGAAATCTGACAGTTTCAATGAATGCAAGGATAACGACAGCACCATCACTTGTATTGGCTTGTGTATTCGCACAATCGATACGAGTGTGGGGATTGTTTCAGTCTGTTTGCATTCAGGTTTTGTCAGAACCTCTTCGGAAATAGACGAATCGGCTCCACACTTTCTTTTTTTTAAATGCTGCTTAGGAGTCAGGCGGCAAGCAAAAACAGCTTATATGAAAAAAATCATCTGTCTGCTATCAGCAGTACTGCTCTGTACGGTATTCGTACAGGCACAAGATCTTATCACCAAAAAGAACGGTGAGGACATTAAGGCAAAAATCCTTGAGGTTAATCAAACCGAGGTGAAGTACAAGAAATTCGACAATTTGGACGGTCCTGTTTTTACAATTTCAAAATCTGAGATTCTGATTATCAGGTACGAGAATGGAACAAATGATGTGTTCAATACCGTTCCGAACAATAATTATGACGGTGCGTATGGAACTCAGGGGCGGGAGGATGTTCTGGCTCAGGTCGTACCCGGAATGAGATATAGAGATTATAAGTCTTTCTACAAGGCATCGGATTATGTGAGGCAGCCGGGAGATGAATATTCTCCGGCAGTAGGAGGATTATGCTCCTGGATAGTTCCCGGACTCGGTCAGGTGCTCTGCGGGGAAGTTGGAAGAGGAATAGGTTTTTTCTGCGGTGCTGTAGGCGCGTCTGTTTTAATGGGGGTCGGATTAGGAGTGGGCGATCTTACCGGGGCAATACTGTCATTGGCCGGTTCTGCGGCTTTACTGGCCATAGATATATCTGCTATAGTGGACGGAGTCAAGGTTGCGAAGGTTAAGAATATGTATATGCAGGATCTTCGCAGAAAGTCATCCTTAGACATTAAGTTGTCTCCGTATGTCTCGACATTCGCCATGTCGTCAGGAAGTTATCATCCTGTGGCAGGTCTTTCACTCAGTCTGTCATTTTAGCAGAAGATTTGATTATTATGATTATGATGTATCGATTGGCGGCATTTTTCACGGGGGCACTTTCCATAATACTGATGTCCGGATGTGAGCAAATTGGTCCTGGCGGTAGAAATAATGTTGCTTTGATGGGAGATATTGAGCGGAAATTGTACAGCGCGTATGTTGATGCCGGTTATTGGCCTGATCGTCCGTCTGGTGAAAGAACGTGGTTCGAGGTATGCCTGATGCTTGTGGACGTTGACGAGTTTGATGACAGCTATTACATATGGATGGACCTGAACTTTAACGGTGATTATTTAGGTGATTACCGGTATGATGAGTCTGCTGATGAATATACGTACGAATTTGAAATACCCTCCGGGACGTATGCACTGGGCAGTTTCGAACTGGATGAAATGAATGTGGATATTGATGCGGAAATAATGGATGGCGGAGAAGACAGAGGCAGTTACTATAGGTATGATGTCGTCTCTGGAAACCTGCATGTCAAGCATTCCCGGGGAAATGTCTACAAGTTTAGTTTTGATGGTGAGTTTGAAAACGGTGAACGGTTTGAGTTTACCTACGATGGTGAATTGAGGGTAATTTCCTTATAAATGATGTTATGACATGGAGGGGAAGCAGCGTTCATGGTAGAGTGCTGCTTCCTTTGTTTTAATTTCGTCCTGATGGTTGACGGGCTGTGTACGGTGGTGCTCTTCAGCAGGTTTCCGATCCTAAGACAGGTATGACGCCGGAGCATATTGCGGTCTTACGGCATAGTCGGTGATGATCATATTGAAATGGCTTCATCGTTAATATTTGTTTGCCAATTTGGAAACAAAGCATTGTCTTTGCAGGTGAAATAAGAAACGTATGTACGGACAGTCGATAACGATAGTGTTGAGCGATGAGGCGAAAGCCTTTATAAAGCTGCAGCCCCTTAAGGCTCAGCAGAAGATATACTACAATATTTTCAAGGTTGAGGGCGGCGTTATGGATAAGGAACTCTTTAAGAAATTGGAGAATACTGAAATATGAGAGTTGCGGACGCTTTTCAATGGCAATTGTTACCGCCTGTTCGCCTTTTGTGATAATGATATTAAGGCGTAATGGCAAAGATTAATTTCACACCGGCAGACGACATGAAAGATGAACTCTGGGGGCCTATAGGAACTCCGGAGCGTGACGCAATGGAAGCGCAGATTAAAGAGGATACACAAGCCTACTTTGTCGGAGAGGCCATCAAAAAGGCACGTCTCAAACAGAACCTGACTCAGGAGGAATTAGGTGAAAGGATAGGAGTGAAACGCTCTCAAATTTGCAAACTGGAGAGCGGTAAATGCTCTATGACCCTTTCTACGATGAGCAGGGTATTCCAGGCGTTGGGTGTTGCAAAGGCCACACTCGATTTGGGAATAGCTGGAAAGGTTGCTTTGTGGTAAGAGCGTAAAGACTTAATCTCATCCTGAGTACTTCTCAGTCAAAACCGCTGTCGATGGCTATTGAGCATGATGGTGTTGACGGTGCGGCCGCAGAAGGGGCCTTCGCGGCGGGCTGAGAAGAAGCCGGGGTGGGTGTAGGTGTCGATGCCGGAGATGAGGATGTTGGGGTCATGGACACCGGCCCGGATGAGGGTCAGGCGGACGGCCTGGGGGAGGTCGATGTGGAGGCCGCCGGACATGGAGCCGGGGATGCGCGGGCCGCGGTCGGTGATAAGCCGGACAATTGTTTTGTCGGTGCAGGTAGTGCCGCCGTCATCAGTGTCCGGCCGGGACCATGTCTCAGGAAATCCGGCGGCGAGGAAGGCTTCGGCGACTTCCGGACCGACCTGGAAGCTGTCCGGACCGATGCCGGGACCGATTACCGCAAGGATGTCTTTCGGCTGAGTGCCGTATTTGGAAGCCATCACAGCCAGGGTCTTCGCTGCGATTTTTACCACAGTACCTTTCCAGCCTGAATGTACTGCCGCCACTGCCTTGTGCACCGGATCGTACATCAGCACCGGGATGCAATCGGCCGTCCTGGCTCCTATCGCCACGCCCGGGACGTCCGTCACCAGCGCGTCATACCCCTCCAGTTCTTCCCGTGTGGTGCCGGCCGAAGTCACCACGGCCACCCGGTCCCCATGTACCTGATGCGCCTGCACCACCCTTATCGGCAGCACGGCGTCCCTCAGCGGGGAAAATGCCGTAATTTCAGGGGCTATCTCATACCGCAGCAGGCCGTTGTGATTCTTTGTCAATATCTGTCTCATGGTATTGTCGTGCTATTCACCGCGCAAATTTAATAGAATCCCCGGCACGTCGAGTGTGCTGTTCTTGTGTCGGGCCCTCGAAGTGTCTGTGGTGTGTCTGTAATCCGTGAATTGCTGTAATTGTATGAATATGTGCTTTTTGATTGTTTTATGCCGGAAACAGACAGGACGGTACACCTCACTGTCTGTAATTTGATTCTCTGTGCAATGCGTTGATTTGCTGAAAGTTGTCGTGGTTTGTTGCAAACAGACAAGAAGCTGTAGATGAGCCCGAATTCGGAGAAATGCCGCTATAGTGCGTTTGAACAGGTTTTTTCCTGTGCTCTCAGAATTTCCTTCGACAGTCTGTTATGCCGTAAAATGTGTATTTGCTTTAGAATTAGTATTTTATGAGAGGCAGTGACTTCCAGACTGTGGGGAGGTTGGAGCGGAAAGAGGAATGAAAGAGGAGCGGATTTCAGATGCCCGTTGAAATGTTATTGCAGGAAATTTTATAAATTGCAGGAAATTTCAAACAGACCTATTTATGAAAAATCTTTTATCATTGGCGGTGATAGCGGCCGCTACCCTTTTTCTTGCGGGCTGCGCATCTGGAAGCAAGTATGTAGTCGAGGGCTCAGGGGACCAGCTGGTGGACGGGCACTGGATGTATGTCTCTGACGGAGTGGACTGGTCGATGCTGGACTCGGCGCTGATAGAGAACGGATCATTCAGGATAGAGGGGGCGGACATGGGCTCGGGTGTGGCCATGCTTTATATGGGGGCCAATTCTGCGCCTTCGGGACTGTATCAGATGAGCGAGATGATTTTCCTCGAGCCGGGAACCGTGTCGTTAGAGTATATCCCGGACTATGAGATGTATTTTGCGCATGGAACACCTATGAATGACCTCTACTATGAGCTGTCTTTCGGAGACGCCGGGGATTATGAGGATCCTCTGGACATCATCCGGGCCAATCACAACGTGCTGGGGCTTACACTCCTGCAGGGTATGCTGGCGATGTCCTCCAAGCCGGAGATAGAGGCGGTCCTGGCGGAGTTCCCGGAGAGCATGAAAGCGCATCCGCTCTACCTCCAGTTGGAGGAGATGCTCGAGCCGATCAAGGCCGATCTCGGAATGCCCTACTGGGACATCGAGGGCAAGGACGTCAAGGGCAATGCGGTACGGCTCAGCGATGTCGTAGAGCGTGACGGCGTGCGCTACGTGCTGCTGGATCTGTGGGCCTCGTGGTGCGGTCCTTGCCGGGAGGAAATCCCTGTCCTGGTCGAGCAGTACGCCCGTTTCCGCAACTCCGGTTTCGAAATCTACGGCATGTCCTTCGACAGCTCCCCCGAGAACTGGCGCAGCGCGTTGAAGGAGTTCGGTATGAACTGGCCAAATGTCATCACCGAAGTCACCGGCAGCCCCAGGACCAGTCCTGTCTGGGCCGGCTACGGCATGGACGGCATCCCCTGGAACTACCTCATCGATGCCTCCACTGGAGAGATCATCGCCAAGAACCTCCGCGGTGAAGCCCTTGCCGCCGAGCTTGAGGCCCTTTTCGCTGCCTCTGCTGGCGCCGAAGCCGAGTAACGGTAAGCAGTGTTGCGGTGGTTTTTTGTAAGTTGCAGCAAATTAGTAATTTGTAAAATCAACGAGGACTTTTCGTAGTCCCAGACATCTGCGAAAAGCCCTCGTTGTAATCATAACCTGCGGTGATTCAAGTAGTTGCAGAAAATCCGCGCTCCCCTGCTTACCGTAAGTCTTCATATATCCTATATAATCGGCATTGTCCTTCGTCCATTTTCCATAACGGCAGCATTTCCCGCGATTTGGTGCCGTTGTGGTAAGCCCCTTTGACTCCTTCCGAAGGAGTAGATGGAATGAGTACCCGGAGCAAAAGCGACCGAAGCCCCTTCCGAGGAAGGGGTTTGGGGATGGGTGGAAAAGGCGAAGCCGAAGTCGTATCTGCACTCAGTGCAGATACGACTTCAAGGCCTCTACGTATGCAGCGAAAGCCCGCGACCCCGTCTCTGTAATCCTGCACACCGTCCGCGGCTTCTTTCCCGCAAATCCTTTCTCGACAGAGATGTACCCTGCCTCGGAGAGCTTGTCGATCTGCACGCTCAGATTGCCGGCAGTGGCTCCGGTGGCCTCGCGCAGGTACACGAAGTCGGCCTCTTCCATGGTCAGCAGGGTGGACATGACGGCCAGACGCAGTTCGGAGTGCAGCAGCGGGTCGAGTTTTGCAAATTCTCCCATGGCCGCTACTGCAGTTTACTGGTTTGACGGTTGAATATCAGGCCTGGGATGACCAGGGTCATCAGCGCTGCGACGGCCATGATCAGCGGAGTGGGTATGTTCAGGAAGTAATCGCAGGGCAGTCCCGCTATTCCGCAGATAATGCTGAGAATGAATACGGTCCAAGAACTGCAGAGGACCCCGGTGACTGCGCCGGCCATGCCCAGAAGCAGTATTATGACACCGTTTGTCGGTATGGGGATGAAGAACGCCATGATGCCGACGGCTATTGCCAGGATTCCGAATATGCCCCATACGATGCCCACGGACCTGGATACGAAATTCTCGCCCTTCCCCTTGCTCTCGATGCGTTTGAATACCAGCTGATTCAGAGGCCAGCCGATAAATGGAATCAGAAACCAGGCCAGGTTCCACAGATGATTGTTGTCCGAAAGTGTCAGCCCCAGCAGGACAATCCCGGATACGAGGATTACGGTTGTTCCCCAGATGAGCATTGCGGTGCCGCCGCGCCGCTGAAAGTCCTGTCGGCTGTTGTTGATTGCCTCAGAGATGATTTCCAATGACTTTTCTATTGAAAGTCCGTTCTGGTTGTTGTTATTGTTCTCCATTGTAGTTCTGTAGTTTTATTGTCCGTAATAGTAAAATTATGTTACAAGTAATTCATACCTATTGAAATCCTTTCAATCTCCTCTTTTTCTTCATTTCCCCTGCTGTCAGTCCGGAGTGCTGCCATAGCAAATCCCTCTGCGGGATGTCCGTCCTCCGTCTTGTCCATCGTCCAGTTACAGTTGCTGTCGTGCATCAGGTATAGTGTCCAGCGTCCTTCTTCAGGGATATTGATTTCACTGTTGACGTTCAGCTTGCCGTTCTTGTCCGGTTTGGCATCGGTGCAAGAGATAATTGCGCCCCAGCCGGAGTTCATTATCGCTCCGAAGTCCGGTCCGGTAATTTCACCATTGTCCGGTGTAATCCAGACCAGTATATTGCCGCAGGTGTCTTTCAGGTCAGTTACGGTCAGCGCGGCCTTTATGGTTGATGAATCCCTCGCCGAAGTCTCCATGGCAGATGCGCAGCACATCATAGCGATTGCAAAAGTAGTAAAAATCCTTTCCATAATAAAATACTTTATAAATTAAATTGAAATTTTCAAAAAAGAAGAGTGGCGCCTGTCTCCTCTCTTTGTTTACGGCGCAAATATAAACTGATTTATTTTATAAACCAAATTTTCTGAAAAATATTTTCTGTCCACCTTCGGAAGGTGAGTGGAAAATGCGGGAAATCGTCTCACCTTCGGAAGGTGGGATGTGTCCGGAGGAAAGCTAATCGCGGCCAAAGTGGGCTCTCGGGGCAGTACGGCTTCTGTCCCGCCTTCGGAAGGTGGAACGGGTGGTGGAACGGGTGTGGGGAACGGCCAAAGGGCAGCGGCATTTAAACTTAGGCGTTTTGGAAGGGAGGAGTGGTAGAGATTGGGGGAATTTCACTATATTTGAAAGTTAAATGTTGCGCCTATGAGAAAAGTTGGAAAATCGCTGTTCGCAGCAGTTGCTGCCATAGTTGCCGCCATGATGCTCGTTTCTTGCGGCGGCGGAAACGATCAGAAGATAAAAGTAGCTGTGTTTCAGGGTGATGGTGGCGCTGCTACGTGTATACGCGAGACGGTGGCGGCTCTCAGCTTAGACGAGGATATGGAGGTTCGGATCGTGCACAGCAGTGATATCGCTGCGGGGGTTCTGGACAGCCTGGATGCTATCGTGATTCCCGGGGGCGGGGGCAGCCGTCAGTATCTCAGCTTGGGACAGACCAATATGGCTCTGATAAAGGATTTCGTACATCGCGGAGGAGGGGCTGTCGGCATCTGCGCCGGAGCCTATCTGTTCTCCAATACTCCGGACTACACCTGCATGGCCCTGACCGGTGCCCGCGCCATCGACCGCGAGCATGACAACCGCGGCCACGGTATGGCCAAGATGACTCTGAACAAGGAAGGAAAGAAGATATTCCACGAGCTGGCGAAGGAGGACACATCCTACGTCTTCTATTATGAAGGTCCCGTCTTTGTGGAAAGCGACGTCCCCTACACGTCTTTCGGAACAATGGAGAGCGATGTGCACGAGGAGGGAGGCGCTCCGGCAAATATGACCGACGGCAAACCCTTTCTGACCGGCAACGACTACGGCAAGGGCAAGGTGTTTACGGTGGTGGGACATCCTGAGGCGACTCCCGGTAAGATGTGGATGGTGCCCCGTATGGTGCGCTGGACCCTTGGCAAGCCGCTGAAGACGTATCCGACAGAGGTGCTTACACCGCCGGTGGCTCCCGAGGAGATACTCATGAGCGTGGATGACCTGCGTTACGAGTCGCAGTGTTTCCAGACCTTCCTGTACGGTACGGCTCAGGAGAAGGTGGCTGCCCTCGGGTGGCTCGAGGACCATTATTCCTGGGACTGCAGGACCTGGCTGCAGGGATTGCTCTACGATGCCTCCCCTCAGGTGAGGGCGAGGGCCGCGAAGTACATAGAGGCGATTCAGTACCTGCCCTACGAGGCTGACCTGAAGGCCGCGCTGCTGAGGGAGAACGACACGAAGGCCCGGGCCGCCATGCAGCAGGCATTGGACGCCCTGGTCGCTCTCAGACCATGGAAATAACATAACAACTAAATACAACAGATATGATTAAACGTCTATTTACCATCTGTGCCGCTATGTCCTTAGCGGCGGCCGCCATGGCACAGGGCGGCATCTCCGATGAGATGATGGCTCGCATCAAGCAGGGCTGGCAAGGTACGCCTGAGGAACTGGCTCTGCGCAACGCCATTTCTGCCAACGACATCAACAAACTGTCGGTGAAGCAGGGCATAGAGTCCACATACGATTTCTATTTTTCAGAAGAGGTGCCGTCAAAGGGTATATCCGACCAGCAGTCCAGCGGACGCTGTTGGCTTTTCTCCGGCATGAACGTGCTGAGATCCAAAATGATAGAAAAGTATAACCTCGGCCCATTCGAGTTCTCCCAGAATTACATCTTCTTCTACGACCAGCTGGAGAAGGCCAATCTCTATCTCCAGGGCATCATCGACACCCGTGATTTGCCCATGGACGACCGCAAGGTGGAGTGGCTTTTCCGCCATACGATAGGAGACGGCGGTCAGTTTACAGGTGTGTCCGACCTGATTACCAAGTACGGCATAGTGCCCTCCAACGTAATGCCCGAGACATGGGCCGCCAACCACACTTCCGGAATGTCCCGCCTGCTGGATCTCAAGCTCAAGGAGTTCGGTCTGGAACTGCGGGAGATGACCGGCCCGAAAAAGGAGCTGCCCGACATGCTCGAGGCCCGCAAGGTGGAGATGCTCGCCTTCGTGTACCGCTTTCTCGTGCTCAATCTCGGTGAGCCTCCCGTGGAGTTCACATGGACCATGTATGACGCCGAGGGCAAGCCCGTCAGCACCAAGACCTACACCCCGAAGTCATTCTACGACGAGTATGTGGGCGTAGATCTGAAGAACAACTACGTGATGCTGATGAACGACCCCACCCGAGAGTTCTACAAGGTCTACGAGATAGAGTACGACCGTCATCAGTACGACGGTAAGAACTGGCTGTACATCAACCTCCCAATAGAGGATATAGAGGCTATGGCCATTGCCTCCATAAAGGACGGCACCATGATGTACTTCTCCTGTGACGTGGGCAAGTTCCTCGACCGGACCAACGGCGTTCTGGATGTGAACTACTACGACTACGCTTCGCTGATGGGCACCACCTTCGGCATGGACAAGCGCGAGAGAATCCTGACCGGTGCCAGCGGCTCGTCCCACGCCATGACCCTTATGGCAGTGGACCTCGACGAGAACGGCAACGCTAAAAAATGGAAAGTGGAGAATTCCTGGGGAATGACCGGCCACGAGGGACATCTCGTGATGACCGACGAGTGGTTCGAGGAATACATGTTCCGTCTCGTGGTGGAGAAGAAATATGTTCCGGAGGATATCCTCAAGCTTCTGGACACCACTCCGATAATGCTTCCGCCATGGGATCCCATGTTCGCGGAGGAACTGTAATCCGAAATGCCGATGGAGCGCCTGCGCAAGATATGGCTCTTCTATTATGAAGGCTTCAGGGACATGTCGTCCCTCGGGAGGACCCTGTGGATAGTGGTCCTCCTGAAGCTCTTCATTATGTTCGCTGTCCTGAGGGTATTCTTTTTCCGTCCGGCCCTGGCCGACTGTGAGACGGACGCGGAGAAGAGTCAGGCGGTGATCGAGAATCTTATAAAATAAAAATAAACTAAAACCTCAAACAGATGCTTTTAACAACACTTGTAGACCTGTCGAGGTGGCAGTTCGCCCTGACGGCCATGTACCACTGGCTGTTCGTGCCCCTGACCCTCGGCCTTGGCTTTCTGATAGCCTTTATGGAGACCCGGTACGTGATGACCGGTGACGAGTTCTGGAAGCGGACTACGAAATTCTGGATGAAGCTCTTCGCCGTCAATTTCGCAATGGGCGTGGCGACAGGTATCATCCTCGAGTTCGAGTTCGGAACCAACTGGAGCAACTACTCATGGTTCGTGGGCGACATCTTCGGCGCTCCGCTGGCCATTGAGGGTATCTTCGCATTTTTCATGGAGAGTACCTTCTTCGCGGTGATGTACTTCGGCTGGAACAAGGTAAGCAAGAAAGCCCACTTAGTATCCACCTGGCTCACGGCCATCGGAACCAATCTCTCCGCCGTCTGGATCCTCATCGCCAACTCCTGGATGCAGTATCCCGTGGGCATGGAGTTCAATCCCGACACTGCCCGCAGCGAGATGACGGACTTCTGGGCGGTAGTCTCTTCCCCCGTGGCCATCAACAAATTCCTCCACTCGGTGACCAACGGCTACGTGCTCGCCTCGGTATTCGTAATCGCCGTATCCTCCTGGTTCCTGCTCAGGAAACGTGAGACACTCCTGGCCCGCAAGTCCATCCGCGTGGCCTCCGTCTTCGGAATCATATCCCTCGCCGTGCTCATCGGTACCGGTGACGGCTCGGCCTACAACGTGGCCAAGGTGCAGCCCATGAAGCTCGCCGCCATGGAGGGTCTCTACGACGGCTCTGAGAAGGCTCCGCTGGTAGCCGTAGGTATCCTGAATCCGGACAAGGACATCGTCGGTGAGGACGGTGCGGACGAGGACCCCTACCTCTTCGAGATATCCTTCCCCAACATGCTCTCGTTCCTGGCCACCCGTCAGGCAGACGGCTTCGTGCCCGGCATCAACGACATCATCGAGGGCGGCTACGAGTTCACCGACCGGGAAGGCAATACCTACATCGAGCCTTCCTTCGTCGAGAAGAAGGCCATGGGTACCGCCGCAGTAACGGCCCTGGCCGACTATCAGACAGCCAAACAGGCCGGAGATACCCAGGCGATGGCCCAGGCGGAGGCCGTTCTCGAGCAGAACTTCGACTACTTCGGCTACCACTACATCGAGGAGCCGGAGGACCTGGTGCCCAATGTCCCGCTGGTCTTCTACGCCTTCCATATCATGGTGGCCCTCGGCATGTTCTTCATCCTGCTCTTCGTCCTCTACATCGTCTTCGAGTGGAAGAACCTCATCGTCAGCGACAAGCACAAGTGGCTCCTGTGGCTGGGCATCATCAGCCTGCCCCTGGTCTACATCTGCTCCCAGTCGGGCTGGATCGTAGCCGAGGTCGGCCGTCAGCCCTGGACCATCCAGAACCTGCTGCCCGTGAATGCGGCCGTATCAGGCGTTGAGCCCGGTAACGTACTCACGACCCTGATCATCTTCGCAGTTCTGTTCACCGCCATGCTCGTCGTGGAAATCAGCATCATGCTCAAACAGATTAAGAAAGGAGGAGAATAATCATGGATACACTGTATTTTCTGCAACATTACTGGTGGGCACTGGTAGCCCTCCTCGGCGCTATCCTCGTTTTCCTGCTCTTCGTTCAGGGCGCCCAGGGACTGCTGCTGCGCACCGCCTCTTCGGAGGACGAGAAGGACCTGGTAGTCAAATACGCCGGGCACAAATGGGAAATCACCTTCACCACCCTCGTCACCTTCGGCGGAGCGGCCTTCGCCTCCTTCCCCCTGTTCTATTCCACCAGCTTCGGAGGAGCCTACTGGCTGTGGATCTGCATCCTGCTGCTCTTTGTCATCCAGGCATTCTCCTTTGAATACCGCAAGGCTGCCGGCAACATCCTGGGGGCCCGTACCTTTGAGATTTTCCTCTTCCTGAACGGAGCCCTCGGCACCTTCCTCCTCGGAGTGGCCGTCGGCACCTTCTTCACCGGAGGCGCCTTCACCGTGGACAAGGTCTCCATCACCGATGCCGCCTCCCCCGCCATTTCGACCTGGGCCAACGGCTGGCACGGCCTGGATGCCCTCGCAAACCCGATGAACCTCCTGCTCGGAGTGGTGGTGTTCCTGGCCGCCAGGACCCTCGGCCTGCTCTACCTGCTGACCAAACCGGATGTCGGCGCATTTGCGGATAAATGCCGCAGACGGCTGATGATCACCGCCCCCGCATTCGTCCTGACCTTCGTGGCCTTCGTCCTCTGGCTCTTCCTCAGGACCGGCTATGCGGTGGATCCCGCGACAGGCGTAATCTCGCCCGAGCCCTTCAAATACCTGCACAACATCCTGCACACCTGGTGGACAGCCGTAGTCTTCCTGCTCGGCGTCGTCCTCGTGCTGGCAGGCCTCGGAAGGCATTTTCTTGGCAAGGGCCTCAGGCTGAACTTCTACATCGTGGGCGCGGGCGCACTGCTCGCGGTCTGGGCCATTCTGCTCATCGCAGGCTTCAATGATACCGCCTACTACGTCTCTACCGTAGACATCCAGGATTCCCTGACTCTCTACAACAGCTCGTCCAGCCTCTTCACCCTCAAGGTCATGGCATGGGTGTCCTTGGCAATACCTTTTGTTATAGCGTATATCGTCTGGATGTGGCGTAAGATGAGGTAGAACGGAACTTCCCCGGCTGTTCCCAGGCCGTTTTATGATTGATTTCCAACTCCTGCGGATGCGTAGTGGATATACCGCTCACATCCGGCAGGAGTTTTTGTTTAAAAATGTGCCGTCTCTTGCACAGAAACGGCACATCTGCAATTAATCATTGACGCAAAGCTAGTTAAAAATCGCGTACTGTCAAAATAATCTGACAAAATTGACAGAAACCATAATGGTCCGCGGCGGAAGTCACTGACCGGCAGCCTCTTTGTCCGGGGGTGCATTTCGCGCATCTATCTGAGTTCCAAAAAGTTGCATTGGGGCTCAGGAGCCGGGAGTACGTGCTTCCCTCATTAATGCCGCCGTTTTTCTCCAGAACGATGGACACAACCGACCCCACCGCAACCGTATCCTCCAGGGCCC
>CALUSM010000002.1 GCA_944323445.1 uncultured Bacteroidales bacterium
ACAGTCCGCTGGGACGGTACCTCCCGCTTCACCAACAACAAGTGGGGCTTCTTCCCCTCCGTCGCCCTCGGATGGAATATCAAGGGCGAGAGTTTCCTGAAGAACTCCAAGGCAGTATCCGACCTCAAGCTCCGTCTGAGCTGGGGACAGACCGGCCAGCAGGACATAGGTGATGTTTACCAGTCTATTCCGACATACCAGACCAACCTTATCGGAAGCTATTACATGTTCGGAGGCAATGTGATAATCCCCATCACTCCTAACGGCTACAACGCCGACCTGAAGTGGGAGACCACCACCACCTACAACATCGGTCTCGACTACGGTTTCCTGAATGACAGACTGTTCGGTACCCTGGACGTTTACTACAGGGAGACCACCGACCTGCTCAACTACACACCCGTAGCAGCCGGTGCCAACCTGACCAACTACCTCTTCGCCAACATCGGTTCCCTGGTCAACAAGGGAGTCGAGTTCGAGATTACCGGTATCCCTGTCCAGACCCAGAACTGGAACTGGACCATCGGCGCCAACTTCGCCTACAACCACAACCGCATCACCAAGCTGACCACCAACGACGGTGATGGTTACACCGGAGTAGCCACCGGCGGTATCAGCGGCGGTGTCGGCAACACCATTCAGAGACACATGGTGGGATATCCTGCCAACACCTTCTATGTATATCAGCAGGTATATGACGAGCAGGGTGCTCCCATCCCCGGTGCATACGTGGACCAGAACGGTGACGGTGTCATCGACGCCGACGACCTCTACTATCTCGGACAGGCCAACCCCGTATGGACCATCGGTTTCAACACCTCGGTATCATGGAAGAACCTGACTCTGGCCATCGCCGGACACGGTAACCTCGGCAACATGGTGTACAACAACAACGCCTCCCGTCTGTCCCTCCTTTCTGACCTGTGGACCAACAGTTTCGTGCGCAACTGTATGGCTGATGCCTCAAGCTGGGGATTCACCAATGCAGCCTACCTGTCAGATTACTGGGTTGAGGACGGCTCCTTCTTCAAGATTGACCGTATCACCCTCAGCTATCTCTTCGATCTGGGTAAGGGCGGCAATCTCAACCTCTTCGGCACAGTCCAGAATGTGGCCACCTTCACCAACTATTCGGGTATCGACCCTGAGGTATTCGGAGGTATTGACAACAACATGTACCCCCGTCCCCGTACCTATATCATCGGTCTTAAGTACAACTTCTAATATCAAGGAGATCTGAAATCATGAAAAGAATCAATACAATACTTATCTCAATAGCGGTATCGGTAGCTGCCATGTTCACCACCTCCTGTGTGAATGACCTGAACGTAACTCCTATCGATCCCAATATCCAGACGCCCGAGGAAGTTCTCAACAGCATCGAGGCCTACCAGCAGTTGTTGGCCAAGTGCTACGGCGGTCTGTCAGTCAGCGCCTCCGAAGGTCCTGACTCCTCCCCCGACATTGACGGTATCGACGGCGGTTACGGCCAGTACATGCGTGCTCTCTTCCACCTGCAGGAGCTTCCTACAGACGAGGCCAGCGTATGCTGGAACGACCAGACCATCAAATCCCTCCACGGACTTAGCTGGACTACCTCAGATGTATTCGTAACAGCTATGTTCTCCAGGATTTACTATCAGATCGGCCTCTGCAACGAATTCATCCGCCGCGGTCAGGCCGCCGCTGACTTCCAGGGCGAGGAGATGGACTACATGCTGGCCCAGGCCAGGGCCCTCAGGGCACTGAGCTACTACCACGCCATCGACCTCTTCGGCAACGTGCCTTTCGCCACTGAGGAAAACTCTGTAGGAGCCACAGGTCCCGATCAGATTCTCCGCTACGACCTTTACGAGTGGCTGGTGAACGAGATCACAGGTGAGAACAATTTCCGCGATGACCTGCTTCCTCTTGCCTCTACCGAGTACGGCCGCGTAAGCCGGGAGTTCGCCACCATGCTGCTGGCAAAGCTCTATCTGAACGCTGAGGTGTTCACGGCAAATGACCCTGAGGGCCGTCCCGTCATCTCCGCATGGCAGGAGTGTGCTGATGAGAGCAGCAGGATAATCGAAACCGTACCTCTGGCAGATGACTGGCAGTGGAACTTCTCCGCAGACAACAACCTCTGCCCCGAGATTATCTTCGCAGTGCAGAGCGATGGCACCAATATCCAGACCTACGGCAGCACTAACTTCGTAATCAAGGGCTCCATCGTCTCAGGTAATCCTGAATGGCAGGCAGCCCTCGGTACCAACGACGGCTGGGGCGGTCTCGTAGTGACCCCTCAGTTCCTCGATTACTTCGCAGGTGAGGAGGGGCAGGACCAGAGGTATCTGTTTACCGACGGTTCCGAGTTCGGCGAGCAGGCTCACACCCGCGAGATACTGGACAACTCCAACTTCGCAAGCGGCTGGTGCCAGATGAAGTTCACCAACCTCAAGCACGACGGCTCTCCCGCCGACAACAGCACCTCGTCATATCCCGATACCGACTATCCCATCTTCAGGGCAGCCGATGCATATCTGATGCTTGCCGAGGCTGTATTGAACGGGGCTACCGGCTATGACGGCCAGGGCGCTCTCGATGCAGTACGTGAGCGTGCCGGAGTGGCTTCAATTCCCCTTACCGAGGATGCCATCATCAGCGAGCGTGCCCGTGAGCTCTATTGGGAGAACATGCGTCGTCAGGACCTTGTCCGTTTCGGTCTGCTGACATCCTCTACCTATCTTTGGGACTGGAAGGGCGGTTCCTACGAAGGTAACAGCGTGAACGACCGTTACAACCTCTATCCTATCCCCAGCACCGAGATTAACTCCAACAGCAGGCTGGATCAGAACCCCGGTTATTAATAGACAATGCTAAATGATAGAAATGATATGAAAAAGATATTCAACATATTCGCTGCCGCTCTGATGTCCGCCGCCGTGCTGACATCCTGCGCCGAGAAAGAGATTGTCACCTACGATCCGGATAATACGGTAGTTCCGGCACTCGAGGCTATCGCCGACAGTTACGTGCTGGAGGACGGCGGTGCGTTCGCCACGTTCACTTTCTCTGCTGTAGAGTTCGGTATCGCCACTGCTGCCCGCTACACAGTGTATGCCGATGTGAATGAGGACTTCTCATCCAAGAAATCACTCGGCAATGCTACGACCGATACTCTCGGTATTACAGTAACGGCCAATACTCTGAACAATGCCCTGATGTCTCTCAACAGCGAGGCAGGTGTCCCTGTTACAGTGTATTTCCGTATGGAAGTCGAGATGATGGGAGAGTCCGCTCCCGTGGAGTCAGTGGAGGCACTGGTATCCAATACTATTACTTCCAGCATTACTCCGTTCAATGCCGAGAAGGTTTATCCTGCAGTATATGTGATCGGCGCATTCTGCGGATGGGATCATGGCAATACTGCATTCCTGTTCAGCTATGCTGAAGATGAGGAAAATTATGTCGGAGTCGTGGACTTCGGTGCCGAGTGCGCTGACTACGGCTTCAAACTTACCGGGGCTGCCAACTGGGACAATGGCAACTGGGGATCCGGTGACATGACGTCAACTGATCCTGAGGCACCCTCGATTACACTTTGGGATGACGGCGGCAGCGGCAATATTTCCAATTACAGCTCGCACCGTTACTATAACTTCCATTTCGTGAAGTCATCTCTGACTCTCAACATGATTAAGGGCTTTGACCTTGTGACTGTCGCTGGTGCGTTCAACGGATGGGCAACCGATGCCACACCTATGGAACAGATCCGCAGCAACGGCAAATTCTATGTGGATATAGACGTAGATGAGGCGGGCGCTGCTGACGGCTTCAAGTTTGTCCTCGACAACGGCGGCACCTGGCTTGGTGCCGGTGAGATAGAAGGTGCTGAGGATGTTGGTGGTGGTAATATCGCCCTTGAGCCCGGACAATACCGCTTCTACCTCGACCTCAATGACTGGGAGAATCCTACCTACAGCCTCAGCACAGCCGACTACGGCAAGCCTGTGGGCGGCGATGACCCTGAGCCCGATCCCGAACCCGATCCTGATCCCGATGAGCCTGTATGGGGAATAAAGGGAGACTTCAACGGTGACACCGGATGGGCCAATGAATATGTGATGACGGAGTTCCCCGCCGGCAGCGGTATCTGGGTGAGCGATACTATCAGATTTGCCGAAGGCAACCAGTTCAAGATTCAGTACAACAACTGGGAGGTAGAAGTAGGTGCGGCAGCGGCCGGTGATACCCTGTCTACAGGCGTGGTTTATCAGGGCCTGACTTCCGGAGGTTCCAATTTCGGTGTGTCGGCTTCACAGGCAGGTCTGAGAAAGGTGGTTCTCAACACCAATGACAACACTGTCTACATCCTCGGATGGGGCGTTATCGGGGCAATCTCCGGTGACAGCTGGGGACATGACTTCCCGATGATCTTTGATCCCGAGGCCAATACATGGTCAGTTTCAGGACTGTCGGTTGAAGGTGAGTTCAAGCTCAGATGGGCCGGACAGTGGTCTACGAGCGAGATAACTGTTCCTGACCGCGGTCTGGCAGACGGCGCATCCTTCGCAGTAGGAACTCCCATCAGCCTCAAGCAGGGAGGCGGCAATATCAACCCCGGCGAGAATGTCGGAACCTATAACATGGTTTACGACGTGGCCAACGAGACCCTGACTCTCACGGCAGCCGAGTAACAGAAGATTTTAATGGAGGGCGGGACAGATATTGTACCCGCCCTTTTTAATATTGTACAGTATCCATCGCGTGCGGAATGCCACTATTCATTTTAGTTAGATGAAAAGTGTTTGTAAATCAGCAAGTTGTGAAAATTGCAAAATGTAAGGAGAGCGTAAAAAGACCGTATTCCGCGTAATTTGTGACCTTCTTACATTTTTTAGAATCAATAATTTACTGAAAATTACGATATTGCGATATAACGAAAATGTATAGTGGTATTTTGCGATTATCTTAAATGAAATAAATATTATGAGACAGAAATTTTGGGCAATATGTCTGCTGCTCCTGCCGCTGCTGCTCCTCTGCTCCTGCGAGCCGGAAGGCCGGGAGGAAGGCGGGGACGGACTGAGCGGGATGCTGACGGCGGACCCCATCGAGTGGGACGGAACGAAGAGTGCGGAGATTACCTACCAGCTGCTGGTGTATTCGTTTGCGGACTCGGATGGAGACGGTATCGGGGATTTCCAGGGTATCATCGACAAGCTGGACTACCTCGACTCGCTCGGTGCGACGGCCCTGTGGCTCTCGCCCATTCATCCTGCGGCATCCTATCACGGCTATGACGTGAAGGACTATGCGGACGTGAATCCGGATTACGGCACGTTGGAGGACTTCAGGGCTCTGGTGAGTGCCGCTCATGAACATGACATAAAGATCTATATCGACTACGTGCTTAACCACAGCAGCAAGGACCATCCCTGGTTCCTGGAGGCAAAGGAGAACGCGGACAGCCCTTACCGGGATTTCTACATCTTCTCGGACAACCCGAGGGCTGACATAGAGGCTGGGCGTATCCCCATGATCAATACCGAAGGCTCCAACGGCTATGATGCCTCGCAGTGGTATGTGGCCGGCAATGAGGCCGTGGGAACGATGGAGTTCGTCCTGGACTGGACGGATTCCGATGCACCTACAGTCACAGTGACCCGCACGGACGGACCGGCCGACCCGGAGAATACTGCCCCGGATACGGACAGCGACAAATACCTCTACCTGGGCGACCCCGGCCGTCACGTGAAGTTCTACGATGACGGGGGCGGGATGTACTCCCTGACGGTGGATTTCGATTCACCCTGGGGTTTCCTGATCCGCCCGGTGAACTCCGATGAGTGGCCGGCCGGTTCCAAATACGGGGCACAGAGCGCTTCGGAGGCCATGATAGAGTACGGTGTCCCCAAGGTACTCTTCACCTCTCAGGACAACAACGCCGTGGCAGACCTCCTGATGCCCGGTACCCTCTACTACCATTCCCACATGTGGACCTCCTGGTTCGCGGATCTCAACTACGGGGCCGCTGCCGAGGCCGAGAAATCCCCGGCCTTCCAGGAGCTGGTGCGCATCGGCCGCCAGTGGGTGACCGACTACGGTATAGACGGCATGCGCCTGGACGCAGTGAAGCACATTTATCACAATGCCAGTTCCACCGAGAACCCGACCTTCCTGGGCAAGTTCTACGATGCCATGAGCGAGGGCTTCACCGGGGAGGATCCCTTCTATATGGTCGGAGAGGTGTTCTCGGAGCACAATGAGGTGGCGCCCTACTACGCCGGCCTGCCCGCGGCCTTTGAGTTCTCCTTCTGGTGGAGGCTCTCTTCCGGCATCAATTCCGGCACCGGCAACACCTTCGTGAAGGACATCCTGTCCTATCAGCAGGAGTATGCCGCCGTGCGCCCCGACTATATCGAGGCCACCAAGCTGTCCAACCACGACGAGAACCGGGCCGGCAGCGACCTGGGCGAGTCCACGGCTAAGATGCGTCTGGCCGGAGCAGTGCTTCTGACCGCAGGCGGCGAGCCCTACATCTACTACGGTGAGGAGCTCGGCTATACCGGGGTCAAGGACAACGGGGACGAATACGTGCGTATCCCCATGAACTGGGGCGACAGCTACAACACCAAGTTGTCCTCCTATACCGACAAGTCCGAGATTACCCTTCCTACGGCCTCCGTCTCCGAGCAGGCTGCCGACGCCTCCTCCGTCTTCCGGGTCTACAAGGATTTTGCCCGTGCCCGTCATGCCTGCCCTGCCCTCGCTCACGGCCACATGGTGCGCCACGACCTCTATAACGAGACCCTGACTGCCCTTCCCGGGCTTTGTGCCTGGATAATGGAGTATGAGGACGACCGCGTGCTGGTACTGCACAACTTCAGCGGTTCGGAAATCAACTTTCTCCTGCACGACACCGTCACCGGGACGGTTGCTGTCCAGGGAGAGGTCTCCATGGACAGCAGCGGGGAGACACCCCGCCTGGTCATGGGGGCATATTCTTCCGTGGTATTCATCATCTGAAATGAAGGCATTGAGATTGGCAATAGCAGCTGCAGCATTACTGCTGACACTGTCCTGCTCATACAGGGTGGAGCGTAACCCGTTCTTCGACGAGGAGTCCGGGCCGGCCAGAACCTGCGTGCTCTTGTCCGATACGACCCTGCTCGTAGTCCGGGACTATTTCCCCGGAATCGGCAGTGTGGACGGACTGACCTGCGACGACTATACGGTGCTGCCGCTCTCCCGGGGAAGTATGGATTCGGTGCTGGTGGTGGCAGGGCCGGCTTCCCGCAATATCTCCACCGTCCGGGTGACCACAGGGAAGGAAAGCGGAGTGATCGTGCTCAAGCGGGAAAACATCCGGAGCCAGGATGTCCCGTCGGTAACCGTGGTGGGAACCGACATGGGCGGCAGGGAGTTCACCGTCAAGGTGGACAATACCCCGGCCAGCTACCTGGTCCTGTGGCAGAATACCCTGCTTGGGCACAAATGCCTGTCCTACCACAAGCCGGGAGTGTTTACCGTTCACATCCCTGACAACGCGGAGGAAATGGACCACTCCTGCATCCGCATATACTCGCACAACGCGGCGGGAGCCGGCAGCGATATCACGGTGCTGGTGCGGTGGGGACGGGTGACATCCTCTGATGCTGCTGAATTGTCCTGAAGAACAAATAAATAAACTGTATGAAAAAGAATCTGATAACGACTGCTGCCCTCCTTCTCCTAATGGCCGTACTGCCTTCAGGGGCTGGGGCGCAGCAGATGAATTCTCCCTCCGGGGAATTGTCCCTGAATGTAGAATGTAACGGTGGAATAGTGGTGTATGCCCTTGATTACAAGGGGGTGCCCGTTATTCTGCCCAGCCGTCTCGGGCTGACTGGCGATGAGGCGGACCTGGCTTCGGGCTTTACCGTCGCCGCAGTAAGCCGTGATACCGTGGATCAGAGCTGGACGCCGGTCTGGGGCGAGTATGCCAGCGTGCGGGACCATTATAACGAGATGGCCCTGACCTTGGTGCAGGAAGGTACGGGACGGCAGGTGCTGGTGCGCTTCCGTCTCTTCGATGACGGCCTGGGCTTCCGCTATGAGGTGCCGGAGCAGGACGGAGTGAATTACCTTACCCTGCGCGGGGAACTGACTGAGTTCAACCTCAGCGGGGACCACACCGCCTATTGCATTCCCGGAGACTATGACACCAACGAGTTTGCCTATTCCACGGCCCGTATCTCCGGGCTGGAGGATGAGATAGAGCGGCGGCTGGCTCTGAAGACCTACGAGACGAAGGCAGAGGGCGGGCTGTCCGTGCAGACCCCGCTGATGCTGCGCTCCGATGACGGGTTGTACATCAACATCCACGAGGCCGCACTGGTGCACTATGCCGCCATGCTCCTCGATGTGGATGATGTGAATTTCCGGCTGAAGGCCCATCTGGTGCCGGACAAGAACGGGGTGCGCGGCTATCTCCAGGCTCCGTTCAATTCGCCCTGGAGGACAGTTATCGTGAGTGACGATGCCCGGGACATCCTGGCCTCGCAGCTGATCTACAATCTGAACGAGCCCTGCGCCATTGAGGATCCCTCGTGGGTGAAGCCCCAGAAATTCGTGGGAGTGTGGTGGGAGATGTTTACCGGGGCCGGTGCTACCTGGGCCTACAGCGACTACTGGAAGGCGCGTCCCGGGGTTACTGACTATTCGGCCCTGAAACCCAACGGAAGGCATGCGGCCAATACCGAGAACGTGAAGAGGTACATAGATTTCGCGGCGGAGCACGGTATCGATGCAGTGCTCGTCGAGGGATGGAACGAGGGCTGGGAGGACTGGGCCTCCTACCGCAAGGACCGTCATTTCCTGTTTACGAAACCCTATCCTGACTTCGATATAGACGCAGTGTCAGCATACGCTGCGGAGAAAGGCGTGAACATGATCATGCACCACGAGACGGCCTCCAACGCCGCGGACTACGAGAGACAGCTGGAGGATGCCTTCCAGTACATGGTGGACCATGGCTACCACTCGGTCAAGACCGGATATGTGGGCTACATCATCCCCCGCAGCGAATACCACTCGTCGCAGTGGATGAACGACCACTATATCCATGTGGTCCGTACCGCAGCCGAGTATGAGATCATGGTGGACAGCCACGAGGCAGTGCGTCCGACCGGTCTGATGCGTACCTGGCCCAACTGGGTGGCCCAGGAGTCGGCCCGCGGCGGGGAGTTCGAGTCCTTTGGCGGCAACGACCCCGACCACACCTGCATCCTGCCGTTTACCCGTCTGAAAGGCGGCCCGATGGACTACACCCCCGGCCTCTTCCAGACCAAGTTCGACTACTACGAGGGCAGCAGCAAATCCGGGGATCAGGCCGGCACCACACTGGCCAGGCAGCTGGCCCTCTATGTGACCATGCCCTCGCCCCTGCAGATGGCCTGTGACCTGCCTGAGAACTACGAGCGGTTTATGGACGCCTTCCAGTTCATCAAGGACGTGGCCCTCAACTGGGACTACTCCTGGTATCTAGAGGCCGAGCCCGGGGACTACATCACTGTGGCCCGGAAGGCCCGCGGTGCCGATGAATGGTTCGTGGGCGCCGTCACCGACGAGAATGCCCGCGAGGCCGTCATCCCTCTCTCGTTCCTCCCCTCAGGCTCCGGCCAGAAATACGAGGCCACGGTCTACGCCGACGGAGAGGACGCCGACTGGGAGTCCAATCCTCAGAGCTACCGGATCTATACCAAGAAGGTGAAGCCATCCGCGACCCTCCGTATCCCCTTAGCCCCGGGCGGTGGTGCGGCAGTAGTGATCCGGCCCGTTGAGAAGTAATTTTAAATATTGTAAAATATGAATATTGCCAAGACAATTTTTGCTGCTGCCGCTGCCTTTCTGCTTGCAGGATGCGCCGGCAAATCAGGACAGGAGGTGCAGTCTCCTGTGAGCAATGTGAGCCATCCCGACTGGACGGCCTCCGCAGTCCTCTATGAGGTCAATGTCCGCCAGTACACCAAGGAGGGCACCTTCGAGGCCTTCGAAAAGCATCTGCCCCGGCTCAAGGAACTTGGGGTGGACATCCTCTGGTTCATGCCCGTGTATCCCATCGGAGAGGTGGAACGCAAGGGTGAGTTGGGCAGTTACTACTCAATCAGCGACTACAAGGCCATCAATCCCGAGTTCGGGGACATCGAAGACTTCCGGTCCGTGGTGGACAAGGCTCATGAGCTGGGCTTCAAGGTGATTCTCGACTGGGTGGCCAACCATACCTCCCGCGACCACGGCTGGATCGCAGAGCATCCCGAGTGGTACGTGATGGATGACAGTACCGGTACTCCGGTGGCTCCCTTCGACTGGACCGATGTGGCCGAGCTGAACTACGACAATGCCGATATGCGTGCCGCCATGCTCGACGCCATGACCTACTGGGTATCCGAGGTGGGTGTCGACGGATTCCGCTGCGACGTGGCCCACGAGGTGCCGGTGGACTTCTGGAATGACGCCGTGGCGGCGCTCCGGGAGATCCGTCCCGACCTGTTCATGCTGGCCGAGTCCGAGGAGCCCGCTCTGATGACCGACGCCTTCGACGCCTACTACGGCTGGTCCAACCATGCGTTTATGAACAGGCTCGCCCAGGGCAAGGCCACTGCCGCCGAATACGCCGCCTACCGTGTGGAGCACGAGGGCAAGCTGCCTGTGGAGAGCATCGAGATGAATTTCACTTCCAACCACGACGAGAACTCCTGGAACGGCACCGAGTTCGAGAGGATGGGGGACGCTGCCCGCCAGTTCGCCGCCCTGACTTTCGCCGAGCCGGGCATGCCTCTGATCTACAGCGGTCAGGAGGTGGGCAACGACAACTCGCTGGAGTTCTTCATGCGCGATCCCATTGTGTGGGAGGACCGCGGAGGCTTCACTCAGTTCTACCAGGAGCTGATTGCCATGAGGGATGCCCATCCGTCGATGTATGCTCCCCGCGAGGGTGCTCCTATGGTGATACTCGCGTCCGACAGACCCGAACAGGTGTTTGCCTTTGAGCGTCGGCTCTCTGACGGCAGCGACGGATTCGCGGCAGTGTTCAATTTCTCCGCCGAGGAAGTGACCGTGACCGTCTCCGAGGGCTCCATCGCCGGACAGAGCTACACCCTTCCCGCTCACGGATATCAGTTCGTGTTCTGATGCCGCTCTGCGTTTTCCGCCTTCCCATTTCCCCACCTTCGGAAGGTGTGCGGAAAATGGTCGGAAACGTCCCACCTTCGGAAGGTGGAAGAAGGCGCAGGAGAGCCTGATATGCCCTACAACCGTTGTGGAGCGGTTCCTGCATTTTCCCACCTTCGGAAGGTGCGCAGAAAACGGCCGGAAACGTCCCACCTTCGGAAGGTGGACAAAGTGTAACGATATTTAAAACCAAATAGCAATAATTTATGAAGAAAAATTTACTGACTACGATTCTGGCTGCGATGGGGCTGTCGTCCATGGCTTCCGCAGCTGTGGGCCAGGAGGGACTGCGCGTGGAGCCGCCCTGCTGGTGGACCGGGATGGAGACCCCGCTGACGCTGATGCTGCACGCTCCCGGACTTTCGGGCGCGGGTGTGTCCGTGGACTCTGACGGGATTACGGTGAAGGCCGTGCATTATGCCGAAAGCCCGAACTACGTGTTCGTGGATCTCGAGATTGCCGATAACCTGGCTCCGGGCGAGTACACATTTACCATCAACTACCCCGACGGGAAGACCGAGACATTTGCCTACAGTATAGGCGAGCGTCGCGAGGGGTCACGGGATAGGGTGGGCTTCGGCTCCTCCGACGTGGTGTACCTGCTGATGCCCGACCGTTTCGCCAACGGGGACAAGAAGAACGACTCCTCCCCCCTGACCGCCGAGAAGGGCAACCGCAAGCTCCCCGGCGGACGTCACGGCGGTGACCTCCAGGGTATCATGGACCACCTGGACTATCTGGCCGACCTCGGCATCACCGCTATCTGGCCTACGCCCATCACCCTCGACAACGAGCCGACCTACTCCTACCACGGCTATGCCTGCGCGGACTACTATCAGATCGACCCCCGTTACGGCTCCAACGAATTGTACCGCTCCTTAGTGGCCGCCGCCCATGAGAAGGGCATCAAGTTCATCCAGGACATCGTGCCCAACCACAGCGGTACCGCTCACTGGTGGTTCAACGACCTGCCTTTCCAGGACTGGATCCACCAGCATCCGACATTTACCCGCTCCAACTACGCCATGTCCGGACACTCCGATCCCCACGCCGCCCAGACCGACATCGACGCCTGCGTGACCGGCTGGTTCGATACCTCGATGCCCGACATGAACCTGAGCAATCCCTATTGCCTCCAGTACTACATCCAGTTGGCAGTGTGGTGGATAGAGTACGCTGACCTGGACGGTATCCGCGTGGACACCTATCCCTACACCCGCAAGGAGGACATCTCGGCATGGACTGCCGGTATCCTGAAGGAGTTCCCCAATTTCACCCTCGTGGGCGAGTGCTGGTTCCACAACACCCAGCAGATAGCCTACTGGGAGGGCTGCAGGACCGCAGACGGCGGCTTCAAGACCAATGCCGACGGCTATACCTCGCACCTGCCCATGGTGATGGACTTCGCCCTGACCGACGCTATCTCAGAGGCATTTGTACAGAATGAGAACTTAGGATACGATGACGGCATCAAGCGCGTCTACGGCTCCGTGTCCCTCGACTTCGCCTACTACAACCCCTACAACCTGCTGACCTTTATCACCAACCACGACATGGAGCGCCCGGCCATCCGCTTCGGCACCTACAAGGATTCCGACGAGACCGTGCTGGCGCGTATGAAGAATGCGACCACTCTGTTGCTGACCATGCGCGGCGTGCCTCAGTGGTACTACGGTGACGAGATCCTGATGCACGGACCCGAGGAGATGGTGGGCAAGGGCGATGCCTGGTGGAGGACCGACTTCCCCGGCGGCTGGCCCGGCGACAAGGTCAATGCCTTCACGTCCGCCGGCAGGACAGCTCTGCAGAACGAGATGTTCGACCACACCCGCACCCTGATGCAGTGGAGGAAGACCTCCGAGGCCGTGACCAAGGGCAAGCTGATGCACTTCATGCCCTTCGGCGACCTGGTGAACGCCTACGTATATTTCCGCTACACCCCTGACTTCAAGGACTTCGTGATGGTAGTGATCAACAACGGCACCGAGTCCGTCTCCCTCGACTGGGCCCACTACGCCGAGATCTTTGACGCTGCAGCCGCCGCCCTCGGCACCGACAGTTTCACTGCCACCGACATCCTCACCGGAGCGACCGTCTCCCGCAGCACCGAGCCCCTGGCTGTGCCAGGCATGACCTCCCTCGTCCTCCAGTTCTAGGACTGTCTCAGACCTACGTATTTAAAGGCGTATGCCCAGGCCTTCATGGCCGCGCATACGCCTTTCGTTATTCCTTCCGAAGGCAGGTGTATTACCGCATTCTGACTTTGTAGTGTTGTCTGGTGAGGGGAGATGGTACGGGGCGGTGGAGGCCTGGACCGTCTTTGGAAATTGAGGCTGTGGATGCGGAGGCCAGGTTCAGGGGACCGTGGTAGCTGCCGGTGAGCTCATAGCCGGTGTCGGTGTGGAACACGTATGTGATGTTGTACTGGAGCTCGGTTGAATCAATGATGTGGAGGCTGCCTTCTGTTATGAGTCCCAGGAAGGCGTTATCGCCGTAGTTCTCCACGAGGGTGCCTACGAGCTGTCCGTTGATCTCCTCGCCGGGGCTGAGGGTGGAGTCGCGCTGTCCCCAGTCGGCCGCTATGCCGTAGAGGCCTGCGGGTATGCGTCCGTTATCGGTCAGGCGCATGTAGCAGTCAATGTTGAGGATGCTGCCAGGAGGCATTGCGTAGCCCTCCGCATCCAGATCCATGTCGGTGAAGGAGAGGATGACGTTGGAGATGCCGTCACCGAGCCCGTCCATGTCGTATAGTGTGGCATTGGCAGCATGAGCCAGGATGTTGAGGTCACTGGCCAGGGGTTGGTATCCGTTGATGATGCCCTGGGATTTGTCGCTGAGGGCAACCGGGCCTACATAGTGCATGTAATGGGTCATACCGGTGAGGTCGGTGAGCTCGGCTTCGAACTCGTATGTGCCAGTTTCAGTTATGGATATGGTTAGAATACCGTTGGTGAACGCAATTTCGATAGGCTTGCCGGTACGGTCGTTTCCCACGAACAGGGAATAGTTGGGGGTGAATGTGCCTACATTAGTGGCTCCCGGCACTCCAAGCACGTATCTTCCAGGAGGAACCGTAATGCCGCTGCCAGGAACGGACTGAGAAGAGAAAATGTCGAAATAGTAATAGGAGGCACCCGGCTTTGCTGCTCCCCGGGCATCGAATGTGTCGTCTGCCAGACAGATGAAGTAGTTGTGCTCGCCGTTGTTGCCGATGGAACCGTTGTACTCTCCGAAGAATTCGAAAGCCTCTGTGTGATAATCTGTTCCGTCACTGTCCCGCTGGCAGGCAGTCAGGACAGCAATGGCCAGAAAAAGTATCGGATATGGGAACGGACAGTATCTCATAGTCCGTAAAGATAGTATTTTTTCGAGACTTCCCGAAATTTATCTGCAAAATCATTCCAGATACTGAATATATCCTCGAACCTGTACTGCTGTCCGAAGGCTTCGCGGATCTCTTTCGAGCCGGTTACTTTGTCGAACATTTCCAGCCTGGACTGCGGAGCCTGGGTGAATGGAGCAAAGCTCGGATCAAGTTCCCTGAGCACCTGCATGACGTAGAACTGAATCTGCGATAGTACGGCTGCGTCGAAGTCCGTGATGTAGATCTGGACTCCTCCGGTCTCCTTTCCCTTGAGTGAACCGTAGAACGGTGTCGCATAGATGGGGCGGAAGAGGATGCCGGGCAGATAGAGGGAGTTGAGCCGTGAGGCCAGCAGGTCCGCGTCCATCCCCTCGCGGGCTATCATTCCGAACGGGAGAGTGTAGCCTACGCCTATGGAAACCGTTCCCAGCTCTCCCAGAATGCCGGTCGCCGGGTACAGATATGCTGCGTCAACGGTGGGAATGTGCGGGGAGGTCGGGACCCAAGGCAGTCCTGTCGCGTCGAAGTTCATGCCGCGCTTCCATCCTTCCATCTTCACGACCGTGAGCCTGCATTTTACCGTAGAATCACGGCCGTCCGAGCCTTTGACCGAGAGCATACCCTCCTCGTTGAGCAGGGTCGCCAGCTCTCCGCAGGTGAGGCCGTAGACATATGGGATATTGTATTGTCCGACAAAGGAGATGAGGGACTTGTCCACTCCCGGCCCCTCGACCTTCAGGCCTCCGAGCGGATTCGGACGGTCGAGGATGATCATTTCCACCCCTTCCATTGCCGCCACCTTCATCACATTGCCCATGGTGCTTATATAGGTGTAGGAGCGGCAGCCTATGTCCTGGATGTCGTAGACGATGGCGTCGAGGCCCTCGAACTGTTCTGCGGAGGGGAGGCGGGTCTTGCCGTAGAGGGAGAAGATGGGAACACCGGTGCGGGGGTCTACGGCCTGCCCCTCGACGTGCTGGCCCGCGTGGGCATTGCCCCTGACACCGTGCTCAGGGCCGAAAAGGGCCACCAGCTCTACTCCTTGCGCATTGTCGAGGACATCGATGGTGGAGTTGAGGTAGCGGTCCACGCCCGTTGGATTGGTCACCAGTCCGATGCGTTTGCCCTGGAGCTGTCCGAAGCCGTTGGCCTCGAGGACGTCGATGCCGGTGAGGACGGTCTGGGCTGAGACGGCCGGAGCGTTTGTGAGTGCAGTGCACAGGACTAGTGTCGCTGCTGCTGTCTGTATAGTTCTGCTGAGTTTCATATCGCTGTTCGGTATTTATCAACTGAGAGCCTGGCCGGAGTCGTCGTATTTCTCGGGGTAGAGGAGGATGAGGCTGCAGGCGGTGAACTCGCGGCCGAGGAGGCGGGGCAGTTTCTCAAAGGAACTGTCGTGGGAGATTGAGCCGGGACGGGAGCTGACTACGGCCAGGAGGCTGTCGTCGTCGAGTTCGGAGGCGAGGGAGGTCAGGTCGCTGTAGTCCTCCATGGGTGCGTAGAGGGCTTCCAGGCGGTGGCTGTTCTCCTCGAGGAGTTTCTGCAGTATGACAATGGTCTCCTGGGGGGCGTGGAAATGCAGGGGGCGCTCCAGGGAGGTGCTCAGGCGGCAGAGATGCTCCACCCAGCGGCTGAATCCTGCTTCGTACTCGGCTTTGGGCGGGACTGCCACCACTATCTGGCTCAGGGTGTTGATCGGGACCATGAGGCGGGAGAGGAGGACTTCGCAGGAAAGGCTCTTGAGAAGGTTTACGGCCAGGTTGCCGAGAATCGGGGTGTCGGCGTCTCTGCGCAGGCCTATGAGAAGGCTGGTAATTTCCTGCTCCTTGACGGTGTGGATGATGCCAGAGGCGATGTTGAGGTCGTATCGGCTCAGGGTCTTGATGTCCACGTGGGCGGATGCGGCTATTCTGGCGGCATTTTCCAGGTTGCGGGCGGCTGTGTTCACGGCCTTGGAGTTGTCGGTATCGTAGAGGATGCTCAGGGCGTAGAGGTTGTCGGTGAGTATGGGGTCGCGCACGGCCATCGAGAGGCAGACCAGGTCCTTGACGGTATCGGGGTTGGCCAGCGGAATGAGAATTTTCTCGGGCCGGCTGTCGGGGTCGCGGTCGATGACGGGCTCCTCCATGGCTATCTTGCGGGCGGTGCGGTCGGTGGTCAGGGAACTGACGATGCAGGTGAAGAGAATCAGGAGAATGGTGCCGTTGAGGATGTCCTCGTTCAGGAGGCGGCTCCCGTCGGGGAGGATGATCTCGTAGCCTATGAGGGCTGCGGCGAGGGTTGCGGCTGCCTGGGAGGTGGTGAGGCCGAACATCAGGCGGCGCTCGGTGGCGGCCATGCGGAAGACCTTCTGGGTCAGGAGGCTAGCAATCCATTTGCCGGTCAGGGCGGTGGCGGTCATGACCAGTGCTACCTTGATGGCGCCCCAGTGGCCGAATATCACGTTGAGGTTGATGAGCATGCCCACTCCGATGAGGAAGAACGGGATGAAGAGGGCGTTGCCCACGAACTCGAGATGGCTTTTGAGGGGGGAAATGGACGGAATCAGGCGGTTGAGCAGGATGCCGGTGAGGAAGGCTCCGAGGATGCCCTCCAGTCCGGCCACTTCCATCAGCCCGGCTGCTGCGAATAGCAGGACCATCACGAAGATGAACTGCATGACGGTGTCGTCGTACTTGCGGAAGAACCATCGCGCTATTCTCGGGAAGGAGTAGATGATGACGGCACCTATCATTATCACCTTGAACGCCATCACTATCCAGAACGACTCGCCTGTGCCGCCCTCGAATATGCCGCTCATGACGGCCAGCACCAGCAGGGTCATGGTGTCGGTGACGGCTGTGGCTCCTACGGCTATGCTCACGCTCCTCTCGCGGGAGACTCCGAGGCGGAGGACTATCGGGTAGGAAATCAGGGTGTAGGAGGCGTACATGCTGGCCAGAAGGATGGAGGTGGCGAGGCTGTACTTGAGCAGGGAAGTGTTGACTATGAGTCCGAGTATGATCGGTATGGAAAAGGTGAGCAGACCCAGGACGGCGGCCTTCTTGCGGTTGTGCTTGAAGTCCTCCATGTTGATGTCCAGACCGGCCAGAAGCATGATGTAGTACAGGCCGACGTTGCCGAAGAGCTCGAAACTGCTGTCGCGGGCCAGCAGGTTGAGCCCGTGCTCGCCGATGAGCACACCGGCCAGGATCATCCCGATGATGTTCGGTATCCGCAGCCGGTTGAACAGCAGCGGGGCGAACAGGATGATCAGCAGTACGATCAGGAATATCCACGTAGGATCGGTTATGGGCAGGCTCAGTTCACTCCAGTTCATTCTGCGAATTTAAGAAAAAATCTTTTCCGGTGGTGCTGTGGCGGTGCGCTTTTAACTTCCTTCCACCTTCGGAAGGTGAGTAGATTCTCCGCGTTTTCTGCCCACCTTCGGAAGGTGTGCATTTGCCAGAATTGCCCTGCAGCGTCTGTAGCCCTGCTTTTCCTTGCCTGGCACTCCTTCCACCTTCGGAAGGTGAGTAGATTCCCCGCGTTTTCGTCTCACCTTCGGAAGGTGTGCATTTGCCAGAATTGCCCTGCAGTGTCTGTGACCCTGCTTTTTCTTTCCAGACCCTCATTCCACCTTCGGAAGGTGAGTAGATTCCCCACATTTTCTACCCACCTTCGGAAGGTGTGCGGAAAAAATGAACGATTGCTGCTTTACTGCTGATTACCGCTACTCTTCAGGCCGAAGGAGGGGTCGACCTTGATGAGTGCGGTGACTGCGAGGGTGACGAGGCAGCAGCCCATGATCCACCAGAAGAAGCCGACGTAGCCCATCCATTCCTGCAGGGCGCCCGCGAACATGCCCGGTATCATCATGCCGAGGGCCATGAATGCGGTACAGATGGCGTAATGGGAGGTCTTGCTGGGTCCTTCAGCGAAATACATCATGTAGAGCATGAAGGAGGTGAAACCGACGCCGTAGCCGAACTGCTCGATGAAGACGCAGGCGTTGATAAGGATCAGGTTCAGCATGGAGGCCGGGTCGGGCTGGGCCATGCTCATCCAGCAGAACACGCCGCAGGGCAGGGTGAGGGCCAGGGCCATGGGCCAGAGACAGCGCTTGAGTCCGTAGCGCGATACGAGCACACCGCCGAGGATGCCGCCGAGGGTCAGGCCTATGATGCCTATCGTGCCGTAGACCAGACCGACCTGGGCGGTGCTCAGGCCGAGGCCGCCTTCGGTCGCGGGGTCGAGCAGGAATGGGTTGATCATCTTCACGAGCTGGGCTTCGGGAAAGCGGTACAGGAGAATGAAGGTGACAGCGATCCAGACGTACTTTTTCCGGAAAAATGAGCCGAAGGTGCCGACGAACTCGCGGAGGATGCGGGCGGCGCTGTGACCGGATGCGGGTTTGCCGGGCATTGCTCCGGAGGGCCTGTCCGCCGCCGGCCGGGGTAATATCCGCGAATGGTAAAAAGCGATGAGCAGGAACAGCACCGAGAGTATCAGAAAGGTTACCGCCCATGCCCGGGGTACATTTCCAAAAGCCGTTTCCATCCACCCGGCCGCCATCACGACCCCGCCCTGCCCGATGATGGTCGCCAGCCGGTAGAACGCGCTGCGGATTCCCACGTACAGCGATTGGTCCGAGGAGTCGAGCTCCAGCATGTAGTAACCGTCCGCCGCGATGTCGTGCGTGGCCGAGGCGAAACCTATCAGCCAGAACACCGCCAGCGACATTATCACGTAACTGTCCAGCGGCAGAGTCAGCGCGATGGCCGCAAATGCCGCTCCGATGATGAACTGCGTTGTTACGGTCCACCATCGCTTGGTCCTGATGATATCCACAAACGGGCTCCAGAACGGCTTGATGACCCACGGCAGGTACAGCCAGCCGGTATAGAAGGCGATGTCGGTGTTCGACATCCCGAGATTCTTGTACATAATGACCGACAGCGTGTTGACGGCCACATACGGCAGTCCCTCCGCCACATACAGGGTCGGAATCCACGCCATTGGAGAAATTTTCCTGGTTTTCATGGTGTAAAGATACACAAACTTTACTATCATCTGGCTTAATATTTGTTAATGGTGGTGACGTGGGAAAATCCATGAAATATGTGCTTCTGTCGGTGCTGGTGTCGGTGCTGGCGGCATGCTGTGCTGATGGGCTTCCGGCGCAGGAGAGGGACACGGTCGCGGTGCTTGTGGCGGAATATGGGGAGGATATCCGGGCGCTGATGGACAGGGCAGTGGAGGTCGGGATGCTGGATGAGGCCGGCCGGGATTCGGTGCTGAGGGCTGCCGGGCTGCCGGTGGCGGATACATTGGAGGTTGGAGAGACTGGAGAGGCAGAAACACAGCTCACCAGACTGAGCCTCCTGACCGAAATGCGTCAGGAGTGGTACACCAGACTGCAGTGCTGGTACCTGCGGCAGGATGCGCTGACGGAGCTCGTCGGAGCTCCGGTGCGGATGTCGGCGTCGGCCTTTCATCCGAGGTATCTGCCGCTGGCGGTCATCGAGGACAATCTGAAGTGGGCGGCCAGCCGTCCCCTCGAAGTCAGCGAGATATTGGCCAGGGACCGGAAGCTGATACTCACCCGTATGATAAACGACAGTGCTATGCCTCAGTTCCTGCGGGATCTTCGGGGTCAGAATCCGGCAGTCTACTCCGTCGTGGCGATACTGATGGGTATATTCGGCGGGGCTGGAAACGGCTTCTTGAGCGGCTCGACGATGGATATGCTCGTGCCGCGGCCCGTCGTCGGCGGTCAGCCCTCGTTCGACGACATGGTTTTCCTTGACCCGAATTTTGACCCGATGGTCTACAGTCCGTCGCGCCCCCTCCCGCAGTACGATCCGGAGAATCCGTCGCAGCCGTACAAGGCGGTGCTGAGAGGGAACAGCGGTCAGGTCAGGAGCGATGGACCTCCTTCCGTGCAGGAGTCAAGATATGTGATAAAGTGAGGTCCCTGTAGTTCGCGGAAGAGTTTGGCACGCGGTTTGTAATAAAGTAAAGTGATAGTTTTTTCATAGGTTAAGTTTAGGTTAATAAGGAAAAAAGGACATCAGTTTCTGTGGCTGATGTCCTTTTCTCTTTTGCGCATCTCAGAAAACATCTGCAGACGTAGGTGGGCGGTGGTTCAGATGGGAGCGGCACGCTTGGAAATATTGGTGATAATCAGGAAGATATGAAAGTGCTTCGCTCCAGAAACGTGTTTTTAAGGGCGTTTCGGGAGCGGTTGTTATTTGTAAAACGTGCATTGATAGAGTGTTATGCTTACCCTGCACTCCACTTTAAAATATAGTTACGGCCGGAAGTGAAAACTGCGAGAATTATCGGCAGAATAGTACCGGCTATGTGGAGGGTAGACAGAGAGAAAGCCGGCTGCCGGAGATGATACAGACAACGGCAGCATCCGTGGGGAATACTGCCGCTGTGAAGTAGGTGCTGCATGTTTATACGTGAGGCATGCGGTGCACGTGCTCTATCAGGCGCCCGTTCCGGTTTCTATCCGCAGTGGTAGTACTTGCGTACGAGCTCCATCATCAAGCCCTTGTCGCGTGCGGTCTCCTCGCGGATATTGGCGTCATTGTAGGCGCGGAGCATCGCGATGCGTCCGTCGATCATGCTCTTTGAGAACACTCCCTTGGCCTCGTAGAGGGCGCGGTTCTTCTCCAGCTCGTCGGCTGACTCGGCGCATGAGGTGGGCAGCTGGGCGAGGGAGTTGAGGATGGCGGCGTTCTTATCGTCGTGGATGTTGACGTCCACGTAGGTCTTCCTGGCTATCTCGAGTGCGTCGGGCAGCTCGAAGCCGATACGCGCGGCGGTCACCAGTCCGGCGAGCATCAGATGGATGTCGGCCGAGCCGTCACCTGAGCGGAGCTCCACGGTCTGCTTGTCGGGCATCACGATGTCGGGATTCTGGGGCAGTCCGTTGGCGATGGCGGACATGTCGCTCCTGCCGGTCCATCCGAGGGGCACGCGCACGAGTACGGATCGGTTGCGGTCGCCCCAGCAGATGCTGGTGGGAGCCTCCTGGTGAGGCACGAGGCGGAAGTAGGAGGTAGGGTTGGCGTTGCCGAAGGCGGTCAGCGAGGAGGCGCAGGTCATGTAGCCGGCGATGGCCTTGCGGGCCTCGTCGGAGAGGCGGCCGTCCTTGAGCATCACGGAGTGCTCGCCGTTCATCATGCGGGTGTGGAAATGCAGACCGCTGCCGGCCTTGCCCTCGGTGATCTTCGGAGCGAAGGTGATGTCGAAGCCGTACTGCCATGCCAGTGTGCGGAGAATCCACTTGGCCATCACGAGCTGGTCAGCGGCGGACTCTACGGGCGATACGAGGAACTCGATCTCGTTCTGCTCGTACACCTTGCCGTCGAGGGTGAAGTTGCCGACCTCGGAGTGAGCGTACTTGATGTTGCCGCCGACCTGGGAGATGAGCTTCATGGCCTCGGTGCGGAATGCCTCGACCTTGGTGAAAGGTGTGGACTCATGGTATCCGCGCTGATTCTCCGAGGGGAAGCAGCAGTCGTCGTCATAGATGACGTAGAACTCCAGCTCGCCCATGGCCTCGAAGGTGTAGCCGGTGGTCTTCCTGAACTCCTCGTGAGCCTTGTGCAGGGTGTACTCGGGAGAGCTCTCCAGGGGCAGTCCGTCCTTGGTAAAATAGGAGCAGAGCAGTCCGAGGGTGGGAATCTCTGCGAAGGGGTCGAGATAAGCCGTGGAGAAACGGGGAATGACGTAGAGGTCGCTCGATCCGGCCTCGATGTAGGAGAAGAGGCTGGAGCCGTCGACTCTCTCTCCGAACGAGAGGATCAGGTCGAGGTACTGGAGGCTGCTGACCGGGAAGTTGAGGGTCTTGAGCCTGCCGTCGCCCGCGATGTAGCGGAAGTTGACGACGCGGATATCGTTGGCGGTGATGAAATTGATTATGTCCTCCTTGGTGAACTGGTCGGGGGTCTTCCCGATGGCGCTGACCAGGGGATTGATGTTGTACTTCAGGATGCTGTTGTCCATAAAAATGAAGGTTAGTGTTTATTTCAAATTTTAAGCAAATAAGCATAAAATAATTGAAATGTGCAACTAATTCCCGCTGAATGTGCTGTCTCTTTCAGCCAATAGGAAAGTTCCTCAGGAAAGAGGAGGCGGCGGTGGATGAAAAATGCTATATTTGTAAGAATTTTAGAAATTTTCAGATATGAATCTCAGAGGGAAAAAGACAATGCTCTTGATTCTCGCCGCCGCAGCGGTGTCAGGCTTCTCCGCACCGGCCGCTTCTGCCGGACAGGCGGGAGCCGCTGAGGAGTCAGTGAAAGAGGCCAGGCGCCTCAACCCCACTTCGGCTGAGCTCATTCTCAGCGACGGTCACCGCATGACAGTGGATTTCTATGCTCCCGATATCTTCCGTCTCTTCCGGGACGACAACGGCGGCATCGTCCGCAACCCGGAGGCGGAGCCCCATGCCGACATTCTCGTGCAGAATCCCCGCAAGGGCGTGGACTATACAATAGAGGAGGCCGACGGCTCCTGGAACCTGTCCACCGGCGTGATCCTGGTGTCCTTCGACAAGGAGGACGGAACTATGTCCGTCAGGGACCTGCGCAGCGGCCGGGACGTCCTGCACCAGAGTGCTCCGGTGCTCTTCGAGACCCGCGGCGGCAAGGCCCGCACCGTCCTCACCCTGACTGAGGGGACCGATGAATATTTCTACGGCGGAGGCGTGCAGAACGGCCGCTTCTCCCACAAGGGCCGGGTCATCAACATCGTCAATGAGAACAGCTGGACGGACGGCGGCGTGGCCTCGCCCGCACCGTACTACTGGTCCACGGCCGGTTACGGCATCATGTGGCATACTTTTGCGCCGGGTGCCTACGATTTTGGCGCAGCTCAGGACGGAACGGTGACCCTGACCCACGATACGGACTATCTGGACATCTTCGTGATGGTGGCAGGTGACCCGACCGCCCTGCTGGATACCTACTACCAGCTGACAGGCTATCCCGTGCTGCTGCCCAAGTTCGCATTCTATGAGGGCCATCTGAACGCCTACAACCGTGACTGGTGGGTGGAAGCCGAAGGTCCCCGCACAGTGCCTTTCGAGGACGGCAGGCGCTATAAGGAGAGCCAGACCGACAACGGCGGCATCCGTGAGTCGCTCAACGGTGAGAAGGACAACTACCAGTTCTCCGCCCGCGCCGTGGTGGACCGCTACGAGGCCCACGACATGCCCTTGGGCTGGATTCTGCCCAACGACGGCTACGGAGCCGGTTACGGCCAGACCAGTACCCTGGACAGCAATATCCTGAACCTGAAATCGTTCGGTGACTATGCCCGTTCGAAGGGCGTCGAGATAGGTCTCTGGACCCAGTCCGACCTGCATCCCAAGGAAGGTATCGAGGCCCTGCTCCAGAGGGACATCGTCAAGGAGGTCCGGGACGCCGGAGTCCGCGTGCTCAAGACTGACGTGGCCTGGGTCGGCTGGGGTTACTCATTCGGTCTCAACGGCATAGCCGACGTGGCCGGCATCATGCCCTACTACGGTGACGACGCCCGTCCCTTCATCATCACCCTCGACGGCTGGGCCGGTACCCAGCGCTATGCGGGAGTGTGGTCGGGCGACCAGACCGGCGGCGACTGGGAGTACATCCGCTTCCACATTCCGACCTACATCGGCTCCGGGCTTTCCGGCCAGCCCAACATCTGCTCCGACATGGACGGCATCTTCGGCGGCCTCGACCCCGTGATCAATACCCGCGACTTCCAGTGGAAGGCCTTCTCCATCATGCAGCTCAACATGGACGGCTGGGGCTCCAACGAGAAATACCCCCATGCCTTGGGCGAGCCCGCCGCCTCCATCAACCGCATGTACCTCAAGCTCAAGTCCGAACTGCTGCCCTACGCCTATACCTGGTCCCGCGCCGCAGTGGACGGCAAGCCCCTGATGAGGGCCATGTTCCTGGATTATCCCAACGACTACACCTATACCCCCGCGACCCGCTACCAGTACCTCTTCGGCCCTGACTTCCTCATAGCCCCCGTCTATCAGGACACCCAGGCCGATACTCTCGGCAACGACATCCGCGACGGCATCTACCTCCCCGAGGGCAGGTGGGTGGATTATTTTACCGGAGACGTGTACGAGGGCGGAAGAATCCTCGAGAATTTCCCCGCCCCGCTGTGGAAACTCCCCGTCTTCGTGCGTCAGGGAGCCGTCATCCCCATGACCGCCCCGAACAACAACCCCTCGCAGATCGACCCCTCCGTCCGCATCTTCGAGTGCTGGCCCGCCGAAGGCCAGTACAGCACCCATCTCTACGATGACGACGGCCGGACCATGAACTACACCTGCGGGGAGAGCGTCTCCACCATGATAGACGCCTCTCTCGTCAATGGAAGATACGTCCTCACGATACACCCCGCCCAGGGGAACTTCGACGGCTTCGTCAAGGAGCAGTCCACGGTGATAAGGGTCAATGCCACCTCCATGCCCAGGAAGGTCTCGGTCAAGGTCGGAGGCCGCAGGGTCAATGCCGCCCTGGACTGGGACGAGGCCCCGCAGCTCAACCGCTTCGCCACCCCCGGCAGTGAGTTCGCGGAGATGGATATAAGGAAAAATCCTGTACTTACCGTCACCGTCCCCGCCTGCGACATCACTCAGAACGAGGTGGTGCTCACCCTCGACGGCTATGAGTATGCTCCTGCCGGCGGCAGCCGCATGTACAGCGGTGCCCTGACAGCTCCCGTGCTTGTCTCCGACAAATGTACGGTTGAACCCTACGCCGCCACCCTGGTCTGGGAGCCTCAGGAACATGCCGACTACTACGAGATAGAGTTCGACGGCCTGCTGCATACCGGCATCCGGAACGCTCACCTGACATTCGCCGACCTGCAGCCGGAGACGGAGTACAGCTTCCGCCTGAGGGCCGTCAACGCTGCCGGTACTTCGGAATGGACTGACTATACCTGCACCACTGATGGCAATCCTCTGGAATGGGCCGTCCGCGGCATCGTGGGCTCCTGCTCCTTCCCCTCTCAGGAGGGCTTCGAGGTGTGGAGGCTCTTCGACTGGGCCGAGAGCGGCGACACCTGGCATACGAAATATCAGGCCAAGGCCCTGCCATTCGAGCTTACCCTGGACCTCCAGGGCATCATCAGCCTGGACCGCTTCGAGTACCTGCCCCGCCTGGATGCCGGCAACGGAGTCCTGCTCAAGGGCGAGGTCTTCTACAGCGTGAACGGCAAGGACTGGACTCCCGCCGGAGCCTTTGAGTGGGAGCGTGACGGTCATACCAAGGTATTCGGCTTCGACGGAGGCCCGAGAGCCCGCTACATCCGTATAGCCGTATCCGACGCGGTGAACAACTACGGCTCGGGCCGCGAGATCTACGTCTTCAAGGTGCCCGGCTCGGAGACCGTCATCCCCGGTGACATCAACAAGGACGGCAAGGTGGACGGGAACGACCTGACCTCCTACATGAACTACACCGGCCTGCGCTCCGTTGACAGCGACTTCGACTACGTCTCGGACGGTGACATCGACGGCAACGGTCTCATCGACGCCTACGATATCTCGGCTGTGGCTGTACGTCTGGAGGGCGGCATTGACACCGAGTACTGGATGCGCGAGTTCCACCGTACGGCGGGCGATACCCTCAGCGGCAGCCTCCGCGTGGAACTTTCCGAGATCCGGAAGACCGGTGACACCTTGATAGTGTCGGTTTACGGTGACTCTCTGAAGGCAGTCAACGCCCTCAGTCTGGCCCTGTCCTATGACCCTGCGGCCATGGAATACCTCGGAGTGGATGCTCCGGGACTGCTCCGGATGGACAACCTTACCCGCGACCGTCTGCATACCGACGGTACCCGTGCGGTCTATCCGACATTTGTAAACATCGGCGACAAGCCTCTGGTCAGCGGGGACGGCCTACTGCTCAGGGTCAGTTTCCGTCTGCTGAAAAACGGAGCGGCCGCTCCGGATGTCAGAGATGCCGTGACCGTCAGCCCTGCTCTTGAATACCGCTATATGACAATAGAATAACCAACCGACGATATGAATTGTTTTAGAAAACTATTACCGCTGCTGGCCGCGGTCCTGATCCCGGCTTCTTTGTGGGCTGCCGGAACCGGGACAGTTGCCGGTCCGGTCATTAATCCAGTTCCGCACGTTCTGGAACTGGAACCAGATGAAAGAACGGTGGATATAGCCCGTGGCGTATGGATTGTGGACAGGCACGAGGCGTTTGTCCGCGATGTGGATTTCCTTACTTTCGGGGACAAGAAGGCGCCCCGCCTGGACATTGACTTCCACCCCAAGAAAGCCGTAAAGGCCGGGGCGAAAGCTGTGTCAGGAGCCTACCTTCTGGATATCAATGAGGACGGAATCTCGATTATGGGCTACGATGAGCGCGGAGCATTCTACGGCCTCCAGACCCTGCGCCAGATAGTGGAGCAGAACAGAGACGGGAAGCTGCCGTGCCTGAGCATCAACGACTGGCCCGACCTGCCCGCCCGCGGAGTGGTGGAGGGTTTCTACGGCACGCCCTGGTCCCACGAGGCCAGGCTGTCGTTGATCGACTTCTATGGTCGCTTCAAGATGAACACCTACGTCTACGGCCCCAAGGACGATCCCTATCACAGCTCTCCCTACTGGAGGGATCCTTATCCCACCGCCCAGGCCCGGAATATATCCGAGCTGGTGCGGGCCTGTGAGCGCAACCGCGTGGACTTCGTCTGGGCCGTGCATCCCGGTCAGGATATCCAGTGGAACGAGGAGGACTATGGCCGTCTGGTGGCCAAGTTCGAGGCAATGTATGACCTGGGAGTGAGGGCCTTTGCCATCTTTTTCGACGATATATCGGGAGAGGGCACCGATCCCATGCGGCAGGTGGAGTTGCTCAACCGGCTTACCGCTGAATTTGTGGCCGTCAAGGGAGATGTCGCTCCGCTGATTATCTGCCCTACGGACTACAACCGTTCCTGGGCCAACCCTACGGACAAAGGCAGTCTTGCGGTCTACGGCCGCGAGCTGGATTCCTCGGTCCGTGTGTTCTGGACCGGAGACGCAGTATGCAGCGACGTGACCGCTTCCACTCTGAAATGGGTGGGTGAGAGGATTCAGCGTCCTGCCTTGGTGTGGTGGAACTTTCCGGTGACCGACTACTGCCGCAACATCGTGATGCAGGGTCCTGCCTACGGTCTGGAGAAAAATCTCGGCCCCGATAATCTCTGCGGTCTGCTGACCAATCCCATGGAGCATGCCGAGGCTTCCCGGCTGGCCCTCTACGGAGTTGCAGACTACGCATGGAACACCAAGGACTACGATGCCCTGTCCAGCTGGGAGCGGGCCCTCGCCCTGCTTGCCGGAGAAGAGGCCCTGGACGCCTACCGCACTTTTGCCATTCACTCCTGCGACACCGAGTCCGGTTACCGCCGGGACGAGTCCTGGGATACGGAGACCTTCCGTCTGGAAGATGACTGGACGGCGGAGCAGTATGCGGCTCTGTCGGAGGAGTTCGGGAAAATAGAGGGCGTGTACGTGGAGATGTCGGAAAAATGCGGGAATGACGCCCTGATGCGGGAACTCCATCCCTGGCTGAAGGAATTTTCCAAGCTCGGGACCCGCGGACGCAAGGCCTTGGACCTGATGAGGATATACGAGACAAAGGACAATGCCGCCTTCTGGTCCGCATACGTGGACAATCTTATGAGTCCCGCCGACCGCGATGCCTACGAGGCCCATAAGTCCGGTACCCTCAAGCTCCAGCCTTTTTATGAGAATGCCATGGATGACATGGTGGACGGTTTCTACCGCCGCCTCACCGGACGGGGACCTTATTCCTATACCGCCGTGGGCTCTTTCCCCAACTCGGGAACGGTATCCGGTAAGCTGATGTTCGACGATGACTCCACTACCTTCTATACCTCCGCATACGGTCAGCAGACCGGAGACTGGATCGGAGTGGACCTCGGCATCGTACGTGGGCTGAGGGATGTCTATATCCTTCAGGGACGCAACTCTACGGATGACGTGGACTATTTCGACCTGGCCACCCTGGAGGCTTCCAAGGACAACCGCCTGTGGTATCCCCTCATCGACACCATAGACCATCAGTATGTCATCAGGTGGGAGGGCCGCGGCATAGATGCACGCTACGTCCGCCTGCGTAAGCTTGAGTCCGGGAAGACCAACTGGTGCGCAGTCCGCACTTTCAGCGTCAATCCCCGCAGGACCGGAGATCTCGGTTTCGGGGTCAAGGCTCCTGACATGGAAAAGGCTGTCTATGCATTTGATCGTGACCCCCGTTCTTTCTATGCTCTGGACGGTACTCTTACAGTGGAGATTCCTTTCGGAAATGACAGGATCAACGCACGCATCCTGCTGATGCGGCCCTACGGCAGCCTGCTTGTCCGTCAGTATTCCGCTGACGGAACATGTATCAGGGAAGCCGTCACGCAAGAGTCTTTCTGTGAACTGAAGATTGATCCCCGTACTGCCGGCCTGAGTATCGAGGGTGTCGCCGACATATTTGAAATACTGTGATTATGAGGAAGACATTGTTTGCTCTTATGATTCTGGCCGCAGCATCTTCCGCAGCTGCGGCACAGACTTATGCCGGCCTTGTGCCCCGGCCGCTCAAAGTAATGCCCGGCGAGGGGGGTGTCGTGATGGAGAAGGGTTTGCGGATCTGCGTCTCTGACGGCCTTGAGTCCGAGGGAGCCTGGCTCTGTAAACATCTGGAGAATGTATTCGACTTCGATATGGTTCTGAGTGACATACCGGTGCCAGGAGGAGTCTCCATGCGTCTGGTGGATGGAATGGAAAGCGAGGCCTACCGCCTGACGGTCAGTGATGCGCAAGTCATCATAGAGGCTTCTGACCCGGCCGGAATTTTCTACGGCGTGCAGACTTTTCTGCAGATGATGCCTCCGGAGGTGTACGGACAGAGGGATATGGAGCTGACCCGCTGGGAGCTGGATGCAGTGACTGTGGAGGATGCTCCGCGGTACGGTTACAGGGGTGTGATGCTGGATGTGTCCAGGACATTCTATGATGCGGACCATGTGCTCCGCCTGCTGGACTGGATGGCATATCACAAGCTCAACCGTTTTCACTGGCATCTGGCCGATGACAACGGTTGGAGGATAGAGATACGCAAGTACCCGGAGCTTACGGAGAAGGGGGCCTGGAGAGGGGATGGGGAGGTGAGTCCCGCCGCCTATGGTCAGGGGCACGGAAGGTACGGCGGCTATTATACACAGAAGGAGATACGGCAGGTGGTGGAATATGCGGCCGAGCGTCATATCGAGATTATTCCGGAGATAGACCTGCCCGGACACAGCCGCTCGTTGATAGGGGTGATGCCTGAGATGGCCTGTCCTGTGGACGTACCCTATATCAGTGTCAATGGTGAGACTGACAATGTGCTTTGCGTGGCACGGGAGGAGAATTACCGGATATTGCGCGACATCTTCAAGGAGATAGCCTCCCTGTTCCCTTCTGAGTACATCCATATAGGTGGCGACGAGGTGGACCATACCCCTTGGAACAACTGCCCGCACTGCCAGGCTCTGGCCCGGGAGCTGGGACTGGAGGGACCGCAGGAAATTCACAGTCACTTTGTGTACCGTGTCGAGGACATCATACACGGACTGGGCAAGAAGATGGCCGGCTGGGACGAGATAGTCATCTCGGACGCACGCTACGACACATCCTCGATGGTATATGCCTGGAGGAGTGTGGAGAGCGGACGCATGTCGGTGGACAAGGGCTATAGGACCGTGGTCCAGATAGGGGAGTACTGCTATCTGGACATGAAGCAGTCGCGGGCCGAAAGGGGACACAGCTGGGCCGGTATCGTGCCGCTGTCCAAGACCTATTCGCTGGAGCCGGACGAGATACTGGTAGGGGCTCCGGCCGACAGCTCCCTGATAGTCGGGGTGCAGGCCGGTCTGTGGGGTGAGCTGCTGGCATGGCCTCCGAGACTGATGGAGTACCAGCTTTTTCCCCGTCTCTGCGCCCTGGCCGAAGTGGGCTGGAGCAGCAAGGCTGACAGGGATTTCGCTGATTTTGAGCGGAGACTGTACGGGGGACACTTCTCCCGCCTGTACAATATGGGTATCGCTTTCCGCGTGGCTCCACCCGAGGTGCTCTACGACAGCCTGAGCGGGAGTCTGCGTGTGCGGCCTCCCCATCCTTCGGCTGTGGTGCGGTATGCGGTGGACGGGGCTCCGACGGCCTCCTCGCCGGTATGCCGCGGAGAGGTTGTGACGGATGCTCCGGAGAGGATGCTCTTCGCTACATTCTTCGGAGACGGGTTGAGCAGTATTGCCGTGGGCGCCTCCAATATTGACCTTTATCACTACATTGATCCTGAGATGACGGTGGAGAGCAATTTCCCCCTGCTCGAGGGCAATCTGGAGAGTCTGGCCCGCCGCGGCGGCACCGGATACTCGGACCGGGTGCTGCAGGAAGGGGACGTGCTGACCTACAGGATGGCCTCGCCGGTGGAGTGCAGCCGGATCACGGTGTCCAGCGGAGCTCCCTCGTCGGGGATGTTCTATGTGACTGACGCTTACGTGGAATACACAACAGCTGACGGCTCTGTGGTCCGGGCCGGAGATCTGTACCACGGAGAGCTGAGCTTCGAACCGTCCGCGCCCGTGACTCAGGTGCGTATCGTGATGACGGACTCCAATGACGGCTATACGGCTGTCTTCCATGGATTGAGAATTGAGAAATAATAAGATATATGAAAGGATATAAACTGAGACTGATTCTACTGAGCTTCCTGGAGTTTGCGGTATGGGGGGCTTATCTGACCAGCCAGGGACGTTATCTGGCCGGAGTGGGGTTCGGGGAGAGGATAGGTATGTTCTACGCTGTCCAGGGCATAGTGTCGATATTCATGCCCGCCATCATGGGTATCATAGCGGACAAATGGATTCCGGCGCAGAGGCTGCTGGGTATCTGCCACGCTCTGGCCGGTGCGGCCATGATAGGGGCCGGTATCTACGGTGTGTCGGTCGGGGAGGCTGTGCAGTACGGCACCCTCTTCGGACTGTATGCGGTAAGTATCGCCTTCTTCATGCCTACTATCGCTATTTCCAACTCGGTGGCCTACACCATCCTCGAGAAGGCCGGCAAGGATCCCGTCAAGGACTTCCCGCCGATCAGGGTCTGGGGTACTGTGGGTTTCATCTGCTCGATGTGGTTCGTGGACCTGGTGCACTTCCGCGGAGCGGCGATGCAGGAGACCTCCATGCAGTATGTGGTGTCCGGAGCGCTGAGTATCGTGCTGGCTCTCTATACCCTTACCCTGCCAGAATGTCCTGTGAACCGCTCGTCGGAGAAGAAGTCTCTGGTGGATGCCATGGGACTGCGGGCCTTCACCCTCTTCAGGCAGAGAAAGATGGCTATCTTCTTCATCTTCTCGATGCTGCTCGGAGTGGCCCTGCAGATTACCAACGGCTTCGCCAATCCCTTCCTGGCTGACTTCGGCAACCTGGCCGAGTTTCAGGGTACCTTCGGAGTGGAGCACTCCAACATGCTCATCTCCCTGTCCCAGGTGTCCGAGACCCTGTGTATCCTGCTGATACCCTTCTTTCTGAAGCGGTATGGCATCAAGAACGTGATGCTCATAGCCATGCTGGCCTGGGTGCTCCGTTTCGGCTTCTTCGCCGCGGGCAATCCCGGCAGCGGAGTATGGCTCATCATCCTGTCGATGATAGTCTACGGAGTGGCCTTCGACTTCTTCAACATCTCCGGCTCGCTCTTCGTCAATGAGACAACAGACAAGTCGATACGCTCCAGCGCCCAGGGGCTGTTCATGCTGATGACCAACGGTATAGGAGCCGCAGCGGGTACCATAGGGGCTCAGGCCGTGGTCAATGCCCTGGTCAACTCCCACCGCGTGCCCGGAGCCGACGGGGTCATCGACTGGAACGCCGTGATGACCGGCTGGAGCCATGCCTGGTGGCTGTTTGCCGCCTATGCTCTCATAGTAGCTGTTATGTTCGCCATCCTCTTCCGCTACAAATACCAGCGTCCGAAAGAGTTATAAAATAAATGCGCCTCAAATCTCACGACTTGAGGCGCACCGCTTAACTTAACCTAAAACTTAACCTATGAAAAAACTATCGGCTAAATTACTTACAAACTCCGTGCCAAACTTTAATTATTTCCTCCTACAAAATCCAGGGATTCGATGCTGAAGCTGAATGGCACTGAACTTCCGGTCCAGTTTTCACCTCCGTCCCGGGTATAGTAAATGCTGCCGGAGGCTCCGGATGAGGACATTATTGAGAAGGCTCCTCTCATGCCGTCCCTGAGGAAGGCTACCGATGAAACATTTCCTCCTGGGAAAGCGCTTTGGGCGGGCTGTCCGTCCAGATGGGTCTGGAATCCGTCCGATGTCCGGATTACGCAGCCGTCTCCTCCTGCAGCCCAGAGCCTGTTGCCGTCCATGGCCTCCAGGCACAGCAGGCTGGCTCCGTAGCCCATGACCTGACGCCAGGTGGAGCCTGCGTCGGAGGAAGTCAGCACCCCTGTCGAGTTGAGTCCGGTCATGAACAGGACGGGACCGGGCAGGGCGCAGATATCAGTAGGAATCTGGGTCGCGTAGGTGCCTGCCTGCGCGGCTGTCCATGTGACTCCGCCGTCCGGGGAGTATTCCACTACTGCGCTTCCGTCGGAACTTTTTCCGCTGCACCATACGCTGATCCCATCGACAGTCGTCACGGCCGTGTAGCCGGTCACTGCATCGGAGGTGCGGCATACATTCCAGGAATTTCCGGCATCGGTGGTCTTGAGGACCAGACATGTATCTGCCGTCACGGCCCAGGCCGTATCACCGTCCAGAGAGATTATGGCTGCGATGGAGACGGGGGGGATGGAACTCAGCCGTGTACCCTGGTTTGTCCATGTCGTACCTGCGTCTTCTGTCCTGAGGATTACGGTGCTGTTCCTGACGGTATCGGCATCTCCGGCTATCCAGCAGATCTGGTCGCTGACCGCACATACGTCAGTGAGTCTGGCGGCAGGCACGGTCGACGGAGTGCCCTGACGTATCCATGAGATTCCTGCATCGGCCGTGCGGAGTATGGTCCCGTAACCGCTGTCCTCGGCTCCGGCCGCCCATCCTGCGGTTATGATGTCCAGCTGGACACTGCACTCGGCCGTTCCGCCGTTGGGAATGTAGACAAGCTCCGTCACCGGATAGTATCCGCTCAGGGCGAAGCGTATGCCCTGCAGTCCTTCCGGAAGGGCTTCGTAGAGATACTCCCCGTTGGATGAGGTCAGTATGGCTGAGTCTCCGTAGATTACCGAGACTCCCTCCAGTCCGCTTCCGTCTGAGAATGTAACCCTGCCGCCGAGATTGCCGGCTCCTGGCGTGGGCTTGTGGCAGCCTGATATCGCAGGCAGGAGAGCCAGGAACATGATGACTGTCCTGAGATATTTTCTGAGCGTAATCTCTTTCAGGGACCGTTTGGGTACGTGATGCACTCCGTCGGGAGTTCTCCAGTAGCGGTATTCTCCCTCTTTCATGTCCTCTATGACGACCGTCTCCTTGGGACGGCCCAGTGCTATGACGTTGAGTATCTTCAGGTGGTCGGGAAGTTCCAGTATCCGGTGCAGCTCGTTGCGCTTGACAGCGGCTATGATGCAGCCTCCGTAGCCGAGTTCTACGGCTTGCAGGAGCATGCTCTGGGCGGTGATGCCCTCGTCGCAGATGGTGGAGGACGCGATGCCGGTGTCCAGAAGCTGGACTATGTAGGCGGCAGGGCGCTCGCCTTCTACGGGGCCTGGCCAATCGGGCAGATATCCGGCCCATGCGAGGGTGGGGAAAATGCGGGCATTGAGTTCCCTGTCGTTGGACAGCAGGAACTTGAGAGCCTGAATATTGCGTCCGGAGGGAGAGAGACGGGCCGCATCGGCGATGATGTCCAGGTCAGATGCAGGGACTGCGGTGTCCTGGTAGAACCTACGGCAGCTGCGGTTGCGGTGAAGTGCTTCCCTTACGTCCATGGCCTACAGAACGGGGATTATGGAGATGATGCGGGCGTCCTTCAGGGGGCGGTCCATGCTGTCGGTCCTGAGGGAGGCTATGCGGTCGATGACCTCGAATCCGTCCAGAGTCTCTCCGAATATGGTGTACTCTCCGTCAAGGTGACTGCATGTCTCGGGATTGTGGACGATGTAGAACTGCGAGCCGGAGGATTCTTTCCGCGGGTTGGCGGTGTCGCCCATGCGGGCTGCCGCCAGGGCTCCCTTCTTGTGTGTATGGGCGGAGGAAAACTCGGCGGGAATGGTGTAGCCCGGGCCGCCGGAGCCGAACTCCGCTTCGTTGGCAGGATCCTTGGTGAGCGGGTCTCCGGTCTGGATCATGAAGTTGTATATCACGCGGTGGAAGAGAACGCTGTCATAGAAATGCCGTGAGGCCAGCTTTACGAAGTTGTCCCGGTGCAGGGGGGTGTCGGCGTAGAGGAGGACAGTGATTGTCCCTTCGGTGGTGTGAATCTCGAAGATGGGCTCTTCCGGCAGGGAGGCCGGGTCAAATGCAAGTGTGCTATCCATAGGAGTTGAATTTTTTGCAGTGTCGGAAGCGGAGGCGGCGGCTGTGCCGTCCTCCTGTACTTTTTGGCTGCGGTGGCCGCAGGAGGCGGCTGCAAGAGATACAATCAGTATCAAGGCAAAAATTTTTGATTTCATAACGATGTTTCCTTATCTTTGAGTGATTTTACAAAGATAATAATGCTGTTCCGAAAAACATCGATAATTCTCGTTTTCTTGTGTCTGGTCACGGTTTCAGTGTCCCTGAGAGCCCAGTCGGTAGGTCTGGTACTCAGCGGAGGCGGGGCCAAGGGCCTGTCTCATATAGGTGTGATAAAGGCGCTTGAGGAGAACGGCATACCTATCGACTACATCTCCGGGACATCCATAGGATCCATCGTCGGAGGCCTCTATGCCATAGGAATGTCTCCTGACGACATGATCTCCCTTATGAAATCCAGGGAGTTTCAGTCATGGTACACAGGGGACGGGGAGAGGGAGTTCTTCACCTACCTTTACTCCGGGTATCCTACGCCGGCGATGGTAAACATCAACATGAAGTGGGACGAGAAGGAACTGGCGCAGGGGCGGCGCAAGATAAAATTCTCCTTTCCCACCAGCCTTGTGTCGCCGTTCCCGATGGATATAGCCTTCGTGCAGATGTTTGCCGGGGCATCGGCCGCCGCGGGATATGATTTCGACCGTCTGATGGTCCCCTTTTTCTGCGTGTCGGCGGATGTGCTTCATAAGGAACCGTATATCTCCGACAGCGGTGATCTCGGCTCGGCCATACGGGCCTCGATGACGTTTCCGGCATATTTCAAGCCTGTGATGATAGATTCGGTACTGCTCTTTGACGGCGGCTTCTACAACAATTTCCCATGGGAGATCATGCGCGACAAGTACAGTCCCGATTTTATAATAGGAGTCAAGTGCGTCAAGGGCGAACCCATCGGAGCCGACCAGGAGGACCTTTACAGACAGCTGGAGACAATCATGACCATAGACACCGACTATGACCTTCCGGAGGACGAGGGAGTGCTGATTTCCGGTATCTACGACTACTCTCTTCTGGAATTCGACAAGATTGACGAGCTGGTCCGCAAGGGCTATGATACCGCGATGATGTATATGGACAGAATACTTGAGAGAGTGCAGAGACGCAGGTCCAGGAGCGATGTAGATTCGATGCGTATAGCATTCAGGAAGAAATGCCTTGACCTCAGGTTCGATTCTGTGGAGATATGCGGACCTTTGTCGGATGCCCAGCGTGAGTACATAACCAGGACCATTACCGACCGCAAGGATACCTTCTCGTTCAATCAGGCAAAAAGAGGCTACTACCGCGTACTGTCCACCAACGCCATCCAGTCCTTCTTCCCCACGGCGCGCATCAACAGCGACTCTCTCTTTACCTTCCGCCTGGAGGCCGTGCCCAAGAATGTGCTCTCCGTCTCGGTAGGAGGCAATATCTCCTCTTCGTCCCTGATGCAGGGATTCGTGGGGCTGTCGCACACCCATTTTTCCCGTCATCCCTGGAATGCCGCCGTCAACTTTGACATAGGCCAGTTCTTTACCGGAGTCGGCCTGTATTTCCGCCAGCACATAGGCATACGTCCTCTTTTCCTGTATGAGGTGATGCTCAATGTGCATAATTTCGATTATTTCGGCAGCAGCCAGGGACTCCTGTTCTCCAAGTCCCTGGCCAGGAATATCCGTGAGAACGAGGCTTACCTGACGCTTAATATGGGCACGCCCGTGTCCTACAACAGCAGCATCCTGGCCGAGTTCGGTATAACGGCCGGAACCAACCGCTACATCTATTTCCCCGCGGACAACTATTCTCAGTATGACGTGGAGGACCGTACTTCCCTTGCCTATCTGACCGGCAGGCTTAAGATGGCGCAGACCACTCTGGATTACAACATATACCCCACGTCGGGAAGACGGAGACTGCTGGAGTTCCGCTATATTCTCAGCCACGAGAGTCATGTGCCGGGAACCATGTTCCCGGACAGTACCGGAGTCACAGGAAGGCTCAACCACACTCTGCTGGCCAGGCTCAATCTGGAGGATTACTACGATCTGGGACGCTGGTTCTCGTTGGGATACAATCTGGACCTGACCGTCTCCACTCCGCTGGATCTGAATGACTACACCTCTACAATGATCGCCATGCCGGCCTATCAGCCGACTGTGCACAGCAAGACTCTTATGATGGGGGCCTACAGGGCACCGTCCTATGCCGGCCTTATGATAACACCGATAATAAAGTTCACAAAGACCTTTTTCCTTCAGATATCGGGCGGCTATTTCCAGCCTTTCCGGGCTCTGGAGGAGACGGCTGCGGGAGGCTACCGGTACACTGCCCCGTTTCCCGAGGGCAGCTTCATCGGCAACGCCGCCCTGGTATGGCAGTCCCCGATCGGACCCATATCCCTCTCATGCGCTTATTATGAAGGAGCGGAGAGGGCCAAGTGGTATCCGTCGTTCAATATAGGTTATCTGATATTCCGTGAGCACGGACTGAGAAATTAGAATTTTCCGAAGATTATGGGGATGAGACAGATACTCGGCAAGCTAGCCGGACAGACTGCAATCTACGGGACCAGCACCATAGTGGCCCGTTTCCTCAACTACATGCTCCTGCCTCTGTATACCTACACCCTGTCCACATCGGACTACGGGGTGCTGACGGAGTTCATGTCCTACATAGCTGTCTTTCAGGTACTGCTTACCATGGGACTGGAAACAGGGTGTTTCCGTTTTGCAAGCAAGGACGGGTATGAGCCGCGCAGGGTCTTCCAGGCAGCGCTGGCGGCAGTCTCCGCAGTGTCGGCTGTATTCCTGCTGCTTATGATCGTCCTAGGGAAGGGGTTGGCGGAGCGTATGGGCTACGGAGGATACTGGAACCTTTATATCTACATCGGCATAATCCTTTTCTCCGACTGCATCACGGCGATACTCTTCGCTAAGCTGAGGCAGGAGAACAGGGCCTGGAGATTCGCCGTGTTCAAGGTGGTTAAGATCCTCACGGAGGCGGGAACCAACCTGCTGCTTTTCCTCTGGTACCCCGGATATGCCGCCTTGCATCCGGACAATCTCCTCTCCGGACTGATACCCGCCGTACCCGATTTCTCCTATCCGGTATTCTCCATACTCGTGAGCTGCGTGCTCTGCTTCGCGCTCTTCATTCCGGAGATGCTCCGCGTGGGCTTCGGCACAGACAGCAGGACTATCAGAGACATGCTGCGCTACTCCCTGCCGCTGATGGTAGCGGGTCTGCCCGGTGTGGTCAACGACTTTCTGGACCGCATCCTCTTCCGTTTCTTCAATGTGGACGATACGCTCTGGAGAGCAGACCTGGGAGTGTACCAGGCCGCGGTCAAGGTGGCTGTGATCATGAGCCTCTTCGTGCAGATGTTCCGCTTTGCCGCGGAGCCGTTCTTCTTCTCCAACACCCGTCAGAAGGATTTCAAGCGGATCTACGCCTCGGTGATGGAGTATTTCGTGATGTTCTGCATGCTGATCTTCCTCGGGGTGACCTTCTACCTGGACATCATACAGCTTATCGTGGGCAGCGATTTCCGCGAGGGCATGGGCATAGTGCCGGTGATGCTCCTGGCCTACATGATGATGGGCATGCTCTTCAACGTGTCCATGTGGTACAAGCTCTCCGACCGTCCCTCCTTCGCCATATACATCACCCTGGCCGGTCTGGCGGTGACAGCCGTCATCAACATCGTATTCCTTCCGGTGTACTCCTATCACGCCGCCGCGTGGGGCCATTTCTTCAGTTACCTGACGATGCTGATACTCAGCGTTCTGCTCGGCCGTAAATACTATTCCATACCCTACCGCTGGGGCAAGATCTCCGGCATCATCGTCCTGGGGCTGGTGCTCTATTCCCTGGACCGGGCCATCCCAGACACGATCCCCTTCGGCTGGACCATGACCGTCCGCACCCTGCTGATAGGAGTATACCTGGCCGGCATTTTCTATATCGAAAAATATTTCAGACGACATAAAACCATAACAGATGAAAGTCAAGATAGTCAATAAATCCCCCTTCGCACTTCCGGCATACGCTACAGAACACTCGGCCGGTATGGACCTGAGAGCCGGTATCCCTGAACCGCTGGTGCTGAAACCGCTGCAGCGGGTGCTCGTTCCTACCGGACTGTATATCGAATTGCCTGCCGGCTTCGAGGCGCAGATACGTCCCCGGAGCGGTCTGGCGATAAAGCACGGTATATCCCTGGTCAATACTCCAGGGACCATAGACGCGGACTACCGCGGTGAGATAAAGGTCATTGTGGTCAACCTTTCTTCGGAGGACTTCACCCTCAATCCCGGGGAGCGTATCGCCCAGATGGTGGTGGCCCGCCATGAGAAGGTGGAGTGGGAGGAGGTCGAAGTGCTGGAGGAAAGTGCAAGAGGGGAGGGTGGCTTCGGCTCCACAGGACGTAAGTAGAATGTATCGTGAATAATCGGAATGATGGACAAAACGATGGAAAACAGGCTGTACGGAGCGTTCCTCTCATCTGCCGGGGTATCGGTCGACAGCCGCAGGATAGAGCCGGGGGCAATGTTCTTTGCCCTGAGAGGGAACAATTTTGACGGCAACCGCTTTGCGGCGGCGGCATTGGAGGCCGGAGCTGCGTGGGCGGTGGTCGCGCGGGACAGCGGTATCCCTGACGGAGGACGGTATATAGTTGTTGACGACACGCTTGAGGCCCTGCAGGCCCTGGCCCGCAGGCACCGCTCGGGTTTCCGCATACCTGTGATAGGCCTGACCGGCACCAATGGCAAGACTACCACCAAGGAACTGCTGTACGCGGTGCTTTCTGCCAGGTACCGGGTGACCGCGACTGCAGGCAACCTGAACAACCATATCGGGGTGCCGCTGACGCTGCTGCGCATCACAGGCGATACTGAGATTGCGGTGATCGAGATGGGTGCCAACCATCCCGGGGAGATAGCTGCCCTGACAGCCATTGCCCTGCCGGACTACGGTCTCATCACCAATGTAGGCAAGGCCCATCTTGAAGGTTTCGGCTCTTTCGAAGGGGTCAGGCGGGCCAAGGGCGAGCTTTACGATTATCTTCAGCGGACAGGTGATACGGCGTTCCTCAATGCCGATGACCCGGACCTGTGTGCCATGGCCTCGCAGCGGCCGGACCTTAGGACCGTGCGATATGGGGTGGAGGCTGCCGGAGCGCGCATACTTCCCGTGACGTCCGAAGAACCGTACCTGAGGCTGGAAATGCCGGAGGGCATCACAGTTTCCACTCATCTTATCGGCTCGTACAATGCTGCCAACGTGATGGCGGCAGTCTGTGTCGGCAGATATTTCGGCGTACCGCCTGAAGCGGCGGCCGCTGCAGTCGGGGCCTATGTCCCGTCCAATCTCCGTTCTCAGCTGGAACGGACGACCCGCAATCTGCTGGTGCTGGACACCTACAACGCCAATCCTTCGAGCATGAAGGCCTCCCTGGACAATTTCGCGCTCTCGCAATTTTCCAACAAGGTCCTGATTCTTGGAGAGATGCTTGAGCTGGGACAGGATTCTGTGCAGGAACATTGCCGGGTGATGGAGACCGCTGCCGCCATGAGGGAGTGCGTGAGAGCAATCTTTGTAGGCGGGGAGTTCCTGAAAGCGGCGGAGGCGGCTCCGGGGACGGCGGCGGACGGGCGGTTTACATTCTGCCGGGACGTTGAGGAGGCCCGCCGGATACTTGAGGAAGCTCCCTTGAGCGGATGCACCGTCCTGCTGAAAGGCTCCAATGCGGTGCGGCTGCCGTTGCTGAAGGACACTCTGTAATATTTTAACCGGGAAGAATCATGTCGAGAACAGCTGTAGTCATACTCAACTGGAACGGGAAGGAGTTCCTGAAGAAGTTCATTCCTTCGGTGCTGGAGTGCATGCCGGAGGGGGATGTGCTGTATGTTGCGGACAACGGCTCTGAGGACGGCTCCGTGGAGTTTCTGAGGGAGAGCTGGCCTTCGGATGTGAGGCTGGTGCTGCTGGACCGCAATTACGGATTTACCGGGGGGTACAACAGGGCTCTGGCCACCATAGGCGGCAGCGGAGAGGCATTCGATTACTATCTGCTGCTGAATTCCGATATAGAGGTCACCCCTGGGTGGCTTCAGGAGCTGGAGAATTTCATGGATGCGAGGCCGCGCTGTGCCGTATGCGCTCCCAAGGTACTGTGCTATGACCGCCGCGGATGGTTCGAGCATGCTGGCGCTTCCGGTGGTTTCGTGGACCGTTGGTATTTTCCCTATTGCCGCGGAAGGATACTGGCCACCATTGAGGAGGACCGCGGGCAGTATGATACGCCGTGCCGCGTGTTCTGGGCATCAGGGGCAGCATTCATGATACGCTCCGGTGTCTGGCATGACCTCGGTGGCCTGGACGACAGCTTCTTTGCCCACATGGAAGAGATAGACCTGTGCTGGCGGGCCATGCTGGCAGGGTGGGAGATATGGGTGGATCCCGCTTCCGCCGTCTATCATGTGGGAGGAGGTACCCTGCCCAACAACTCTCCCCGGAAACTGTATCTCAATTTCCGCAACAATCTCCTGATGATGTACAAGAACCTGCCTTCCCGCTCCCGCTCACGGATTATCTTCGTCCGGATGTGCGTGGACGGGGCTATAGCCTGTGTCTATCTGCTCACCGGCAGACTGTCTTTTTTCAGGTCGGTGCTCAGGGCCCACAGGGACTACCGCAGGATGCGGAGGAAGGTGACGGTCTCCGCTCCCGGGGCGGATGTCCCCCGTGCCAGGGTGTCCATAGTGCGCCTGGCGCTGGTTGGATTCCGATATCCGTCAGGAAAAGTTGGAGATTAGGGATAAAGTGTTACATTTGCAGCGATTTCCTTTACAAATTTTAAGATAGATATGGCATTTACCAACAATGTGATGATTGTCCGCCACAAGCTGCTGGCGATGATGGTTAACAAGTGGAAAGAGGACCGGCTTGTCTCCGATATTGACAGGTTGCCGATACAGCTCAGCCCCCGTAATGCTGATGTACTCGGAAGATGTTGCGTGCATAAGGAGAGGGCCGTGTGGAAATATAAGATGTTCCCTCTGCTCGGATACGATATGAATGATGAGAAGGACGAGCTGACTCCCCTGTCGGAGTACGCCCGACGTGTCATCAGCGGTGAGAGGACACAGAAGGACAATATAATGTGCGTCATCGACGAGGCGTGCTCCTCCTGTGTCAAGACCAATTACGAGATCACCAATCTCTGCCGCGGATGCGTGGCCCGCAGCTGTTCGATGAACTGCCCCAAGGGCGCCATCACGCACGACATCAAGCGCCACGGCCAGGCCGTGATAGACCATGACCTCTGCATCAACTGCGGCAAGTGCTATCAGAGCTGTCCTTATCACGCCATCGTGTACATTCCAGTGCCGTGCGAGGAGGCATGTCCTGTGAAGGCGATTTCCAAGGACAAGTACGGTGTGGAGCATATAGACGAGAGCAAGTGCATCTACTGCGGCAAATGTCTGAACGCATGTCCTTTCGGTGCTATTTTCGAGGTGTCTCAGGTATTCGACGTGCTCAACAACATCTGGGACGGCCGTCCGGTGGTGGCCATGGTTGCGCCCTCCATCCTCGGTCAGTTCAAGACCACCAGGGAAAAACTTTACGGCGCCATCAAGGCTATCGGCTTCTCGGCTGTAGTAGAGGTGGCTGAGGGAGCCATGATGACCGTCAGCAACGAAGCCCATGAACTGAAGGAGAAGATGGCCGAGGGTCAGCCGTTCATGACCACCAGCTGTTGCCCTTCCTGGACTGAGCTGGTGCGCAAGCACATTCCCGACATGGCTCCGTTCGTTTCCTCCACCGGCTCGCCCATGTACTATGCAGCGGAGATTGTCAAGGAAAAGTATCCTGCGGCCAAGCAGGTGTTCATCGGTCCCTGCATAGCGAAGCGCAAGGAGGCCAAGAGCAATCCGAACGTGGATTATGTCATGACTTTCGAGGAACTGGGCAGCGTATTTTCAGGCTATGAGATAGATTTCGACAATGTGGAACCCTATGAGGTGGAGACTCTTTCAGTCAAGGAGGCACATGCTTTCGGCCAGAGCGGCGGAGTTGCCGGTGCAGTAAAGGCTTTCCTTGGGGAGGATGTCAACTCTATCAGGATTGCGGGCATGGACAAGAAGAACATCGCTCTTATGAAGAGTTACGCCAAGACCCGGAAGGCTCCGGCGAAATTCCTGGAGATGATGGTGTGTCCCGACGGATGTATTTCCGGTCCCTGTACTTACAATGACGCTGTTTCAGGCAAGAAGCAGTACAATACCGAGCTGGACGGCATAACCGACACCTATGAGTCGCGCCGCGGCACCGCTCAGGACTGATCTCCGGACAGTACAGCATGAAAGAGGCGGCCCCTGCGAAAGGAGCCGCCTCTTTATTGTACTTTTTTGAGAGGTTCTTACTCGGCTGCGGGTGCCTCAGCTGCGGGAGCGGATTCCTCTGCTGTCTCGGTGCCGTCTCCGACTACCTCGACCTTGAAGTCAGCCTTGATGTCCTTGTAGAACTTCACACTGGCATCGTATACACCGGCCTCCTTGATGTTGTCCATGCCGGCGATGGTTACGTTGCGGCGGTCAATCTCCACTCCAAGAGCGGCTACGGCCTCGGCAATCTGGATGTTGCCTACGGAGCCGAAGATCTTGCCTTTCGAGCTCATCTTGGCCACAACCTTCACGGTCAGACCGTTGATCTTGGCTGCGAGTGCGCTTGCCTCCTCGCGGAGCTTGGCCTCCTTGTGTGCCCTCTGACGGATATTCTCGGCGAGAACCTTCTTGGCGGACTCAGTTGCGAGAACAGCCATGCCCTGAGGGATGAGGTAGTTGACAGCATAGCCGTTTCTTACCTTTACGATATCGTCTTTATGCCCGAGATTGGCGACGTCCTGTTTCAGAATGATTTCCATACACTGTCCTCCTTATTTCAATAAGTCTGTTACGTAAGGGAGCAGGGCGAGATGCCTTGCACGTTTAACTGCCTGAGCGACCTTGCGCTGGAACTTCAGGGAAGTACCGGTCAGACGGCGGGGGAGAATCTTGCCCTGCTCGTTGAGGAACCTCTTGAGGAACTCAGCGTCCTTGTAGTCCACATATTTGATGTGCGCTTTCTTGAAGCGGCAGTATTTTTTCTTCTTCACCTCTACTGTAGGAGGGTTGAGAAATCTGATTTCGTTGTTTACGGCCATGGCTTATTCCTCCTTTGCTGTATTTTCTGCAGCGGGAGCCGCTGCGTTTTCTTTCCTGTTGCTGCGCCTGCGCTCTGAGTAGGCGATGGAGTCCCTGTCCATCACGAATGTGAGGAAACGGATGATGCGCTCGTCGCGTCTGTACTGTGTCTCGAGCTTGTCGATGAACTGCGAGTCAGCCCTGAACTCGAACAGGTGGTAGAACCCTGTTGTCTTTTTCTGGATGGGGTAGGCCAGCTTTCTCAGGCCCCAGTCCTCATCGTTCACGATCTCACCACCCTCGGAGAGGATGTAGCCGCGATACTTTTCTACCGCTTCCTTTATCTGTTCCTCAGATAAAACGGGAGTTGCAATGAAAACGGTTTCGTACTGTTTTAACATTTTGATTATTATTTAATTAAAATTAACAAAGCCCTTTCCCGGTGTGGGAAAGGGCTGCAAAGATACGAATTATACGTCAATTACCAAAATTACTTCGCGGGAATGTTCTTGAGTACTTCCTTGATGAAGTTCCAGAATTTCTCCACTGTGGGAATCAGCAGGCGCTCGTCGGGGGAGTGGGGTGACATCAGGGTCGGGCCGCAGGAGATCATGTCCCAGTGCGGGTAATTGGTGGAGAGGATGCCGCACTCGAGGCCGGCGTGGATAGCCTTGACCTCGGGCTCCTTGCCGTAGAGGGCCTTGTAGGTCTCCTTCATGGTCCTGAGAATGTCTGAGTCCATATTGGGCTGCCATCCGGAGTATCCTCCCGAGAACCTGACCTTGGCACCGCCGAGCTCAAGGGCACTCTGTATGGCATCGCGCAGGGCGTACTTGGCCGAGTCGGTGGAACCTCTCATGAGGGTCTTGACGTTGATCTTCTTGCCTTCGGACTTGACTATGGCGAGGTTGTTGGATGTCTCCACGAGATTGGGCATCACGAGGCTCATGCGGTCTACGTTGCAGGGGCAGGCGAGCAGGGCCTTCACTACGTTGAGGGCAACGTCGGCGGGGATAATCTTCCTGGCGCCCCTGGTCTTCTCGACGATTATCTCGATGCCGGGATCGATGGGTGCGTACTCGTGCTTGATGTCGGCGGCTGCGGCCTCGATGCATTTCAGGGCCTTTGAGGCCTTCTTTCCGGGAAGAGCGATGACGGCCTGTGCCTCACGCGGGATGGCGTTGCGCATGTTGCCGCCCTCGATGGATACCAGCTCGCCCTTGAAGTCGCGCAGCAGGGGGAGGAGGATGCGGGCCATCAGCTTGTTGGAGTTGGCGCGGCCCTCGTTGATCTCCATTCCGGAGTGGCCTCCGCGCAGACCTTTGATTATGATGCGGTACTGGTCATTGTCCTTGTCTATGGATTCGGGTTTGAAACTGAACTCCGCGTCAGTGTCCAGGCCTCCGGCGCAGCCTACGTACAGCTCGCCTTCAGTCTCTGAGTCGAGGTTGATGAGGATATCGCCCTGGAGGATGCCGCCCTTGAGGGCCTGTGCTCCGGTCATTCCGGTCTCCTCGTCAATAGTGAAAAGTGCCTCTACGGGGCCGTGTACCAGGTCTTTGGACTCAAGCACAGCCATTGCTACGGCGCAACCCAGTCCGTTGTCGGCTCCGAGGGTGGTACCCTTGGCCTTTACCCACTCGCCGTCGATGTAGGTCTCTACGGGGTCCTTCTCCCAGTCGTGCTCTACGTCATTGTTGTTCTGGGGCACCATGTCGAGGTGGCCCTGGAGGATGACGCCCTTGAGGTTCTCCATGCCGGGAGTAGCCGGCTTGCGGATGATGATGTTGCCCACCTCGTCGCGGATGGTCTCCAGACCGAGGTTCTTACCGAAATTTTCCATGAAGTCCACGGCCCTCCACTCTTTTTTCGAGGGGCGGGGAATCTGTGTCAGCGCGTAGAAGTTTTTCCATACGCACTTGGGGTCGAGATTGTCGATTGTCATACTTTGTCAGTGTTTATTAAGTTATCAGTTTATTTTATCATTACGTGTACGGGGAACATGAGATCCTGTCCTTTCTGGTAGACCGGCATCCTGCTCTTGAGTATCAGCTCCTGGCCGTCAATGAGCCGGACGGTGCAGACGGCCGGTATGCGGTAGTGGATGTCACCGTGCTGCGCGGCTTCGTGCTTTGCCCTTGGATTGGAGGCCCTGGCTTCGTCGATGACCTGTGCGGAATAGAAGTCTTGGGCGTCCTCAGGGATGATTTCCAGGACTACCGGACGGCCTGAGATGTCATCCGGAGGGAGCAGGCCCTGCGAGTCGGAGATGCGGAACGCCACTGTCAGCTCCTCCTCCCCGCCGGATGCGGGTACTATGTCGAAATTCCGGGTCTGTACAGAAGTGACGGAAGTTCCCGTGAAGAGGCTCATGTACTCGTCCTCGAGACGTCCGATTTCCTCTACGGCGGCGCGCAGTGCGTCACCGCTGAAAGTCGCATCGGTGTTGCCGGTGATGATGTCTATGCGGTGCTGTCGGAGAGACAGGATCATGGATGCCGCTTCCTTTGCCTTGTTCTCGGGGCTTTTCTCCACTACCTGGCTCTGGCGTACTGCTACACGGTCGTATCCGCCCCTGTCATTGCGGACTGTCCTGTAGAGGGTGGTCTCGGTGGATGTCAGGTTGCCTGTAGCCTCGGAGCCAAGCGCATCTGCTCCAGTGGCAATGGTCGGGAATCTCCAGAAGTTGCCGCTGCCTTTGTTCTCATCGGACAGGACGATGAGACCCTGGGTCGAGAACTCGAAGAAGCTGGCAGGGGACGCCTTGCCCAGAAATCCGTCGAGGTTGATGATGTAGCTGCAGCTGCGGTCCGCTTCCAGGTACGGGGTCATTTCTACCCTGCTGAGAGTGTAGCTGACTCCGGCTTCCTGCGGAACGTCTATTCCCAGATATTTTTTTGCCCACTGGCAGTAGGGGCCCGGAGTGTATGTCTCGCATACGGCCTCCACATCCAGCCGGATGGTGGTGAGGGGAAGGGAGTAGATGACGACTCCGTCCGGGATTTCCTGTCCCTTTTCGAGACGGTTGATGTTCTGTGCTGACGCGCCTGTGGTGAGCGTGCAGGCCAGGGCCAGCGCCGTGAGGATGCTGATGTGTTTCATGCGATTCGTTTTTTCCATCTTTTGTGGCTCCACAGCCATGTTCCTTTATGGTTCCTTATGTCGGTTTCGAGCAGCCGCGCGAACTCGGACGTGACGTATCCTTCGGGACATCCGGCCGCATTTTCCGTAATCAGCCGGAAGTGAGCCTCGTTGTCGCGCCGTCCGTGCCTTATCAGCCCGCAGTAGAGCACCGGCATCCCGATCCTGGCGGCTATGGTCTCCGGACCCTCTATCATGTAGGTCTTCTGGCTCAGGAAATCTGCGGTGAACCGGCTCACGTTGAAGTAGGGGTTCTGGTCGCAGATGAAGAAGAATGCCTTGCGGCCCTCGCGGTGCTTTATTATGTGGCGGATGATCTGATGGGACTCAATGATGGAGCACGAGCCGTGGTGCAGCCTGATATGCGAGATGATCTTGTCGGCCATGGCGCTGGACGGCTTTTTGTATACATAGACGAAGTCCTTGTTGTCCAGGTCTATGCCGTAGTGAGTCCTCAGGTCGGGCAGGCCGGTGAAAATCTCCCAGTTGCCCAGGTGCCCCACCATGATGACTGCATTTCGGTTCAGGTCCAGTGCCCGGTTCAGATCCTCCTGCCCGGTGATACGCACCTGTTCCCCGATTTTCTCAGTAGAGGCTCCGAGACACCAAACGGACTCCACGATGACATCGGCCAGGTTGCGGTAGAAGTCGCGGACGGTCTGTTCTATCTCATCGTAGCTCATCTCCGGGAATGACCGTGCGATGTTGGCCACGACTGTAGAGATGCGGTAGTGCAGGATTCTGTGCAGAAACCATGCGAGGATGCGGGAGAAGGCGTAATGGACCTTCAGCGGCAGCCAGGAGAGGGCATATAGTAAAAATAGGACTACTCTATACATTGTCGGACATACATCCTACAAAGTTATCTTTTTTATGCGAAAAAACAAATTATATGTCTTCACGGACCGTGTACAGGTCCCTGGCCGGCCATTCGGCTATGCGGGAAGAGGCGGTGCGGTACATGCGGTCGATGTCCCTGGTGAAGCGGGAGCCTTTCCATGAGCTGGTATTGGTGGCGAACATCCAGATGTATCCGTTGGACTGCCTCTTGACTAGGGCGCTGGTGCCGGCCAGGGTGCCGGTCCTGGACCAGTCCGAGTGCTCGCCCGCACGTACCCAGCCTATGGGACGGTAGGGGTGGTCGGGGTCGGCAGTCATCATACGGACGCTTTCGGGAGAGATGACATCCGGAACTGAGGGATCTCCGTCAATGGAGGCCGTGAACCTTACGAATTCGGCGGGAGACGCTACCCAGGCTCCCGCTCCGAGCAGTCCTTCTATGTTGCTGCCTCCGTAGCTGCGCCACAGGGTGTCCCCGCTGTTGTCAAATGCCGGAACCGGCTCGGCCTCGTGGGTCTCGTAGTATCTGACCTCGTTGGGATATCTGTCCTCATACAGATTGCGGGCCAGGTGCATGTCATAGCAGCCGGCAGGATGGAGTATGTTTTCCTGGCAGTATTCCTCGTAGTCCATGCCGCTGCACACTTCTACGATTTTGGTTAGGATCAGGTATCCCAGGTTGGAGTATCTGAAACCGGTTCCGGGCGTGTAGCCCAGCCTGTCTCCCAGAGCGTACTCGATGATTCTGTCCATGTCGGGCACTGTGTCCAGCCCTTCCCTTATGATGATAGAGCGGGTGGTGAACATCGGGTCGCCGCGGTGCATGGTGAATCCCGCTTCGTGCCGCAGCAGATGCTCCACGGTGATGCTCCGCGCTCTTTTGTCCCGTATCCGGCTGAATTGCGGGCAGTCCAGGATACCGCCGTCTCCGAACACGCGGTCCTCCAGACTCAGTACCCTGCGCTCGCAGAGCTGCATGATTGCTGTGGCTGTGATGAGCTTGGACAGGGATGCGATGCGCATGATGTGTCCAGGAGACATGGGTATGCCTTTCTCCTCGTCAGCCCATCCGTATCCTTTGGAGTAGATGAGCCTGCCGTCTTTCATTACTGCCAGACTGCCGCCTTTGATCTCCCAGCGCCTCATGAAACGCTCGATGTAGGAGTCCAGGGCGGCGGCCTGAGGAGTGCCGCACATGTCGTTGGTGAGGAATTCGTTGATGGAGACGTATTCCTCGGCTTTGCTGTCTTCAGGCTGGAGAGCTTCGGCCGTGTCGTCGGTGTTACCGTTTCTTCCCGCGACTGTAAGCACTGTCGCGGTTATGGCTGCCGTGAGCAGCAGTATGACGGCCGTTGTCTTCCAGAGTCTGTTCATTTACTTGAATGTACGGCAGCAGAGGAGGAAATCGTCTATGGTGGAGCCTGTCTCGGCTCCGGCTGTGCGGTTGATGTACCATGTGGCCATGGGGCGGGATGATCCTCCGATTGAAAGGGTGGCGAAGACAGCGCTGTCGGCGCCTTCCACAGGTGTGTCGGTTATGGCCGCGTCTACGGATGCGTCAGCAAGGAGCTCAGCCGCCTCTTCCCTGCTTCGCTCGAGGACCGATATCTCTGTTCCGGGATAGATGCGGGTATAGTAGTCCACGAGGGTCTTGAGGAAGAATCCGGCCGCATCGGGTACGGCCGCGATGACCATCTGCCTCCGTTCGTCCTTGCGTATCGGAACCAGCTCGCGGTCCGCGCACCGGTACAGGTTGAGGATTTTCTCGGCGTATTCGAAAAGTATGCGGCCCTTGGGGGTCAGCACTGTCTCCCGGCGGCTTCTGTAGAAGAGTATGTCGCCTATATTGCTCTCCAGTTCTGAAATGTGGTTGCTTACTGCCGGCTGAGTGATGCCGAGCTCCTTGGCCGCTGCAGTAAAGGAACCCTTGACTGCTACGGTGTGAAACACTTTAAGTCGATAATCGCAAATCATGTGGATGTATGTTTAGTATAGTGACATGCTGGCCTGTATGACGCGTAGCTGCTGCTCGCAGGCTCTGTTCTCGTCGCGGATTGTAACTGTGGCGTGTCTCTGCTGAAGTATGTCGTTGCTTTTGATGATGAGCCTTAGCCTGTTGTAGTCCATGACAGTAGTGACCCAGCTCTTGTTGGAGACTGCCTCAAGCTCTCTGTTGGAGATGAGGTTTACGGTTACTGTTGTGTCATTGCTCCCCACGTAGATGGTTTCCGTTGTTCCGGGAGCAAGCTCCAGGTAGGGGAAACTGCCTTCCCCCTCCACGGCCGAGGTGCAGGAACGGGATATGTACAGGACAGACAGCAGAAGCAGTGGCAGAAGTACGGAACTGATATATCTTGTTTTCATTTTATCGGTTTTTGATTTATTTGAAAGCGGATCTTCTGTATGTGTAGAGTCTGAAGCCGAGTCCGACAGAGGCCGTGATGACGGGGAATCCGTTGCCCCAGATTACATAGGAGGGACTCAGTCCGTATGTTCCGCGGATGTTCAGGTAGACTACCCGTCCCATATTGAACTTGAAGCCGGCTATGAGGCTGGTGTAGTATTTCAGGGCGCCTTCGTCAGGGCTGATGACCGTCGGGTAGTATGAGTCGGGGTCCTCGGTGTATCTCGAGTTCATCAGTATGGACTGCTGGAAACCGACCTCAAAGATGGCGCTGCGGCCCATCCACAGATGAAGGGATACGGGGATGTGTATGTACTGTCTGGTGAGATTGACTTTGAAGCCGGTGTCATATCCGCCTTCCTTGAGCAGGTTGTGGTTGCCTGTCTGGTACGAGTATATGCCCTCGACGTAGAATCCGATTACCCGGCCGAGCCTGAGCTCGAAGTTGGCTCCTCCGTATCCTCCGTAACCGAAGGCGGGATACAGTCCGGGGTCGGTCTGCATGTATGTTCCAAGGCCGCCTCCCTCTATTCCGAAGGAAAATTTGACGAACTGCGCTTTTGCCGTGCTGCCTGCCGCAGTCAGAGCGAGTATTGCTATAAGAAGTCTTAGTCGTTTCATGATCTGGATGATGGTGTATGTTCGGTTTTTAAGGTTTCCACTGTCTCCAGTCCTTGTCAATGCCGGGACCGCTGAGGAGCTCGGGGGTCTGTTCCATGTTGTTGATCCATACCGAGCTGGACTGTACGTTGGATTTCACTGCGTTGTAGAGGTCCTCGACAGTGATGTCCCCGTATGTGTCCTTGAGCTGTTTGAGCAGGAAGTAGGTGAACATGCCGTGCTGCTTTTCCTGATAAGGCATGGACCTCTGGGTTGCGGATGACGCTGTCATTACCACCAGGTTGCCCTTGATGGGGGTCTCCTTGGGCTGAATGATGATGCCGCGGCCTACCCCGCTGTAGCATGCGTCGAGGAATACCATGGTCCTTCTGGCTCCGCTTCCGCTGAGGGTCGCGTACAGGTCCTCAAGCCTGATGCCCTCGGACGGAGCGGTGGTGCTCACGTCTACGGGGATGAGGAAGCATTCCTTGGAATTGCCGTCCACCTGGCCGTGTCCGGCGTAGTAGACGTAGATCTCGATTTCGCCGGGATGCAGGTCTGCGATACGTGCTATCTTGTTGATGTGGAAGTTCATCTGGGAGTATGTGGCGTTCTTGAGGAGGATGATGTTGTCCTCGGGTACTCCCAGGATGTTCTTGGCATATTCGCTGAATGTCTCTGCGTCGGAGACGGCGAAGTCCACGTTGGGCTCGTAGAGGGTCTGAAGTTTGAAGGAGTTGTAGTCCTCGTTGCCGATTACCAGTGCGAACTTGTTGTTGTCAGGTTCCTTTATCATCGTCAGGCCTGCCAGAAGCTCGGACTGGCTGCGGGCAGTCTCAGGTGCGCTCTCGACGTTGGATGTGAAAGGTGCCTGTCCCTGCTGTCCTTGGGTCATCGCCAGATAGGACGGCATGGAGAATGACGAGGCGCCTCCTCCAAGGACGTTGACGGCGAGATTCATCTTGCCGGTCTCGAACATCATGTACTTGACGTCTGTGTGCTTCTGGGTGAAATCAGTGATGGTGGCCACTATGGACAGCTGTCCTGAACTGGCAACGGTGGTATCCATGTAGAATGACTGCCTGTATTCCTTGGTGTCACCGGGATCGATGTCGCCCAGGCGGATGACGGAAGTGGTAGAGTTGATTCCTGCAGGCCATCTCATGTTCACCGTCACGTCCTTGGCGATGTCGGTGCCCTCGTTCTTGACGGAGAATTCTACCATTGCGCTCTTGCCCGGCATCAGTGCCGAGTGGTCGGGGGTGTGGACCCAGTAGGTGGCAAGGAGGGGCTTGCACTGGTTGATGCCCATCGCGTGGAAGGTGAGGAAGGAGTTGAGGGCATTGAACTGGTTGTCGGCCATGGCCTTGAAACTGACGCTGATGTCTTCGGACACCAGATCCATGTTGGTCTTTCCTTCGAAGGAGACGGTGGTTGACTCTCCGGGTGCAAGACTTTCTAATTCCAGCTGATTTGTCCCGTAGGTGAACCAGCGGGCCTGTTCGGCATCTCCGGAGAGGGTGACGGTGATGCCGTCGGCGGCCTCTCGTCCGTAGTTCTTGAGGACAACGTCCAGCTTGAAGCTCTCACCTGACTCAACCTGGCCGTCACCGTTGCTGTCGGCCAGTCTCACGCTCTCGATTCTCATGTCGGGCCAGGAGTCATTGTTCCTGCTATGGCAGATGATGCCCTGGCGTTCGCCGTATGCGACGTAGGCCATTCCGTCGTTGAAGTCGGAGGCGTAGGAGAATATGGTGTCAATCACTATTGTTCCGGTTGTGTTGATGAATCCGTACCTGCCGTCAATGCATACCCAGGCCTTGCCTTCGGAGAAGTTGCCAGCCGCAGTACAGTCCTCGGGCAGGTTGACGGCAGTGGTGCCGTCGGGGTGGATGTACTTGAGTCTGCCGTTCTCGGTCTCCACCAGGGCATATCCTTCCCTGAACGGGGACACAGCATGATAGCTGGAGGGCATGAGGGAGTAGTTTCCTTTGTCGTATTTTATAAAGAGGTACTTGTCTCCCTGTTTCATGAAGCCGCTGCCGTAGGTGCTGGAGAGGTAGGTGTTGTCAGGAGAGAACGGGAAGTCCAGGACGACCCTCTTGCCCTTGGCGTTGATGGAGAAGTGGCGTCCGTTGATGGATACCAGGGCCTTGTCTCCGAAGAAATCGCTGGCCTGGTCGAAGATGGGCTCTATTACAAAGAATCCTTTGCTGTCGATGAAGCCGTAGCGTTCTTTTCCGCGGACTGTCTTCTTGACCCTGGCCAGGCCGTTGTGGTATGAGCTGAATGTCATGTCGGATGGAAGGCTCTGTACTTTCCCGTTGACGTTGAGGTAGTACCAGCTCTTGTCAATGGCCGCCAGCGCTACATTCTCCGAAAAAGGCGAAATGGTGTCGTACAGGCATTTGTAAATTTCCTTGCCGTCAGGTGTGATTACTCCCCACTTGCCGTCTTTCTTAATGAGGGCGATGCCTCCTGAGAAATCACCGGCCTCATCGTATTGTGCCGGTATCACTATATCTCCGTCCGCATTCTCGTAACCCCATTTGCCGGCTTCGTAGAAGGCTGCGAAACCGTCCGAATAGGGCCGCTGGTTCTGCCCGTGGACCGATCTTATCCATTTGAAACTCCTGGTGTTGTCAGATCTGATCTGTGCCTGGAGCAGTGACGGTGCGACGGTCATGAAGAGTAGAAGGGACAGGGGAATGACAAGCAGTTTAAGCTGTACTCTTTTCATAGTAGATATTATTTACTGTATAACGATTGCTTCTCTCCATGCGGCCCGTTCATCGGCGGGTATGGAGTACACCCACTTGAGCACGGACTCGAAAGTGATGCTGCGGTCTATGAAAGGGATGTCACGTTTGGTGGCTACAACGATGAGGTTTATGGTCTCGAACCGGTTGGACTTGTCGGTCTTGCTCATCACGTATTCCATGTTGTCGTTCAACGGAAATCTGTAATCGGTCTCCTTGTGGAAGAGCTTCTTGGCCTCGTACTGGTTGGGGTAGATGACCGACCCGCCCTGGTCATCGAACCAGAATATGTGCAGCCATGCATCATGACCGTAGATCCTGGTAGTGAAGTTAAGGCGCTCCTCTTCCCCGTAGAGGGTCTTTACATCGGCTACGTCCAGGACGAATGTGGGGTCAATCTCTCCTCCGCGCCTGACATCCGCGTCAATCACGGCTACGGCATACCGGCGGCCGTCAACCATCTCTTCGGAGTATTTCACGCTGCGTATGTTGATGAATCCGTCAACCTGAAGCGTCGTCATCCTGGACAGGACCTGACTGAACTCGCTGCCGTCATCCTGGCTTATAAGTCCGGTCACAGTCCACAGTTTCTCGGGAACTCCGGCCTTGCGGAGTGCTTCAGTCTTAGCGTCCTGGAGGGCTTTCTGCTCGGCCTCTTCAAGTGTGATGTGGCGTGTCACCTCGCATCTGCCCACGGCCTCGCGTACTCTTTTGGACTGCTGCTGGGCAGCAGAAGTGTATGGAACACCTGCCAGCAGGAAGAAAACAAGCAATGGGAAAACAATTTTTGAAAGTCTCATAATTTATCATTAGCAGGCTGCAAAATTGATAATTTTTTATGAGAATATCAAAAATGTTTCCTATAATTTCCCGATGGATTTCAAGTATCTGGTACAGGCCAGTTTGTACTCTGCCACGGCTTCTATGTAACTGCATCCGCACTGGTGCCACTGCGTCTGGGATTCCAGGACATTGACCAAGGTCTCCATCCCAGTCTCGTACCGGTCGCTGCATACTTTCAGATTGGTGGCGGCGCTTTCCAGAGCGGTCCTGGCCATGCAGACCTGCAGGGCTGCCTCAGATACCGCGTACATGTTCTGTGTCCTCTCCAGTTCCATCAGTCCGGACAGCCTGTCCAGCTCTTCCATCGCCATCTCGTGCTCTTTCCTGGCCGAGCGGATTTTCAGGCTGCCTTCTCCCCATGCGAAGATGGGAACTTTAAGAGTGGCCATGACCGTGAAGCCGGACTGATTGAGCAGTACCTCGTCCTGAATCCTTAGCCCGTAGGTGTAGCCGTATCCGGCCATCACGCCCAGACTGGGCAGGAAATCGGAGCGTACGAAATCCACATTCCTGCGCTTGAGCTCAGCCTGCTCTTGCAGCAGGCGGTAGTCGGCCCTGTTTTCTATGGAGTCCTGCGGACCGTACATGCCTTCCGACGGGACAAAGATTGTGCTGTCCAGGTCAAATCCGCTCTGATCCACTTCTATCTCAGCAGTCAGCGGCAGTCCGAGTATGTGGCACAGGTTCATCATTGCGAGTCTTTTTCCGTTCCGGGTCTTGGCGAGCATGAGTGCGGCGTTGTTGCGCTGTACCTCTACCTTCAGCAGGTCGGTGGATGTCGCCATTCCCACGTCTATTGCGTTCTGGACAAAGGAGTACATGCTGTCAACCGTACTGCTGAAGCTTCCGGCCGCCTCGGCCAGCCTGCATGTTTTGATGTACGTCCAGTATGCCTCGTCTACTGAGACTATGACCTCCGAAGCCTTGAGCTCGGAATTGAGTCCGGCCATGCGGACACCGATATCGGCCATGCGGTATCCGGAGACTATCTTGCCGCCCATGAATACGGGCTGCGTTACCGACACGCCGGCCATAAATGTGTTCGCCAGGTCCAGGGACAGGGTCAGGGGCGGGATTACCGCATACTGGTTGAATACAGGGATGCCGTTGTTGTACACGATATTGCCGGATACGTCCGTCATCAGGTCCGGAACCAGGTTCCCGTATACATTCTTGTATATCGGAAGGGCACTTCCGCCGAAGTCGTAGTCAAATGAACTGGATGTCCATAGATAGACGCCGTGAGCGGAAATCTTGGGCAGAAAATTGGTTATCACTGCCTTGCGGTCCAGGTCGGTCTTCTCTTCCATTAGTCTGGCTCCGCGCAGGACAGCGCTGCTGTCAAGGGCAATGGAACGGCATTGCTCCAGTGTGAGGAAGCGCTTCTGCGGCTGGGCCGTGGCTGCGGCGGGAAGCAGGAGGAGGGCCGCTGTCATCAGGCCCAGAATCCGGGTATATGCGGGTAAATGTCTCATGGTCATGCCTTTTTAATCTTGAAGAACAATGAGTACAGTACGGGCAGGAAGACGAGGGTAATCAGGGTGCCCACCGTCAGTCCGCCCATGATGGTCACCGCCAGCGAGCCGAAGAGCGGGTCGATGAGCAGGGGCGCCATACCCAGGACGGTGGTCATCGAGGCCATCATCACGGGGCGCAGACGGGACAGGGTGGAGTCGACTACGGCCTTGTAAGGCTCGACTCCGAGGCTCAGCTGCCGGTCTATCTCGTCGATGAGGACGATGCCGTTCTTGATCATCATGCCGATGATGCCCAGGCAGCCGACCATGGCCACGAAGCCGAAGCTCATGCCGGCGGCCAGCATGCCGAAGACTATGCCTATGGCCACAAGAGGCAGGCAGCAGACGATAATCAGCGGCTTTTTGATGTCCTTGAACAGGGCTATCATGATCAGCAGCATGACCACTATCGCGTGCGGGAAATACTTGAACAGGTAGCGGGTTGACTGCCGGCTGGCGTCGTACTCGCCCAGCCAGGTGAGGGTGTAGCCGTCTGGCAGCTCTATGGCCTCTATCCGGTCCTTGACGGCGTCGCGGGCCTGGGCTGCGGTGTATCCTGCGGTGTTGTTGCACTGGGCCTTGATGGCCCTCTGTCCGTTATACCGGCAGATCTTGGGCTCGTTCCACTCGATGACGGTGCCTGAGGTTATGGTGTTCAGGGGCAGGGGAGATACCAGCGCGTTGATGATATCCGCCCGGCCGGTGGTGCCGGTCATCACTCCCTGGACGGTCTCCATGTTGGCTACCGACGATACTGACGGCAGCAGTCCCCATACCGGGGTGTTGCGGATGCTCTCCACAGGCTCCCCGTCCATACCGGTGCTGCGGATATAGATGCCCAGCCTCTCGCCTCCCTCGTTGAGGGTGCCGCAGGGGATGCCCTCTGCCGCAGCCATCACGGAGATGCCGGCCGAGCTGCGGGAGATGCCTGCCTGACGGGCAGCCGCCTGGTCGTATTCCACCTTGACGGCCGGTACCATCGGAGACCAGTCGTCGGTCACCAGCCAGGTGGCGTCGCTCTCCTCCATTATGGCCTGGGCCTGGGCGCAGAGGTCCTTGAGCACGGCGGGGTCAGGCCCCTGGAACATGGCCTCGACGGGGTAGGGGCGGTACATCAGGTTGTACTGCTTTACCCTTACGTATGCCTCGGGGTAGGCGGCCATCAGCTCTTTCTGCATCCTTGGAATGCTCTCTATCATTTTGTCGTAGTCCTCATAGTCTATGATCAGCTCTCCATAGCTCAGCGAGGGGTCGGCGATGGCTCTTACTAAGCAGTACCGTCCCGGAGTGCCGCCGAGAGAGGTGACGACGTGATTGACATTGTCATCCTGACGGATATATGCCTCCATTTCCTCTAAGTCCTTCTCTACCTTGCCGGGAGCGGTGCCCTCGGGCATGCGGTACTCGATGTAGAGCTGGTTGTAGGCCATGTCGGGGAAGAACATCTGGGGAATGTACTGATAGCACCATACGCTGCCGAGCACCAGTATGACGGCTATACCGACGGCGATGAGGCGGTGTGAGAGCACGTGGTCCAGCACGCGGCGGAACCAGCGGTATATTTTAGAGTCAAACGGGTCTTTGTTCTCATTGGGGGTGCCGCTGCCCTTGGGATAGCGCAGGGTCAGGTCGCAGTGCACCGGGACGTGGGTCAGGGCCAGCACCCAGCTCAGCAGCAGGGAGACGGCCAGGACGATGAAGAGGTCCCTCACGTAGGTTCCGGCCATGTCCGGGGACATGAATATCGGGAAAAATGCCAGTATGGCGATGACAGTGGCTCCGAGCAGGGGCATGGCCGTCTTCTTGCAGATGTTGGTCAGACACTGGGGCTTGGGCACTCCGCGCTTCATGTCCACGAGTATGCCGTCCACTATCACTATCGCGTTGTCCACCAGGATGCCCATCGCTACGATGAAGGAGCCTAGGGACACTCTCTGGAGGGTACCGTCCATCATGTCCAGGATGAAGAACGAGCCGAAGACTATCACCACCAGGCTGGTGGCTATGATGACTCCGCTGCGGAAGCCCATGGTCAGCATCAGCAGCAGGATGACTATTACGATGGATTCTATCAGGTTGACGATGAAGGTGTTGATGGAGCTGCCGACTATCTCGGGCTGGAAGAATACCTTGTGGAACTCCATGCCTGCGGGGACGGACTCAGCCTTGATCTCCTCTAACCGGGCCTCCACTTCCTTGCCTATCTTGATGATGTCGGTGCCGGACTCGGCTGAGATGAGCAGGCCGATGGCCGGCTGTCCGTCGTACTTCATGGAGTTGCGCACGGGTGTCTGCCAGCCGTAGGTGACGTCGGCCACGTCGGAGAGCTTGAGCTGGTCGTCTTCATGGCCCTGGATGATGAGGTTGCGTATGTCCTCTATGCTTTCGTAGGCATCCCCTATCTCTATCTTCATCCTGCGGTCCGGGGTGTCGAAGTATCCGGAGTAGATGACCGAGTTCTGGGAATTGAGGGTGGTCAGCAGCTCGGTGGGATGCACTCCGAGGTTAGCCATGCGGTCGGCCTTCATGTCGATGTTCACGCAGCGGGTGCGCTCTCCGTAGGTGATGGCCTTGGACACTCCCTCGATGTCGCTGAGCTCCCGGCAGACCATGTCGGCGTAGCGTCCGGCTTCCTCATACCCGTATCCGTCGAATGTCAGGGCGTAGAACATGCCGTAGACATCCCCGTAGTCGTCCATGACCATGACCTGCGCCGATGCGGGCAGGGATGCCTTGGCGTCATTGACCTTGCGGCGGAGCAGGTCCCACTCCTGCTGGGTGTCGGAGTCCGGGGTAGTGGTCTTGAGGGTGACAGTGATGATGGCCATGTCGTCGAAAGACTGGGAGGTCACCGTCCCCACCTCGCTGATTCTGCGGATGGTCTCCTCGAGCGGGCGGGTTACCTCCAGTTCCGTCTCGTAGGCGGTCGCTCCGGGGTAGACGGCGGCCACCACTGCGACCTTGACCTTGATCTCCGGGTCCTCGAGCTTGCTCATGCTGTTGTAGGCAAATGCTCCGCCCACAACGAGGCAGATGAGCACCGCCACAACCAGTATCCTGTTCTTCAGGGCGTATTCTGCTATGTTCATGGCTCCGTAGGTTTACAGAAGATTACCCGGGTTGGTGGCGGATTTGCCTGGGAGCACCTTGACCTGTGCTCCGTCCTTCAGGGAATTGACTCCGGCGGTTACGACTGTCTCTCCGGCCTTCAGTCCGGAGATGATGCGGGCGTTGCCGTCGCGGTCGATGTCGTCGGCATTGACGGCCCGTCTCCGGATAGTGTTGTCCGGACCTACTGTCCATACGCAGGTCTCTCCCCTGTCCTCGAAGAGGGCTGTGGCCGGAATGCTGACCGTCCCCTCCTCGTCAGAGCGGTACTCGATGCAGACGCCTGTGCTGATGCCGGAGTGGGGCAGGGTCCCGTCAGAGGCAGGGCGGAGGGCGTAGCGGGCGGTGAAGAGCTGGTTGAGATTGGCCTTCTTGGTTATGTCGATGAGCCTGAGCTCAAATGTCTTTCCGGGATAGACGTCCACGGTGCACCAGCTGCGGACGGCCTTGTCGATATTGACGAAGTCATCCACGGGGATGTCTACCTTCACGATCGGGGCGCCGTCGCTGATGAGGGTGATTACCGGCATACCGGCCCCGACCGTCTCGCCGGCCTCGAAGTGTACCTGCTGGACATAGCCGTCGAAAGGTGCGAGCATCTTCGTGTCATTGAGGGCGTTCTGGTGGGCGTGGTAGAGGGCGGTTATCTGCTCCAGGCCGTAGCGGGCCTTGTCGTAGTCATTCTGAGTCGCGCTGCCCCGGTCCGAGAGCTCGATGACCCTGCCGGCCTCGGCCTTGACCTGCTCGTACTGGGCGGTGGTGGCGGCCAGCTGTATGGCGTAGTCGCGCTCCTCTATCTCAGCCAATGTGTCGCCCTGACGGACGTGTTGACCCTCGCGGAAGTGTACGGCGGCTACAGGACCGGCAACTCTGAATGACAGGTTGACATCCTTTGCCGGCTGAATCCGGCCCGGGTAGGTGACGGTGCGGGTGCTGCCGATGCTCTGCGCCGCAGCTGTTCTGACATTGGCGACGGCAGCCGTCTTGTGCTCATCTTTGTGTCCTGTCTCATTGCTTCTGCATCCTGTTGCGGCGGCAGTTGCCAGGAGGACTGCCGCTGACAGGAAGATTGTGCCTCGTATGCGGTATCTCATATAATCGGTATTTTATCAGTATTTAATAGCCTATTAAGGCGACCGTATGTAGACCGCAAAAAATATACCAAGTCCTTGCTGATGTCAGCGCATCTGATTCCGCGTGTGATGTCTCCGGCTCCGTATGCGTGGGTCAGAACCGTATGCCCAGCCCGATGCCGCTTGGCTGCGCCCCAAGGGACAGCTGCGGGACGTATGCCGTCCGGGGAGAGTATCCTTCCGCTGCTTTTTTGAGCCGGGCATTGGCTATGCAGAAGAGCGGGATGCTGGTCAGCAGCAATGCTGCGCCGGGAACTGCGAAAGCAGAGGCAAAAGAGACTCCTATTAAGTAGGGTACCCAGCTGTTGGAGCGGTGGAGCAGATTGTCGAGGGACAGCGCGAATATAGTTATGCCGATGGCTCCCAGACCTCCTCCTATGCTGCTTACGATGACGCCTGCCTTGTACAGATGTCTTCCACTGGAATACATTCCGTACATGTCCTCACTGAGAAGCGACATGGCGGCAGCCTGGCTCAGTCTGGTCCCGTCATCAGTGTACAGGTGGCCGGCCCTGCGCTCCAGGGACTGCGGGACTCCGTCGATATACTGCGCCCGGGCTGTTACGGAGAGCAGTACGAGAATGGTCAGAGTTAAGATTTTTTTCATTGTCGGATAAGTTTTTAGTGGTTATTTGTCACCGGGACGGCTTATCCATGAGTCATCTACGGAGTCCGGATTCAGGATGTAGAGCCACGATTCGGTATGCTCTTCATTGTTTGAACTGTATGTCCAGTTGTCCATATTCCAGAAGTGCATGTTCATGGCAACCTCCTCGTTGGGGTATGGCTTGGGGTGGCGTTCGGGGTGAAACTTATACAGTGTGTCGTAGCTGGTATTCAAAATGACCAAGGTGTCAGGGTGGTACAAATTGGAGAAGCTGTCCTCTAATGCATAAAGAAATCCTCCTCCTATGCCTTCATCTTGGAATATGCATCCCGTGCCCCCGTTTGGAATATAAACATTGGATATCTCTGAGCTGTCGGACCTCATAACGATTATGTCTTCGCCGAGTCGGTTTTCTATATACCATGAGGAGTAGTAGTAGGGGTCACAGGCCCCCAGTATTGCGATGCTGATTATTACGGCTGAAAGTGTATATATTCTTTTCATGGTTGGAGGATTAAAATAGCAGTTATTGTTTTTCTCCCAAAACCATCGGTGTGGAACTTTGAGCAGAGGGAACTCCTTGTGATGATTTGGTGACGGAGCTTTCATCAGGACTGTCTGCCGGTCCGCTCAGGATGGATTCGGAACAGGAGAACGTCAGTGCGCAGCAGATGGCGGCGGCAATGGAGATAATGGTAATTTTTTTCATATAGTATTAGGGTAAAGTTATGCTACATAACTTAGCAAAAATAAAGTGAAAATCAAAAATTTCAGCACCGGCAATCCATTTACTGAGCAACGAAACGGTAGACAATTTCTCCGACCTGGCGTTCCTGAGCGTCTTGTGAAGCTGTGAAACGGGAGCCGGAGGCAGCTCTCAAGGCATAATCCCTGAGGCACTGGTCCGGCGAGGATACGGCTTCGATGATTTTGACCCCCGTTACATATCCTTTGCGGTTGACAATGATGCTTACGGATACATCACCGCCTCCCATGCATTTGTAGGCCGGTACGGGCAGGTTCATGGCCTTTCGTCCTTCGAGGGTGTAAGAGATGACGGACGGTCCCTGATAAGCTTCGGTTTCCTTGCCGCCGTCCTCTTTGTAGACTGATACCTGGTCTTCGGATGATGACGCCTCCTCGACTTCCCTACGGGACCGGTCCAGCCGCTCCTGGAGTTCGCGGGCCTCCTTGTAGATGTCCTCAGGATGATCGTGACGGTCATCCCTCAGCGGTTCAGACGCGTCTACGGCAACATTGCGTATGGATCGGGCGCTCTGGTTGCGGGAGGCATTGAGCAGTGCGTCCAGTTCTGCCTCAATTTCCTCGCTCACGCTTTCCTGCATCTGTGCCCTGGCCTCCCTGGCTTCCTGGGCTTCCTGCTCGGAAAAGTCTATGAGGAATGAGGTATCCCTTACCAGCTGGGTGTGTATCGACCAGCTCAGCAGGACGATGATCAGGAGCAGGTGTACGATGAGTGTGAGGTACAGCCCTGCCTTGTCATCGGTATCTACGCGGAGATACTTCAGCAGGGGCCTGAGCCAGGAGTTGATCCTGGACAGCGGGCCCCTGCGCAGCTTCTCGGTGAGCGGCCGGATGCGGTCAGCTATTTTTGAGATGATTTTCAATGGTGGCTATGAGCATGTCTATGCCCACCTGATTGTGCCCGCCCTGGGGCAGTATCAGGTCGGCGTATCTCTTGGTGGGCTCTATGAACTGCAGATGCATGGGCTTGAGTACTCTCTCGTAGCGCTCGATGACCTTGCCCACGTCACGGCCTCTCTCGATGATGTCGCGGGAGATGACCCTGACTAAGCGGTCGTCCGGGTCGGCGTCCACATACACCAGGATGTCCAGCATGCTGCGCAGCCTTGAGTCTGTGAAAATCAGGATGCCCTCCACCAGTATGATATCGGCGGGATGGACAGTCACGGTCTCGGTGGCCGAGCGTGTGCAGGTCAGGTAGGAGTAGACGGGCTGCTTCACCGTCCTGCCGTGCTGCAGCTCGTCGAGCTGCTCTATGAGCAGGTCGAAGTCGATGGCGTTCGGATGGTCGAAGTTGATTTTCTGCCGGTCCTCCAGCAGGGGAATGTCGCTGTTGTCCTTGTAGTAGGAGTCCTGGGGGACAACAACGACCTCTCCTCTCTTGAAGTGTTCCGAGATCTTCTGGACCACTGTGGTCTTGCCTGAGCCAGTGCCGCCGGCTATACCGATAGTAAGCATGGTGCCGGTCTTTAGAATTCTGCGGACTTGGGTGTCCTAGGGAAGGGAATGACGTCACGGATGTTGCTCATGCCGGTGACGAAGAGGAGCAGGCGCTCGAAGCCCAGTCCGAAGCCGCTGTGGGGAGCTGTGCCGAAACGGCGGGTGTCGAGGTACCACCACAGGTTGGTCATGTCCATGTGCAGCTCGTCGATACGGGCCATCAGCTTGTCATAGGACTCTTCCCTCTGCGAGCCTCCGATAATCTCGCCGATCTTCGGAAAGAGCACGTCCATTCCGCGTACGGTCTTGCCGTCATCGTTCTGCTTCATGTAGAAGGCCTTGATGTCCTTAGGGTAGTCGGTGAGGATGACGGGTTTGCCGAAGTGCTGCTCGACCAGGTAGCGCTCGTGCTCGCTCTGCAGGTCCACGCCCCACGATACGGGATACTCGAACTTGACTCCGGACTTGGTGAGGATGTCCACGGCCTCGGTGTAGGTGGTGCGGACGAAGTCGGTGTTCACTACGCCCTTGAGTCTCTCTATGAGGCCTTTGTCTATCATGTTGTTGAGGAAGATGAGGTCGTCCATGCAGTGCTCCAGCGCGTACCTTACGAGGTACTTGATAAAGTCCTCCGCCAGGTCCATGTTGTCCTCTATCTCGTAGAAGGCCATTTCGGGCTCTACCATCCAGAACTCGGCCAGGTGGCGGGGAGTGTTGGAGTTCTCGGCCCTGAATGTAGGTCCGAATGTGTAGATCTCGCCCAGGGCCATCGCTCCGAGCTCACCCTCGAGCTGACCGCTGACGGTCAGGTTTGTATGGCGGCCGAAGAAGTCCTGCGACCAGTCCACCTTTCCTTCCGGAGTGCGGGGAGGATTGCTCACGTCGAGGGTAGTCACCTGGAACATAGCGCCTGCACCCTCAGCGTCCGATGCTGTGATGAGGGGTGTGTGGAGGTAGTAGAACCCCTTGTCGTTGAAGTATTTGTGAATGGCGTATGCCATGGCGTGGCGGATTCTCAGCACGGCTCCGAAGGTGTTGGTGCGGGGACGCAGGTGTGCGATTTCGCGCAGGAACTCCATGCTGTGACCCTTCTTCTGGAGAGGGTACTTCTCGGGGTCTGCAGTGCCGTAGACCTGGATGGAGGTTGCCTGGATCTCCACTTTCTGACCGCTGCCGATGGATTCTACGAGCTTTCCGGTTACGGCGATGCAGGCGCCGGTGGTGATGTCCTTGAAGGTCTCGTCCGGAGTGAAAGTAGCCATGTCGCAGACGATCTGTATGTTGTTGATGGTCGAACCGTCGTTGAGGGCGATGAAGGTGATGTTCTTGTTGCCTCTTTTGGTCCTTACCCAGCCCTTGGCCAGAACTTCCTGGCCCGGAGTCTCCTTGAGGAGGGCTGCTATCTTCTGTCTTTTGAGTGTCATTGTCGTGTATATCGTATTTTTAGAATTCAACTCCCATTGCCTCGCATATCCTCTTGGGTATGTCGGTGTTGTCCATTCTTCCGGAGAACAGGCCGCTGCCCGCGCCGATGGCGAAGACAGGCACGTTGGCTGCTGAGTGGTCGCCGGTGGTCCAGCCGATATGGGTCTCATGCGAGATTTCGTTCATGCGTTCCCTCTCTTCCTCGGAAACTTTGTCCTTCGAGCAGCTGATCTCCTCGAGTTTGTCGAAGTACAGGTTATAGCCTTTCTCCCAGCTCAGGGTAAGGCCGCCGGTCTCGTGGTCAGCGGTGACTACGATGAGGGTCTCGTCGGGGTGCTCATTGTAGAATCTGACTGCCTCTGCTACTGCGTCCGAGAGGCTGAGTGTCTCCATGATCACGGCCTTGGTGTCGTTGCCGTGGCTGGCCCAGTCTATCCTGCCGCCCTCGGACATTACGAAGAAGCCTTCTCCATCCTCCTCGTAGAGGAAATCGATGGATGCCCTGACGAGGTCGGCCTGAGTCATGTCATCCTCTTTCATATCTATGGCGTAGGGCAGCTCGGTCCTGAGCCGTCCGTCTTTCTGCAGGAGCATCATTTTCTGTGCTCCGTCTTTCTTGGCTGCGAAGTCATCCATGCCCTCTGCGATCACGTAGCCTCCCTTCTCGATGGCCTCGTATACTGATACTCTGTCCTCATCATCTCCGGTGCTCTCTATCGCACCGCCTCCTGCGAAGAACTCGAACTCCGATGCAGGTATCTCGGATGCTATCTCGTAATAGTTGCCCCTGTTCACGTTATGTCCGTAAAATGCTGCGGGTGTCGCGTGGTTGATGCCTACCGTCGAGGATATGCCTACCTTATAACCCGCATCGTGTATCTTGTACGATATGCTCTCCAGGGCTGTCGAGTCGGGCCCTGTTGCCAGCATACCGTTCTTGGTCTTGCTGCCGGTCGAAAGGGCTGTTCCTGCAGCGGCCGAGTCAGTAATCAGGTTGGACTCGGAATGTGTCACCGCCCAGCCGAGGACGGGGAATGCGGAAAAGGACAGCGGTCTGCTGTCGAATACGTCCTGGGTGTATCCCAGCCAGTACTCGGTAAGGGAAACATGATTGAAACCCATGCCGTCACCGATGAAATAGAATACGTATTTTGCCTTCTGCTGCGCGGAAGCAACCAGGGGAAGCAGGAGGATCAGGGTGAGAAGTGAGAACTTTTTCATTACTCTGTGTTACAATAAGTTATTTTGTTAAAAATGGGTGTCCCACTATGCATGAGGCACCCATTTCTCAATCTGAGCAGTAAGATTTAGTTTGCTGCTGCGGGAGCAGTCTTTCTTGCTGCGTACATTATCTTCAGTGCGGAGCAGCGGCGGAGCTCCTGCTTAACCTCGGTGACGATACCCATACGGGTGCCCTCGTCGATTTTAAGAGAGATGCTCATCAGCTCGCGGTCAACCTCACTCAGGGCCTCACGTTCAGCAGCAACGAAGTCACTGATATCCTTTACGGTCCTGAAGGAGTCGTTGAGCTGGATACGGGAGTCCGTACCGTACTCTTTCTGATACTGCAGGGAGGGAGTACCGATGAAGATGTAGGAGGCGAGGTCCTTTCTTTCGAGCTTGGTGGCCTCGGTAGCCTCAGGCAGCTTCACATTCACCATACGGTCAGTCTGACGCATACTGGTGGAGACCATGAAGAACATGAGGATCATGAACACGATGTCCGGGAGGGATGCCGTGTTGATACCGGGTGTTCCTTTGTCTCCTTTTCTCAGGAATTTTGCCATTGTATAGTCCTCCTTATTGTTTAGTTACATCCAAAGGTTCTGCCTCAGAGAGACGGTTGGGGATAGCCTCGCGGACGATATCCTGCTTGTCGACAGGAAGGTCGTTGTAGACTGCACCAAAGTGTGCCATTGAAAAATCATCCCTGACCTTATTGATGGCTCTCACAATCACGTCCGTAATCTCGATGTATTTGCTGTAGAGACTCTGACGGTCATTCTGGAGGGATATCACACCTTCAGATACCGGGTATTCTCCGAAGCCTTCGATATTCTTCACGGTCTTCGAGGGAAGATCCGAACGGTCGTTGGGGTTGGTGAGGAACTCAATAATAATCTCTTCAAGCTGTGCATCCGAAAGAATAACTTGTCCGCCTGCCATAACGCCGTTCCTGGAGTTGATCTTCACGTCGAGCATGTTTCGACGGTTCACCTTCAAGTCCTCCAGCTGAGCGTTCTCGGGAGGCATAGGGGGGAGACGGCGGGCCAGACCGGTTTCGGGGTCCATCGTACTCACCATCAGGAAGAAGATCAGCATGAGGAACGAGATGTCCGCCATGGAACCTCCGTTTATTTCAGGTGTTTTCTTAGATGCCATAATTGATTAACCTCTATTTTTAATAAGATTTCTTACGCTGCCCCATACTAAGGCAAGTAAAGCGATGACAACTAATGCGTAGCTCAGGTTGAGCAGCGTATCGGTCATTTTCAGAGTACCGTGTGAGGGCTGTACTTCCATGTTCACAGCGATGGGATCACCGCTGGCAAGCAGGTAGGAGAGGCCGATAAGCACAACGGCTATCAGCAGCAGAATACCTGTCCTCTTGAGAGACTTCTTGTTACCTGCCATATTGATGATCGAAAGCACCACGACAAGCACAATCGCTGCAATCACCAGTGCATAGGCCCAGAAGAGCACTATATCCAGCATACCGGTGGTGGCGAGAGCCTCAGCCTCGTTGGCTACTGTGTAGAGTCCTGTGTTCGAGTTGTAGATGAAGAACACTACCAGACCAATCAACGAGATGACCAGCAGACAGATTTCTAATATTTTTGTAAATTTACTAGTCATGAGATTGTTAATTGATTACTTTACTTGTTCTGATATTTTACAATCATATCTACGAGGGAGATGGAAGCGTCTTCCATGGAGAGGACGATACCGTCAACCTTGGCGATAAGGTAGTTGTAAAGTATCTGAAGGATGATGGCGACGATCAGACCGCCGACGGTGGTAATCAGGGCGACTTTCATACCTCCTGCAACGAGGGTCGGGCTGATATCACCTGCTCTCTGAATCTCATCGAATGCCTGAATCATACCGATCACAGTTCCCATAAATCCGAGCATAGGTGCGATAGCGATGAAGAGGGTTACCCAGGAGAGACCGCCCTCAAGCTGTCCCATCTGTACAGAGCCGTAGGATGTGATGGATTTCTCAACCTCCTCTACTCCCTTGTCATAGCGGAGCAGACCCTGATAGAAGATGGATGCAACAGGACCGCGGGTATTGCGGCAAACGTCCTTAGCTGCTTCTACACCACCGTTGTTCAGAGCGTCCTCAACTTTCTTGAGAAGCTTCTCGGTGTTGGTGCTGGCCAAGTTCAGGTAAATAATCCTCTCGATGGCAACGGCAAGACCGAATACGAGGCAGGCGATGATGGTGGCCATGAAGCCGGCGCCACCCTCGATGAAGAGCCTCTTGATTTCCTGATGCATGGGAGCCTCAGCGGGAGCTTCCTCTACGACAGCCTCGGCTGCGGGCTCCAGGGCTGCCTGTTCGGTTGACTCTGCAGTTGCGGTGGAGTCTCCGTCCTGCGCAGATGCGTATTGTGCAGTGAAAGTCATGAGACCCATAACTGCCAAAAACATGAAGATTTTTTTCATACAATTTTTGATTAGTTATTAAACAAGTTTTTAATGAGTTTTTTCAATCAGCTATTTTGCGGAGAGGGCGGGATTCGAACCCGCGAAACCCTTTTGGAGTTTACGCACTTTCCAGGCGCGCGCCTTCGACCACTCGGCCACCTCTCCAAGAAAACACCGCCAAAATTAGGAATTATTTTTCATAAAATCTACATTTCTGTGAGTTCTCCTCTAATATTTTTTTTGAGAAAATAAACAACTTCCTTGTTATCAGTGTATTGGCCTAGTAAAAAAAATAACTTGGCAACTGCCGCCTCAGTGGTGCTGTCGCCGCCTCCGGTAACGCCGATGTTTTTAAGGGATTTGCCGGTGGAATAGGCGTCCATGTCTACTCTTCCGGCCAGGCACTGGGTGATGTTCAGGACGATCAGTCCCCTGTCTATCGCTTTCTTGATGCAGTCCGTGAACCATCTGCCGGACGGTGCGTTGCCGGAACCGTATGTCTCAAGGATGATTGCGCGTATCCCGGGTATGCTCACCAGGGAGTCAAGTATCTCCCGGCTCATTCCAGGGATAACCTTGATTATGAGGACGGACGGATCCAGGCTGTACACCGGCTTGAGCGGCTGGTTCCAGTCCTTGGGGTATCGTATAAAGGCAGTGTTGAACCTGATGTGTATGCCGGCTTCGGCAAGTACGGGGTAGTTGGCGGAGCGGAAGGCCCGGAAATTTTCCGCCGTGTATTTTGTGGTTCGGTTGCCTCTGTAGAGCTGGCTCTCGAAATAGATGCAGACCTCCGGCACCATCGGATGCCCGTCCGCGTCCTTTGATGCGGCTATCTCTATGGAGGAGATGAGGTTCTCCTTGCCGTCCGTGCGCAGCATGCCGATGGGCAGCTGACTGCCGGTGAACACTACGGGTTTGGTGATGTCTCCCAGCATGAAGCTCAGGGCCGAGGCTGAGAATGACATTGTGTCTGTACCGTGAAGTATCACGAATCCGTCGTAGTTGCAGTAATGTTCCTCGATCAGGCGGGTGAGTCTCTTCCAAAACTCGATGTCAACGTCCGAGGAGTCGATGACGGGATCGAAGGAGTAGGTGTCGATCCTGTATCCGAATTTCTTGAGTTCCGGCATTTCCTCCAGAATCTGGGAGAAGTCGAAGGGCCTGAGATCGAAGGATACGGGGTCCTGCTTCATTCCTATGGTGCCGCCTGTGTAGACCAGCAGTATGGATGTCTTGTCGCTCATGTCGTGCAGTGTAAGTTTATATCAGGTTGAATAATTTTCTGGCGGATGCGGTGGTGACGCTGTCCACGGTCTCTACGGGGATGTCCTTGATGCCGGCTATCCTTGCGGCAATCAGGCCCAGGTATGAGGATTCGTTGCGCCTCCCCCTGTACGGTACGGGAGTGAGCCAGGGACAGTCTGTCTCCAGAAGTATCTCTTCCAACGGGATGTCGCGGACGGTTGCGGCCACTCCTGCGTTCTTATAAGTGACGACCCCTCCGATTCCGATAAGGAACCCTCCGTAGCGCTGTATCCTCCGATAGGTCTCGATGCTGCCCGAGAACGCGTGGAACACGCCCCTCATCGCCGTGCCGGCTTCCGCCAGCGAGTCCAGCACCTCGAATACAGTGTCGTGGGCATCGCGTACGTGGATGATTACGGGCAGGTCTGCTTCCGCGGCCCAGAGCATCTGCTGCCGGAATACCTCCACCTGCTCCTTGAACCGGCTGTCGGACCAGTGCCGGTCGAGTCCGATTTCCCCGACGGCAGTCCATTTCCTTTCGGCGAGTCTGGCTTCGACAAAGTCAAGTTCTCTCTTCCAGTTCCCGTCCACCGACGTCGGATGCAGGCCGACCGCTGTGCTGGCCATCCCTTCCGCCTGTGCCGCGCACTCCATCATCCTGTCATGGACAGAGGAGTCGATGCCGGGGAAAATCAGATGCCCGACGCCTGCCTGCGATGCTCTTTCCAGTGCCTGAGGGAAGTCTTCTGCGAAGGCTTCGTCATAGAGGTGGGAGTGAGTGTCAATCATGTATGTCCTTTATATCTTCAGTATGCAGTTGCCAAAAATGTCAGATCCGACAATTCCGTCCAGCTCCATGCGGGTGAGACGGTCCAATACCTCGGACGGATCTGCTCCGCTCCGCCGTATGAGCTCGTTGCGTTCCACGGCCGAATCAGCCGATAAAGTTAGTAAGATATTCCGTTGGATGTAGTCACTTTTTTCTAAAATTTTTTGAAAGCGCGTTTTCCTGCATTCCTGCGCCGTGTCGTTCCAGCCCATGGAGGCGGCAATGCTTTCGGGAGATGCTGCCAGGGCGGCTCCGTTTGCTTCGATCAGCCGGTTGCAGCCTTCGGAACATGGATCGCCGATGCGTCCGGGAACGGCGAATACATCCCTGGAGTAGGAGAGTGCGGTGCGGGCGGTAATCAGTCCTCCGCCCCGGGTTGCAGATTCTACCAGGATGACGGCGTCTGCCATGCCTGCGATGATGCGGTTGCGTCTCAGGAATGTGACGGCCATGGGGGTGGAACCTTTTGGGAAATCGGTCACGAGCGCGCCTTGCCCGGCTATCCTGACGGCGTGCCCGCGGTGGGGCGGGGGATAGATGCTGTCCATCCCGGTAGGCAGGACGGCCGCTGTCTCGAGTCCGCAGTCCAGTGCTGCCAGGTGTGCGGTGATGTCTATCCCGTATGCCAGTCCGCTTATGATGAGCGGCTTCTCTTTGAGGAGGGCCAGGCTCTCGACTATGCGGACGCACTGCCTGCGTCCGTAGCCGGTGGCTCTGCGGGTGCCTACTATGGCGACAGCGCGGGACGGATTGAGACTGCAGTTCCCTTTGTAGAAAAGCACGACAGGTGCGTCAGGACACTCCCTGAGTCTGGACGGATAGTCCTTGTCCCGTATGTAGATGATGCGGATGCTGTGGCTGCGGGCCCATGCCACCTCCTCCTCTGCTGCCCTGAGAGTCCTGGAGTCGAGCAGGACTCCGCTGTAGCGCCCGTCATCGTTCAGAAGCCTGCGCAGCTCTCTCTCAGAAAGCGCGAACACTTCTCCCGGGAGGGAAAAGCGGTCTGTGAGCATGCGGGCGTCCCTGCAGTTGAAGTTGAAGACCCGGTTGATTGCGCATGCGTATACTGTCTCATCGTATTCCATGGGGCAAAGTTAGTCATCCGGGGGACGCGCTGCCGGAAAATAAAAAAAACGGATGAGGAATATCCGTTTTTATAAACCGCCGTTTTTTTAAAAACTGTCGGATTTCAAAAAATCATCTCCGTATTTTTCCTTGTAGTACAGGGAATCCTCTGCGTCAAAGGTGTCTATGGCGAAGACCTCTCCGTCCTTGGGACCGTGTCCTTCACGGATCAGGTGCTCATCCGTTATGTTTGTCCTGTTGCGCAGGGTGTCGTAGGTGAGGACGCCTATGCCGGCGACAACAATGACAGCAGCTGCTGCTTTTATCCAGCCGGACCGCAGGATGCGGAAAAATACAGGTCCGCGGCTCAAGTCTTGAGCCCCGTCCTCGAAGAAACCGGTGCGCAGGCGCCGCATGGCCTCGAGCCTGTCCCTGCATTCGGGGCAGCCGGACAGATGCTCCTGGACGGCCGTCTCCTCCTCGCGTGACAGCCTGTTGAGGAAATAGTCGGAAAGAGTCCGTATGTCGATGTGTCCGTTCATCTGTATTTCTCAATCATTTTCAAGTACCTGTCGTATAAACTCTTTTTGAGCCTTTTTATCTCTTGCCTGAGTCTGGCGCATTCCTTTGTCTGTTCTTTTCCGCTCATGCTTCCGGACTCTCCGGCGACAATCTCTTCGTAGGACAGTCCGTCGATGTAGTGCCGGAACATTCTCCTGACCTTGTCTTCATAGCCTTTCACCAGTTCGTCGTGGAGCGGGTGCTCCTTATTATATAGGATGACTATGAAGTATCCCTGGACGGAGTCTTTGTCCGAAAAGTCGATATAATTGGCGAGCCCTCCGGCTTGTGACGGAAAATTCTCAGGTTTTGTGACAGGATTGTTGAAATATTTTTCCTCGTCCTCCACGCTCAGCTTGTAATGGATGAGGTCGATGTCAGCCGGAGTTTTTGCCCGGTTGCGCGATATCTCTTTGTTCTTGTTCTTGAGTACCCCTACCGAGTACGATATTACGGCCTTGGCATCTACCGGTTCCTTGAGGCGCCGTCCGACTACCGCCTGGTTGACCGAGATGCAGGTGTCGCTCCATATGTCGTGGATGTTGTTGTCTCCGGAGATTCCGGACAGCCGGTAGCAGAATGCGGCGGTTATGGGCTTGAGCTTGAGGTAGAACTTCTCCCAGTAGAAGTTTTTGTTGTTCTTCATGCCGTCCATGATGCGGGATTCCTGTACGGGGAAATTGTCATCCGCCATGCGCCGGCAGTACCGGTCCAGCTCGGATGTGTTGCCGAAAGCCGGCATCTGGGAGAAATAGCTTGTATACAGCTCCTGGAACAGGTCCGGCTCCAGGGCATATGACATGGTGTCGGAGTCGGGTGCCAGGTAGCGGTCGGTCCAGGTTCTGCAGGAAGCTTGGAATATCCTGTAGAGGTGAGCGCGCAGCAGGGCTGCCGTCATGGTCTCGAATTCAGGGTTTCGGACGTTGTCCCTGCAGAAGACGCTGAATCCTTTCTGGCGGTAGTATTCTCTCAGGCAGCGTTTTTTCCATTCGGAGAACTGCTCTCCGTCCCGGGGTGGAAACTGCCTTGCAAGTGTTGCGGCTTCCTCTCCCACGTCATGGATGAGGCCTAGACGTACGAGACGGTACCGCTCGTCCTCCTTGGTGAGCAGCTCAACGGCGTCTTTTTCTATGCTGCGGGTCATCCGGACTCCGGACTAGTTGATACCTCTTACTTTCTTCTCCCATTTCCATGCGGAACGGAGGACATCATCTACAGGGGTGTTCGCTTTCCAGCCGAGGACTTTGTTGGCCTTTTCAGGGTCGGCCCATACTTTTATGATGTCGCCGGCTCTGCGGGGAGCGAAACTGTAGGGCAGGTCGACCCCTGTGGCGGAGATGAAGTGGTTGACGAGCTCGAGAACCGAGAGGCCTGTGCCTGTGCCCAGATTGAATATCTCGTAGCGGTCCGAGTCTTCCACGCCCAGCATTCTGTCAACGGCTGCCACATGGGCCTTGGCCAGGTCCACGACGTAGATGTAGTCGCGGATGCAGGTGCCGTCAGGAGTGGGGTAGTCATTGCCGAAAATCTTGAGTTCCTTGCGGATGCCTGCTGCGGTCTGGGTGATGTAGGGCACCAGGTTCTGGGGTACGCCTATCGGCATTTCTCCGATGAGCGCCGAGGGATGTGCTCCTATGGGGTTGAAATATCTGAGGGCCGTGACTTTCAAGGAAGGATAGGCTGTCACGCAGTCGCGGAGAATCTCCTCGCACATCTGCTTGGTACGGCCGTAGGGCGATGTGGCTGGCTTGACGGGAGCGCTCTCGCTGATAGGAAGGTTCTCCGGGTCGGGCTCGCCGTATACGGTGCATGAGGAGGAGAACACTATGCCGCGACGGCGCCCGTCGCGTACGGACAGTTCGATGAGATAGAGGAGGGAGCGTAGATTGTTCTCAAAGTATTTCAGCGGCTGCTGGACACTCTCGCCTACGGCCTTGTGGGCGGCGAAATGGATGGCGGCCGTGATGTCCGGATATTTCTCGAATACCTGTGCGAACTGTGACTTGTCGCTGCAGTCCAGCTCCATGAAGGGAAGCGGCCTGCCTGTTATCGCTTCGATGCCCTTGAGCATGTCCGGTGAGGAGTTGGAGAAATTGTCCACGCCAACGACATCATATCCGGCGTTTACGAGTTCGACGACTGTGTGGGAGCCGATGTATCCGGCTGCTCCGGTAACGAGTACCCTGCCTTTGCTGTTCATTTTCTTAAATTTTTGTCTGCAAATATACTCAATTTTTCTAATTTTGCGGCCACTTGAATATCAAATAAGTTATGCTGTTAGGAATTGCATCAGACCATGCCGGCTTCGAAATGAAAGAAGCCCTGAAGAAATCTCTGGCCTCCGCGGGCTATGAGGTAAAGGATTTCGGGACACATTCTCCCGAGAGTATGGACTATCCCGATGTAGCCCACCCGCTGGCGGAGAGTGTGGAGAAAGGGGAGGTGGACTTGGGAATCGCTCTGTGCGGCTCGGGTAACGGGATCAGCATGACCCTGAACAAGCATCAGGGTGTGCGCGCCGCTCTCTGCTGGAACGAGGAGCTGGCCGCCCTGGCCCGTCAGCACAATGACGCCAATGTGCTCTCCCTCCCTGCCCGTTTCATTCCGCTTGAGCTGGCGGAGAAGATTGTCCGGAAGTTTCTTGACAGCTCTTTCGAGGGCGGACGCCATCAGCGTAGAGTAGAGAAAATCCCCTGCAGGTAATGTTTGCAGTAATAGACAGGAATACGCCTGCCGGTACCTCCCTGGACCCGGAGCTGTATCCGGAGGGGTACGTCATGGTCCTGGACAAGCCCTACAGGTGGACTTCCGCCGATGCTGTCCGCAAAATCAAGTTCTCTTTGAAGAGACTGTATCACCGCGGCAATATTAAGGTGGGGCATGCCGGCACCCTGGATCCTCTGGCGACCGGGGTCCTGCTGATCTGCGTGGGGAAGGCCACCAAGGTCTCCGAGGCGCTGCAGTCAGAGCGCAAGGAGTATGAGGCGGAGGTGACTTTCGGTGCCACGACTCCCTCGTTCGACCTCGAGCACGGGGTGGATGCGGTCTATCCGTGGGAGCATATCACTCCGGAGGCCGTTGCCTCGGCCCTGAAGTCCATGGAAGGGGAACAGATGCAGCTGCCTCCAGTCTATTCCGCCAAGTATGTGGACGGCACAAGAGCTTACGAGAAAGCCCGGCAAGGGGAGAATGTCGAACTGAAAGCTGCCCGCGTCCATATCTACGGGACCAGGATAATAGAGTACAGCGCTCCTGTGCTGAAGGTTGCGGTGGAATGCAGCAAGGGGACGTACATAAGGGCTTTCGCGAGGGATCTGGGGACAGCCCTGGGCAGCGGAGCCCATCTCACGGCTTTGATGAGGACTGCTTCCGGCGGCTTCAGGGTTGAGAACGCTTTGTCGGTTACAGAATTCAGCGAGAAATTTTGAAACTTTTTCCGCAGCTGCCCGTATAACCAATAGTATGAAACTTTCGCAATTTAGCTTTGACCTGGATATCAGGAAAAACATCGCGCCTTATCCCTCTGAATACAGGGACGAGTGCCGCATGCTGGTGCTTCACCGTTCAACAGGAGATATAGAGCACAAGATTTTCAAGGACATCATCAACTACTGCGATGAAGGCGATGTATTCGTTTTCAACGACACCAGGGTCTTCCCGGCCCGTCTCAGGGGCAATAAGGAGAAGACAGGGGCTGAGATAGTGGTTTTCCTGCTCAGGGAGCTTAATAAGGATCAGCGTCTGTGGGACGTGCTGGTGGATCCCGCACGTAAGATCAGAATCGGCAATAAGCTGTATTTCGGCGAGAATGACTCTCTGGTAGCCGAGGTAATCGACAACACCACCTCCAGAGGAAGGACTCTCCGTTTCCTGTTTGACGGGTCTTACGATGAGTTCAAGTCCACTCTGTATTCGATGGGTGAGATACCTGTCCCGGAATATGTCTACATAGCGCGTCAGGCCATGAGGGAAAGGGAGGGACTTCCGCATCAGAAGCAGGCAGGTCCGTTCATCTTCTCCGAGCCGTTTGACGTGGACCGTTTCCAGACGATATATGCTTCTCAGGAGGGAGCCGTAGCTTCTCCGGCGGCAGGCCTGCATTTCAGCCGTGAGATATTCAAGCGTATGGAAATCAAAGGAGTCGAGGCTAGATTCATAACTCTGCACATGGGACTGGGACATTTCCGCAATGTGGATGTGGAGGATCTGTCCAAGCACAAGATTGACTCCGAGCGGATGATTATATCCGAGGAGACAGCCGATGCGGTCAATGCTGCCAAGAATGCGGGCCATAAGGTGTTCGCGGTAGGTTCCACAGTAGTCCGCGCCATTGAGACTCCGGTTACCACCACCTGCCAGCTCAAGCCTTTCGACGGATGGACCAACAAATTTATTTTCCCGCCCTACAAGTTCTCCATTCCCGATGCCGTGGTGACGAATTTCCATCTGCCCAACTCCACGATGCTCATGTCGGCATGCTCCTTCGGCGGCTATGAGAATGTCATGAACGCCTACCGTACAGCCCTCAAGGAGGGCTACCAGTTCGGTATGTACGGTGACGCCATGCTCATGGTCGACTAGGCTAGGATTTCCTGAGTCTTTCCCTGCGGGCCAGGGCTGTCTCGTTCTCCAGGTCGGAGATATTGCAGTCAGGTCCGTATGTGAAGATATTTTCAGTGTCCAGCTCGCGGATGTTACCGTCCTGGTAGTCTCCAGTGATGCTGGTTGAGAGGGTTATCGTGCCTGCAGCATCGGAGTTGTCGGCCGTTATCTCCACCATATCGGCGTTGGTATAGCTGCGGGTACGGACAGGAGGAGTATTGTTGACCTTGAATCCGGTTGCCAGGATGGTAACGGATATCTCTCCGTCTTCCAGACTGTTGTCTATGGTGAGTCCTCTTTTCTGCTTGTCCACTCCGCCTCCTGTGTTCTCCTTGATGAAGTCCATTATCTGGGTGTCTTCCGAGCCGAGCAGGGATGATTTGCTGTTGTACATGATGTTGACCAGGATGTTCTTGGCCGTGTTGAGGTCGAAATCCTTGAGTAGCGGGGATGTGAATGCCAGCCTGGCGGCTTCCCTGGCCCGGTTCTCGCCCTTGGCCCTGCCGGTGCCGACGAGAGCCATGCCGCTGTCTCGCATGACCACAGTGACGTCCTTGAGGTCGACGTTGACGAATCCTGTACTGGTTATGATTTCTGAGATGCCTCGTACGGCGGTGTCCAGCACATCGTCGGCTTTTTTGTAAGTCGACTCGATTACCATGTCGCCGTAAATGTCGTACATCTTCTGGTTGTCCACGATGATGATGGAGTCGGTGTACTTGCGCAGCTCCTCGATACCGTGGTAGGCCTTGTTGATGGTGTCCAGACCGTCGTTGTCCCTGGGGTAGGTGACGACCGCTATGGTGAGCCGGCCGGACTCCTTCACCATTTTCGCGATTACGGGAGCGGCGCCGGTGCCGGTACCTCCTCCCATTCCGGCGGTGATGAAGACTACCTTGATGTTGTCTCCGATGTACTTTTTGATCTCTTCGATGGATTCCAGGGCAGCGTTGCGTCCCTCCTCCGGATTCATTCCGGCTCCCAGTCCGTCAGTGAGCACTGAACCCAGCTGTATCTTATCGGGTACGGGAGAGGACATCAGGGCCTGGCGGTCCGTGTTGCAGAGCAGGAACTCCACGTTTCTGATGCCTTCGCTGTAGAGACGGGTGACGGCGTTGCAGCCTCCGCCTCCGACTCCTATTATCTTGATGCTCGACAGATTGTCGAGGATGCCTTCGGGTATGAAATCTGTAGATGTTGTCATGTCGTGCGGTTGTTTTGTCGGTTATGCCTCGTCCTCTGTCGAGTCAAACAAGCTCTTGATGCGCTCGGAGAGGGGCTTCTTGGGTTGTTTGGGCTGTTTCTGCGGTTTCTGGGCCTGGGAGTTCACGGAGTCCTGCTGCCTGTGGTCCGTGCGGACTGTCCCGGGTATCCCTTCTTGTCCGCCGTCCTCCCCGAAAAGAGTAGCTTCCTCTGCCGGCTGGGACTGACCGGAAGACTGTGCCTGGGATTCGGGCAGGGTGTCTTCGTATTCGAAACCCTTGATTACAAGTCCTGTGGCCACGGAGGCCTCGGGCCGGAATGCATCGTCCACCGAGTTTCCGATGATGGTGTTGCTGTCCGGTACTCCGAGCCGGATGTCCATGCCCAGAATGCTGTGGGCCAGCGCCTGTATGTGCTTGAGACGCGCGGACCCCCCGGTGAGCACTGCCCCGCTGCGGATGCGCTCTCTGTAGCCGGATTCCTCCACAATCCTGCGGACTGTCGCCAGTATCTCACAGGTGCGGGCCTCGATAGCCTGGAAGAACAGCTTGAGAGGCACGTTCTTGATGACAGTGTCGTTCTTGTCCCTGATGGGGATGATCTTGTTGTCCGGAGCGTACTCGCTTACGCAGGAGCCGTGCTGGATCTTCATCAGCTCCGCATTGCGCAGGGATACGCCGCATATCTGACTGATATCCTCGCTTATGGAGTTGCCGGCGAACGGGATGACGGCGGCATGCCGGATGATGTTGCCCTGGTAGATGAGCACGTCGGTGGTGCCTGCTCCGATGTCCACGAGCACTGTGCCCAGCTCTTTCTCGTCGTCGGTAAGCAGGGATGTTGCCGCCGCGATGGGGGAGAGGATGAATCTCCTGAGGGACAGCCCGCTCATCGATATGGTCTGGCTGCTCTTCTTGACTGTGCCGGCGCTTCCCACGAAGAGACGGTATTCTCCGCTGATCTCCTTGCCTATCATGCCGACCGGGTCTCCTACATCGATGAACTCGTCGACATTGTAGTATTGCGGCACTACGAAGATGGTCTTCTCAGACGGCTCTACCTTGGTGAGGTACATCTCCTCAAGCATAGATGTTACCTCGGCTGTGTCTATCATCGAGTCGGGATCCTGCCTGTTGCGGCGCAGGCTTTCCGAGCAGCACCGGAGGGCCTGCCCGGAAATGTTGACGTAGACATTACGGACACTGTAGTGCTCCGTGTCCGGAAGCGAATGGACCTGCTCCAGTACTTTCTGCATGGTGGGCTTGATGACGGAGATGACCTTCATGGGATTCATGATCTCGCTCCGGCGTACCCCGTCCGCGGGGATGGGGGTCTCACTGTAGCCTATGATCTTGATGCCGGTGGAGGTTCTCTCCCCGACTGTCACTGCCAGTTTGGAAGTGCCTATGTCGATGGCTGTAATGTATCTGCTGTTCATATTCTAATACTTTTCTTGATCTCTTTTCTGTCCCTCAGGGTGCAGACAATCTGGTCCGAGAACTTGAGATTGACCGCCGAATACCGCTCCCATCCGTATACCGGGACTATCTGGCGGTAGAAGGTTTTCAATTTTGCGAATTTGTAGTCGATGTCGTCCGTAGAGCCGAAGATTATCTTCTGGTCCCCTACGACAGTGTAGAATGTGATGTCGCCGTTCTCTTCCACGTCTATCTGCTGAATCTGGGCATTCCATACCGGGTGTCTGTCCAGATAGTGCGCCAGCTTGATCATTCCCTCTATCCAGCTGCGGTCTTCTTTTTCCGGCACTCCCCGGTAACCTTCTTCCAGGTTTACCGGGATATGCCCGGACACCACCGGTACGTAGGAGGTGAATGAGCTGACCCACGGAAAGATGTACCCTGTGTCATCGATGTAGAACGCGCCTTTTGCGGTCTGCACCCTCAGCAGGGGCCGGCGCTGCGTGATGCTCACTCTCAGAATTCCGTCCCGGGAGACGGATACGTCGCTGTGCCGGATGGCGCTGCGGCTCTCGAGCAGGTTTTCGATGTCGGTGAGGCGGGCTTCCTGACGGGGTCTGCCAAGTGGATTGACATCGGAGGACGAGATGATCTCCTCTATGTCGGAAGGGGATACGAAGCGGTTGGAGGCGCTGTCCAGAATCCTCACACTTATGCCCGTGCACAGTTCTGTCTTCCTGCCTTTGGAAGAAAGGAAGGATGCTGCTGCGAAATACCCGCAGAAAAGCAGGACGGCCAGTGCGGCAAGGCAGTATGTGATGACTTTTTTAAGCATATTTCTCTCTCAGCAGGTTTTCTAGCGGTGCCGTGAAACGGTCTATGTCTCCGGCTCCGAATGTCACGAGTATGTCTGTGTCTCTCGAGGCAATTTCTTCCAGAAGCTCTTTTTTCTGTACTATGCGCTTGTCCTTCATGTCACAGTGTTCGTAGATGAGGCTGGAGGAGACTCCGGGCAGGGGCTCTTCGCGGGCGGGATATACGGGCAGCAGCAGCAGTGAGTCGAGGGCGCTCAGGCTCCTGCCGAACTCCCGGTAGAGATCCCTGGTGCGGCTGTAGAGGTGGGGCTGGAATACACCGCAGATTTTTCTTCCCGGCCATACCTGGCGGATGGAGGCGATGGTGGCGGCCAGCTCTGCAGGATGATGGGCGTAGTCGTCGATGTAGGTGTGTCCAGGCACATCGAAGCGTATGTCGAAACGGCGTGCCACCCCCCTGAATGAGGATATGCCGTCTCGTACGCTCTTTTCAGGAGTCCCGTGCAGCAGTGCCAGGGCCGCTGCGGCAGTGGCGTTCTGGATGTACACTTCTCCCGGCACTCCGGCGTGGCAGCGCTCTATCCTGCCGTAAGGGGTGTTGAGGGTGAAGTACATTCTGCCCTGTCCGTCAGAGACGATGCCGGAGGCGCTGAAGTCTCCGCCTTCTCCGTAGGTCCATATCTTTGCGCGGATGTCTTTTCCGGTAAAATAGCCTTCGAGGCCCTTGTGTATGACCAGATGCCCGGATGTCTGGCGTCCGAACTGGACGAAAGCCTCCCGCAGGTCATCCATGTCCCGGTATATGTCCATGTGGTCGGCGTCCATCGCGGTAATCACGGCGCATTCCGGATGCAGGCGCAGGAAGGAGCGGTCGAACTCGTCGGCCTCCGCCACCATGACTCCGCTGTCCGAGAGCAGCAGGTTGGTGCCGTAATTGCACGAGATGCCTCCCAGGAATGCGGTGCAGCCTTCGCCCGAGGCAGTCAGGATATGGGCCAGCATGGTGCTGGTCGTTGTCTTGCCGTGTGTTCCGGCTACGGCCAGACAGCGGTGTCCGTCGGTGATTTCCCCGAGTGCCTCCGACCTCTTGACGGTCCTGTATCCGCGGGAGCGGGCGAATGTCAGCTCTCCCAGGTCCTGGGGTACGGCGGGGGTATAGATGACCAGCGTGTCTTCCGGGGAAGGGGGGATGAGAACGGCATTGTCCTCGAAATGGACTGCGATCCCCTCGCTCTCCAGGGCACGGGTTACCGGAGACGGGGTGCGGTCGTAGCCGCTGACCCTGCATCCGGCGTGGTGGTACCAGCGGGCGAGGGCACTCATGCCGATGCCGCCGATGCCGATAAGGTAGATATTATTGTATGTCTTCATGTTTCTTGTCGTCAATGAGTCCAAGCACTTCCGCGGCTATGTCCCGCGCCGCGTCCGGACGGGCCAGCTTCAGGATGTTCTGCTCCAGTACGGAACGTCTTGCGCTGTTCTTGAGCAGCTCCTCGACAGCCGGAAACAGGTCGGTGGAGGCCCTGCTGTCGCAGACCATCGCCGCTGCATCGATGTCGACCAGGGACATGGCGTTGTGGGTCTGATGGTCCTCGGCAACATTGGGGGAGGGAACGAAGATGGCCGCCTTGCCGACGGCGCACAGCTCGGATATGGTTCCGGCTCCGGCGCGGGATACCACCAGGTCGGCGGCTGCAAAGGCCAGGTCCATGCGGGAGATGAAGTCGCAGTTGCGGAGATTGCCCCATATCCTGACTCCGTCCCTGGTCTGGCTGACTCCTCCCAGCCGGGAGAATATCTCCTGTGTCTGTTCGGTGTATCCCTTACCGCTCTGCCATATAATCTGGTAGGGGAATGCTCCGCCGTTCGTGCGGCATGTTGTGCGCATGACTGAGTTGAAAGTGCCGCATCCTCCGCTGCCTCCGACAATGAGGACTGTGGGAAGGGAGGGGTTCAGGCAGAAGAACCGTTGTCCGGCTGCCTTCTCCTCCGCGGAGTACGGGTGTATGTTCTCCCTTACGGGGTTGCCGGTGAGTATTATTTTGGAGGCGGGGAAGAACCGGTCCATTCCGGGGTAGGCCGTGCATATTTTCTTTGCCCTGCGGCTCAGCATCCTGTTGGCGAGACCGGCGTAGGAGTTCTGTTCCTGAATGAGGGTCGGAATACCGTAGGATGCGGCTTTCCACAGTGTCGGGGCGCTGGCATAGCCTCCGACGCCGACGACGACGTCCGGCTTGAAGTCCCGGATGATCTCTCCGGCCTTGCGCAGGCTCCGCAGGACCTTGGCCGGCAGAGCCAGGTTGGATGCGGACATGCTCCGCTGAAGTCCGGCTACAGGCAGCCCTATGATCCGGTATCCGGCGGCGGGAACCCGCTCCATTTCCATTTTCCCATCGGCTCCTGTGAACAGTATTTCGGCCTCAGGGTCTGTTTTCCTGATAGCGTCCGCTATCGAGAGTGCGGGAAAGATGTGGCCTCCCGTGCCTCCTCCGCTGATGATGATTCTGTGCTGCATGTTGTTTCCTCCTTTTCGGCTTTGAGTTTCAAGTCTTTGATTTCGATGGTCCGGTTGACGGACAGGATGATTCCGAAGGCGCAGTTCATGATGATGAGAGCCGTGCCTCCGCGGCTGATCATCGGCAGGGTCTGTCCCGTTACAGGCAGTATGCCGATGTTGACGAAGATATGCAGGAAGGCCTGCATGGTGATGAGGGTCGAAAGACCCAGTACCACGATGATGGAGAACTTGCGGGTACATGCCCGGGCAATCTTCATGCATCGGTAGAAGAACCACAGATAGAGGATGATGACGGCTAGACCCCCGATCAGTCCGTATTCCTCTATGATGACGGCGTAGATGTAGTCGTCGTAAGCATTGGGAAGGATGTCCCGCTTGATGCTGTTGCCGGGACCGCGGCCGAATATGCCTCCGAGCTGTACTGCTTCCCGCGCCTGGTCGGCCTGGAATGTCTTTTCCTCGTACTCGGCCAGCTCTGCAGCGGACATCTCTTCGGCCTCGTCAGCCGAGAAATGCCTCTCGATTCTCTCTCCGAAGGTGTCGAAGCGGGGGAATACCTTCCCCTTCGTGATGATACTCGCCGAGAATGCCGCAGCCACGACTCCTACTGCGATGGGAACGGTCCACAGGATGAATCTGGGCCGTATTCCGGAGCAGAGCATGATAATCAGGGTCAGCGTCCCAATGATAAGGGCGGCGGACATACTTCCGAACATGGTGAGGGCGCATACGGCCCCGACGGGCAGGAGTATTTTCAGGGCATACTCCTTGAAAGTACTCAGGTCTGAGGATTCTATGATGCGTGCCAGGTACAGGACTACGGCTACTTTCGCTATCTCTGAGGGATGTACCGGGATGCCCAGCAGGGAGAAACTGCGGAGCTGGTGTGTTGCGATCGGTACAATCAGCAGCGCCACCGCCGCTCCCATCGCGGCGTAGGACAGGAACCGGTAGGCCCTCATGGGAATCCTGTAGCATACCAGCAGTACGATGAAGCCCAGGATATAGTATCCGGCCTGGTCCATCAGGTAGCTGAACGGAGTCGTGTCCTTTCTGAACGCCAGAGAGCTCGTGGCAGAGTACACCACGGCCATGGATATCATGGCGAAGAAGAGGATGAGCAGCCAGATCACCCTGTCTCCGTGGAGCTTGCCTATATTCTTGAGTTTCTCTGTCATCATTTTTCTCCTTGGGTCTTACAGCTCTCTGACCGCGGCCTTGAACTGGCGTCCGCGGTCTTCGTAGTTTTTGAACAGATCGAAGCTGGCGCAGCAGGGCGAGAGCAGGACTACATCCCCGTCCTCGGCCAGCCCGTAGGCCTTCTGCACCGCCTCTTTGGCCGATGATGCGTCTGTGATGACAGGTACCACAGGACCGAAGAAGTCGTGCAGCTTGCGGTTGTCCTTGCCGAGGCAGATGAGGGCCTTGACCTTCTCCCGTACCAGCGGCTCTATCTCCGAATAGTCGTTGCCCTTGTCGGTGCCTCCGGCAATCCATACCACCGGGTGCTTCATGCACTCGAGGGCGTACCATGTAGAGTTGACATTGGTGGCCTTCGAGTCGTTGATGTAAAGGACACCGCGGATACTCATGACTTTCTCCAGACGGTGCTCGATGTTCTGGAACGTGGCCAGGCTCCGGCGGATGATGTCATTGGTGATGTTCATTATCTTGCCGGTGATGGCTGCGGCCATGGAGTTGTAGATGTTGTGGCGGCCCTGGAGCGAGAGCTCGTCGGTGCGCACCACGCACTCGTCCCCGTCATAGCGTACCGTTATTTTCTCTCCGTCCGAGAAGGCGCCCCGGGTGACCTCGTGTTTCTGCGAGAAGGGGAGCATCTTGGCCCGCAGGACAATCTCGTTGATGTGTCCTACCGTGACACTGTCATCATCGCAGAATATGAAGCAGTCCTTTTCCGACATGTTGCGGGTGATGCGGAACTTTGCCCTGACGTAGTTCTGCATCTTGTGGTCGTAGCGGTCCAGATGGTCGGGGGTGATGTTGAGTATGATGGCTATGTCGGCCTTGAAGTCGTACATGCCGTCGAGCTGGAAGCTGCTGAGCTCCAGGACATAGATGTCGAAGTTCTCGGTGGCCACCTGATAGGCGTAGCTCTTTCCTATGTTGCCGCCGAGACCGACGTTGAGGCCGGCGTTCCGGAGCATGTAGTAGATGAGTGATGTCGTGGTGGTCTTTCCGTTGCTTCCGGTGACGCAGATTTTCTTGGCCCTGTCGTAGCGGCCTGCGAACTCTATCTCGGAGATGACAGGTATGCCGGCCTTGAGAGCCCCGCTCACCGCGGGGGCAGTGTCGGGGATTCCGGGACTCTTTATTATCTCATCCGCATTGAGGATGCTCTCCATGGTGTGGTGTCCCTCCTCGTAGGGAATGCCGTATTTTTCCAGAAGCGCCTTGCCCTCTTCCGGGATGCTGCCGTTGTCGGACAGGAAGATCTCAAATCCTTTGACTTTTGCGAGGACGGCTGCTCCGACTCCGCTCTCGCCGCCTCCGAGTGCTACGATCCGTTTCATGGTGATCAACGTATTTTAAGTGTTATTATTGTCGCTATGGCGAGCAGGATGCTTACGATCCAGAAGCGCATGACTATCTTCGCCTCGGGAACGGCCCTGGCAGGCCTGGATATCAGGGCGGGCATGCCTTCCTTCTGGAAGTGGTGATGCAGGGGAGCCATCTTGAAGACCCTCCGGCCCGCTCCGTATTTCTTTTTGGTGTACTTGAAGTAGAAGCGCTGTATGATCACCGAGATGGACTCGGCGAAGAATACGCCGCAGAGGATGGGAATCAGCAGCTCCTTGCGTATGAGCACGGCGACCACTCCGATGATGCCGCCGAGGGCGAGGCTGCCCGTATCGCCCATGAATACCTGAGCGGGGTAGGAGTTGAACCACAGGAAGCCCAGCAGGGCGCCTATCAGGGCGGACAGGTAGACCGCAATCTCTCCTGAGTCTGGAATGTACATGATATTGAGGTAGTCGGCGTAGATGACGTTGCCGGAGAGATAGGCCAGGACTCCGAGCGCCGCGCCCACTATCGCGGTGATGCCGGCCGCCAGTCCGTCCATTCCGTCGGTGAGATTGCTGGCGTTGGACATGGCCGTGATGATGAAGATGATGACCGCCACGTAGATCACTACCTGCAGCAGCTCCTTGATCTTGCCGCTGCCCGGGGCCAGCCAGGCGTAGTCAAACTCGTTGTTCTTCACGAAAGGTATGGTTGTCAGGGTGCTGATTGTGTCCTCGTGCACGCAGACCGTTATGCCCACTGCCAGGCCAAGTACCACCTGTCCGAGGATTTTGTACTTGCCGGGCATGCCTTCCTTGTTCTTTCTGAACACTTTTATGTAGTCGTCAGCAAAACCCAGGCACCCGAGCCATACCAGCGTCACCAGCAGAAGCTGGATATACATGTTGGTCAGGTCGCCGAAGAGGAGGACCGATATCAGTATCGATCCGAGAATCATCACTCCGCCCATTGTGGGAGTGCCCTTTTTCGCCAGCTGTCCCTCGAGGCCCAGGTCGCGTATCTCCTCTCCGATCTGAAGTCTCTGGAGCATGCGTATGCATCTGGCTCCGAAGCAGAGCATCAGGGCGATGGCCGTGACGCTGGCCAGGATCGACCGGACGGAGATATACTGCAGAAGTCCGGATCCCGGAAAGTCGAGGTACCGCAGGTGTTCGAACAGATGGTATATCATAGCAATGCCTCCTTTATTATTTCCTTGTCGTCAAAATGGGATTTGACGCCGTTGACTATCTGGTAGTCCTCGTGGCCTTTGCCGGCGACGAGGATGATCGCTCCGTCCGGGGCAGTGAGCACGGCGGTGCGTATCGCTTCCCGGCGGTCGGTGATGAACAGGGTTCTTGCCAGACCCTCGGCGTCGAGTCCCTGCCTCATGTCCTCGATGATGGCTTCGGGGTCCTCGAAACGCGGGTTGTCCGAGGTTATGATCACCCGGTCGGCATAGCGGGCTCCTATGGCCGCCATCTCGGGCCGCTTGGTGCGGTCGCGGTTGCCTCCGCAGCCGAAGACAGCTGTCAGCTGTGAATTTCCCTTGAGCCCGAGCAGTGTCTTGAGGACATTCTCCAGGGCGTCGGGCGTGTGGGCGTAGTCCACTACCGCGGTGATGCCCCTGTGTCCGCGGATATATTCCATGCGTCCGGGCACAGGCCCCATGGCGCTGATTGCGCGCAGGACCTCTTCCTTCTCCGCTCCCAGCAGGACGGCGGCCGCATACACCGCGCAGATGTTGTGGGCGTTGTAGTCTCCGATGAACCTGGTCCAGACCTCAGTTCCGTCCAGACTCAGCAGATAGCCCTCCAGACTGCGTTCCACTATCCTCACCTTGAATTCCGCCATGCTGCCCTCGCTGTACCTGAATACCCGTGCGGCGGTGTTCTGCACCATGACCGATGCATTGCGGTCATCCGAGTTGATCAGTGCGAATGCCTCCTTGCCCAGCGAGTCGAAAAGAATCTTCTTGCAACGGATGTATTCGCTGAAAGTCTTGTGGTAGTCGAGGTGGTCGTGCGTTATGTTGGTGAATATGGCACCGCGGAAACTCAGTCCGTTTACCCGTCCCTGATGGAGGGCATGCGAGCTGACTTCCATGAAGCAGTATTGGCAGCCACGGTCGGCCATCATGCGCATCAGGCGGTTGAGAGTGACTGGGTCCTGGGTGGTGTTGGTGGTCTCGAACCGCTCTCCGCATATGTAGTTGGCTATGGTAGACAGCAGTCCGCAGCAGTATCCGAGGGATGTGAAAAGGCGGTAGAGCAGGGTGGCGATGGTGGTCTTGCCGTTGGTTCCCGTCACACCTACAAGGTAAAGGCTGCGGCTTGGGTGTGAGAAGAAATTTCCTGCCAGTGCTGCAGCTGCGGCCCTTGAGTCTTCCACTCTCACGGCTGTCAGGCCCAGTGCCCTGATTCTTTCCTCGGCTTCGGCTCTCTGGAAGACCACTGCTGCCGCTCCTGCTGCCGCTGCTTTTTCGATGTAGGCATGTCCGTCGCAGTCGAAGCCCGGTATGGCTATGAACAGACATCCGGGCCTGCACTGCCTCGAGTCCTGGGTGATGTCGGATATCTCCAGGTCCAGCGGGCCTTCGGTCCGGACATCCGGTATACCTTTTAATATATAGTCAAGTCTCATTTTGGATCCTAGTTTAAAATCAGTGAAACATTCTGTCCTCTTTCCAGTGCTGTCCCGGCCAAGGGGGTCTGTGACGCGACCCTTCCGGAACCGGTGAAGGTGACTTTGTATCCCTCGTTCTCCAGCAGGTAGAGGGCGTCCTTGAGTCCCATCCCGGATACGTCCGGAACTATGCCGTTCTCTATCTCCAGATCTGTCACCGCGTACATTACGTCCTTTCCTCCTCCTTCGACCTTTATCCATCCCCGCCCCTTGACGCTGGGACGGACGGACATTGGCATGTAGTCGACGGGCATGCCGCCGTTTCCGCTGAGTCCGGATGCTATGGAAGGACTGTCAGGCGGAGTGATACCATGGGCGTAGAGGGGAGGATTCCATTCGGGATGCGACGCATAGATCTTGTCCGCTATGCGCTTGAATACCGGAGCAGCCCATGTGGCGCCGTAGAAATTGCCTTTTGTGGGGCCGGTGTACAGCACCACGATGCAGGAGTATTTCGGGTCGTCTGCGGGGAAGTATCCGGCGAAGGAAGCCTGATAGCGGCGGTTTCCCTGCTCGTCCTCATATCTGCCGTTTACAGCGACCCTCGCGGTGCCGGTCTTGCCGGCGATGGCGTAGCGGGGATCATTGCAGACCTTGGCGGTGCCGTTCTCCACCACTCCCCGGAGGGCTTTCCTGACTGCCGCCAGAGTGCCTGATGAACAGATGGAGCCGCTGACTGTCGAGGATCCGGAAATCTCGGTCGGTATGCCGTCGCGCTCGAAGTCCTCGATAAAGTAGGGGCGCATCATCTTTCCTCCGTTGGCTATGGCATTGTAGAACATGAGTATGTGCATGGGTGTGACTGTCAGCGCATATCCGTAGCCTAGACTGGCCAGCGAGGATTTGGACCAGGCTGCGTCCTCCGGGCTGAGGATGTAGGCGTAGGCCTCGCCCCCTATGTCGAGGTTGAGCTTTTCGATGAGCTTCATGTTGTGCAGGCGGGAGATATATGCCGCAGGGTCGTTCTCGTAGCATCCGGTTACCATCTTGGCGAAAGCGATGTTGGAGGATTTCTCGAAAGCCTGCAGGGCTGTCATCTTACCGTAACCGCCACGGTGCGTGTCGGTGATCCGGATGCCTCCGTAGTGCCACTCTCCGTTTCCTCCGTCCACTTCGGTGTCAAGGGTGATGTATCCGTCCTCGATCATGGCTGTCAGGGCGGCCAGCTTGAGGGTGGAACCGGGTTCCGTGGCGTGTCCGAACGCGTAGTTGTATGTTTCATCGAAGGTGCCGTCCTTGCGCTTGTACATGTTGGCGATGCCTCTGACGGCTCCGGTGGCCACGTCCATGACAATCGCCGTGCCGCCCTCGAATACATCGCTCATGGCCAGCTGATTGCGCAGCTCGGTCTCTGCGGCTTCCTGGATACGTACGTCTATCGTGGAACGGATGTCCTCTCCGTCGACAGCGGGCACCGAGGGCATGCCGTTGACCGGCAGCCACTCGTCTCCGAGGGCGCGGTGGACGGTCTGGAGCCCCTCCTTGCCGCGGAGTCTGAAATCGTAGGTGTGCTCTATTCCGGCTCCTTCGCCCAGCGTATTGATGGAACCGACGGTACGGTTGGCCAGTGTGCCGTAGGGATTGACTCTCTCGCTTCCTTTGATGACGATGAGTCCTCCCTTGAACTGTCCCAGCCTGAAGATAGGAAAGTTCTGGATGTCCTCAAGCTCTCCGAAGTCCACTTCGCGGGGACATATCCGCGCATACCTGTTTTTTTTCATGCGTGCAATGTCCATCTCGGCCCGGTACTGCTCCGCAGTCTTGTCGCGGAAGAGACGGGAGAGGCTCTGCGCAAGTGAGTCGGCGCTTTTCTTGTATGTGCTGTCGGCCACCACCATGGAGTCCCATCTGAGTCCGTATACCGGAATCGACACGGCCAGAGGGCTGCCGTCGCAGGCCAGTATGCTGCCGCGGACAGGTTTCAGCACCTGCTGCTTGTAAAGGTCGTCCGCCGTCACTTTGTCCTTGGTCAGGAACTGCTCTTTGACGATGCCGAAGACGGCAATGCCGCCCAGGGCCAGGAAGACTGCGTAGACGATGAAAAATCTCAGGAATATCCTGTTTGTGCCGTTGCTGCTGTCCATCTCATCTGTCCTCCATCTTTACTCTTACCGGCGGGGTGCGGGGAGACTCCAGGTCCAGGGCGCTGCTTTCGAGCAGATGCTCTATCTCGCCGCGCTTGCCTGTATGGAGCAGTCTGTTGTACTTGCCCATGTATTCGGAGCGAAGGTTCCTGAGGGTCTCCTCATTGCGCGCCATCCTCTGCATCGTGTCGCGTATGCCGAAATGCATGCTGATGTAGAGGATGACCAGCAAGAAAATGTATAGAATAAATCTCCAGTGTTTCGAAAAACTGCTTTTGGCCAGAACCTGTCCTCCCAGAACATTCTCTATGACTCTTTTTTTCATGACTGTGTCCTCCGTGCGGCTCTGAGCTTGGCGCTGCGTGCCCTGGTGTTCTGCATTATCTCGGCTTCGCCTGGGAGGACGGGCTTGCGGGTAATGACAGAGAACGGTGCGGGCTTCCGGCCGTAGATGTCGGTGTCCTGGCGGCCATGGGGATCTCCGCAGCGGAAAAAGTTCTTGACCATCCGGTCTTCAAGTGAGTGATAGGTGATGACGGCGGCTATGCCTCCCGGTTTCAGGGACAGGGCTATGCCGCGGAGCAGCTGCTCGAGGCTGCGCATCTCGCCGTTCACCTCGATTCTTAGTGCCTGATATATCTTTGCCAGTGTCTTGTGGGGAGCCGCAGGGGGAAGGATGCTCTTGAGGGCGGAGTTGAGGTCGGCCGTTGTCCTTATCGGGCTTTTGGCCCTGGCGGCGCATATCAGGGCGGCTGCCCGGCGGCTGCCTTCCACCTCTCCGTAGGTGTGGAGGATGTCCGCCAGCCTATCCTGTCCGCAGGTGTTCAGCAGGTCGGCCGCGCTCTCCCCGGCGGATGTGTTCATTCTCATGTCCAGCGGAGAGTCGAAGCGGAACGAGAACCCTCTCTCAGGTGTGTCGAACTGATGGGAAGATACTCCCAGGTCGGCAAGGATGCCGTCTACGGCGTGGTCGTAGCCGAGGTTGCGGGCATGGTTGTGGATGAACCGGAAGTTGCTGCGGACGGCGGTGACGCGGCTGTCCGCGGGGGCGTTGGCTATGGCGTCCCGGTCCATGTCCAGGCAGATAAGGCGCCCTTCCGGACCCAGTCGGGACAGGATGGCACGGCTGTGCCCTCCCCCGCCCAGGGTGGCGTCTATGTAGACTCCCCGGGGGTTTACCTCGAGAATATCGATGCTCTCCCGAAGCATAACCGGTATGTGGTATGCTGTGTTCATTCAGTCGCTAACCCAGTATTTTCTCTGCCAGGGCTGTGAACTCGTCGCTTCCGATGGCCGACGCCTCGTACTTCTCACGGGCCCAGAGCTCTATCTTGTAGTCATTGCCGGCGAACACGACTTCCTTCTCCACTCCGATATCATCCAGCATTTGCCGGGGGATGGATATGCGGCCCAGCTTTCCGTCAGGCACCGCTGTCGCCCGGTTCCTCATGTAGCCTCTCCAGAAGGCGTCGTGCTCGCGGTTGAAGGAGTTGAGCCTGGAGCGGACAGCCTCCGACTGGCGCTCCCACTCCTCCTCGGTGTAGATGTCGAGGCAGGGGGCGAAGAGGTCTTTCTTCACCACCAGCGTCAGGGGTCTGGAGGAGTCCATGACGGCCTTGAAGGCGGACGGAAAGACCAGTCTGCCCTTGTCGTCAATCTTGGCTCGGTATTCTCCTATAAATTTTGTCATGCCTGCAAAATTAGCAAAAGATTTTACATATTTTTCCACTTTATTACATTTTTTTCCACAATTTGGAATTCTTTTTTAAATTTGTTCCATGAAATTTCAGGAGATAAAAGATAAATTATTGACAAACAGTCTGTTAAAGGGGGTTGTGTATGGTGTCTTGGGGACATTGGCCCTGGAACTGGTTATTTTGTTGATTGTCTTTGCTTTCCGTGCCGGTTCCGGTGTGTCCGCGGAGGATACGGCGGAGGGGCTGGCACCGGAGCGGGGAGAGGTTCCGGTGCCGGAGGTGGCTCCCGAGGACGGTGACACTCTGGACGCCGTGCCTGTCTATGAGTACAATATCCCCATCTCCGACTACCGCAAGGTGGAGGGCTCGATTCGCCGCGGAGAGTTCTTCTCCACTCTCATGACCCGGCTGGGAGCTTCCCAGGCTGATATCTACGCCCTGGATGCCAAGTCCAGAGGGGTGTTTGACATGCGTCAGATCAAGGTCGGATATCATTATCACGCCTACTATGTCCCCGGGGAACCCGATACGCTGGCCTACGTGGTCTATGAGAAGGACAACGCCTCGTACGTGCTCTTTTCCCTGCGCGATTCGCTTTCCGTGCAGGTCTTCGAGAAGGACATAACCAAGGTTACTGACTATGTGGAGGTCGACATAAAGTATTCCCTGTGGCAGGATATCATAGATGCAGGTGCTCCGGCACTGCTCGCCGTCTCATTGGCAGATATCTATGCCTGGAGCATCGATTTCTTCGGACTGCAGAAGGGAGACTCGTTCAAGGCTGTGTACGAGAAGACGGTGTGCGACGGAGAGGTACTTGATGTCGAACGGGTGCTGTACACCGAGTTCCGGCACGGGGGCGATGTATACAAGGCCTACTGGTTTGACAACGGCTCCGGCAATTTCTACTGGAACGAGAAGGGTGAGAGCATGCGCAAGGCCTTCCTCAAAGCCCCGCTGAGCTATACCCGCATCAGCTCCGGATTTACCTACAGCCGCCGTCATCCCATCACCCGCAAGGTGCGGCCCCACACCGGTATCGACTATGCGGCCCCGGCCGGAACCGAGGTCATGAGTATCGGGGATGGAGTGGTGGTCTATAAGGGATTCAGGACAGCCGAGGGCAATATGGTCAAAATCAAGCACAATTCGGTGTATACCTCAGCCTATCTCCATCTCTCCCGCTACGGCCGCGGACTCAATGTGGGGGACAGGGTCCGTCAGGGTCAGGTCATCGGATATGTAGGCAGTACCGGCTATTCGACCGGGCCCCATCTTGATTTCCGTATCTGGAAGAACGGCACTCCCATTAATCCCCTCAAGATGGAGTCTCCCCCGGCCGAGCCCCTGGCGGAATCCGACATGCCTGCATTCCTGGAGTCAATGTCGGTGTCCGAGCATGCCGCCGCCCGTTTTCTGGCCCGTGCCGCAGTCAGGGAGGCGGCGTCCCGTCTGGTACAGCGTATTTAAAAAATTATTATATTTGCGCACTATTTTTCAAATTTATGGCAACAACTGCAGATTTTAAAAACGGACTGTATTTCAATTATGAAGGGAAACCGGTATCGATTATCTGGTTTCAGCATGTAAAACCTGGAAAAGGCCCCGCTTTCGTGAAGACCAAGCTCCGCAATCTGGAAAACGGCAAGATTCTGGACAGGACATTCACCGCCGGCGAGAAGATTGAGCCCATCAATGTGGAAAGAAGACCCTATACGTATCTGTATAAGGATGATATGGGTTACAACTTCATGCATACCGAGACCTACGAGCAGGTCAGCATCCCCGAGGAAATGGTGGAGAACGCGGACCTGATGAAGGAAGGACAGTATGTTGAGATGATGTTTCTCGCCGATGAAGAGAAGTGCCTCACCTGCGAGCTTCCTACATACGTGGAACTGGAGGTCACCTATACCGAGCCTGCCGTGAAGGGGGATACGGCATCGAGCAACGCTCTGAAAGCCGCTACTCTGGAGACAGGTGCCGAGATTATGGTGCCGCTTTTCATCAATCAGGGAGACAAAATCCGCGTCAATACCGTCGACCGCAGCTACGGTGAGCGCGTGAAGTAAACGACAGCGTACTGAAACTTACCTAAGAAAAAACTGTCGGATGTTCAGGTATGTCACTCTGACATGCCAAAGGAGGCTGGGCTGAAAATCCTGTTTTTCGGCGCGGTCTCTTTTTTGTGTATGACGGCCAGTCCGTCGCGGACGGGGATTATGACGCATTCGGTCCTGGGGTCGGCGGCTACGGTGCTGTTGAAGTCCATGATGGCCGCCGTCTGTTTGTCGGAAGGCGGACTCTCCAGGGCGGTTTTCCCGCTCCAGAGCACATTGTCCGCCAGAATATACCCCCCCGGCCGGACTTTGTCGAAGACCATGTCGTAGAAGCGGTGATAGAGCCGTTTGTCGGCATCGATGTAGACGATGTCGTACGGACCGCTCAGGCCTGGCAGTGCTTCCAGGGCGTCAGCCTTGACTGGCCTGATGGAGTCCGACGCTCCGGCTATCGCGAAAGCCCTGGTGTAGATGTCGGTCAGCTCGTCATCCTTTTCGATCGTGTCTATGCGGCCGCCTTCGCGCAGCCCTCTGGCCAGGCAGAGTGTGGCATAGCCGGTGAAAGTGCCTATCTCCAGCACTGCCTCCGGTCTGATCATCAAGGAAAAAGCCTGAAGAAATCCGCCCTGTATCCCGTCCGAGAGCATCCTGTAGGACTTGGTCCTCAGGTGTGTCTCCCTCTCGATAAATTCCAGGGCTGCTCTGAGCCGTTCTGTATCCATGCCGTTACACGTATATGAGTCTGGACATTCCGTCCGGATTGAAAATTTCTGCGGCGGCGCTGCGCAGGTCGTCTGCCGTTACGGCTTCTACCATTGTGGCAGACTCCTCGTTGCTGATGACTCTGCCGTAAGTCATGAGACTCTTGCCCATGGACAGCACCTGTGCCTCGCCGTTGTCGGATGCTATGGCCATCTGGCCCAGCAGCTGTTTTTTGGCCCAGTTCAGTGCTCTGGTCGGGAGCAGGTCCTCGCGCAGGGATGCCAATACGCGGTCCGTGAGCGAGATGCAGCGGTTCAGGTTGCCTTTGTCGCAGCCGAAATAGACAGTGGCCGTTCCTGCATCCGTGTACAGTCCGTAAGACGCATCAACGCTGTAGACAAGTCCGTAGCGCTCGCGGAGCAGGAGGTTGAGCCTGGAATTGGCCACCGGCCCGCCGAGGATGTTGACCAGCAGGCTCAGCGGTATGCGCCGGCTGTCGTATGCGGGATAGGCCCTGGTGCCGATGATGCAGTGGGCCTGGTGGTTGTGCCGCGGGACTGTACGCTCGAAAGGAGGATTGACGGGCAGTGTCGTCGGGATGCCGGGAGCAGTTTCCTCCTGGACGGGCGTCTCGTGCCGGGAGTATTTTTCCAGGGCTTTTTCCACCATTTCCCTTACTTTCCCCTCCTCGAGGTCCGCCACGGCGGTGAAATACATTCTCTCCTCCCTGAACATCATGCGGTAGTAGTCCTCTACGGCTTTCCGGTCTATCTTCCGCAGGTACCGGGCCTTCCCCAGAACCGGCATGGCGAGGGAGGTGCCTTCGAACAGCAGCTCCTCGAAGTCATCGTAGATCTGCTCCGGCGGGGAGTCCTTGCAGGTGCTGATTTCTTCCAGGATTACGCCCCGCTCCTTGTCTATCTCCTTTTCGGGGAAGGTGCAGCGGAATGCGATGTCCATCAGCAGGTCGACTGCCCTGCGCAGGTCCTCCTTGAGCACCGTGGCGTGGATGACCGTCTCCTCTTTGGCGGTGTAGGCGTTGAGCTCTCCTCCGAGTTTCTCTATGTACGAGTTTACAGTGTTGGCGCTTCTGGTCTCTGTTCCTTTGAACAGGAGGTGCTCGGTGAAATGCGCAAGGCCTCCCTGTCCGGGTTTCTCGTACCTGGTTCCTGTCTTCACGTGCAGGGCGCAGTAGGCAACCGGGGACAGGCTGCGCTTGAATGCAAATCTCATTTCTTTTCTCCGGCAGCCTTTGTTGGCTTGAAATCAGGGGTGATGAGTCCGGATATGCGCCTGATGTCCGACTTCAGGAAGCCGGGGCCTTTCCGGGGCGTGATCCTATGACGTTTCCAGTAGTGCAGCTCGTATGTGTCGGCGCTGATGAGCATCTTGTAGCAAAAAGCCTTGCCTTGAGTCTCCGAGGGAGCTACAATCAGGGACACGAGGGTGTGCGGCGTACCTTCGGCGAGAGCCATGTCGATGTCCTCCTGGTCCACTTCCTCGGCCTTTCCGCGGAACATGCGCTCGAATTCCTGCATCGCGGGGCGGTAGACCAGGTCTCCCTTACGGAAGAGAATCCTGGTGCTGCGGCTCTTCTCCAGCGCGCCTGTCTGGATGATGCCACGTCTGGAGGGGTAGATACGGCCGTCCACGATTTTCTGCAGGTAGTTCTGGATGATGTTCATGTAGGCCGGCAGGTATGTGTAGATGCGGTCGTTGTCGTCGTTCTCGGGGAAAAGCGGCAGGGAGATGAGCTCCGGCATGGCTGAGATGCCGTCGTCGGCCTTGCTGTTTCCCTTGAGGAAGCACACGAACTCCATGGCCGGGTCATTCTCGCTGCGGTGCATCTTGTCCACCCGCATGAGGAAGTAGTAGTTGGTGTCGGTCTTTATCCTGTCGAACTCCTCGTAGTCGCAGAACTCGAAGGGGGAGATGTTCCAGTTCTCCTCGACTGCGCTCTTGAAGATCAGGTCGGTCATAGAGTTGTCACCGGTTGTCACTACCTTGGTCATCCTGGCTGGGATGTCGGCGTAATATTCCCTGCCTGAACTGACCTTCTGCTCCTCGAACTGTTTGATTTCCATATCGACCCGGTTTTCCTGCGCTGCAAGCGCGGCTGATGCCAGCAGAGTCAGCAGGAATGTCAGAATTGTCTTTTTCATGTCAGTCTTTATTAAATTTCTGCAAAAGTAGATAAAATATGCGTATTTTTGTAATCTTATGACCTCACCTATCATCATAGCCATCGACGGCTGTTCTTCCACGGGCAAGAGCACATTTGCCAAAGCTATAGCGAAAGAGCTGGGCTACATCTACATAGACACCGGGGCCATGTATCGGGCCGTAACACTTCTGGCACTCAGGAACGGATTTGTGTCCGGAGACAACACCATAGACGGAGAGGCTCTCTGCAGAGTTCTTTCCGCCGGCGGCCGCGCTGCGGACATCTCTTTCCGGGTATCCGGTCCGGGCGGAAGCAGCGAGACATGGCTCGGCGGAGAGAATGTCGAGCGGGAGATCCGCACTATCGGGATTTCCAGGGTAGTCAGTCATGTGGCGGCCATACCTGGGGTGAGGAAGTTCGTCGACCGCACCCTTCGTGAGATAGGCGCCCGCAAAGGGGTGGTGATGGACGGCCGCGATATCGGGACCGCTGTCTTTCCGGACGCGGAGCTGAAGATATTCATGACAGCCCGTCCGGAAGTCCGGGCCAGGCGCAGGTACGAGGAGATGCACGCCCGCGGATATGACACATCCTATGAGGAGATATTGAGCAATATCAGCGAGCGGGACTATATCGATACCCACCGCGGTACGGCGCCCCTCTCCCAGGCTCCTGACGCGGTGCTGCTGGACAACAGCGACATGACCGTGAAGGACCAGTTGCAATGGTTCAGGGAACTTCTGAAAAGGAGGCATCTATGCGGGTTCTGATAGACAGCGGCTCCGGCTGCTGCAACGGCGTGGGCCGGGCAATATCCACTGCGGAGCATTATCTGGCTGAGCACGGTGAGCTTTTCTCGCTCGGTGCGATAGTGCATAATGATGCCGAGATTCAGCGCCTGTCCGAACTCGGTCTGCGGACTGTGGGATATGACGGCCTGCCGTCCCTCCGCGGAGCGACCGTCCTGATACGGGCCCACGGAGAACCGCCTTCGACCTATGCCCTGGCACGTGAGGCCGGGGTATCGCTGATAGACTGCACCTGTCCGGTCGTGCTGGCCCTGCAGAGAAAAATTGCGGCGGAGTATTCCGGACTGTCGGCCCGTGGCGGAACAGTGCTTATCTTCGGGAAACGTGGCCATGCGGAGGTCAACGGTCTGGTGGGGCAGACAGACGGTCATGCGGTGGTGGTGGAGAGCATGGCGGACCTGGAGGAGAAGCTCCGGACAGGTGTCATAGACCCGTCCCGTCCGCTGGCACTGTTCTCCCAGACGACCAAGGATCCGGAGGAGTTCGCGGCATTGGCTGACCGTCTTCGGCAGGATGCCGGAAATCTGGAGATATTCAATACCATCTGCCGGCATGTTTCCTCCCGTCACAAAGCCCTTAAAGAATTTGCCTCCGCCTGTTCTGTTATCATCTTCGTATGCGGCCGGGAGAGTTCCAACGGCAAGGTGCTTTTCGAGCTGTGCCGCTCTGTCAATCCCCGTTCCTATAAAGTAGAGAGCGCCGATGAGCTTCCGGACGGCATCTTCCGTCCGGACGATACGGCCGGTATTTGCGGCGCCACGTCCACCACCCGCTGGCAGCTGGAGAAAGTGGCCGAAGCCATATCCCGTCTCTAGTCACGCGGCCTGAGCACGGCTTTGCGCAGCTCGAAGTTCTGACCCAGGTATTTCTTGCGGACTTCGGGGTTGTTGGCAAGCTCCTCAGCCGTTCCGCTCTCGAGGATGCTGCCCTCGTAGAGGAGGTAGGCCCGGTCGGTGATGGCCAGGGTCTCGTGGACGTTGTGGTCGGTGATGATTATGCCTATGTTCTTGGTCTTGAGCTTGGCTATGATGTGCTGGATGTCCTCGACGGCTATGGGGTCGACTCCGGCGAAGGGCTCGTCCAGGAGGATGAACTTGGGGTCGATGGCCAGGGCGCGGGCTATCTCGCAGCGGCGGCGCTCGCCTCCTGAGAGCTGGATACCGTAGCTTTTGCGCACTTTTGCCAGTCCGAACTCGTCGATGAGGGATTCCAGTCTGTCGCGTCTCTCACTGCGGGTGAATCTGGAGAATTCCATGACCGACATGATGTTGTTCTCGACCGACATCTTCCGGAATACAGATGCCTCCTGTGCCAGGTAGCCGAGGCCCTTCTGGGCGCGGCGGTACATGGGCAGCTCGGTTATCTCCTCGTCATCCAGGAAGATATGGCCGTCATTGGGCTTGATAAGGCCGGTTATCATGTAGAAACTAGTGGTCTTTCCGGCTCCATTGGGTCCCAGCAGGCCGACAATCTCTCCCTGCTCCACATTGATGGATACACCTTTTACTACGGTCCGGGCTCCGTATTTCTTTACCAGGTTCTCGCTGTACAGTTTCATTGCGTCTTGTGTGTTATTTTACGTCCAGGTCCAGGTCCTTGACCAGCATTCCCAGCTCGGGCTGCTTGGCCGCCATGTACTTGGCCTTGTCCACGGGCATGTAGGGCAAGGCTTCTTTCTTGCCCTCGGGGGATTCGTACAGCTGGACGTCTATTTTTACTTTTGAGTTTCTCAGGGCTTTTCTCAGGGCCGCTTCCATGCGCATGAGTGCCTTCTCCCGTATCCATTCCTGCTGCGCGCCGTTGCTTACGAAAAATATCAGCGAGGCGGCATCAATATCTATGCCGGGACTGTGATGGAGCATGGCCGTGGCAAGGGCGCTGCGGCCTGAGGCTTTCTCCTGGTCGGCGAGAGCCTGCCATGCGTTCATCATGGACTCGAAGGTCAGGGGCTCGTCGGTCAGGGAGGATGTATCGCCTGACGTGTCGGCGTTTTCCTGTTTTTCGGCTTTTGAAATCAGGGTCTTGAGGGAAAGACCGGGGAGCTTGGCGATGGATTTTGGCGGCTGTTGCGGCACGGCTTCCTGTGTCTCCGGAGCAACAGCGGCGGGAGCAGTCTGCACCGGCCCTGGCTGCTGCGCCGTCTGCGTTTTCTCGGCCATCCGCATCAGGGCGAACTCGATGAGCAGCCTCTGGTTGCCGCTCTGACGGTAGGACGCCTCGCAGTTCATCGTGATATTGAGGGATGAGAAAATGAACTGGACGGAGCACCTGGCCGCCTGCTCCCTGTACCGCTCTATCAGCGAGGGCGGCAGCGACAGCAGGGCCGAGCCGCTGGAGTTCCTGCAGACGAGCAGGTCCCTCAGGTGGGAGCTCAGCCCCGATACGAAATAGAGGGCGTTGAACCCCTTGGAGAGGATCTCGTCGAAGAGCAGGAGGGAGGACATGTAGTCTCCGGCCAGCGAATTGTCTATAATCTTGAAATAGTATTCGTAGTCCAGCACGTTGAGGTCGCGGATGACGTCCTCGTAGTGCACGTCCCGTCCGCAGAAGGCCACTATCTGGTCGAATATCGTGAGGGCGTCCCTCATGGCCCCGTCGGCCTTGACAGCGATGACGTGGAGGCTCTCGCTGTCGATGGAGATGCCTTCTTTGGAAGCGATGTCAGTGAGGTTGCGCACGATGTCGGGGACGCTGATGCGGTTGAAGTCGAAGGTCTGGCACCGGGAGAGGATGGTCGGGAGGATCTTGTGCTTCTCGGTGGTGGCCAGGATGAAGATGGCGTGGGCGGGCGGCTCCTCCAGGGTCTTGAGGAAGGCGTTGAAGGCCGCCGACGAGAGCATGTGCACCTCATCGATGATGTAGACGCTGTACTTGCCGACCTGGGGCGGGATGCGGACCATGTCGGTGAGGTTGCGGATGTCGTCCAC
>CALUSM010000003.1 GCA_944323445.1 uncultured Bacteroidales bacterium
GGAAGGTGACGATGAAACGTCACTTTCGTCGGCACCTTTTCGGAGGGGGCGTGGAGATATGCCTGTGAGAATGGCCTGCGGACGGGCTCGCACAGTTTCGGGTACAGGAAGGTGCCGATGAAACGTCACTTTCGTCGGCACCTTCTGGAAGAAGTGAAAGGTGATGGCAAACGGAAAACGGATCCACAGCACCTATGGAGGCACCGCGGCTATTCCACCCCTTCCAAAGGAGTGAGGAAAATGCGCGAAAATCCGACTCCTTCCGAAGGAGTCAGTGCGAAAGGCAAAAGCAGAACACCCCTCTCCACGGAAAGGCTACGCGCAAAAGGCAAAAAAACTGCAGGATCAATACCCGAAAGCGGCGAGCTTCCGCTTGTCGTCCCGCCAGTGGGGGTTGACCTTGACATAGAGCTGCAGGAAGACTTTCTTCTGGAAGAAGTCCTCCATGTCGATGCGGGCCTGGGTGCCGACGCGCTTCAACGATGCTCCCCGGGCGCCGATGATGATGCCCTTCTGGGAGTCGCGCATGACGTTGATGACCGCCCGGATATCGTAGCGGTCAGCGTTCTCCTTGAACTCCTCGATGACCACCTCGGTGCAGTAGGGAATCTCTTTGTCGTAGTTGGTGAGTATCTTCTCGCGGATGATCTCGGAGGCAAAGAAGCGGAGGTTGCGGTCGGTGAAGAAGTCCTTGTCGTACCAGGGCTCGCCCTCGGGCAGCAGCGACACTATACGTCCGAACACCGGCTCCAGCCCGAACTGTTCCAGAGCCGAGACCGCGAAGACTTCCGCATGGGGCACGGCGGCGGACCACTGCGCGGCCAGGGCGGCCACGGTCTGCTGGTCGCTCAGGTCGATCTTGTTGATGACGATGAGCACGGGGCAGTCCACACTGCACAGCCGCTCGACGTATTCCCGGTTCTTGTCTCCCTTCTCCACCACGTCGGTGACGTAGAGGATGATGTCGGCGTCCCCGATGGCGGTGTTGACGTACTCCATCATGGAGCGCTGGAGATTGTAGGCCGGCTTGAGGATTCCCGGAGTGTCGGAGTAGACTATCTGGTAGTCCTCTCCGTTGACAATGCCCATGATCCGGTGCCGGGTGGTCTGGGCTTTGGATGTGATGATGGAAAGGCGCTCCCCGACAAGGGCGTTCATCAGCGTGGACTTGCCCACGTTGGGGTTGCCTATGATGTTTACGAAACCGGCACGGTGCGGACGCCCCTCCACTACAGGCTGAGCTGCGGCTGAGTCCACCGCGTCTGTCTGAGGAAGGGGCATCTCCGGCTGCATGGCTGCGGAAGTGCTGCTACTCATAGAAATTGAGTTTGAGCATGGTCACCTCCTCCTCGCTGAGGAATCTCCACTGGCCACGGCGCAGGTTTTTCTTGGTAAGTCCGGCAAAATACACTCTGTCGAGCTTGCGTACCCTGTAACCGAGGGCCTCGAACATACGGCGGACGATGCGGTTGCGGCCCGAATGGATCTCGATGCCCACGATGCTGCGGTCATCTCCGTTGTAGGCCACCTCATCGGCGTATGCGGGACCGTCCTCAAGGTCCACGCCCTGTACGAGCCGGTCCATATCCTCGGGCTTGAGGTTCTTGTCGAGGGTCACCTGATATATCTTCTTCTTCTGGAAGGAAGGATGGGTCAGTTTCTCGGCGAGCTCCCCGTCGTTGGTCAGCAGCAGCACTCCGGTCGTGGACTTGTCCAGACGTCCTACGGGGAAAATGCGCTCGGGGCACATATCCCTGCTGATGAGCTGCATCACGTTCTTGTCGGCGTGGGGGTCGCTGGTGGTGGTCACGAAGTCCTTGGGCTTGTTGAGCAGGACGTAGACCTTCTTCTCGCCGCGCAGACGCTCTCCGTTGAAGCGGACGTCGTCCTCCGCGGGATTGACCTTCACTCCCATCTCGGTGACAACCTGTCCGTTGACGGTGACCAGACCGGCGGAGATGTACTCGTCGGCCTCGCGGCGGGAGCAGATGCCGGAGTTGGCGATAAACTTGTTGAGACGCACCATGCCGTCGTCCTCCTTCACCACTGCGGGTGTATGGGGCACACGGGGCTTCTCCATGCCGGGGTGCTCGGAGCGGAGACGGTGCTCGAAGCCGCGGCGCTCCTTAAACTGACGGTCGGGACGGTCTCCGCCAACGAAAGGCTTACCGCTCTTTCCGCGGAATCCCGGCTTGCCGCCGCCGAATCCGGACTTTCCTCCACGGAATCCGGGCTTGTCACCGCCGTGGAATCCCGATTTGTCCCCGCGGAATCCGGGTTTGTCACCGCCGCGGAAGGCAGGTCTGTCCCCACCCCGGAATCCTGGCTTGCCGGCTCCGTCCTGACGGCGTCCACCGTAACCGGGCCGGTCGCTGCGGAAGTCCTGTCTGTCATTGTCCCTGTGGAAATTCCCGCCATGCTGCCCGGGCTTTGAGAATCTGCCTTCGGGCCTTCCCTCTCCGTTTCTGTCGAAGGACCTGCGGGGTCTGAACGAGGGTCTCTCTCCGGAGGCCCTGTAATCTGAATGCTCTGTTTTCCTGTAGTCTGCGCGGTCCTGTCCCTCCCGGGTCTCTGACCGCCTGATGCGTGGTCTCATGTCGATAGCTGGCTGTTTTTATTGAATTTTGCCCGCAAAGGTATGTCAATCGAAGATAATTTCCTATTTTTACAACATCATTTTCTAAAACGTGTGAAAGTCATGAAGAGGAGAACATCTGCCACCCCCCGCCGCAACCGCCGCCTCACCCTCGCCGCCGAGAACATCGACATGGCGCTGAGGGCCGTCAGGTCCAACAGACTCAGGTCATCCCTGACCATTGCCATCATTGCCCTGGGGATCACCTCCCTGGTGGGCATCCTCACCGCCGTCGACTCGATGGACGCCACCCTCAGGGACGCCTACAGCCGCATGGGCGCCGGCATCATCAACATCCGCTCGCTCTACTCGATGCCCGCCGACATGCGCCGCATCCGCAATTCCCGCGAGATATCCCGGGCCCAGGCCGAGCGCTTCACCGACTACTACCGCGCCCCCGCGACAGTCACCATCTTCACCACCGTCCTCTCCGGCACCAGGGCCGAGGCAGGACAGAAGCGCACCAATCCCACGACCGACGTCATCGCCACCGACGGCAACTATATGAAGTACAATATGCTGGAACTCTCCTCCGGCCGCAGTCTATCGGCAGCCGACGTGGAGGGAGGCCGGTTCTATTGTGTCATAGGGGACAATGTGGCCCGCACCCTCTTCGAAGCGCAGGAGGACCCCGTAGGCCAGACGGTGCATATCTCGGGACGCAGCTATATTATAATAGGAGTGGCGGCACCCGTCGGGAACAATGCCGGGGGCAGCATGGACGGAAGCATCCTGGTACCATATACCAATGCCCTGGCCAACCTCGCCACCTCCACCCCCGATTTCACGATAGGCATCCTCCCGGACCCTTCGGTAAGTCCGGAAACCGCTGCCACCGAGGCGGAAATGACCTTCCGGGCAGTGAGGCGGCTCGCCCCCTTCGACGACGCTGACTTCCGCATCACCCGCAGCGAGGCGGTCATCGAAGAGCTCAACTCCACGATGCGCACCCTCACGATAGCCGCCATCGTCATCGGCCTGGTCACCCTGACCGGAGCGGCAGTAGGCCTGATGAACATCATGCTGGTATCCGTCCGCGAGCGCACCCGGGAGATAGGCACGCGCAAGGCCCTGGGAGCCGCCTCGAAACGCATCAAGGCACAGTTCCTGACGGAATCGGTAATCATCGGCCAGACCGGCGGCCTGATAGGCATCGTCGCTGGCATCCTCATAGGCAACATCATCGCCGCTGTCATGCAGGCCTCCTTCGTCATCCCCTGGCTCTGGATGCTCCTGGCCATCGCCCTCTGCATGGCCGTCGGCATCCTCTCGGGCTACATCCCCGCCAAACGCGCCGCCGCCCTCGATCCTATCGAGTGCCTGCGGTATGAGTAGCGGTCCGAAATTTTATCGGGGAGCGAATTATTTTGCATCACACTGTTATTCAGTACTTTATAAATCAACTTGCTCCCGAGAGCTAGTTAAAAAGGCGTCATGGGAGCAGGTGAAAGTACTAACACACTTATTATCAGGTCTTAAGCTACACCATGCACTCCCCGGCAAAATTTCGTTATCGCCGGTCGGGAAGTAGTCTAATGAGATTTGGTCGTTTTTTTGGGGGAGAAACAGCGCGATGAACGGTCAAAGCAGCGCGAGCAGCGCATCGACATCGGCCTCCGTAGTGGCCCAGTCGGTGACGAAGCGTATGGCGCTGCGGCGGTCGTCGAGGTGTTCCCAGAGGGAGAAGGTGGCCTGGCCGCGGAGGCGGTCCACCACAGAATCGTCGACGATGACGAAGAGCTGGTTGGTCTTGGGCGGGGCGTAGAAGGTATAGCCCTTGGAGGAAAGGCCGGCGGCGAGGCGGTCGGCGGCGGAGAGGGCCACCTTGCCCACGCGCTCGTAGAGGCCGTCGGTGAAGAGGGTGTCGAACTGGACTCCGAGCAGACGTCCCTTGGCCAGGAGGGCACCGCGCTGCTTGATGAGCGAGAAGAGGTTGCCTACCAGACCGGGGCGGGGCACGACAAGGGCTTCTCCGAAGAGGGCGCCGCACTTGGTGCCGCCGATGTAGAACATGTCGCAGAGAGAAGCGATATCCCTCAACGACACATCATTGCGGTCGGAGGCGAGGGCATATGCCAGGCGGGCGCCGTCCAGATACAGCGGGATGCGGTACTCATGGCAGACACCGGCCATCTCCCGGAGCTCAGCCAAGGAGTACAGACCGCCCTGCTCGGTGGGATGGGTGACATAGACCATGCCGGGCTCGACCATGTGGGCATAGTTCTCGTCGGCCCAGTAGGCCCGCAGATATTCCCGGACCTCAGAAGCCCGCAGCTTGCCTCCGTCGTGGGCGGGCAGAGCCAGGACCTTGTGCCCGGTGGCCTCGACGGCTCCCGACTCGTGATGGTTGATGTGGCCGGAGACGGGCGAGATGACGCCCTGGCAGTGACGGAGGACGGCACAGGCGGCGAGGGCATTGACCTGGGTGCCTCCTATCAGCAGATGGATCTGGGCCTCGGGACAGCCGCAGGCCACGCGGATTTTCTCCACGGCGGCGGCAGTATAGGGGTCGTCTCCATAACCGAGGGTCTGTTCCATATTGGTGCGGACCAGTGCCTGCATCACTTCCGGGCAGGCTCCCCGCATGTAGTCGTTTTCAAAATTGAGCATGTTGCCTCCTGTATTGTCCTAGAATAGTTCTTTCTTGCGTATATCCTTGACCCGCAGCTGGATGTTGGCGATACCGCGGTAGTAGTTCTCTGCTATCGAGTAGCAGATGTCCACCGGATTGCCGGCGTGCAGGTGCTCGAAGTGCTCGGCACGGTTGAAGGCTATCGCCGAGATATGACGGTAAGGCTCGTCCTCCTGTATAAGTTCCAGCTTCATGTGACCGTTCTCGGAGCCTACGAGACGGCCGTTGCCGTTGTCATAGACGTTCTCGGTGATGAATACCGGCGAAAGGTTCCCGGGGCCGAAGGGCTGGAACTGCTTGAGTATCCTGAAGAATTTCGGAGTGATCTGCTTGAAGTCCAGATAGGTGTCGATGGTCACCACTGGAGTGAGGATGTCCTCGGTAATCTTGGTCGCGACGACCCGCTCGAACTTCTCCGCGAAGGATTTGAGGTTCTCCTGCTTGAGGGTGAGACCCGCCGCGTACATGTGACCTCCGAAATTTTCCAGATATTCCGAGCATTCCTCTATCGCCTCATAGAGGTCGAAGCCGGCGATACTGCGGGCCGAGCCGGTAATGAAGCCGTTGGACTCCGTGAGGACGATCGTGGGACGGTAGAACGCCTCCACGAGCCTTGAGGCCACGATGCCGACCACTCCCTTGTGCCACTTGGGATTGAACACGACGGTGGACTTGCGCAGGGGATAGTCCTTGGAGCGCTTGACGGTCTCTATCGCCTCGCGGGTAATCTCCTTGTCCACGCTCTTGCGCTCCTTGTTGTGGGTGTCGATGGCCTTGCCGATGCTCTGGGCCTCGTCGTCATTGCGGCAGACGAGGAGATGGACGGCGGTGCGGCCCGACTCCATGCGGCCTGCGGCATTGATCCTGGGGCCTATCTTGAATACTATGTCGTCGATGGTGATCTTGTGGTTCTCCAGGCCGGAGAGCTTGATGATGGAGAGCAGGCCCTTGCTCGGAGAGGTGTTGAGCCGCTCGAGGCCGTAGTAGGCCAGGATACGGTTCTCACCGGTCATGGAGACCAGGTCTGCGGCAATGCTGACGGCCACCAGGTCAAGGAAGGACTCCACCCATGCGAAGGGCAGTCCCTTGCGGAGGGCGTAGGCCTGGACGAGCTTGAAGCCGACTCCGCAGCCGGAGAGGTCGTCGAAGGGATAGCTGCAGTCGTGCCGCTTGGGGTCGAGGATGGCGGCGGCGGCGGGCAGGGTCTCGTCCGGCAGATGGTGGTCGCAGATGATGATGTCGATGCCCTTATCCTTGGCATAGCGGACCTTCTCCACGGCCTTGATGCCGCAGTCGAGGGAGATGATCAGGGTGTAGCCGTTCTCCCAGGCCCAGTCTATGCCCTTGTAGGAGATGCCGTAGCCCTCGTCGTAGCGGTCGGGAATGTAGTATTCGACGTTGGGGTTGAAATTTCGTATGAAGGTGTACATCAGGGCTACAGCCGTGGTACCGTCCACGTCGTAGTCTCCGTATATCATGACCCTTTCCTCCTCGGCGATAGCCTTCTCGAGCCGGTCTACAGCCCTGTCCATATCTTTCATCAGGAAGGGGTCGTGGAGCTTGGAGAGGTCGGGCTTGAAGAACTCGCGGGCCCGGTCGGCGGTGGTGATGCCGCGCTGTACCAGGAGGTTGGCGAGAACCTGGTCGATGCCCAGCTCGGAGGAGAGGGCGCGGACCAGAGCGGGGTTGCCCTGTTCTTTAACTATCCATTTTTTTTCGATTGACATGAGCGCAAATTTACAAAATTTATCGAATGGTGCGGAAGTTGTTTGAAATACTTTCTTAAATTTGCCGATTGAACTAATAACGACAAGATGGAAAATATAGAACTGAACGAACAGGAGCAGAACCGCCGTGACGCGGTCACCAAGCTCCGCGAGTTAGGGATAGAGCCTTATCCCGCAGCACTTTTCGAAGTCAATACCACCTCAACCGAGATAAAGGAGAAATACGATCCGGAGAAGTGCCCCTTCCCTGAGATATCCATCGCCGGCAGAATGATGAGCCGCCGTATCATGGGCGCCGCCTCGTTCATCGAGCTGCAGGACTCCGAAGGCAGGATTCAGGTCTATATCAAGCGCGACGAGATCTGCCCCGGCGAGGACAAGACCATGTACAACACCGTCTTCAAGAAGCTCCTCGACATCGGCGACTTCGTGGGCATCAAGGGCTACGCCTTCATCACCCAGACCGGCCAGCTCTCCATCCACGCCAAGAGCCTGACCGTCCTCTCCAAGTCCCTGAGGGTACTCCCGATAGTCAAGGAGAAGGAGGGCGAGGTCTACGACGCATTCTCCGACCCCGAGCTCCGCTACCGCATGAGGTACGTGGACTTAGTGGTCAATCCCCAGGTAAAGGACGTCTTCGTCAAGAGGACCCGCATCATACAGACCATGAGGGAGTACTTCAACTCCTTCGGCTACATGGAGGTCGAGACCCCCATCCTCCAGCCCATTCCCGGAGGCGCCAACGCCAGGCCCTTCATCACCCACCACAACGCCCTGGACATCCCCCTGTACCTGCGTATCGCCAACGAGCTCTACCTCAAGAGGCTGATCGTCGGAGGCTTCGCCGGCGTCTACGAGTTCGCCAAGGACTTCCGCAACGAGGGCATGGACAAGTCCCATAACCCTGAGTTCACCTGCATGGAGATCTACGTGGCCTACAAGGACTACATCTGGATGATGGAGTTCGTGGAGAACCTCCTCGAGAAAGTGGCTGTGGCCGTCAACGGCAGGACCAATATCACCATCGGCGGAAACGAGATAGAGTTCCGCAAGCCCTACCGCCGCCTGCCCATGCTCGAGGCCATCAGGGAGTACGCCGGAGTGGATGTGCGCGGCATGGACGAGGAGGCCCTGCGCAAGGTATGCGCCGACCTGCACATCGAGGTGGACAACACCATGGGCGTAGGCAAGCTCATCGACGCCATCTTCGGCGAGTACTGCGAGAAGCATCTGATCCAACCCACCTTCATCACCGACTACCCCTGGGAGACCTCGCCCCTGACCAAGCGTCACCGCAGCGATCCCTCCCTCACCGAGCGCTTCGAGCTCTTCGTGAACGGCAAGGAACTGGCCAACGCCTACAGCGAGCTCAACGACCCCATCGACCAGCTTTACCGCTTCAAGGAGCAGCTCAAGCTCAAGGACAAGGGCGACGACGAGGCGATGTACATCGACATGGACTTCGTCCGCGCCCTCGAGTACGGCATGCCCCCGACATCAGGCCTCGGCATGGGCATCGACCGCCTCACCATGTTCATGACCGGAGCGCCTTCCATCCAGGACGTGCTCTTCTTCCCGCAGATGCGTCCCGAGAAGAAGCCCGCCGCCCAGGACAATACCGAAGCATCCACGGCAAATGAAAAATAACCGGCACGCCCCGGAAATCATCACCTCCCTCCAGAACCCCCGGGTCAAGGAGGTGACGGCCCTACAGAGCAGCTCCTCTCTCCGCCGGGAGAAGGGGCTGTTCGTCGTGGAGGGGCTCCGGGAGGTGGAGCGCTGCCTGGAAAGCGGCTTCCGCCTCCGGTCGGTATTCTATTGTCCCTCCGTCTGCCGGCACGTCCCGACTCCTTCCGAAGGAGTGAGGGTATTCGAGGTCTCCGAAGCGGTATACGGGAAAATGGCCTACCGCGGGGGCACCGAAGGAATCCTCGCGGTGGTCTGCGGCAATGCGGGGGACCGGTCTCTGGAGGCCCTCGACCGTGCATTGTCCGGAGACACCTCCGCCCCCCTCATCGTCGTCGTCGAGTCCGTCGAGAAGCCCGGCAACCTCGGGGCAATGCTCCGCACCGCCGACGCCTCCGGAGTCTCCGCCGTCCTGGTCTGCGACCCGCACACTGACCTCTACAACCCGAACCTGATCCGGGCCAGCCTCGGCGGGGTATTTACCCGCAACATCGCCGTCTGTTCCTCGGAGGAGGCCATCGCCTGGCTCAAGGCCCGCGGCATCAGCATCCTCACCGCCCAGCTGCAGGACTCGGAGCTTTACTACGACACCGACATGACCCGCCCTACCGCCCTGGTATTCGGCACCGAAGCCGACGGCCTCACCGACATCTGGAGACGTGCCGCCGACGCCCACATCCGCATACCCATGCTCGGCCGCATCGACTCGCTCAACGTCTCCGCCTCCATGGCCGTCCTGTGCTATGAGGCCCTGCGCCAGAGGCATACAGCCGGAGTCTTTTGAACACTGGCCGGCTCTCCTTTGCACGTTTGCACGCCACTGACAGCACAGACACCACCGCAGGCGCTACATCATACAGCACCTATTCCGAAACCGATACTGCCCAAACCTAGTCACCCCACCACCTGATGACAGACCACAAACACAACATAGAGAAAGCATCCGAATGCTCCGGAAACAGCACACCCTCACACCGCCGTCTCGGCCTGATCGGCTGCCCCATCAGCCACAGCAAGAGCCCTGCTCTATTCCTGGAGCATTATGCCTCAAGGCCGGACATCCTGGAACACTGGAGCTACGACTTGATCGAACACAGCACCTTCGATGAGGCATGGAACGCTTTCCTGCAGGACTACGTGGCCGTCAACGTGACCGCACCTTTCAAGGAGAACGCCTTCCGTGCTGCTGACTCACATGACTACTCCGCCCTCCGCTGCCGGGCTGCCAACCTGCTGGTCAAGACCCAGAACGAAGGTGTAAAGGCGTACAACACAGATTTCGAAGCGGTTGTGGAGATTCTACGGCAGGAACTTCAACGGACAGCCACTGCGAATACTGCAGCAGAAACTGTAGAAAAAGCCGGAAGACATAAGGTGCTGGTAATAGGTTGCGGAGGAGCCGGCAAGGCAGCGACAGCGGCAGCCCTCGAGGCCGGCATGCAGGTCTCGCTATGCAACAGGACAGTCAGCCGGGCACAGGAATTTGCGGACTACCTGCACAGATACGACCCGTACGGCCACGGCTCCGCCACCTGCATCACGGAAACAGACCTGCTGGGCAGCGGAGCATCGGGACTGTCCCTGGAACTTGAAAAATACATACGCAGTACCCTACCGGCAGACACCTGGCAAACAGCACACATCAAAGAAGCCGACATCATAATCTACACCCTGCCCGGTCCCTCCGACATCCTCACACATCTGCTTTCCTCCACCCCTGACATCTTCTCAGACAAAACCCTTCTCGAGGCCAACTACAAGGACCCCGTCCTGGCCTCCATCCCATGCCGCCGCTACATCTCCGGCCTCATCTGGCTCCGCCTCCAGGCCCTCGCCACGTACCGCATCGCTATCGGCAGGTGAGGCGGGATGAGCGCCGATCATCAGGTAGTGCTCACCTTCGGAAGGTGAGCAGCAAACGCGGGAAATCGTCTCACCTTCGGAAGGTGGGACTGGTACGGCGGAAGGGGTACGTGCAGGGATGTGGCACCGCAACGGCACCGAATCACGGGATTTGCTGCCGTTGTGAAAGAAGGACGGAGAGGACAGAGAGGGCTAAGATGACTATGCCGCAGATTTCCGTCACCGTCACCGTCACCGTCACCGTCATCGTCATCGTCCGCCGGCCTTCTCGTCCAGACGCAGCTCCGGATGGCGGTCAGAGGAGCGACTGAGCAGCACGGACACCACTATCGCACAGACAGCCAGGCCAATGAAGAAGTACTCGGCGACTACCGGTGAGGAGGCGCGGTCTATGATGTGGCCGACGACTATCGGGACGGTGAACAGTCCGATGTTCTGCACCCAGTAGACGAGGGAGAACGCCGTACCCAGCCTGCTCTCGGCGATAATCTTCGGAAGCGAAGGCCACATGGCTGCCGGCACGAGGGAATAGCCCAGGCCGAGCACTCCGATAGCTATAAAACCGAAGGCCGGCACACCCGGAGCAAAGGCCACGGTCAGGTGGGAGAACAGAATCATGGCCGACCCGAGTATCATGATCTTCGTACCGCGTCCCACCCGGTCCACGACGGCTCCGAACAAGGGCGCGAAGACCAGAGTAAAGAAAGGTATCATGGCCACCATCACCGAGGCCACGTCACTGTCAATGCCGAAGCGGGGCATGAGGATGGCGGTGGCGAACTTGCGGAAGGACACCACGCAGCAGTAGAAGAATACGCAGAGCAGGGAAATCAGGATAAAATGCCGGTCGGTAATGACTTTCAGCACGTCCCGGAAACGGAAACGGTCCTCGGCCGAAGAACCGGTATCGGATGCTCCGGCGGACACACCGGCAGCAGCCCCCCGCCTGTCCGCCCCATAATCCATCGCCACGAACAGTCCCCACAGCACCAGCGCCCCGAGCAGCAGCACTATCCCGACCACAGCCGGCTTCGAAGTCTCCGAAAACGGAATATACCCCTCCAGATCCACGATCCGCGGCACCATTATCAGCGCCACAGCCGTACCCAATCGGGCAAGAGCGAGCTGCAGCCCCATCGCAAAAGCTATCTCCCGCCCCTTGAACCACTTCGCTATCGCACGGTTGACCGTCACCCCCGCTATCTCGCTGCCCAGGCCGAACATCGCGCATCCGGCATAGGCCAGCGACAACGACGGCTTGGCAAACACCCCCGACAGCCACGCACACAGCCGGCTGCCGGCAAAACTCTCGGATATGGCGTACGTAATCAGCGCCGCTCCTCCTACCATCAGCCCCACGAATATAGACCCTGTCAGCCTCACTCCCCAGCGGTCCAGCAGCATGCCGCAGACGATCAGTCCGCCGAAAATGCACAGCAGGGAATACGCGCTGCGGTAGAAGCCATAGTCGGCCATCGACCATCCGAGGGCCACCATCGACGGGTCCTCGAACTCCTGGTTGATGGTCGAGAAGATGTCGTCGAAGAAGTACGACGCGAACATCGGCAAGGCAAGACACAAAAGGGCCACCCAGCGGATGGCCCCCGTATCTTTCAGAGTCTTGAATACCTTACTCATCTTTCTTCACCACATTGGGCAGCTCCAGTCCGTAACCCTTGCGGCGGTCCTCAGCCTTAAGCAGGAAGCTCAGCACAAAGGCAAGGATGCCGAAGGACGAGAATATAATCATAGGTGCGAGATATCCGCCGGTCGACTGGAGCACCTTGCCTATGAGCAGGGGGACCAGGCAGAGACCGATGTTCTGCACCCAGAAAATGAGACAGTAGGCGCTGCCGAGTATCTTCTCGTCGATGATCTTGGGGACAGAGGGCCACAGAGCGGCCGGCACGAGGGAGAAACTTACTCCCAGAACAGCGATCAAAGTAACCGCCAGCCATTTATGAGGATAGAGCGGCAGCACGAATGCAAACGACAGATGGCACACTATCATGATGACGGCGCCAAGCATCAGCATCGTCGCGCCCTTGCCCTTGCGGTCCAGGAAGATACCGAGCAGGGGGGTAAGGCACATGGCCAGAATCGGGAAGAAACTGAAAAGCTGGGAAGCTGTGGCATTGTCCACTCCGAGGGTCACTTCCAGATAGTTGGGAGCATATCTCTGGAAAGGGAAGATAGCCGAGTAGTAGAGCACGCAGAGCAGGGCCACCAACCAGAACATCTTGCTGGAGAAAATCTTGCCGAGGTCCCTGATATGGAACTCATCCTCAGGCGACTTCTCTTCGGTAGCCATTCCGGCAGCTATAAGCTGCTTGTCGAACTTGGAATCCATCACCGAGAAAACGATGTAGTTGATCAGACCTATGAGCAGGAGGACGGTGCAGAAGCCCACGGGAGCCACCACCGACTGGTCGAAACTGTTGGAGATGATGGGCGCCAGCCACATGACGGCGAACACACCGAGACGGGCGATAGCCATCTCCAGACCCATTGCCAGGGCCATTTCCTTGCCCTTGAACCACTTTGCGATGGACTTGGACACTGTCGTGCCGGCCATCTCGCAGCCGCAGCCGAAAATCATGAAACCGAGTGAGGCCATCTTCGCGCTGCCGGGCATCGCTGTCCACCAGCTGTCCAGCCATGCATTGAAGCCTGTACCCTGGAACCACTCGCTCACACCCACGAACTTGATCGCGGCACCGAGCACCATCAGGGAGGCGGAGAGAGTTCCGGTAAAACGGATTCCCATTTTGTCCAGAATGATTCCTGCCAGAATCAGGAAACCGCACACGTTCAGGATATATTCGGATGCAGCGTATGTTCCGAACGCACCGCTGTCCCATCCCCTGGCTGACTCTATCAGCGACTTGAGGGGCGACATCACGTCCACGAACATATACGCGAAAAACATCATCAGCGCAATCAGAATCAACGCTGTCCAACGGGCTACAACACTGTCGTTGAGCATTTTTGCCATTTTTTCTTGCATTTGATATAGAGTATTAGGATTAATTCGGGTCAAATGTACGAAAAATAATGCTATCTTAGCAGTCCGAATTTAAAACAATCCAATTATGTCACTGAATAAAGTCCTACTTATAGGAAATGCGGGAAAGGACCCCGAAATCAGACACCTTGAGAGCGGTGTGATGAACGCCACCTTCTCTCTGGCCACAACCGAAAGGTTCAGGGACCGCAACTCCGGAGAGATGAGAGAGCAGACCGAATGGCACAACATCGTGTGCTGGAGAAATTTAGCAGAGCTGGCTGAGAAGTATGTCAGAAAAGGCACCCAACTCTTCATAGAGGGCCGCATCCGCTCCCGCTCCTACAATGACAAGGACGGCAACACCAGATACATAACAGAAATACTGGCTGACAACATGCAGCTTCTGGGCAGGAAGGCTGACAACCCGGGAGGCCAGGGCGGCTACACACAGGGAGGAAACTACCAGCAGGGAGGATTCCAGTCGCCTTACCAGCCACAGAACACCCAGCAGGGTGGATATCAGCAACAGAACAGGCAGCAGACACAGCATGCCCAGAACTACAATACGCATGCGCAGGAAATCCCGGTTTCCGACTCCTATGGTGGAGCTGAAGACGGGGATGATCTGCCGTTCTAACCCGCCGCATTTTATAAATTGTCCTAAAAAGATAATTATGAGCACCAATACAGCAAAAGTAGACGTCGTCCTCGGCCTCCAGTGGGGAGACGAGGGCAAGGGCAAGATAGTGGATGTCCTTGCACAGAAATACAATATCATCGCCCGCTTCCAGGGCGGTCCGAACGCCGGACACTCGATCCAGCACGGAGGGAAGAGTTTCGTACTGCACTCCGTACCCTCGGGCATTTTCCGGGAAGGCACCGACAACCTCATCGGAGGCGGCGTAGTCCTCGACCCGATCATATTCCGGCAGGAGTGCGAGGATCTGGAGAAGCTGGGCGTACCCGTAAGGGAGCGCATCCGCATATCGAAGAAGGCCCACCTCATCACCCCCACCCACCGCATCATAGACGCGGCCTCCGAGGCTTCCAAGGGCAAATCCAAGATAGGCTCTACCCTCAAGGGCATCGGCCCCACATACATGGACAAGACCGGCAGGAACGGACTCCGTGTAGGAGATATCCTCGCCCCTGACTTTCAGGACCGCTTCGAGGCCCTGAAAAAGAAGCATATCGCCTTCCTCAAACAGTTTGACTACACCTACGACCCCGACACCAACGTAAAGGAATGGATGGAGGCTGCCGAATACCTCCGTTCCTTCGACCTGACAGACGGAGAATACTATATCAACGGATGTCTCAGCCACGGAGACAGTGTTCTCGCCGAAGGAGCCCAGGGCTCTATGCTCGACGTGGACTTCGGCTCCTATCCCTTCGTGACATCCTCGACCACCATCTGCTCCGGCGCATGTCTCGGTCTTGGAGTGGCCCCCTCCGCCATCGGAAATGTCTACGGCATCTTCAAGGCCTACTGCACCCGCGTGGGCAGCGGTCCCTTCCCCACAGAGCTGTTCGACGAGACAGGCGAGGAACTGCGCCGCCAGGGTCACGAGTTCGGTGCCACCACGGGCCGTCCCCGCCGCACCGGCTGGCTGGACATGGTAGCCCTCAAGTATGCCGTGATGCTCAACGGAGTCACAGAACTGATCATGATGAAGGCCGACGTGATGGACACATTCGACACCATCAGGATAGCCACAGGATACATCGTGGACGGCAAGCCCCAGGACACCGTTCCCTACGACACCTATGCAGAAGTAACTCCCGTGTATCAGGAGTTCAAAGGATGGAAACAGCCTCTCTCCGGCATCCGCGACGAGAAGGACCTTCCCGCTGAGTTCAAGGAATATATCGCATTTATCGAGCAGCAGACAGGAGTGCCTGTAACCGTTATCTCCCTCGGCCCGGACAGGGACGAGACCATTTTCAGGAAATAGGCCATGTCCCTGCTGGAGAAAGTCAACAGCCCCGAAGATATCCGGGGCTTTTCTGTCAAGCAGCTGGAGACCCTCTGCAGCGAGATACGGCAGTACATGATCGAATGTTGCGCCACTAACCCGGGCCACCTGGGCTCGAGCCTTGGCGCGGTCGAGCTGGCCGTTGCCCTGCACTACACCTACAACACCCCTACCGACAAGATAGTCTGGGACGTGGGACATCAGGCCTACGCCCACAAGATCATTACAGGCCGCCGGGAGCAGTTCCGGACCAACCGGACCTACGGCGGTATCAGCGGCTTCCCTAAAATGTCCGAGAGCATCTTCGACGCCTTCGGAGTCGGCCACTCATCCACCTCGGTAAGCGCCGCCCTGGGCATGGCCATAGCCGCCAAACTTTCCGGCAGCGACGAGAAAATAGTCGCCGTCATAGGCGACGGAGCCATGACAGGAGGCATGGCCTTCGAGGGGCTGAACAACGCCGGCGCGATGAAGACCGACATTCTGGTTATTCTCAACGACAACCACATCTCCATAGACCACGGCCGCGGAGGCATGCACGACTACCTGCTCAAGATTTCCACCTCCGAGACCTACAACCGCATCAAGAACCACGTATGGGAAGCGATAGGCTCCACCCGCCTGCGCCGCTCAGTCCAGAAGTTCATGTTCAGCACGAAGATGGCCCTGTTCCGAAGCGGTTCCCTCTTCGAATCACTGGGATTCAGGTACTTCGGAGCCATCGACGGCCATGACATAGGCCAGCTCACCACCACCCTGGCCTCCCTGCGCAACATCAAGGGTCCCAAGCTCCTGCACGTCATCACCAAGAAAGGCAAGGGCTACCGTCCCGCCGAGGAAGACCAGATCGTATGGCATGCCCCGGGGACGTTCGATCCTGTCACCGGCAAGCGCAATACCCCCGCAGCCACCGGAGCGGCACGCTACCAGGATGTATTCGGAGAGACTCTGCTGGAGCTGGCCAGGGCCAATGAGAAAATCGTGGCCGTCACACCCGCCATGGCCTCAGGCTGCGGTATGAACATCATGATGAGGGAGATACCGGAGCGGACCTTCGACGTAGGCATCGCCGAGCAGCATGCCGTCACATTCTCCGCCGGTCTGGCCGCTGCAGGCTACCTGCCGTTCTGCAACATCTACTCCTCCTTCATGCAGAGGGCCTATGACAACGTAATCCACGACGTCGCCCTCCAGAAACTCAAGGTGATTCTATGCCTCGACCGGGCAGGACTGGTCGGAGAGGACGGAGCGACGCATCAGGGAGTATTTGACCTGGCAGCCTTCCGCCCTGTCCCGAACCTGGTCATCGCCTCCCCCCTCAATGAGCTGGAGCTGCGCAACCTCATGTACACCGCCGCACTTCCGTCATTCCACGGTCCTATTATTATAAGGTATCCCCGCGGAACGGGAGAGGGAGTCCCCTGGAGAGGCGCGGAGTTCAGGACAATTCCCTTCGGACGCGGACAGCTCCTCCACTCCGGAAAGGACGTAGCCGTGCTCTCCATAGGACCGATAGGCAACAGGGCCGCTGAGGCCGTCCACAGAGCCGCAGAGCTGGGCAAAGAGGCGCTCCACTACGATATGCGCTTCCTTAAACCTCTGGACGGGAGCATCATGGAAGAGGTCTGCTCCAAAGCCGGCACCGTCATCACCGTAGAGGACGGAATGACAGCCGGAGGCCTGCACGATGCGGTGGCCTCCTGGATCGCCGAACGGCACCCGGGAATAAAAGTCATTGGCCTCGGAGTTCCGGACAAATTCGTAGAACAGGGGACTGTCAAGGAGTTAAGGGCAGAATGTGGATACGACACAGAGACTGTTTTCAAAACAATCTGCAATTATTTTTAAATTTCTTTTGGATATTTTAATAAATGATATATCTTTGCAATCCCAAAAATAAGCGCTGCCGATATAGCTCAGTTGGCCAGAGCAGCTGATTTGTAATCAGCGGGTCGTGGGTTCGAATCCCTCTATCGGCTCAAGTTCATTGAATACGTATAACAAAATATACTCAGGGGAGATACCAAAGTGGCCAACTGGGGCAGACTGTAAATCTGCTGGCGCACGCCTTCGGAGGTTCGAATCCTTCTCTCCCCACACATAACGCGGAAGTAGCTCAGTTGGTAGAGCATCAGCCTTCCAAGCTGAGGGTCGCGGGTTCGAACCTCGTCTTCCGCTCAAATAAAAAGCCAGTGTAGCTCAGGGGTAGAGCGCTTCCTTGGTAAGGAAGAGGTCATGAGTTCAAATCTCATCACCGGCTCAATTTTAATTACATTAAATCTGACATTATGGCAAAAGAAACTTTCAAAAGGGACAAGCCGCACGTAAACATAGGTACTATCGGCCATGTTGACCACGGTAAAACCACTCTGACCGCAGCCATCACCAAGGTGCTGGCTGAGAAAGGACTCTCCGAGGTCCGCTCTTTCGATTCCATCGACAACGCTCCCGAGGAGAAGGAGCGCGGTATCACCATCAATACTGCCCATATCGAGTATCAGACCGAGACCCGTCACTATGCACACGTTGACTGCCCGGGCCACGCTGACTACGTAAAGAACATGGTTACCGGTGCTGCCCAGATGGACGGTGCCATCCTTGTAGTTGCCGCTACCGACGGTCCTATGCCCCAGACCCGTGAGCACATCCTGCTTGCCCGTCAGGTGAACGTGCCTAGAATCGTTGTGTTCCTGAACAAAGTTGATATCGTTGACGATCCCGAGATGATCGAGCTCGTTGAGATGGAGGTCCGTGAGCTGCTCAGCTTCTACGGCTTCGACGGTGACAACGCTCCCGTTATCGCAGGTTCCGCCCTCGGCGCCCTCAACGGCGAGCCCAAGTGGGTTGAGAAGGTTATGGAACTGATGAACGCAGTAGACGAGTACATCCCCCTGCCCGTTCGTGACAACGAGAAACCTTTCCTGATGCCTATCGAGGACATCTTCTCCATCACAGGTCGTGGTACCGTTGCTACCGGACGTATCGAGACCGGTATCGTTAAGGTCGGCGACGAGGTTCAGATTATCGGCCTCGGCGAGGAGCCCAAGAAGTCAGTTGTTACCGGTGTCGAGATGTTCCGCAAGATTCTCGACGAGGGTGAGGCTGGAGACAACGTAGGTCTGCTCCTCCGCGGTATCGACAAGAAGGAGATCAAGAGAGGTCAGGTTATCGCTCATCCCGGTACCATCACTCCTCACAAGAAATTCAAAGCCGCTATCTACGTGCTGAAGAAAGATGAGGGTGGCCGTCACACTCCTTTCCACAACCACTATCGTCCTCAGTTCTTCATCCGTACCCTCGACATCACCGGAGAGATCATGCTCCCTGAGGGAACCGAGATGGTAATGCCCGGCGACAACGTAGAGATCACCGTAGAGCTCATCTACCCTGTAGCTATCAACGCAGGTCTCCGCTTCGCCATCCGTGAGGGCGGCCGCACCGTCGGCTCAGGCCAGGTTACCGACATCCTCGAGTAATCATCTCACAAGAGATTGCACAATACATGGGGGGGCCTTCTACTCGGCCCCCTTTTTAAAGGGACATAGTTCAAGGGTAGAATAGCGGTCTCCAAAACCGTTGATGGGCGTTCGAATCGCTCTGTCCCTGCAAGATACCGGGCAGTTACGGGCCCGGCATTTTAACGACGGCTCCAGGCAAGCTTCCGGCCAAAAGCCGACAAACATTAAAAAATGAGCAGAATTTCAGTTTACTTCAAAGAGTCGTACAAGGAACTGACCCAAAAGGTCAGCTGGCCGTCTTGGAGCCAGCTTCAGAGTTCGGCTATTGTTGTGATGGTGGCTTCGGTCATCCTCGCAGCTATAATATTTCTTATGGACTTCGTGTTCAGGCATCTGATGACCACGATCTATAATTTATTATACTAAGGCAATGGCTGAGCTTGAGAAGAAATGGTACGTCATCCGGTGTGCCGGCGGAAAGGAGAAGAAAGCCAAGGAATACATTGAGAGCGAGATCAGAGCACTCGGCCTCAACGATTATGTATCCCAGATTCTGATCCCCACCGAGAAGCTCTATCAGGTGCGCAACGGCAAGAAGGTAAGCAAGGAAAGTATTTTCTTTCCGGGCTACGTTCTCATTGAGGCACATCTGACCGGTGAGCTCCAGCACATCATCCGCAACGTACCCCACGTATCCGGATTCCTCACGGAGAGACAGGGAAAGGACAAAGAGCCCATTCCCCTCAGACCCGCTGAGATCAACAGGATTCTGGGCATTGTGGACGAGCAGCTTGAGCAGGATGAGGAGAACATCACCCCGTTCATCGTAGGAGAGGCCGTAAAGATAACAGACGGCCCTTTCAACGGCTTTGACGGCACTATCGAGGAAATACTTCAGGATAAGAAGAAACTCAAGGTGATGGTCAAGATTTTCGGACGCAAGACTCTTCTGGAACTGAATTTTGTTCAAGTAGTTAAAGAATAAATCAAGTATTAATTATGGCTAAAGAGATTGCCGCATTTATTAAATTGCAGATAAAAGGCGGTGCCGCAAATCCTTCACCTCCAGTAGGACCGGCTCTCGGTTCGAAGGGCGTGAATATCATGGATTTCTGCAAACAATTCAATGCCCGTACTCAGGACAAGGCCGGAAAGGTACTCCCTGTAATCATCACCGTTTACAGTGACAAGTCCTTTACATTTGTCGTCAAGCAGCCCCCTGTAGCAGTCCAGATTAAAGAGGCCGCCAAGCTCGCAAAAGGCTCAGCAGAGCCCAACCGCAGCAAGGTAGGCTCGCTCACCTGGGAGCAGGTAAAGGCCATCGCTCAGGACAAAATGCCTGACATGAATGCTTTTACCCTCAAGTCTGCCATGAAAATGGTGGCCGGAACTGCCAGAAGCATGGGTGTCACAGTTACCGGAACATTCCCTGAAGACGTAAAATAATCGCACGCTATGAGTAAATTGACTAAAAACCAGAAAATAGCCGAAGCGAAAGTGGACTTCGGGAAACAGTACAGGCTTCTGGAAGCATGCAGGCTGGTGAAAGAGAGTAACTACGCCAAGTTCGACGCTTCAGTAGACCTCGCTGTCCGTCTCGGTGTCGACCCCCGTAAGGCAAACCAGATGGTACGTGGCGTTGTGACCCTTCCCCACGGAACCGGTAAAGTAACCCGCGTACTCGTATTATGTACCCCCGATAAGGAGAACGAAGCCCGTGAGGCCGGCGCAGACTATGTCGGTCTAGACGAATTCGTAGAGAAGATCAAGGGAGGCTGGACCGATGTGGACGTGATTATCTGTACCCCTTCAGTCATGGGTAAGGTAGGTGCCCTGGGACGTATTCTCGGTCCCCGCGGCCTGATGCCCAACCCCAAGACCGGAACAGTAACCATGGAAATCGGCAAGGCAGTCAGGGAGGTGAAGGCCGGTAAGATCGACTTCAAGGTGGACAAGACCGGTATCATCCACGCTGCCATCGGCAAGGTGTCCTTCGACGCCGAGCAGCTGGCAGCCAACGCACTCGAGCTGCTCAATACCATCGTCAAGCTGAAACCTCAGTCCCTGAAAGGAACATACGTGAAGAGCATATTCATCTCTTCTACTATGAGTCCCGGTATATGCATAGATTCCAAAACTTTCAGCGCAGCTGAATAATTAATCAAGTGTATCATGAGAAAAGAGGAAAAAGCACAGATTATCGACCAGGTCGCAGCGCAGCTGTCTGAGACACCCAACTTCTATGTTGCCGATATTTCGGGACTCAATGCGGAAAACACCACCGCCCTCCGCAGGGCATGCTTCGAGAAGGAGATCAAGCTGATGGTGGTGAAGAACACCCTCTTCATCAAAGCTCTCGAGAGAATCGAGGGCGAGGCAGTAGAGGCTATCAAGCCCGTCATGGAAGGCTCTTCCGCAATAATGTTCACCACTACCCCCAACGCCCCTGCCAAGCTCATCAAGGAATTCGGTGAGAAAATGGGCAAGCCGACGTTGAAAGGAGCGTTCGTACAGGAGTGCGCCTATATCGGCGCCGAGAACCTTGAAGTTCTCGTCAATATCAAGTCCCGTGAAGAACTCATCGGTGACATCATCGGTCTGCTGCAGTCTCCTGCACGCAATGTCATCTCCGCCCTGCAGGCTTCTGCCGGCGGCAAGATCGCAGGACTGGTCAAGACCTTATCGGAAAAAGAGTAAAAATAAAACAAACAATTTAATAATTAGAAATCATGGCAGATATCAAGAAATTTGCGGAAGAGTTAGTAAACCTCACAGTTAAAGAAGTTCAAGAACTCGCACAGGTACTGAAGGACGAGTACGGAATCGAGCCTGCAGCAGCCGCTGCAGTAGCAGTAGCCGCTCCCGCAGCAGGCGGAGCAGCCGCTGAGGCTGAGCAGACCCAGTTCGACGTAATCCTCACCTCAGCCGGCCAGGCCAAGCTCCAGATCGTGAAGGCCGTTAAGGAGATCACCGGTCTCGGACTGAAAGAGGCTAAGGAGCTTGTTGACAAGGTTCCCGCTCCTGTAAAGGAGAAAGTATCCAAAGCTGAAGCTGAACAGGTAAAAGCACAACTCGAAGAAGCCGGCGGAGAAGTTGAAGTTAAATAAACATACTCAATCCCGCTGACGGGAAAAATTCAGGTTTAGAGTCCGGGTGGACTCTAAACCTTTTTGTCGTTTTTTCAAGTTTATCTTCAACAAAACCGGACACAATGGCGCAAAACCTTAACAATCAACGTATCTCATTTGCATCTTCCAAGACTCTTCTCGAATACCCCGATTTCTTGGAGGTACAGCTGAAGTCTTTCAAGGACTTCTTCCAGCTGGACACCACACCTGAAAACCGCCGTAATGAAGGACTGTTCAAAGTATTCCAGGAGATTTTCCCCATCACCGACACCAGAAACAACTTCGTCCTCGAATTCGTAGACTACTTCATCGACCCTCCCCGCTACTCCGTCGACGAATGTCTGGACATGGGTCTGACCTACAGCGTGCCCCTCAAGGCCAAGCTGAAGCTCTACTGCACGGACCCCGAGCATGAGGATTTCGACACCTCAATCCAGGACGTTTATCTGGGCACCATTCCGTACATGACCGAAAGGGGAACATTTGTCATCAACGGCTCGGAGCGCATCGTCGTATCACAGCTCCACCGCTCTCCCGGCGTATTCTTCGGGCAGAGCATCCACGCCAACGGAACAAAACTCTATTCTGCCAGAATCATTCCTTTCAAGGGTTCGTGGATTGAGTTCGCCACCGACATCAACAATGTCATGTACGCCTACATCGACAGGAAGAAGAAGCTTCCCGTCACGACCCTTCTCAGGGCCATCGGATTCGAGGGTGACAAGGACATCCTCGACATCTTCGGACTTGCACGCGAGGTGCAGGCCACCAAGGAAGAACTTACGAAGAATATCGGTTCCAAGCTCGCCGCCCGCGTCCTCAAGACATGGAACGAGGATTTCGTGGACGAGGACACCGGAGAGGTTGTCTACATCGAGAGGAACCAGATTGTCGTGGACCGCGAGACCATTCTCGATGAGAACAACATCGACGACATAGTGGATGCCGGCGTCAGCACCATCCTCCTGCACAGGGATGACGTGGACCTGAGCGACTACACGATCATATTCAACACACTTCAGAAAGACGTCTGCAACTCTGAGAAAGAGGCCGTCTTCTACACCTACAGGCAATTGCGCAACTCCGAACCGCCTGACGAGGCGACTGCCCGCGACGTGATCGACAAACTGTTCTTCTCCGACAAGCGCTACGACCTCGGAGAAGTCGGACGCTACCGCCTCAACCGCAAGCTGGGCCTGACCACCCCCTCGGATGTCAGGGTCCTCACCAAGCAGGACATCATCGAGATCATCAAGTATCTCATCCAGCTGATCAACAACAAAGCCGCCATTGACGATATCGACCACCTGAGCAACCGCCGCATCAGGACGGTCGGCGAGCAGCTCGCCAACCAGTTCAGCGTCGGTCTCACCCGCATGGCCCGCACCATAAGGGAGAGGATGAACGTAAGGGACAACGAGGTATTCGTACCCACCGACCTGATCAACGCCAAGACCCTCTCCTCGGTCATCAACTCCTTCTTCGGCACCAGCCAGCTGTCCCAGTTCATGGACCAGACCAACCCTCTGGCCGAGATGACACACAAGCGCCGCCTGTCAGCCCTCGGTCCCGGAGGTCTGTCAAGGGACCGTGCCGGATTCGAGGTGCGCGACGTGCACTACACCCATTACGGCCGCCTCTGCCCCATCGAGACCCCTGAGGGACCCAACATCGGCCTGATCTCCTCGCTCTGCGTGTACGCGAGGATCAACGATCTCGGATTTATCGAGACACCTTATAGAAAGGTAGAGAACGGCAAGGTGGACATGTCCTCCGAGGGATGCGTCTACATGAGCGCCGAGGAAGAGGAGGACAAGATGGTCGCACAGGCCAACATCCACCTCGATGACGAAGGAGACATCCTCGACGAGCGCATCAGCTGCCGTCATGAGGCTGACTTCCCGGTAGTGACCAAGGATCAGGTACACTACATGGACGTGGCCCCCAACCAGATAGCATCCATCGCAGCATCCCTTATTCCTTTCCTCGAGCATGACGACGCCAACCGCGCCCTCATGGGCTCGAACATGATGCGCCAGGCCGTGCCCGTAGTGCGTCCCGAGGCGCCCATAGTCGGCACCGGACTGGAAAGAGCCGTGGCACGCGACTCGCGTACCCAGGTTGTAGCCACCAGGGACGGCGAGGTAGTGTACGTGGATGCCCGCGAGATACATGTCAAGTACGACAGGACAGAGGCCGAGAAGTTCGTCAGCTTCGCTCCCGACGTGACAGTCTACCATCTGCCCCTGTACCGCAAGACCAACCAGAGCACCTCGATTCACCTCAAGCCCATCGTACGCAAGGGCGACAGAGTGCATCCCGGTCAGGTACTCACCGAAGGATACGCCACACAGGGCGGCGAGCTCGCCCTCGGACGCAACCTCAAGGTGGCCTTCATGCCCTGGAAAGGATATAACTTCGAGGACGCCATCGTCCTCTCCGAGAGGATTCTCCGCGAGGATATCTTCACATCCATTCACGTTGACGAGTACATCATGGAAGTCCGCGACACCAAGCGCGGAATGGAGGAACTGACCTCCGATATCCCGAACGTCAGCGAGGACGCTACCAAGGACCTCGACGAGCACGGAATCATCAGGGTCGGCGCCAACGTGGAGCCCGGCGACATCCTCATCGGCAAGATCACCCCTAAAGGCGAGAGCGACCCCTCACCTGAGGAAAAACTCCTGAGAGCCATCTTCGGCGACAAGGCCGGCGACGTGAAGGACGCCTCCCTGAAGGCCTCCCCTTCCCTCTCCGGAACCATCATCGGCAAGAGACTCTTCTCCCGCGTGGCCAAGGAGCCCGGCAAGAGAGGCAAGAGCGCTCCCAAGGAGGAGCTGACAAGGGCCGAGGAGGACTTCGTGGAGAAAACCACCGCCCTGCGCAAGCTCTTCATCGACAAGCTCATGGTTCTGGTGAAAGACCACAAGAGCAACGGTATCTCAGACCTCTACGAGACCGAGCTGATTCCCAAAGGAACAGTCATAACCCGCGCCATGCTCGAGAACATCAAGTACGAGGACGTCAATCCGGCCAAGTGGACCGCCGACAAGACGGTCAACAACCAGATCAAGACCCTCATCAACAACTACCTGATAGCCTACAAGGAGTACGACGCGACACTCAAGCGTATCAAATACAACCTCACCATCGGAGACGAGCTTCCCTCCGGCATCATGCAGCTGGCAAAGGTCTATGTGGCCAAGAAGAGGAAGATCCGCGTCGGCGACAAGATGGCCGGACGCCACGGAAACAAAGGTATCGTGGCTAAGGTCGTACGCGATGAGGACATGCCTTTCCTCGATGACGGCACCACCGTGGACATCGTCCTCAACCCTCTTGGCGTGCCCTCGCGTATGAACCTCGGACAGATCTACGAGACAGTGCTCGGATGGGCCGGCAAGGAACTGGGCCTGAAGTTCAGCACCCCGATTTTCGACGGAGCGTCCCTCGACCAGATCTGCGAGTACACCGACAAGGCAGGCCTGCCCCGCTACGGCAAGACCTATCTGCGCGACGGCGGCAGCGGAGAATACTTCGACCAGCCCGCGACTGTCGGCGTGATCTACATGATCAAGCTCGGCCACATGGTCGATGACAAGATGCACGCCCGCTCCATCGGTCCCTATTCCCTCATCACCCAGCAGCCTCTGGGAGGTAAGGCGCAGTTCGGAGGCCAGCGATTCGGAGAGATGGAGGTATGGGCCCTCGAGGCATTCGGAGCCTCCAACGTCCTCCAGGAAATCCTCACCATCAAGTCCGATGACGTCACCGGCCGCTCCCGCGCCTACGAGGCCATCGTCAAGGGCGACCCGATGCCTACACCCGGCATTCCTGAGTCTCTCAACGTGCTGCTGCACGAGCTCCGCGGACTCGGACTGAGCATCAAATTAGACTAGTTTGTATTTGACAATAAAGAATTAATCCAAGATATGGCTTTTAAGAAAGACAATAAGATCAAAAGCAACTTCAGCCGGATATCCATCGGACTGGCCTCCCCCGAGGAGATTCTGGAGAGATCCTCCGGAGAGGTCCTCAAGCCCGAGACAGTCAACTACCGCACCTACAAGCCGGAGCGCGACGGACTCTTCTGCGAGAGGATCTTCGGTCCTACCAAGGACTATGAGTGCCACTGCGGCAAGTACAAGAGAATCCGCTACCGCGGCATCGTCTGCGACCGCTGCGGTGTGGAGGTGACCGAGAAGAAGGTCCGCAGGGAGAGGATGGGACACATCACCCTGACCGTCCCTGTAGCCCACATCTGGTATTTCCGCTCGACTCCCAACAAGATCGGCAGCCTGCTCGGCATCGCATCCAAGAAACTGGAGTCCGTGATTTACTACGAAAGGTACATCGTCATTCAGGCAGGAGCTGCAAAAGATCTGAATATCAGCAACCTCACCTTACTTTCTGAGGATGAGTACCTGGACGTGCTCGACCGCCTGCCCAAGGACAACCAGGCCCTTGACGACAGCGACCCTCAGAAGTTCATCGCGGGCATGGGCGCGGAGGCCATCTACACCCTCCTCGCCAACCTCGACCTGGACGAGCTCTCCTACGACCTGCGCCACAAGACCGAGAGCGAGACCTCGCAGCAGCGCAAGGCCGAGGCCCTCAAGCGTCTGAGCGTCATCGAGGCATTCCGTGAGTCCAGGGACATCAACCGTCCCGAATGGATGATCATGAAGGTGATACCGGTGATTCCCCCCGACCTGAGGCCTCTTGTTCCCCTGGACGGAGGACGTTTCGCCACATCCGACCTCAACGACCTCTACCGCCGTGTCATCATCCGCAACAACCGCCTGAAGAAGCTCATTGAGATCAAGGCTCCCGAAGTCATCCTGCGCAACGAGAAGCGCATGCTGCAGGAGGCCGTCGATTCACTCTTCGACAACTCGCGCAAGTCCAACGCCGTCAAGACCGACGCCAACCGCACCCTCAAGTCCCTCTCGGACTCCCTCAAAGGAAAACAGGGACGTTTCCGTCAGAACCTGCTCGGTAAACGTGTGGACTATTCGGCCCGTTCCGTTATCGTCGTAGGTCCCGAACTGCACATGCACGAGTGCGGTCTGCCCAAGTTCATGGCCGCCGAGCTGTACAAGCCCTTCATCATCCGCAAGCTGATCGAGAGGGGCATCGTCAAGACCGTCCGCTCGGCCAAGAAGATAGTAGACAAGAAAGAGCCCGTAATCTGGGACATCCTGGAGAACGTGATGAAGGGACATCCCATCCTGCTCAACCGAGCTCCTACCCTCCACCGTCTAGGTATCCAGGCATTCCAGCCCAAGCTCATCGAGGGTAAGGCCATTCAGCTCCACCCTCTGGCATGTACTGCCTTCAACGCTGACTTCGACGGAGACCAGATGGCCGTGCACCTTCCCCTCGGAAACGCCGCCATCCTCGAGGCACAGCTGCTGATGCTCGGCTCGCACAACATCCTCAATCCCGCCAACGGAGCACCCATCACCGTGCCCTCGCAGGACATGGTCCTCGGACTCTACTACATCACCAAGCCCCGTGAAGGCTCCAAGGGTCAGGGCATGACATTCTATGGACCGGAGGAGGTCATCATCGCCTACAACGAGAAGCGTGTGGACCTCCACGCCAAGATATCCGTCCGCCTGCCCAAAGTTCCCACCGACCTCTCGCAAGGCTACCGCATCTTCGAGAACACCACCGTCGGCCGCGTGATCTTCAACCAGGTCGTACCTCCCGAAGTGGGTTACATCAACGAGCTGCTGACCAAGAAATCCCTCCGCGACATCATCGGCAAGGTGGTGAAAGTCTGCGGAGTGGCCCGCACTGCCCAGTTCCTGGACGACATCAAGTCGATAGGATACACCATGGCCTTCAGGGGCGGTCTGTCGTTTAACCTGGCCGACGTGATCATCCCCAAGGAAAAAGCAGAACTGGTGGAATCCGGATACACTCAGGTGGAGGAGATACAGCAGAGCTTCAATATGGGTCTCATCACCAACAACGAGCGCTACAACCAGATCATCGACATCTGGACCACCACCAACTCCCGTCTGACCAACATGGTGACCAAGACCATCGAGGCCGACCAGCAGGGTTTCAACCCTATCTTCATGATGCTGGACTCGGGAGCCCGCGGATCAAAGGAGCAGATCCGTCAGCTCTGCGGCATGCGAGGGCTGATGGCCAAGCCCCAGAAGTCAGGAGCCGCCGGTGCTGAGATCATCGAGAACCCCATCCTCTCCAACTTCAAGGAGGGCCTCTCGGTGCTCGAGTACTTCATCTCCACCCACGGTGCCCGTAAGGGTCTGGCCGACACCGCGCTGAAGACAGCTGACGCCGGTTATCTGACCCGCAGGCTCGTGGACGTGTCGCACGACGTGATCATCAACGAGGAGGACTGCAAGACCCTCCGCGGCATCGTAGCCACAGCCATCAAGAACAAAGACGAGATCGTAGAGTCCCTCTACGACCGTATCCTCGGCCGCACATCCGTGCACGACATCTACAACCCTCTGACCGGAGAGCTGATTCTCCCCGCCAACGAGGAGATTACCGAGGACATCGCCGCCAAGATCTCAGCCCTGCCCATAGAGCAGGTGGAGATCCGCTCGGTACTCACCTGCGAGTCCCGCAAGGGAGTCTGCGCAAAGTGCTACGGCCGCAACCTGGCCACCGGCCGCATGGTCGAGAAGGGCGAGGTGGTCGGAGTGATTGCCGCACAGTCCATCGGAGAGCCCGGTACACAGCTGACCCTCCGTACATTCCACGTCGGAGGTACCGCATCCAGCGTTGCATCTGAGTCCGAGATCATCGCCCGCTACGACGGACGTCTGGAGTTCGAGGAACTCAGGACCGTCACCAAGCACGAGGACGAAGGTGACTTCGAGATTGTCATCGGCCGTACAGCCGAGATGCGCATCGTCGACATCAACACCGGCATCACCCTCTCCCAGCATAACATCCCCTACGGAGCCAAGCTCTTCCAGAAGGACGGAGCAAACATCTCCAAGGGTGACCGCATCTGCGAGTGGGACGCCTACAACGCCGTTACAATCACCGAGCTGCCCGGAACGGTATCGTTCGACAGCCTAATCGAGGGCGTCACCTTCAGGGAGGAGGCCACCGACGAATACTCCCTCCACAAGGAGAAAGTCATCATCGAGTCCAGGGACAAATCCAAGAACCCCACTATCCACATCATGGATAACGGCACCGAGGTGAAGCAGTACAACCTCCCCGTAGGCGCCCACCTGATGGTAGAGGACGGAGAGAAGGTCCAGGCCGGAGATGTTATCGTGAAAATTCCCCGCGCTATCGGTAAATCCGGTGATATCACCGGAGGTCTGCCCCGCGTCACAGAGCTCTTCGAGGCCCGCAACCCCTCCAATCCCGCCATCGTCGCCGAGATCAACGGAGAGGTCCAGATGGGCAAGATCAAGCGAGGCAACCGTGAGATCATCATCCGTTCCAAGACCGGAGACGAGAAACGCTATCTCGTGCCCCTGTCCAAGCAGATTCTCGTACAGGAGAACGACTACATCCGCGCAGGCATGCCCCTCTCCGACGGTGCCGTCTCCCCTGCCGACATCCTGGCCATCCAGGGTCCCATCAAGGTGCAGGAATACATCGTCAATGAGATTCAGGAGGTGTACCGTATGCAGGGCGTGAAGATCAACGACAAGCACTTCGAGATCATCGTCCGCCAGATGATGCGCAAGGTGCAGATCGTAGACCCCGGAGACACCCGCTTCCTGCCCGAGCAGCTGGTGGACAAGTGGGAGTTCAACGAGGAGAACGACTCGATGTTCGGCAAGAAAGTCGTGCAGGACGCCGGCGACTCCACCGAGCTCAGGCCCGGACAGATCGTCACCGCCCGCAGGCTCAGAGATGAGAACTCCATGCTCAAGAGACAGGACCTCAAGCTCGTCCAGGCCCGCGACGCCATCCCCGCAACATCCAACCAGATACTCCAGGGCATCACCCGCGCCGCCCTGCGCACCAACAGCTTCATGTCCGCCGCCTCCTTCCAGGAGACCACGAAGGTGCTCAGCGAGGCTGCCATCCGCGGTAAGGTCGACACCCTTGAGGGCCTCAAGGAGAACGTCATCTGCGGTCACCTCATCCCGGCCGGCACAGGCCAGCGTGAGTTCGAGCGCATCATCGTAGCCTCCATGGACGACTACAACAAGATGGCCGCCGCATCTCCCCGCCGCAAGGAAGAGTAATCCTCTGAGATACTGAATCAGAAAATCCGGTGAAATCCGCCAGCCACGGCAGTTCCACCGGATTTTTTTCTTTTGCATATTATTTGTAATTTTGTTTCATTATGGGAAAATTACATGCATTTCTTACAGCAGCATTGCTGATTGCCCCGCTGAGCCTCGATGCTCAGCCCTACAGCACCTCCTGGCCGTATCTCTATTCGGATTTCAAGGAAGGAACAATCTACATGCAGGGAGGACAGAAGATGGAGTGCCGGCTGAATATCCATCTCCTCGAAGGACGCCTGCATTATCTGGACAAGGACAGCGTCGTGCGGGAGCCGATGCCCGACGTCATACTCTATTTTGAGACCGGAGACGAGAAGTTCACCACCATAGGTAAGGAAGCCATGCGTGTCGAGGCCGAGTGTCCCGACGGATATGTAGCCTGCCTGATTACCGGTGACTTCGACGCCCTGATGGTCGGTACCGGAGCATACGGCTCGCCGGCCCACACGATGTCCATCAGGCAGTACACTTCGATAGACCTCAAGCCCGGTGCGAACACCTCGTACACACAGCTCATAAAAGACAGGCACAACGGCAAGGAAGTCAATCTGCTCAAGGAATACTACATCGTGATGGGAGACCAGGTCTATCCCGCCCTGCGCGGCGACATCGAAAGGGATCTTCCCAAGGAGAGACGCAAGGAATTCAGGAATTTCATCAAGGAGCACAAGATCAAATGGAACGATCCTCAGAAACTCATCCTGCTCGTAGAATTTCTTACCGCAGAATAACAATGCATGCCGTATAAAACAAGAGGCGGACCCTTACGGAATCCGCCTCTTTTTACATGCGCTCCTACACTTTCTAGAAAGCGTAGCCGATACCTACTGAGAAAGTATTGGCCAGGGGAGAGCTTTCAGAAAGTCCGATGAGATAAGCTGCGTTGACAGACAGGCCCGCAATATTGATGCCGGCACCTACAGAAGCGTATGAGCCGATGACGAGCTTGTCCTCTTTTCCGTAGTGGTATCCTGCGCTCACCCGTACAAAGTCATTGAAGCTGTACTGGGCACCGACGCCGGTGAAGAAAGCTGTCTGCTCGAAGAGCATACCGCTCTCCGAATACACGAATATCGCATGCTTGTCCTCAGCACCGAAACGCTGGATGGTTCCTACGCCCAGCTTCACATTGGCAGGCAGACCGTAAGCGGCAGTTCCGCCGTAGTCTATCTTCGAACCGATATTGGAGGCTGTCAGACCGATGCGCAGGAACTTCAGGTCCAGGAGCGCACCGAAGTCTGCCGAAACAGCCCCGCCCTTCTTCGGACCGCCGATGTCACTGTAGACATAGTTGACGTTGGCACCGAGGGAGAGAATAGGCAGAATCTTGAAACCAAGACCGATACCGGCCTGAAGGTCCGTAGGGGTGAAGCTGCCTGTCACTGCTCCTGAAGCAGGATCCGTAAGTTCATAGGACTTGTGCGAGAAATATTTTACGCTTGCAGACACTGTCATGAATTTGGCGACACGGCCATATCCGGCCACCGCTGCAACATTGTTGGACGAGAAAGAAGGCTGCCAGAGGGAATAGGCTGCTCCCACCTGGAACTTCTCATCATCGAGGGCTGTTGTCGCAATGTTGTTCCACATGGCGAATGGAGTGGCCTCCATCACAGTCCCTGATCCTGCCAGACCCAGGGTCACAGGATCGGGGTTGACATCAAGAAATCCGGCCGTCTGGGCCTGTGCCGCCGTTACGGGGAGTATTATCGCAGCGGCTGTGCTGATAATAGATAAGAAAGTCTTTTTCATTAGAGTTTTGCTATGTCAGTTGTAATGGTTTGATTGCTTCCGTTGGCCGTATAGGTCAGCGTCACTTTGTACATTCCGCCGGCGAGGGAAGTCATGTCTATCTTGACAGGTTCAAACGGGGTAATTGTGAGTCCACTCTGGCTGAGCACCGTACCGCCGTTAGAGGCCTTCACCTCTACAGATGCGCCCGTTGCCGTTTCTCCTGTACGGATGTAGAGGTAGTCTGTAACGGGGTTGGGATAGAAGTCAGCAGGTCTGGAGCCGTCGCGCACCACTACCTCGAACGAGCAGGAAGCGGATGTGCCGGCTGCATCGTAAGCGGTCACAGTGAGGGTCTCCTGGCCGTAGCCGTGGGCTGTAATCTCCAGCTTGGTTCCGGATATGGATGTGGTGAGGATACTGTTCTGTGCAGAAGTGGATACCTCATAGCGGAGGGTCTCGCCGTCAACGTCAGTAAATACGGACGAGAGGTCCACGACCGTAACTTCGGAGAGTTCTCCGAGACTCAGGTCCGCGGGAGCAGTACTGATCTCAGGCTCATTGTTGGGTATGATGGTATAGTGAATCTCCTGGACTGTCTCGGCTGTACCGTCGCTTACGATGAGCTGGGCGGTATAGGTGGTCTCGCGGTCTGTCTTGGGAGCATCGAGACCGTCGATGAATACGGTCACAACGTTGTCAGCATCAGTAGCGGTGGCTGCCTCGGAGCCGGGAACAAACTCGTATGTAACGGCATCTCCGTCAGGATCCGAGATGGTGAAATTCATGGTGACGTTCTCATATACCTTGAGGGTAACGTCCGTCTCATCATCCGTGGAGATAACGGGAGGCGTATTGCCTGTGGTGCTGTATGTCACCTCATTGGACAGTTCGGAAGCATTGTTGAGATTGTCCAGCGCCTGTACTCTGAAATGGTACTCGGCATTGGCACTCAGTCCGGATACTGTGGCTGAGATAGTCTCGAAACGGTCCACCATACCGGTAGGAACCTCCATTGTGCTCACGCCCGAGCCGGGAGAGTCCGGATTGAGGTCGGCAAGTGAGGATGTGGAGTAGAAGAGGTTGAATTTGCTGGGCTTGTAGCTGTCTGAATCCTCCGGAACAGTCCACTGCAGGGTGATGGAGCCACCGGTTGAGGAGACAGCCTCAAGGTCGGTCACAGGCTCGGGAGGATTGGGACCGTACGAAGTAAGGCAAAGCTCTGCGTCGATGAGGCCGGCACCAAGCATACCCTCATATTTGGGATTATACTCATAGATGTCCCGTACTCCGCTTACCATGATGTCCCAGAGATTCTCACGGGTAAATCCCTCCCCGCCGAATGCGGACACTATCAGTGCCGCTACTCCGGACGCATGGGGACATGCCATAGAAGTACCCTGCATTTCTCCATATTTGTTGTTGGGGATGGTGCTGAGAATCTGCTGTCTTTTCGCGGCGTCTCCTCCAGGAGCTGTAATGTCCACCCAGTCACCGTAGTTGGAGTAGTATGCTATCTCATAGTCTGCACCGATGGATGCCACAGCCATTACTCCTTCATAGTCAGCAGGGAAAACATCCTGTGTCGAAGAAGAAGAGTTACCGGCGGCGAAGATGCAGAGACCTCCGTCCATGGGGCCTACCTGGACACCGTTGTCCTGTCCGGCATACCTGTTGAAGTAGTCGATGGCCTGGAAAATCGCGGTGTAGGAAGGATCGCAACCCCAGCTGTTCTGGGTTATCACGGCTCCGTTGTCGGCAGCGTATGTAAATGCCGATGCGATGTAAGCAGCACCGGGGCCGGTCTGGCAGGCCATGATTCTCACGCCCTGTTTTCCTTTGGCGTAGTCTCCGCCGGCAATACCTGCGACGCCTATGCCGTTATTGTTGACTGCGGCAATCGTACCGGCCACATGGGTGCCGTGGTCCTCGGCGGTGATGGTGCCGCTGTAATTGTCAGACGTGAAATTGAAACCGTAGATATCGTCCACATAGCCGTTGCGGTCATCATCCACACCGGGCTGACCGTTGAGCTCGGCCTCGTTGACCCACATATTGTAGGCCAGATCCTCATGGTCCACATCGACTCCGGAGTCGATGACAGCCACAATGACGTCAGGGTTGCCGGTAGTTATGTTCCATGCGGGGAAGAGATTGATGTCACTGCCCTCCTCCTGGTTCATACTGGTACCGAAGTTCATGTAGTGCCACTGATCGGGAAGCCTGGGGTCATCGAAAGGCCAGGTCTCAGGCTCGTCCATCAGCTGGACCTCATGGACATAGTTGATTTCCTCAACTCCTCCGGCGGCTATAAAATCTGAAGCCGCGCGGGTCACGGGCACAGACTGGTCGAAGCATACGACATACCAGCGGGTAAGTCCCATTTCCCTCTTACGCTCCTCGAATTTTTCGGGACCGGGGAACAGACGCCTCACAGACGTAATCTGCAGGTCAGGGAAAGAAGCTGCGAGCGTCATGGGATCTTCACCGAGCTCGCTTTTGAGTTTGACTAATATCTGGCCGGGCTCTACTCGGCCGGGGCCACGCATCTCGGAAGGGTCGGGCTGGACTCTGCGTGCGGAGTCCTCATCCCTGGTACATCCGGCCATTAACATGGCCGCCAGGAGAATGATTGCTGTCAGATGTTTTTTCATGTACTTGTTAGAAAATTTGTTTAAACATGTAAATATAGTAAAAAATGCTGACGTGGTTCCAAAAATTTGCCCGGCAAGCTGCCCACAGCATAAAAAATGCCCCGCAGGGTCACTGCGGAGCATCTTAATACAATCGTTGCAAATCCTCTTAGTAGAGTCCGAGCGCAGCTGCGAGATCCACTCCGGGGAAGCCGAGGATTACGTTGACCTGGCCGAACCAGCTGGTGGTGTTCTCGATGGAAGCTGCGGGGTTCAGCTGAACGATATCGTCAGACATGAAACCTATAGCCTCGTCCATCTGGCCGTAAGCAGCAGCATTGACATCAGAAGGCATCTGATAGACAATCTGCTCGCCAAGGCTCTCGTACAGGATGCCGGGGATTACGGATCCGTCCCAACGTACATTGGAGCCGTTTCCGATATCTGTGCGGATGTAGAACTCCCACATCTGAGAGTACTCTGAGAGTACTGCAGAGCTGCCCCACGATGTGGCGATTCCCTCGCGGTTGCCCCAAGGATTGATAATACGCCAGCGGTCGTAACCGTCTGCCTTAAGCACTTCCACATCCTGAAGATTGAACTCCTCAGGGCCTGTCAGATAACCGTCACCGTCGAGGTCCACACCGTAGGCGAGGTTGTCATACAACTGACCATACGGACTATCTTCTGTTCCAAGAGAAACCCATGTATAGGCCAGGGATGCAGTGAAGCTGACAGACTGATTTCCACCGGGAGTCACATTCGCCAGAGTAACAGTGATGCTGTAGTTGGTGGCGGGCTGAATGCTCTCGTTGTATCCGATTTGAAGTACAGCCTTGCCGCTGCCGTCTTCGAAAGACAGCTCAGCGGGAACATCCAGTACGCTGACTGCCTGATCTCCCAACATCTGGGTGCTGGACACCTGAACAGTAGCTGTACCCTCAGTTGTAGCGCGGTACACGTCAATACTCATAACGGGATTCGCGGAAGAAAACTCGAAGTTGAGAGTAGAGGGAGCGCCGAAAGAGTATCCGCCGTCACCCTCCATAGGTGAGTAAGTAGCAGTTACCTGATCCTTGCTGCAGGAAGACAGGACAGCTGCACCTGCAACGGCGATTGCCAGTATTTTGAATAATCTTTTCATTGTTTTCTAGTGCTTTAAAATTAAATTCCTGAGTCAATAGGGTTCTGGTCAACATCCTGGTTCAAGGACTTGTTTGCATCAAACTCAGCCTGAGGGATGGTAAGTACCCAGTCCCAAGAATCAGGGTTGTCTGTATGCAGACCTGTCAGCAGAGTCTCGGTAGGCCATCCCATTTCCTCTGTTCTTACGAATCCCTGGTGGAGCCTGCGGATATCGAAGATACGTCCGTACTCACCCCAGAGCTCGATACGGCGCTGGTTGATGATCTCCTCGCGGAGAGAGCCGGTCTCGTCAGATGTGAGGGCACCCATTGCGGTTCCGGTCTTCTGTGTGCCGTATCCTTCCTGACGGTACTGCATGAACTCTGTGAGCACCTGCTGTGCCTCGGCGTCACGGCCAAGCATACACAGGGCCTCAGCCTCGACCAGATACATCTCGGGAGTTCTCATCCAGATATAGTCACCGGTATAGGTGGTCTTGTCAGCCCACTGGAACTTCATCTGCTGATATCTGGTAGATTCGCTCACCTCACTGTTGGGATCCCACCATGCGCGACGTACGTCGTTTGCGGACATCTTGTTGTAGAGGTTGGCGCTGATCTGCTTGTGGGCAGTGTTTCCGTATCCGTCGGATCCGTCATACACCATGTGCATGAAGAAGGATGCGTAGATACCGGACTGGCTGTCGATAATCTCAGCAGCCCAGAGAACGTCGGACTGGTTCCTGTTGTTCATACCGGAAGTGACATCGGCTGTGAGGGTACCGCCCTGCTTTGCGATGCGGGCAGCCTCGAGAGCATCCTCCCATCTCTCCTGAACCAGGCAGATACGGGCCTTGATACCGTTGGCCACGTACATGTCGATGTGGGACGAATGTGTCTGGGCTTTGGAGTTGGTCAGACGTGCGACAGCAGTGTCGATGTCAGCGTTGATCTGAGCGTATGTGTCACGCAGAGTTCCTCTGGGAGCTCCCTCTGTACCTGCAATGGTAGGCTCGGTGTAGATGGGCACGCCGGGATCGTCCTCGTGACCTACGTATGTACGGGCAAACCACTGCGCAAGCATGAAGTAGGAGTAGGCGCGGATGGCATAGGCCTGACCGATAACGTAGTTCACGTCACTGGGTGCTCCGGCCATGGTCTCCTTGGCGGCGATGATGTAGTTGGCGTTGGAAATCCATGTGTAGTAAGCGTTCCACAGGTCATAGGACCTCCATGAGCTGGAGGTGAATGCCTCTTTCACGTCGTAGATGCAGTCATACCAGAACCAACCTGAGCCCTGGGCATCCTGAATATGGTCGTCACCCATGACATCAGCAGCCAGGGCATAAGCGGAGATACCGAATACCTGGTGGGTATTTCCAGATGTAGACCAGGCAGAGTACATCGACCTGTAGATACCGTTCAGAGGTACGAGAGCGGCTGTTGCATTCTCGAACATGCTCTCACCGGTCACGGAGTCGGTAGGCGAGGTGTTGAGCGCGTCCTTGGAGCAGGAGCTGAGGCCTGCGGCGAGAACGGCGATTAATGCTGATACTAATATCTTTTTCATTGTATTATTATCCTTTGTTAGAAGTTAATGTTGAGACCGATGGAGTAAGTCTTGTTGGGAGTATAGGAGTAGCCTGTACCTCCGGTGAAGTTGTACTGGGGATCCATACCGTCAAGATGGCTGAATGTAGCAATGTTGTCCAGTGCCATATAGAGCCTGATCTGCTGGGCCTTGATCTTCTGCGCGTACTTGTAGGGCAGGGAGAAGCCGAGGGTGATGTTCTTGATGGCGAAGTACGAAGCGTCGATCAGGTGGTTGTCGTTTGCAGCGTAGGAACCGTTGATCTCGGCACGGGGAACGTCGGTGATGTCACCGGGCTGCTGCCATCTGCGGAGAGCGTTGACATGCCAGGTGTTACCGGTGTACATGGGCTGCATTGAGCCGCTGTACATGCTGTCGTAGATCTTACCGCCGATGGAATAGGTGGTCATGATGCTCAGGTCGACGAACTCGAAGAGGGTCAGGCTGGTGCTCAGACTACCGTAGAGCTTGGGAAGACGGCTGCCCTGGTACCACTTGCTGGTGGATGCCTTGGATACGTCGGAGCTGCGGTATACATTCAGGGGGTTGCCCTTGTCATCCACGGGGGTGTCGCCGTCCCACTTAGGCTCGCTCATGCCCTCGGGCAGGTCGTATACCCAGTACATCTGGGCTCCTGTTGCAGGATCAATGCCGGCAGACTTGGCCATGTAGAAGGTGTACAGGGGCTTGCCGACCTCGATTACCTGGATACCGGAGGTGATGCGGTCATCGTCGGTGAGTTTCAGCACCTCGTTGCGGGTGGTGGATCCGAGAGCGTCGATGCGCCATGTGAAGTTCTTCTTGTTGAAGATCTGCACGCCGAGGGCCATCTCGACACCGTCGTTGACCATGTTTCCGATGTTGGAGTTATAGCCGGTGAATCCGGTGGACATTGCCATGGGGAAGGCCAGGAGCATGTCGCGGGTGTAGCGGCGGTAGTACTCGATGCTGAAGTCGAGAACGTTGTTGAAGAGACGGAAGTCGAGACCGATGTTGAGGTTCTCGTTCTTCTCCCAGGTTACGTTGGGATTCTCAAGAGTTGACACGAAAGCACCGCTCATGTTGGCGTTGGCCCATGTCAGGTTGTAGAAGCTCTGCCATGCGTAGTACGAGCCGAGGTTGTCGTTACCCTGGACACCGTAGCTGGCGCGGAGGGCCAGGTGGTCGATCCAGCTTACGTTCTGCATCCAGCGCTCGTTGGTGATGTTCCAGTTGGCGCCCACGGACCAGAAGAGACCCCAGCGGTGGTCAGGATGGAACCTCGAGGAACCGTCGGTACGGATGGATGCGGACAGGAAGTAGCGGTCGGCGTAGTCGTAGTTCAGACGGCCCAGCCAGGACTCGATCTTATATGCATGGCTGTAGGAGTTTGTGCTCACTACGGTTGTGGCGGGAGCCATCTCGATGATACCGTCTACCAGACCGGTCTTCTGACCGTCGAGGTAGGAGTATGCGTAGTCATAGTACTCGTGACCGGCGAGGAGACCGATGGTGTGTCCGTTGAAGGTGCGGTCATAGGTGAGCAGCTGGTTGAAGGTGTAGGAGAGCATCCTCGAGTTGGCCTTGGTCAGACGGCCGTTGGAGGAGGCGGCGTTGCCGTGGTACATATTATAATAGGTAGTAGCGTTCTGGGTGCGGTAGTCGGCATTGAAGTTCACGGTGAACTTCAGGCCCTTTGCCCAACCCATCTCGTCGCTGTCGGAACCCAGGGTGATGTAGGTCCTGACGCCGGCGCTCTCGCTCTTGGTGCCCATGTAGTCATCATAGAGGGTGGCCACGGAGTTGAAGTTGGCCTGGGTAGGACGGGCTACACCGTAGTCGAACTGGCGGTTGCCGAGCTCATCAAGGGCGTCGGTACCGTCGAGGTTCTTGAGGTATACGGGATAGATGGGAGCCATGAACTGAGCCGAGTACCATACGTTGGAGTTCTCGGATCCGGTGTATGTGGGACCATAGGAGTCAGTGGCTGCCATGGAGAGGTTCAGACCAGCTGCGAACCACTTGGCGGGAGTCAGGTCGACGTTGGCACGGCCGCTGAAACGCTGGAAGCCGGACTCCTTCAGGATACCGTCCTGATCCAGATAACCCAGGGAGAGCAGAGCCTTGATCTTCTCAGAACCGCCGCTCACGCTGAGATTGTGCTCCTGACGGAAGGCATTGTGGTTGGTGACCTCCTCCATCCAGTCCTCGTTGTAGGCGGATATGGCGTCAGCCCTTACTGCTCCGGTGGCGGGATCAATCAGAGTCTCCCATGTGTAGTTCTTGAAAGGATTGTACTGCTCGCCGCCGAGAGCGCCGGAAAGACCGCTCATGGCAAGCTGTGAGGCCTCCTCCCAGTTATATCCGTTGCTGAAGACATATCTGTTGCGCAGAGCCTCGTAGGTCATGTTCACGAAGTCTCTCTGGTCAACCATCTCATAGGGTTTGATGGCCCTGTCCTGCCAGCCGGCGTTGAAGGTGTAGGATACGTTCACCTTGTCGCCCTTGGCGCGCTTGGTGGTGATCATCACGACGCCGTTGGCGGCACGCGCACCGTAAAGGGCTGCCGAAGAAGCGTCCTTCAGCACGGTCATCGACTCGATGTCGGCCGGGTTGATGGAGCTCAGGCTGCCGTCGTAAGGAGCGCCGTCCACTACGTACAGAGGGCTCTGACTGGCGTTGATGGAACCGAATCCGCGGATACGGATGGTGGCATCTGAACCAGGCTGACCGGAAGAGGACACCTGTACTCCTGCGGACATTCCCTCGAGAGCCTGCGAGAGGTTAGGAACGACACGTTTCTCGATCTTCTCGCTGCTGATAGCTGTAGCGGAACCGGTGATCGCGTCTTTCTTCGCGGTACCGTAAGCCACCACGATCACGTCATCGAGGGTAGTAGCCTCGGGAACGAGGACGATGTCGATGGAGGTCCTGCCGTTTACGGGCACTTCCTGAGTGGTATAGCCCAGGAATGTCACTTCCAGGACTCCGTTCGCAGGTACGGACAGGGAGAAGGATCCCATATCGTCGGTCATGGCCCACTGGGTGGTGCTGCCTTTGAGCACGACTGAGGCTCCGACTATCCCCTCGCCTGTTGAGGCATCAGTAACAGTACCTGTAACTGTGATATCCTGCGCATAAGCTGCGGCAGTTACCGCGAGTAACAGACCTGTTAAAAATAGTCTGATCTTTTTCATGTAGATAATTTTTTAAAGTTAATAAAAAGTTAATTGTTTTTTGAGTTTGTTAATGTGTTCGAGTAAACATAAAAAAAGCACCGGCAGTCTTCTGCAGTTTTCTGCGGAAGACTACTTACATTCAGGGGAATATATTTAGTCAGCTTAGTCAGGGAATGTCGGACAGCTTTCAAACTAAAAAAATTAAAGGTTAGTTACTTCTTTTTCTTAGGTCGGTCTGTAGTACTTATCAGGTTTCAAATTGCAAATTTGCAAAAAGTTTTCTAAAAAAACAACTAATAACCTCAAAAACTATCCAGCGCAGAGCTGTCCCGGGGCCGTCGGATCAACTTGCGGAGACGTACCTGCGGATGATTTCCCTGGCCTCCTCATCGAGATTCTGACAGAGGTAGCGTCTGAATGATTCCTCACTCGTGTGACCGCTGATGCTGCGGATCTGCTCCGTACTCAGCCTTCCGTCCAGGTAGAGGTTGGTGATGTAGCTGCGTCTGGCGGTATGGGAGGACACGAGCTCATACTTGTGATGCACGGTCCTGACCCTGGTTCCGCCCCGGCATGACCAGACCGTAACACTGGAGTCTATGCCGGCCATCATGCATATTGTCTTGATGCTGGTGTTGAGAAAGGAGATGGAGACCTTCGGCAGAGAACCTCCCCACCGATCGATGATCTCCGTAAGACCGTCATCCAGAATCGGTATGACTACCATCTTGCCGGTTTTTTTCTGAATCCTGCGGAGCGTCCTGTATTCCCTTCCCCCGATGCTTACAGTCTCTATGTCCTCGGCCGAGATACAGGAATAGTCTGAAAAGCGCTGTCCGCAGTAGCAGCCGGCCAGGAAAACGTCCCTTACCTTCATCAGCTGCGGAGAATGGCGGAGGTCCAGTTCAGCAAGGGCGCCGATCTCGTCCCTGGTGAGGTATACCTTTTTATATATAATTGAAGGGCGGTGGGTCACAAAATTCCTGCTGTTCTGCACCACCGTGGAGGATACTCCTTCCTCCAGAGCGCTGTTCATAATCGACTTAATCAAGGCAACATACTGATATTTAGTGCTTTCTGCATAGTTGCAGCGGTCGCAGTATTCCATAAATCCAGCATAGGTGTCCAGGCCGATCTGTGAGAACTTGAGGTCAGCAGTATCTGCGAATCTCTCAAATTCAGGCCATACCCTGAGTATTTTCTTATAGTTGCAGATGCTGTTGTAAGCATATTTCTTTCCCTTGTTCAGCAAGGTGCAATTCTCCATACCGGCAATTTTTGCCTTAAGGTAGCTGATGAAAACCTCGTCACGGTTCTCCTTCTTTCTGCGAGCGATTGTCAGCTCGAAATTCATTCCTAGAATTTTTTTAAAGATACGGATCATAGCTGATGGTTTTAATTATTATTCACGGTGCTAAAACTATAAAATATTTCCTCCTCCAAGCATGTTACTCGCGGTAACCTCAGCAGCTTTCGCTCAGGATATCACAGTTACAGGTACTGTTACTGATGCCTCAACAGGCGAGGGGATAGTCGGAGCTTCAGTCGTACTCAAGGGCAGCACTACCCAGTGGGCCATGACCGACGACATGGGCGCCTTCTCTCTGACCGTGCCTGCTAACGGAGTACTGGAAGTCACATTCCTGGGCTACACCACTCAGGAAGTGCCCATAAACGGCAGAGCTTCCATAGACATCGTCCTCACTCCCGAGGCGACGACTCTCGATGACGTGATTGTTGTGGCTTACGGCACCCAAAAGAAGGATGCTATCACCGGATCCGCGGCAGCCGTGAGCAGCGAGAAGATCGAGAAGCGAATCGTGCCCAACCTGACCCAGGCCCTCGAGGGAATGGCAGCCGGCGTGCAGGTGTCCGGAACCGGTCGTCCCGGTGACGGAGCCTCTATCCGTATCCGCGGTTTCGGTTCCATCAACGCGTCGAACGACCCTCTGTACGTAGTGGACGGTGCTCCCTTCGACGGCAGCCTGAGCTCCATCAACCCGGCCGACATTGAATCAATGACCGTGCTGAAGGACGCGTCCGCTGCAGCCCTTTACGGTGCGCGTGCCGCCAACGGCGTCGTGATGATCACCACCAAGCGCGCCAAGGGTGACAAGGTGAACGTATCCTACAGCTTCAACGCGGGCTGGCAGGACAGGGCCATCAAACCCTATCAGATGGTGGGCCAGGAGGACTTTGTCAACCTGACCTACGAGGCCCTTCGCAACGGCTACGTGTTCGACAACGGATATGACTGGGAAACAGCATCCCAGCTGGCCATGCAGGGACTCTCGAGCGCCCTGGGCGGCGAACTCTATAACCCCTACAAGAACTATACATGGGAGACAGTGATCGACCCCGCCACCGGAGCCGTAAGGGCAGATGCCCAGTCCGCCTACTACGAGGACTGGATGGAGGAGATTACCAACCACAACGCATTCCGCCAGGAGCACAACCTGAGTATCAGCGGCGGCAGCGAGAAGGTTAAGGCCATGCTGTCCCTCGGTTATCTGGACCAGGACGGTATTCTTAAAGAATCCGGATTCTCCCGTTTCAGCGGCCGCGCCAACGTGGACTTTGTTCCTACCAAATGGCTGTCCGCCGGCCTGAACCTCTCGATGGCCACCACCAACACCGAAGGTCCCACATACAGCGGTTCGGAGAACTCCAATGTGTGGTACTCAGCACAGTTCATGGCTCCCATCTACCCTGTATACCTCAAGAACCTTGACGGTACAGACGCTCTTGATGACCTGAACCAGCGCCAGTACGACTACGGCGTGAACCGTCCCACCCTGACCAACTTCAACTCCGTGGCCACCCTGTACGACGACTACATGGGCACCAAGGCTGACAACGCCGGCGTGAGGACCTACATCACCCTGGGTTCCGACCGCGACGACATGGGCTGGGCCAAGGGTCTGAAGCTGACCGTGAACTTCAACGCCGACTACGCCAACCAGAATGCCACCACGTACTACAACATGTACCACGGCAACGCCGCATCCTCCGACGGCCGTCTGACGAAGACCAACGCCAGGATGCTCTCCTACACTTTCAACCAGCTGCTGACCTACGACCGCACCTTCGGGGACCACACCATCGGTGTCCTCGCCGGTCATGAGTACTATGACTACAGCTACTCCTACCTGACCGCCCAGAAGACCGGTCTGGTGGACGGAATCATCGAGCTGGCTCCCGCCACAACCCTGGCGGACGGCAACTCCTACTCCAACACCTACAGGATCGAGTCCTGGCTCGGCCGTCTGAACTACGACTACGCTAACCGCTACTTCATCTCTGCTTCCCTCCGTACCGACGGATCCTCGAGATTCCATCCTGACCACCGCTGGGGCCTCTTCTGGTCCGTGGGCGCCAACTGGAACATCACCAACGAGCGCTGGATGCAGAACGTAAGCTGGATCGACCACCTGGCCCTCCGCGCCAGCTACGGTATCCAGGGTAACGACAACGTCGTGTCCGGCTACTACGCATGGCAGTCCTTCTACAATCTGACCTGGGCCAACGCCAACCTCCCCGGCGCCACTATCTCCACCCTGGAGAACCCCAACGTGACCTGGGAGAAGAACGAGAACCTCAACATCGGTCTTGACTTCCGTCTCTTCAACAACATCCTCGACTTCAGCATCGAGTACTACCGCCGCTACACCCGCGACATGCTCCTGGCCTTCCCTATGGCCATGTCGACCGGCTTCACCGGCTACAACTCCAACGTGGGCAACATGGTCAACGACGGTGTCGAGATGTCCCTGGGCGTGCAGATCTTCAACAAGAAGAACTTCACATGGCGTGTGAACGCGATGGGCTCCACCACCCGTAATGAGGTGCTGAAGCTCACCGAGACCGACCAGATGATCTCCGGCGTACAGGTTATCGAGGTGGGCAAGCCCCTCTACACCTTCTATATGGCCAAGTCCGCCGGTGTTGACCCCGCCACCGGTGCGCAGATGTACTGGGCATACGACCTGCCCGAGGGCATGAGCAAGCCTATGTGGGACGGTGACACTCCCGTGGATGACAAAGGCAACCCCCTGGAGCTGTACCGCACCTCAGACTACAACAAGGCCAACAACAGTAAGTTCTACCTGGGCAGCCGTCTTCCCAAGCTGTACGGTAGCCTGAGCACCGAGATGAACATCTTCGAGTTCATCGACCTGAGCATCATGACTACCTACTCCATCGGCGGATGGATCTACGAGAGCCTCTACAGCGGTGCCATGCAGCCCATGTACACCGGTAACACCTGGCACGTGAACGCGCTCCGCAGATGGCAGAAGCCCGGTGACATCACCGACATCCCGCGTGCCGAGATCAACGGCACCTACGCCGCCAACGACAGCAAGCTCGTGGATGCCTCCTACTTCGCCATCAAGAACATCACCCTCGGCTTCTCCCTGCCCTACAAGTACGCGCAGAGGATCAAGGCCCAGCAGATCCGTATCTACATGGCACTGGACAACATCGCCCTCTTCTCTCACATGGACGGCATGGATCCCCAGTACAACTTCACCGGAGGCACCGGTTACTACTACACTCCCAACAAGACCTACTCTATCGGTCTCAACATTAACTTCTAACAAAGGATAGATAATAATACAATGAAAAAGATATTAGTATCAGCATTAATCGCCGTTCTCGCCGCAGGCCTCAGCTCCTGCTCCAAGGACGCGCTCAACACCTCGCCCACCGACTCGGTGACAGGTGAGGGACTGTTCGAAAACGCCACAGCGGCCCTCATGCCCCTGAACGGTATCTACAGGTCCATGTACACAGCCGGATGGTCCACCCTCAACGGCGGCAACTCGCACCAGTGCTTCGGCATCTCGGCCTACAACCTGGCCGCCGACGTGATGGGCGAGGACTTCATCCAGGACGGACAGGGCTCCGGCTGGTTCTGGTACGACTGCCTCTACGACGTGAAGGGCATGTACACCAGCGGCGCATGGCGCCCCTACGACCTCTGGAACGCCTACTACACCTGGATCTCCAACGCCAACTACATCATCGCTGCCAAGGAGACCATGACAGGCACTCCCAGCGACATAAACTACGTGATCGGCCAGGCCTACGCCATCCGCGCCTACTCCTACTTCATGCTGATTCAGTGGTATGCCCGCACATACAAGGGACATGAGAGCGAGAAGGGCGTGCCCGTATACACCGAGCCGACCATCGCCGGTACCGAGGGCAAGGGCAGGGGCACCGTCGAGGAGACCTACGCCCAGATCAACGCCGACATCGACACCGCCATCGCCCGCCTGAGCAACTCGTATGCCCAGACCCACGCCTCCCACATCGACATGTACGTGGCCAACGGTATCAAGGCCCGTATCTGCATGGTTCAGGAGAGATGGGAGGAGGCCCTCGAGTGCGCCCGCATAGCGCAGCAGGGAGGTACCCTGACCGCATCAGTGACCGGCGGAATGAACGACGTGGGCCAGAGCGACGTGCTCTGGGGCGCTGAGATCATCCCCGACCAGTCCGGTATCTACGCCTCCTTCATGATGCACATGGTGTATGACGGCACCGACGGATACGGCAACACCGCCCGCAAGCTCATCAGCGCCGACCTCTACAACAAGATGGGAGCCAACGATATCCGCCGCGCATGGTGGAATCCTTCGGAGAAGACCAGCACCGACACGAGGTACCAGCAGGTGAAGTTCCAGTGGTCCAACAAGTCCACCTACGAGGCCGACTACATCTGGATGAGGACTCCCGAGTTCGTGCTGACCGAGGCCGAGGCCCTCTGCCGTCTCGGACGCGACGGCGAGGCCCAGCAGGTGCTCAACAGCTTTATGCAGAACTACCGCGACACTAATTATGAGACCGCCAAGACAGGAACAGCCCTTGGAACACTCACGACCGACTACGTTGGTTCCCTCCTTGAGGAGATTATCATCCAGCGCCGAATCGAACTCTGGGGCGAGTACGGACGTATCTTCGATATCCGCAGGCTGAAACAGGGATTCCAGAGGACCGAGGCCCTCGGATGGCCTGCGGCAACCCTGCTGACCGGACTCAAGACCTACAACCCCGAGTCCTGGGACTGGGTAATGACCATCCCCCAGGCCGAGTTCGACGCCAACCACGCTCTCACAGCCGATGATCAGAACCCCAGGGATTCAGGTATTTAACATTTAAAATGCAAACATGATGAAAAGATTATTCAAGACAATTGCAATAGCCATTGCGGGTGCCGCCATGCTGGTATCCTGCAACAAGGACCAGATTAGCGAGACCTACACACCAGCTGAAGGTGACGGTCTGTTCACTTTCAATGCTACCGGTACTGCCGCTTTTGAGTTCGGACCTGAAAGCCCCAACATGACCATCGAGCTGTACCGCAGTGTCGCTGATGCGGAAGCTACAGTACCGGTATCAAGCACACAGATGCTCGGTGAGACACCCGTCTCTGTTCTCGACATTCCGTCCGAGGCCAAATTCGAGGCCGGCAGCCATACAGCGCATGTTGTCATTACCTACAATGAGAATCTCAAAGCCGACAACAGCTACAGTATCACCCTGAGTATCCCTGCGGAGCAGACATCCCCCGGAGGAAACGCCACCATCGCTTTCAATGCCTCAATGGCATACGTGTGGGAGTCCCTGGGAACAGACGGACAGTTCTATGACAACATGGGCGGCCTTATCGTGCCCGTTGAAGTATTGCTGGCGACAAACTCACCCGTTCCCAACAGCCGCTACAGGATTATGAATCCTTATCCCGCAGAAGCACAGGCCGCTATCGCAGCAGGTGTCGGTGCTTTTGTCGGAGGTCCTGTCAGTGAATACATTGAGTTCGTTGTTGATCCCGAAACAAAACTCCTGACCTGGAGCGGATACTGGAACAGCGGCGTGCTTGTAGATGCTACCCTCAGCTTCTCGCATCTCAATTACTGGTTCGGGACAGAGTCTCCGTTTGCAGGAGCCACCGAGTTCCCCTCCGAATGCGGAATGATGATGGAAGGTATCTTCCAGTTCAAACCTCATGTATCGGCTTTTGCCGATGAAGCGCAGAGCAGCGGCTGGACCATCAGCAACGCATACGAGTATCTCGCACTTCCCGGTTATGACCTGAGCAGCATCGGGCTGTAGACAATATTTTATAGTACAGATAACCCCGCCGGGACGATGTCCGGGCGGGGTTATTTTACGTGAAAATGCGCTCGATTACAACACGCTGAAAGCCACATTGAGTCCGGCAGTGACGATGGATACCATGCTCATGAGCTTGATGAGGATGTTGAGGGAGGGACCGGAGGTGTCCTTGAAAGGATCGCCTACGGTGTCTCCGACCACTGTGGCCTTATGGGCGTCGGAGCCCTTGCCTCCGAGGTTGCCCTCCTCCACATACTTCTTGGCATTGTCCCAGGCACCGCCCGAGTTGGCCATGAAGATAGCCAGCACGAAGCCAGAGCCGAGAGAACCCACCAGCAGGCCTATTGTACCGGCCACACCGAAGAACACTCCCACCAGTACCGGCACGATGATGGCCAGAAGCGAGGGGAAGAGCATCTCCTGTTGGGCACCTTTGGTAGAGATGGCCACGCAGCGGGCATAGTCCGGAACGGCCTCTCCTGTAAGGATGCCCTTGATCTCGCGGAACTGACGGCGCACCTCCGCCACCATCTTCTGAGCGGCACGTCCCACCGCGTTCATGGTCAGACCGCAAAAAAGGAAGGACATCATGGCACCGATGAAGACTCCGGCCAGAACCGTGGGATTCATCAGATTGATATGGTAATAGTCCATGAAATCAGGAATGGTGGCCTGCGCCACTTCCACTGTCCTGCCTCCGCCAAGGTCCAGGACAGTCTCCCCTATCCTCTGAAGTCCTATCTTTATCTCCTCGAGATAGGAGGCGAGAAGGGCAAGGGCGGTCAGGGCAGCGGAGCCGATGGCAAAACCTTTGCCGGTAGCGGCTGTAGTGTTGCCGAGAGCGTCCAGTATGTCGGTGCGCTGGCGTACCTCCGGCTCGAGCTCGCTCATCTGGGCGTTGCCGCCTGCATTGTCCGCGATGGGCCCGTAGGCATCGGTGGCCAGGGTGATACCGAGTGTAGAGAGCATGCCGACAGCGGCGATGCCTATGCCGTAGAGCCCTAGACTCAGATTCTGGGCCGTGAGCATGCCGGTCACGTCAAAGCCTATCGCACAGAGGTATGCCAGGATGATGGCCACGACGATGGTGATGACCGGGACGGCAGTCGATATCATACCGAGACCAACGCCGGAGATAATGACTGTAGCCGGGCCGGTGTTGGAGCTTTCTGCGAGCTTGCGGGTCGGTCTGTAGGAATGCGAAGTGAAATATTCGGTGGACTGGCCGATGATGATGCCGGCTATCAGGCCCACGACCACAGAGCAGGATATCCAGGCCCAGTTGGGGATATCCAGGACGTACAGGATGCCGAAGGTGGCCGCGGCTATCAGGGCCGAGGACACATTGGTTCCGAGGCTCAGGGAGCGGAGCAGCTGTTTCATGCCGGCGCCCTCCCTGGTCTTCACGAGATAGATTCCGATGACCGAGAGGATGATGCCGACCGCAGCGATAAGCATAGGGGCGAAGACAGCCCTGAGCTGCATCGAAGTGTCCGCGTAGGAGTAGAACGCCGAGGCACCGAGAGCTGAGGTGGCCAGGATGGAGCCGCAGTAGGACTCATAGAGGTCTGCTCCCATACCGGCTACATCACCCACGTTGTCCCCGACATTGTCAGCGATGGTTGCCGGATTGCGGGGATCGTCCTCGGGAATACCGGCCTCCACCTTTCCCACCAGGTCGGCGCCCACGTCAGCGGCCTTGGTGTAGATACCACCGCCGACACGGGCGAAAAGGGCCTGCGTCGAGGCTCCCATGCCGAAGGTAAGCATCGTCGTCGTCACCACGACCAGTTTCTGGGGGCCGTCAGCGCTGATAAAATGGTCTAGGATCAGGTACCATACCGATATGTCCAGCAGGCCGAGTCCCACGACCGTAAGGCCCATCACGGCGCCGGAACGGAAAGCCAGCTTCAGGCCGGCGTTGAGGGAGCGGCGGGCGGCACTGGCAGTCCTGCCCGAGGCGTATGTAGCGGTCTTCATGCCTATGAAACCGGCCAGACCGGAGAAGAATCCGCCGGTCAGGAACGCGAACGGAACCCAGTGGTTCTGCACGTCGAATCCGTAGGCCAGGACTGCGAAGAATACGGCCAGAATGACGAATACTATGGTTACAACCTTGTACTGCTGCTTGAGATAGGCCATCGCGCCCTTGCGCACATAGGCCGCAATCTCTTTCATCGTAGGAGTGCCCTCGTCCTCCTTCAGCATTCCTCTGTAGAAGAAGTATGCGAATCCCAGCGCTATCAGGGACGCAAGGGGCACAAGCCAGAATAACAAATCTGCTGACATTGTCTTGTTTTAGAATTAAGTGGTTATTGAATGTTGACTTGATGGAAATTCTCCGGTGTCAGGAAAGGATCAATGGACATGGCGGTACGCTGAAGCACCGCCGGATCCCCTGTAGAACAGAAGTCCCTCGAACCGGCTTCCGCAGACATCCCGGAAGCGGAGAGCGGGACTGAAAGCACCCTCGCGGTCTGCCTGGCGACGGCGGGGGCAGGATTGATTATCCGCACGGACGGACCCGCAGCACGGGCTATCGCCTCCTGCAGAAAGGGGAAATGCGTACATCCCAGGACAATGACATCGGCTCCCTCGTCCGTCATCTCCCTCACATAGCGCCTCACCAGAGCCTCGGGGACCTCTCCCCTCTCCACCGCCTCGACAAGTCCCCTGCCGACCTTTTCTATGACACGGACTCCGGCGGCATATTTCATCACCGTATCGCGGTAGAGACTGCCTTTGAAAGTATTGGCGGTCGCCAGAACCCCCACCACTCCGGTGTGCGAGGCCAGGGCGGCCGGCTTGACGGCAGGCTCCATGCCGATGAACGGTATCGGGAAACGCGAACGCAGACAGGAGACTGCGGCAGCCGTAGCCGTATTGCAGGCCACGACCACCGCATCAGCCTTTCTGTCCATGAGAAAACGCACGACAGCGCAGGCACGGGCTACAATATAATCGGGAGACTTGTCACCGTAGGGGCAGTGGGCGGAATCCGCCACGTAGACATAATCCTGCCCCGGCATCAGGGAACGGAGCTCCTTCCATACCGAGAGTCCTCCTACCCCAGAATCATATACTCCGATTACATTCCGCACGTACCCCCCGCTGTTACTTCAGGTACTCGTCGAGCAAAGCCTCTATCTCGTCCTCGGCCACCTTGCGGCCTATGATGTTGCCCTCCGAATCCACGAACACGTTCTGAGGAATATAGGTGACATTGTACAGTTTTGCCACGTCACTTGCCCATGCCTTGAGGTCGGAGACCTGGGTCCAGGTGAGACGGTCCTCCCTTATGCCCTTGACCCATGCGTCATGTTCGCGGTCCAGGGAAACACCGATAATCTCAAATCCGAGCCTGTGGTACTTCTTGTAGATCTTGACGAGAGTGGGATTGAAGTTGCGGCAGGGACCACACCAGCTGGCCCAGAAATCGATCATCGTCACCTTTCCCTCCGGATAGAAATCCGAGAAGGTCACAGGCTTGCCGTCCGGGTCATTGAGAGTGAAATCCGGCGCCTTCGAACCCTTCACAAGACCGAGCTCCTTCTGGAGATATGTGTCCAGACGCGCTACGAACTTGTTGTCCGCAAAAGCAGGCTCTGCCTTGTAGGAGGATACGAACGCAGACAGGCTGTCAGCGTCCATATAGTAGTAGTCACGGCTGTCCATGATGAAATACAGTGCGACATCCGAGACAGGATTCTCTGCCATCAGGTCCCGGCGCACACGGTCGAGCTCCTGCTGGTACTCCTGATAGACGGCAAGCGCCGAGTCCCGTTTGTCCTGGGAGGACGTGGGATTGCGGAGGATGCCCATCAGAGCCTGGGAGCCATAGCTTTCAGAGAGACCGTCGACTGCCGCCTGATAGCGGTTGATCAATGTCTGGGCAGGACCTCCGGTAACGACTGGTCTGTCGGAATTGATATCGGCGTTGACAGTGTAGTCGGCATTCTCCAGGAAGATGGATATCATGCCGGGTATACCGTCGATAGAAATATAGAAGGGCTCGGGAGAGGTCACCGTCCCCTTGAATACGAATTTGCCGTCGGTAACCGCGACAGTATCCCTTATCGAGTCATCCCTGTCTCTGTTGAAAAGGTAGGCGGTACCGTTGACCAGCTTGTCGCTGTCCCCTGTGATTGTACCCTTGATGGTGTACTTGTCACCGCTGCTGCATGATGCCGCCATTACAACGGCGGCACAGATGAAGAGTAACTTTTTCATGATGGTAAAATATTGGTTTGTGATTGATTGCTGTCTGTCAACTGCTACTTGCCGGCGTCACCCTCCCCGTCATCGAGGAACCACTCCTTGTACATCATATAGCCCCGGGCGTTCTTGTGGGCCGACTGCCTCACGGCGTCAGTGCCGTCCTTGACTTTCTTAGCGGGAACTCCTGCGTAGACTCCGGGCTCCAGCTTCGAGTTGCTCAGCACCACGGCTCCGGCCGCGATGATGCTGCCATCTGAGACCTCCACTCCGTCCAGAAGCACGGCGCCCATGCCCACAAGGACATCGTTTCCCACCTTTGCCCCGTGAATGACCGCGTTGTGTCCCACCGACACATCATCCCCAATCTCCACCACCGACCTTTTGTACAGCGTATGCAGCACCGCACCGTCCTGAATATTCACCCTGTTTCCGAGCCGTATCGGATTCACGTCGCCGCGGAGCACCGCCCCGTACCATATACTGCAGTCGTCTCCTATCTCCACATCACCGATAATCGCCGCATTCTCAGCGATAAAACATCCCTTCCCGATCTTCGGTATCACCCCGTTCAAAGGTCTTATAATAGCCATATCATATTCCATTTAAAAATAACCCACAAATATAAAAAAATAATAAACTGCAAGTGCATAAAATAAAAAAGACCGCATCCATATCGGATACGGTCCTTTAACTTTAGGAGGAGAACATTGCTATAACAGATGTCGCTCCTGACGCGCCGAAACTAGATGATACCCTGCTCGAGCATAGCCTGAGCCACCTTCATGAAGCCGGCAATGTTCGCACCCTTAACGTAGTCAACATGACCGTCGGGCTGAGTACCGAACTTAACGCAGGCCTCGTGGATGCTCTGCATGATGTAGTGCAGCTTCTCGTCCACTTCCTTGGCAGACCAGCTGATGTGAGTAGCGTTCTGGGTCATCTCGAGACCAGAGGTAGCTACACCGCCGGCGTTGACAGCCTTACCGGGAGCGAAGAGGATACCCTTGCTCTGGAACTCGTGAATAGCCTCAGGGGTGCAGCCCATGTTGGAAACCTCGCAGCAGCACCATGTACCGTTGGCGATCAGCTCCTTGGCATCGTCACCGTTAAGCTCGTTCTGGAATGCGCAAGGCAGAGCGATGTCGCACTTAACGCTCCATGCTTTCTTGCCGGCTGTAAATTTAGCGGCACCAGGGAACTTATCAGCCATATCCTGAACCTTGTTCCTGTTGGAAGCACGCATTACGAGCATGTAGTCAATCATCTCATCGGTGATACCGCCGGGAATCTCGCAGACTCCGTCAGGACCGGAGATAGCGATAACCTTTGCGCCGAGTTCCTTGGCCTTTGTAGCGGCACCCCATGCTACGTTACCGAAGCCGGAGAGAGCGACTGTCTTGTCCTTGATGTCCTTGCCGGCATGGTGGAGGAGGTGCTGTGTGAAGTACAGAGCGCCGAATCCTGTTGCCTCGGGACGGAGGATGGAACCACCCCATGTGCCGCCCTTACCGGTGAGAACGCCAGTGTTGTACTCGCGTGCGAGCTTCTTGTACATTCCGTACAGATAGCCGATCTCACGTCCGCCTACACCTACGTCACCTGCAGGGATATCGGTGTCAGGGCCGATGCATCTCCAGAGCTCATACATGAAGGCCTGGCAGAATCTCATGATCTCAGCGTCAGACTTGCCGACGGGATCGAAGTCAGAACCACCCTTTGCACCGCCCATAGGCAGAGTTGTCAGAGCGTTCTTGAAAGTCTGCTCGAAACCGAGGAACTTCAGCATGGAAGGAGTAACTGCCTTGTGGAAGCGGAGACCTCCCTTGTAGGGGCCGATAGCGGAGTTGAACTGAACCCTGTAGCCGAGGTTGGTCTGAACCTCACCCTTGTCGTCAACCCAGGTAACCCTGAATGTGAAGATACGGTCGGGCTCTACGATTCTCTCGACGATCTTAGCCTTCTCGAACTCGGGATGCTGGTTGTAAACCTCTTCGATGGACTCGAGTACTTCGCGGACTGCCTGCAGGTACTCTTTCTCGTTACCATACTTGGCCTCAAGTTTGGCCATGATTTCTGAAACTTTCATATTAAAAGTGTTTTTAGTGTTTATTAAAATGGTTCAATTGTTTTTCATTCATTATTTCACTTCCCACGTCGATCCGCTGTGCAGCAGCTCGTCCATGTTGTGGATGGTCGACTTGGCCCTGACTTCCTCCAGCTGGTCTCGGACGTTGTCATCGTAGGTCTTGTCGGGCACGTCGCGGATGACTCCGAGAGCCACCGGATACTCGGGCCATTTCATGTCGATGAGCATGCTGTGCATGCCCATGTCGGCCGTGTGGGCGTCGTGTATCAGGATATCGTCCTCGGTTACTCCGCCCTCGCCTATCGTCACTACCTTGAGCTCCTTGTTGACGAGTACCAGACCCTTGTTGCGGTCCTTTCCGAAAATCATCCTCTCACCATGGCGAAGAACTATCGTACGGTCGGCCCTGACTTCCTTGTCGGAGATCTCGCGGTGCGAGCCGTCGTTGTAGATGACGCAGTTGACCAGCATCTCGGTCACGGCGCATCCGTCATGCTTGGCGGAGGCCACGAATATCTCCTGATTCAGCTTCAGCTCCGAATCTATGCTGCGGGCAAAAAATGTGCCGCGCGCGCCCATTACGAGGGCCCCGGGGTTGAAAGGGTGCTCCACTGTGCCGTAGGGTGATGTTTTGGTAATCTTGCCCAGAGGGGATGTCGGAGAATACTGACCTTTTGTCAGTCCGTAGATACGGTTGTTGAAGAGGACAATATTGATGTCGATATTGCGTCTGATAGCGTGGATGAAGTGGTTGCCTCCGATGGCGAGGGCGTCACCGTCTCCGGTGGCCTGCCATATAGACAGTGTCGGGTTGGCGACCTTCATACCGGTGGAAATGGCTGTGGCACGGCCGTGGATACCGTGGAAGCCATAGGTGTTCATGTAGTAGGGCAGCCTCGAGGAGCAGCCGATACCGGATACGAAAACGAAACGCTCCATCGAGTATCCGAGATCCTCAGCTACCTGGGGAAGGGCCCTCTGAAGGGATGCCAGGACAGAGTGGTCGCCGCATCCGGGGCACCATCTCACTTCCTGATTGCTTTTGAAATCCTGTGCTGTGTATTTCATGATGTCTGTCCTCCTATAATAACTTGTTGACTGCGTCCACTACGTCCTTTACGATGAAAGGCTGGCCCTGCACCTTGTTGAGCTGATAGTAATGGAACTTCTGATGCTTTGCCCTCAGATAATCGGCGAACTGACCTGAGTTGAGCTCGCAGACGATGATCTTGTTGAATTTGGAGAATACCTCCTCTGTATTCAGGGGCAGCGGGTTGATATAATCGAAATGAGCCAGGGACACGCTCTTGCCCTGCTTGTGGAACTCCTTGACGGCCGTGTAGAGATGGCCGAAAGTACCGCCCCATCCTACGATGAGGACCTCGCCGCTCTCATCTCCTACAACTTTCAACGGAGGTATGTCCTGAGCGACACGGGCCACCTTCCTGGCCCTCATATCCACCATATGCTGGTGGTTCTGGGGATCGGAGGAAATGACTCCGGAAGGATTCTTCTCCAGACCGCCGACGCGGTGCTCGAGGCCGGGAGTGCCGGGGACTGCCCATCTGCGGACAAATGTCTCGGGATCCCTCTCGAAGGGGCAGAACTTGCCGCCGCACTCTGAGGCGTCGCGGATGAAAGGAGGATGTATCTCGGGCAGGTCTTTCATGGAAGGAATGCGCCAGGGTTCGGAGCCGTTGCCCAGGAAGCCCTCTGTAAGAAGGATGACGGGCATCATGTGCTCCATGGCGTACTTACCTGCGTAAAACGCTTTCTCAAAGCAGTCCGAAGGAGAATGGGCCGCCATCACCATGATGGGACACTCGCCGTTACGGCCGTAGAGAGCCTGGTTGAGGTCGGTCTGCTCTGTCTTGGTGGGGATACCGGTGGACGGACCGCTGCGCTGCACGTCCACGAGGACGAGGGGCAGCTCGGTGATCATGGCCAGACCGAGGGCCTCGGACTTCAGGGAGAGACCGGGTCCGGAGGTGGTGGTCACGGCAAAATTGCCCGCATAGGCGGCACCGATGGCCGTGCAGATGCCGGCAATCTCATCCTCGCACTGGAGAGTCTTGGCCTTGAGCTCCTTGTGGATGGCCAGTTCCTCGAGAATAGCTGTGGCGGGGGTGATAGGGTATGAGCCGCAGAAGAGAGGCACTCCGGACTTTTCGGATGCTGCGAGCAGACCCCATGCTGTAGCCTGGTTGCCGTTGATGTTGCGGTAAGTACCCTTCTCCTGCTTTGCAGGCTGCACGTAGTACGTGTTGGCTATCGCGTGGATGTTGGATGCATAGTTGAAACCGTCCTTGAGCACTTTCTTGTTGGTGTCGATGAGTGCCGGTTTCTTCCTGAACTTCTTCTCCAGGTACTCGAAAGTATGATCAAGCTCCTTGTTGAACATGAAGAAGCACATACCGAGGGTGAACATGTTCTTGCATCTCACAATCGCCTTGAGGTCCAGGCCGCTGTCCTTGAGGCTCTCCTTGGTTAGAGTGGTTATGGGGGAGACTATGATATTGCGGTCCCCGATGCCGAGTTCCTCAATGGGATTCATGGTCCTGAATCCCGCTTTCTGAATGCCTTTCTCATCAAAGGCATCCTCATCGAGGATGATGGTCGCCGTGGGCTTGGCCCACTTGGCATTGGCCATGAGTGCTGCCGGGTTCATCGCTACGAGGACATCGCAGAAGTCTCCCGGGGTGTTGATCTCGATAGAACCGATGTGTACCTGGAATCCGGACACACCTGAAACTGTGCCTTGAGGCGCCCGTATCTCAGCCGGATAGTCGGGGAATGTAGATATTTCGTTACCGAAAAGAGCGGATGAATCGGCGAACAGCGTACCTGTAAGCTGCATGCCGTCGCCTGAGTCTCCTGCAAAACGGATAACGACATCATCTATATCAATAATCTTGTGTTGCATATAGGTTGTTAATAATTTTAGACAAATGTAAGGATTTTCCCTTACAATTGGAATTTATTTACAAACTATTTGATAAAAATCGAAAGAGGGCGGCTCAAAAGTCCTTACGGCTTTCAAGTCACCCTCTCCGTTATAACGGTATATTCAGTTCCAGTCTACTGCTGGGGCATTGTCTGAGGGAGCTTCTTGTCCGGAGAGATTCCGAGCTCAGCCTTCACCTGAGCAGTGATGTCCATGCTGAGGGTGGCGTCGAAATAGGGAACGGAACCGGAGGAAAGGTCGAACACGTAAATCAGTCCGTTGGCCTTGCCGACCTTGGTGACGGCATCACCGGCCTTCTGGGAGATGGGAGCCATGAGCTGCTGCTGAAGATTGTTCATGTCCATCTGGGCATTCTGCTGGTACTGCTGCAGGCGGGCCTGGAGGTCCTGAAGCTCCTGCTGCTTGGTGGCCAGTACGGACGGAGTCCAGTTGGCGCTCATCTGCTCGTAGGTGGCATACTTGGTGTTGAACTCCTCGACCATAGCATTGTAGGTGGTCTGGATATCCTGGTTGAACTTCTCGAGCTCCACGCGGGCAGAGTCCATCTCATCCATAAGGAATACTACTTCCTGCATGTTGATATGGCCGAACTTGAGAGTTGTCTGGGCCGATGCTGTGAATGCCGCAGCGGATACGCACAAGGCGATAATTGTAATTCTTTTCATGTTCTATGCTATAAATTTAATTGTCTTTCAGCGCGCAAAGGTAATAATTTTTCTGTCTCCGACACATCAGAACTGCTGTCCGATGACGAAGTGGAAGTTGGAGCCTCCCCTTTCCTGGTCGAGCACGGGATCGAATCCCCAGCCCCAGTCAACTCCGAGCAGACCGATCATAGGCAGCATGATCCTCACGCCGATACCGGCGGAGCGCTTGATTTGGAACGGGTTAAACTCCTGGATATGCTCCCAGCAGTTTCCTCCTTCGAGGAAGGCCAGGACGTAGATGGTGGACTGAGGCTGCAGGACGACAGGATAGCGGAGCTCCACGGTGAACTTGTCATAGACGTGGCCGACATAGACCCCCTCGTCATTGACCGGAGTGAGGGAATAGTTGGAGTAACCGCGGAGGGAAATTATCTCGGAGCCGTAGGTATTGTAGCCCGACATGCCGTCACCGCCGACCTGATAGCCCTCGAAAGGCGAATAGCCCAGGTTCTTGTTGTAGTAGCCCAGATATCCGAACTGAGCCCTGGTCATCAGCACCAGGTCTCCTACCAGGCGGACATACAAGGCACCCTTGAACGTCCACTTGTGATACTCAATCCACCTGTAGCGCTCCTGGTCGGTCATGTTCAGGTAATCAGTGTTCTTGTCCCTGAAGGCCGAATAGGGAGGCGTCAACTGCAGGGAGAACTGGAAATCAGAGCCCTCGCGGGGGTATACGGCCTGGTCGGTGGAATTGCGGGCCAGGGTGATCTTGTAACTTATGTTGTTGGACTTTCCGGTATCAAACAGGAAGTTGTAGCGCCAGTTGTGCAGGTTGTAGGTCTGCCAGCTGAGCTCGTGATACAGCACGAAGTAGTTGTCCGGCCATTTAAGCCTGCTTCCGAGAGCCGCGGCGATGCCGTACACCTCGTAGTACTCGTCGGTATTCTGAATCTGATACCAGTAATAGGAGTTGGTCTGACGGGTATAGTAGCCGGAGAGATTGAAGGATGTAGGTTTCTTGCCGAACAGCCATGGCTCGACGAAGTTGATGGAGCCGGCCGTATAATAGGTACCGTTGGTCTGGAACCTCAGCGACAGGGTCTGAGCATCGCCCAGAGGAACGGGCTTCCAGGCGCCTTTCTTGAACAGCCGCTTGATGGAGAAGTTGTTGAAGCTGACGCCGACAGTACCTACGAAGGAATAACCGCCCCATCCACCCGAGAGCTCAAACTGGGAGTTGGGCTTCTCGGCGACGTTGTATGTTATGTCGACCGTGTTGTTTATCTGGTTGGGGATGACCGAGTAACCGCGGGTGTGGTCCAGTGCCTGCTCGGGATCGAAGTTGCCCATTGAGGCTATCTCCCTGAGGGAGCGTTCCAGCATGGACTGACTGTAGAGGTATCCCGGCTTGGTGAATATCTGACGGCGCACCACCTTCTCGTTGGTAATCGTATTGCCGCTGACTATTATCTTGTTGAATGTCGCAGGCTTGCCCTCGACCATCCTCAGTTCCACGTCCACCGAATCGCCGACGATATTGGTCTCCACCGGAACTACGTTAAAGAAGATGTAGCCCTGGTCGGCATATAAGGTATGGATGTCCATGAACTCTTTCTTCGGGTCTCCGAAAAGACGTTTCTCAAGGTTGACCACATCGTAGACATCTCCCTTCTTGATCATCAGTATGTCGTTAAGCTGCTGGGCCGTGTAGAGGGAATTGCCGGTCCACGTGATGTTGCGGAAATAATACCGCCGGCCCTCGTCTATCACGAACTTGATGCCGAGGCGTCCTTCCTCTACATAATAGATGGAGTCCTTGACGATGCGGGCGTCGCGGTATCCGGCCTCATTGAATGCGCTGATAAGGGACTGCTTGTCGTTCTCATACTCCTTTTCATTGAATTTCTTGGACTTGAAGAGGTTCCTGATACGCATGTCGCGGGTCTTCTCCATCGAGCCCACCAGCTTGCCCTCAGGCACGTGGTCATTGCCCTCGAACGTTATGGTCTTGATCTTCACCTTGGTCTTGCGGTCCACCTTGAAAGTTACCCTGACGGCATTCTTGACTACGGTATCGCTGACCTGAAGCACGTCCACGTCAGCATTGATGAAACCTTTTTCCTTGTAATAATTCTTGATAATGCCCACCGACGAGCGCAGCACATAGTCGGACAGGGGCACTCCGCGCCGCAGGTTCAGACGGTCCTGCAGCTCGCTCTGCTCGGAGTTCTTGACACCCTGGAAGTTCCACCTTGACACTCTGGGCCTTTCCTGCAGGTACAGCGCCAGGAACACCGTATCCCCTCCGGCAGAGAGCGAGTCGATGTTGAGGGAAACGTCAGAAAAATGCCTCTGCCCCCAGATCCTGTTGACGACCGAGGCCGTCTGCTCGCCGGGAATCACTATCTCCATCCCCTCGCGGATACCAGTCAGGGCGATGATCTGCTGCTCGCCAAGGTATTTCACTCCCTCCACCCTTATGCCGCCTACTATGTATTTGCGCGGATGCTCGTAATCCACGACTATGTCCTTTGATGCCTGCTGGGCATATGCGCCGCACACGGTCAGAAGCAGCAGAATGGGCAGCAGTATCCTTTTCACCTTCATTTGGAGTCGTTCTTTTCTTGAGTTATCTGATCGCCTGTCTTTCCGAAACGTCTCTGGCGGGAGGCGAACTCGTCAAGAGCCTGACGAAACTCGGCTTTGCGAAAATCGGGCCAAAGGGTATCAGTGAAGTAAAATTCCGTATAAGCGCACTGCCAAAGCATGAAATTGCTGATACGCTGCTCGCCGCTTGTACGGATGAGCAGGTCGGGGTCCGGAATGCCGGACGTAGCCATGTAGTCATCCAGACGTCCTTCCGGAGCACCGTCAGCGGCCCATCGGCCAGCAGCCTGCATTATATCCCATCTGCCGCTGTAGCTCAGGAAAATAACCAGAGTCAAACCGGTATTGGAAGCCGTCTCCTCCATTGCTCCGTCTATATCCTTGTTGAGAGCATCTGAGAGATGGGCGCGGTTGCCCACCACCACGAAACGGATGTTGTTCTTCCTGAAAGTAGGTCTCTCATTAAGAATAGAACTGGCCATAAGCCGCATGAGCTCCGATACCTCAGCCTCCGGACGCGCCCAGTTCTCTTCTGAGAATGCGAACAGGCTCAAATATCCGATACCTGCCTCCGCCGCATACTCCGCGCATGCCCGCACGCTCTCCGTCCCCTCGTAGTGTCCGTAAATCCTCTCCTTGCCGCGCTGCTTTGCCCAGCGTCCGTTTCCATCCATTATTATAGCGACATGTCTTGGTACCATAACAAATATATTATCTTTACTCTTTTTACTCTTTGTTTATTTCATTCCTACGGTCCTCCCCCCACAGCAGCTTCTCATTGAGCGCCGCGAAGAAACCCTCCCGTCCGAATGTCACGCACGATAGGGTAAACGGGGCCCTGCGCACAGTCACCCGTGTTCCCTCCCCTATGTCCGCGGAACGGTTGTCCGCCGATATCATGGTCCTGTGTCCTCCCGAGCGGATAGCCACCTCGATGACCGAGGTGTCGGGAATGATGAGCGGCCGGACATTGAGGTTGTGCGGAGCCATCGGGGATATGATGAACACCGACGAATCAGGCACCACGACCGGGCCTCCCAGACTCAGCGAATACGCAGTGGAACCGGTCGGCGTGGCTATGAGCAGGCCGTCCGCCCAGTATGTCGGGATGCGCATACCGTCTATGCTCACCTCTATACCTATCATATATGGTTCCGAGCGCTGGAGAGTAATCTCGTTGAGAGCATAGGGATAGAATCCCGAGGGCAGTCCTCCGCCGCTCACCTGCAGGAGGCTGCGTCTCTCCACTCCGTAGTCACCGTCTATCATCCTGTCTACTATGCCGCAGCCCGAATCCCCGCTGCCTGCCGAGGCAAGGAAACCCAGCCTGCCGAAATTGATTCCGGCCACCGGTATGCCGCTGTCGCCAGCTATGGTCATGGAACTCAGGAACGTCCCGTCCCCGCCGAGAGAGAGTATGATGTCCACGTCCCCCGGCAGGTCCGCCGCACTAGAAAAGACCGTCTCCCCTATCAGCTCTCCCAGACCGCGCTCCCTCAGACCCGCTGCCAGCGCACAATAGCATGAGTGCCTGACACCTCTGAGAGAAAGGTGCTCCAGCAGAACTCTCATTCTATTTTCCACATCCGGACCGCAACTCCGGCCGTATAAGGCGAAATGCATTCTCTTGGCGTTCGAAACTTAAAAACAGGTTGCAAATATTGCGATTTTATTTTAAAAAAAAGCAGATAATATATAATTTTGTGTGTTTTTTGAATTTACACATTACACAATTTTAAGAGATCAGAAATGAAGAAAGCCAATCTTATCATCAACATCGTACTGATTATCGCAGTAGCCGCCTTATTCGTCCTGCATTTCACCGGAGCCGGTACTTCCGCCCAGGGCCCCGCAGCCGGAAGCGAGAGCGTAACGGCAGTAAAGGGGGACATCGTTTATATAAATCTTGACACCCTGGTCAACCAGTATGACATGTACAACGACCTCCGGAGCGAGCTCCAGGGCAAGCTCACAGCCATAGAAAACGATATCAACAAGCAGGGACGCGCCCTCGAGAACGACATCAAGAGCTTCCAGGAGAAGATGCAGAAGGGTCTGCTCACCCGCTCCCAGGCCGAGAGCATGAACAATGACCTCGCCCAGCGCGACCAGGATCTGAGAAATCTCACCCAGCAGAAGCAGATGGAGATGGCCGAGGAAGAGAGTGTAATGCTCAACAAGGTGATGGACGCCATCACGACCTATGTGACAGAGTACAACAAACAGAAACAGTACTCCCTGATCCTCACCACCACAGCCGCTACAACGACCGTCATCAACGGTGACACCGGGCTGAACATCACCCAGGAGATCCTAAACGGACTCAACGCTGAATACATCAGGAACAGAAACAAATAACACCTTGAGAATCGCCATCCTATCGTGCTTTCCTCCCTATCGCGGAGGTATCTCCCAGTTCAACACTTCCCTGTTCCGGGAACTGGCCGGGAGCTGCACGGTAGGAGCGTTCAATTTCAAGAGACAGTATCCGGAGTTCCTGTTTCCCGGCAAGACCCAGTACATAGAGGACGGCACTCTCCCTCCGCTTGAGACCCGCCGCCTGCTGGACACGGCCAATCCCCTGACCTACATCTCCACGGCCAGGGCCATACGCTCCTGGAAGCCAGACCTGCTGCTGATGAGGTACTGGATGCCGTATTTCGCGCCTTCCCAGGGATATGTAGCCAGGCACATGGCCCCGGGATGCAAGGTCATTTCGATACTGGACAACGTCATTCCGCACGAGAGCCACTTCTTCGACCGCCCGCTGACCACCTACTACCTGAACGGTCACGACGGTTTTGTCGTCCTGTGCAATGCAGTACGCGATGACCTGCTGCGTCTCAGGCCCGATGCCAGCTACATCGTCTCTCCCCACCCCATCTACTCCAACTTCGGGGAGAAGGTACCGAAGGCTCAGGCCTGCCGTGAACTGGGCCTCGACCCTGAGAAGAAGACCCTGCTCTTCTTCGGTCTGATACGCGAGTACAAAGGGTTGGACATCCTCCTGGAGGCATTCTCGGCAATGGACGAAAACTACCAGCTGCTGATAGCCGGGGAGCCGTACGGCTCATTCGAGCGGTACCGCAGGCTGATTGACACCAGCCCCAACCGCAGCCGCATCCATCTGTATGACCGATTCATCAGCGACAGCGAGGTAGCCGTGTTCTTCTGCGCGGCCGACCTTTGCGTCCTCCCCTACCGCTCGGCAACCCAGAGCGGAATAAGCTCCATCTCATACCATTTCGACCTGCCGATGGTCACCACCGCTGTGGGCGGACTGAAAGAGATGATCGGAGACTCGGGCACAGGAATTGTAACAGACAGCATCACACCAGAGGCTGTCCGTACGGCAGTCGGGAAATATTTCTCCGACGGCAATATCCGCCGCAGATGCGTGGAAGCCATAGGCAGGGAGAAGGACAGGCTCTCATGGAAGAGATTCTGCTCGAACCTGCTGGATTTTTACAACAGCTTAAAATAAAAAGACATACGACCATGAAATCAATTACACAGACCGCATTCAGTTTCAACCGTCAGACAGGCAAGTACGAAGGAAAAGTCCGCGACGTCTACACGATAGACGACCGGTTCATCGCCATGATAGCTACCGACAGGATATCTGCGTTCGATGTCATCCTGCCCAAGGGGATCCCCTACAAAGGACAGGTACTCAACCAGATAGCATCCATGTTCCTGGATGCCACAGCCGACATCGTACAGAACTGGAAGATAGCCTCGCCCGATCCCATGGTGACCGTAGGCTACAAGTGCCAGGGTCTGCCCATAGAGATGATCGTCAGGGGCTACCTGACCGGCAGCTCGTGGAGGGCATACAAGAACGGAGCCCGCGAGATCTGCGGCGTTCCCATCCCCGACGGCATGCGCGAGCACCAGAAGTTCGAGCATCCCATCATCACCCCGACCACCAAGGCCGAGATAGGCACCCACGACGAGGATATCTCCAGGGAGGAGATCATCCGCCGAGGTCTGGTATCCGCCGAGGACTACGCCAAGCTGGAGGATTACGCCCTCAGGCTCTTCCAGAGAGGCACCGAGATGGCCTCCGAAAGAGGTCTGATCCTTGTGGACACCAAATACGAGTTCGGAATGCGCGATGGAGAGATATACCTCATCGACGAGATTCACACCCCCGACTCCTCCCGCTACTTCTACGCCGACGGCTACGAGGAGCGCTTCGCAAAGGGAGAGCCCCAGAGGCAGCTTTCCAAGGAGTTCGTACGCGAATGGCTGATGGCCAACGGTTTCAGCGGCCAGGCAGGACAGCAGGTACCCGAGATGACCGATGAGATCGTGAGCAGCATCTCCGACCGCTACATCGAGCTGTATGAGCACATCACGGGCCGCAGATTCGAGCCCGCCGAGTACGGAGAGGATCCCTATGCCCGCATAGAGAACAATATCAACAACATCCTCTCAAGGCTGGTATGAGACTGCTGCTGACCGCAATGACATTCCTCCTGCTGACAGCTGCGGCAGGACCGGATGCCGCCGCACAGGAGTTCGTGGCCACACCGGTAGAGATATCCGCTGACAAAGTCAATGTCCGCGGCACGATATACTACCTGCACAAAGTACTGAAGGGACACACCCTCTACTCCATATCCAAAGCCTACGGCATCAGCATCGATGACATCCGCAAGGCCAATCCGGACTTGTCGGATGGACTGAAAGCCGGCATGCTCCTGTATATCCCGGAGCAAGCGGCTCCTGCAGCCCCCGCAGTTTCCGCTCAGGACACAGCCGCAGGCCCTGCCCCTGCCGGACCGGAGAAGGTGCAGAAACCGGACAGACAGAAACCGGCTGCCGGGAAAAAAGCCGGAAAGGACGCCTCCAAGAGATACAGGAAGTACAATGTAAAATGGTACGAAACCCTTGACGACGTGGCCGTCAAGTTCAATGTTACGACGGAGGCTATTATTGCCCTCAACGGCATAGACCCCGGCTCCGGCAAGCGGATAAAGTCCATACTGATTCCGGACAAGGAATACATGAGATCATTCCGCGCTGCGGATTCCACCGCGGAAGAAGAGGAGCAGGACACACCTGTCCAGGAGCCTGAACCTGAAGCGGAAGCGGAAAGGACAGAGGACAGAGAGGAGCGGAATGTTCTTCCCGTAACGGCTATGACCGGGAGAGTCCTGGACATGGAACCGGTCGACGATGACAGTCCCCGCACGATAACTCTGGTACTGCCGTTCAATGCAAGCCGTCTGACCGATGACCTCAACGCATACACAGCTGATTTCTACGCCGGCACGATGATAGCACTGGCAGACCTCAAGGAGCGCGGATTCTCCAATTTCCACCTCAACGTAGTGGACCTCAACCGTTACGGCAGCGCATGGGAACTGGTCTCCAGCAATGCCCTGCGCGGCAGCGACCTCATCATCGGTCCAATCTCCGAACGGGACATACAGCCCGTCGCCTCATGGGCCCGCCGGGAGAAAATTCCGGTAGTCTCTCCCCTGGACCTCAAGACCGCGTCCCTGACTCAGGGCAATCCCATGTTCTTCCTGTTCCCTCCCCAGTCCGACCTTGCCCTTTCCCACCAGATAGACAAGATAGAAAAGAACGAGGCCTTGTCCGACACCACGGGCTCCGTTACTGTCATCTACGAGCAGGGACATGACCGCTCGGAGCTGGTGTCCAGGACTCTGAACGGACTTAACAACAAGGGCATACGGTACAGGACATTCAAATACGACTTCCTCAGCGGACGCGGCATCGACTCACTCATGAGTCTGTCCCTGGACTCAGCGCTCGTCAACCGGGTCATCATCCCGTCCATGAGCGAGGCGTTCATCACCGACGCCCTGCGCAATCTCAGCCTCATCGAAAGTTCCAGAGGATACAGCATAGAGGTCTACGGCATGAGCCAGTGGAAAAGCTTCGAGACCATCGAACTTGACTACTTCCATGCACTGGACCTGCGTCTGGCCATGTCGTACAACATAGACTACACAGATTCCACGACAACGGAATTCATACAGAAATACCGGGCGGCGTTCAATGCCGAGCCAACCTCTTTCGCCTACCAGGGCTACGACATACTGACCTTCTTCGCAGAGGCCATGAGAACATGGGGAGACAGATTTCCCGAGGCCATAATATACAGAAAGAAGAGCATGCTCCAGTCGGATGTGCTCTTCCTTCCCGCCGGACCGGGCTCCGGCTATATCAACTGTGCCTTCAAGGATATCCGCTTCACCGATGGCTGGCGGATCATCCACGAATAGGTCACCTCTCCGCCGCCAGGCTGCCGCCCCTCCTGTTGAACTCCTCGATCCAGGCCTTCTCCTCCTGGTCGAGGAGTTCGAAGTTTACAGGCGAGAGGTCTATCGGAGTCACGGTCAGTGTCTCGAAAGCGAGGAACTCTCCGTACACATTCTTCCCGTGGGAGACTGTCAGCAGAGCGTTCTCATGACGGATGCCGTACTCTCCCTCGACATAGACGGCCGGCTCGTCGGAGATGACCATACCCTCGGTCAGCGGAACAGGATTCTCCTCCATTCTCACGCTCTGGGGGCCCTCATGCACGCAAAGATTGTGGCCGATGCCGTGACAGGTACCGTGCCAGTACATTCTGCCCGCCTTCATGACCGGACCGCGGGCGAGGATGTCCAGCAGGCAGCCCCTCATTCCTTTGTAGAACACAGCCATGCTCAGGTCTATCATTCCCTTGAGCACTACGGTATAGTCGTTCCTCTGAGTCTGTGTAAGGGGGCCGAGGGGTACGGTACGGGTAGTGTCCGTAGTGCCATAGGTATACTGGGCCCCGGTGTCGATGAGCAGAAATCCCTCCGGACGGATAACTGCGCTGCCTTCTTCGGAAGGCACGTAATGGGGCAAGGCGGCATTGGCTCCGAATGCGACTATCGCGGGGAAACTCTCGCCCAGATAGTCCGGACACTTGCTGCGTTCCTCGATGAGCCTCATGGCCACTTCGTATTCCGTAATGTCCTTGTCAGCATTGGCCTTGACCCAGTCAATCACGTTCATCAGGGCCTTTGCGTCCTCTACGAACGCTCTGCGGAATCCCTCTATCTCCACACTGTTCTTGACAGCCTTCATCATGTTCAGGGTCCCGCCTGCCACAGGGTCCGCGATATAGGGCCGGAAGGGAGAGCGCTGATGTATATTGTCCATCGCGTCAAAGAAATACTTCGCGGTAATCTTTCCGGAGGAGAAGATACGCACACAATCCTTCGGCAGGGACTTGAGAAAGCGGCCGAATTCCTCGTAATCCTTGAGTATCACACCCTCGCGCAGCAGTGCGGACATAGCGTCATGCTCCAGCATCTCCTGACGCAGGAAGAGAGTCACGCACTCCCGGGTCACCACGGCGTAGGACAGCGGCAGCGGGTTGTACTCGATGTCCGTACCGCGTATATTGCAGAGCCAGGCCACCTCGTCCATGGCCGTGACGATGTATGCAAACGGTACGGGGCCGTCGAGCTTCTCCACCAGACGGCGGTGCTTCGACGATACACTCTCTCCGGATACTGACTCGGGGACATACCGCACCGGATTGAACACCAGGGCCGGACGGTCCTCCCACACGCGGTCGAACGGGTCCTCTATGAGAGTGGGATTGAGGGGAGCAAGGGCATCCGACATCTCCATATACTCCGAGTAGGAGAACAGGTCCTCGTCCATCGCCACGATATCGTCCTCGGCAAGATGGTCCTTCAGCCACTGTGGAATGGACGGAGTCCCCTCCACGCGAAGCTTCATCATCTCTATGCCGGTACCTTCAAGCTGCCTGGCAGCCTGTATGAAAAATCTGGAGTCCACCCACAGAGCCGCCTCATTCTGAGTGACCGCCAGTGTCGCGGCCTCCCCGGTAAAACCGGAAAGCCATTCCAGTATCTTGTAATGGTCAGGGATATACTCTCCGAAATGAGGGTCGGTGGAAGGTATGATCATGGCCGAGATATCGTCCTCGGCGAGGACCTTGCGGAGCCGGTCCAGACGCTGGTTAATTTCCATAGACTTGTTTATTGTGTGTTTACTTGTTTCCTGCCTTGGAGAGCAGCTCGCGCGCATTCTCGAGAGCCGCCGCCGTCAGTTCGGAGCCGCTCAGCATACGGGCCACCTCCTCCACCCTCTCCTGCCCTTCGATGCGGCGGATCCCAGTGCGGGCCGCGCCGTCCGCACCGAATTCCTTGTAGACCAGATAGTGCGTTCCGCGTTTGGAGGCAATCTGAGGAAGATGGGTAATGGCGAATATCTGCATTGACTGCCCCATCCGTCCTATCATGTCTCCCATCTTGTCCGCTATCCTACCTGAAACACCGGTGTCTATCTCATCGAATATCATCGTCGGCAACGACGTATATCTGGCCAGCAGCCCCTTGAGCGAGAGCATCACTCTCGACAGCTCTCCTCCGGAAGCCACTTTGGAGATGTCCCGGAGAGCATCCGGACCGTTGGCCGAGAACAGGAAGTCCAGACGGTCTCCGCCAGAGGCCGTCAGTCTGTCTCCGGGAGAGACAGCTGCCCGAAACACCGCATGCGGCATCTCCAGGGAACGGATATCCGACTGTAGCTCGGCCGACAGCGCACCGCAGGCGCCTCTGCGCAGTTCTGACAGCTTTCCGGCCAAGTCCTTTCTGGCACTGTCAAGCGAGGCCAGTTCCTTCCTCAGTTCCTCCAGTCTCTCCTGCTGCTCCTCCGCACCGTCAATGGATGCGGCAAGACTGTCCCTAAGCTCTATCAGTTCCTTCTCGCCTGAACATCCGTATTTCCTCTGAAGCGAATATATCAGGGACATGCGCTCCTCCACGGCCTCCAGCCGCCCGGGCGAGACAGTAATGCACGAGGCAATGTCCTCCAGCTCCCTCTCTATGTCCGAAACTTCTATCCTGCAGGATTCCAGACGCTCAGCCAAAGGCCGCATACGTGAATCATAGTCAGCGTACTTCGAGAGTCTGGAAGCAGCATCCCTGAGGAGCCGGACCACCGACAGATCCTGCGGATTGAGCGCCGAACAGGCGGCCTCGAGTCCTTCACGGATCTCTCCGGCATGGGCCAGGGCCTTCTGCTCCGTCTCCAGAGCCTCGAGTTCTCCTGAGACAAGCCTGGCCTCCAGGAGCCTGTCCAGCTGGAAGCGGCGGTATTCCGCGTCCCTCTCTGCCTCGGCCACAGCCTTTTCGAGAGAGCGCACCTCCCGCTCCTTTGCCTCATATCCGCTGTATGCCTTCCTGTATTCCTCCAGGACTGGCGCGGTTCCAGCAAAATGATCTATGACCCCGAGACGAAAGTCAGGGTCGGTAAGGAGCAGGTGCTGATGCTGCTCGTGTATGTCTACTATCCTGGAAGATATGGCCGCAAGATCCGCCAGGGACACCGGCTCGTCATTGAGGAACGAGCGGGAGCGACCGGCGGGAGTTATCACTCTGCGGAGAATGTACTCTTCCCCGGATTTTTCATGGAACTCAGCCTCCACCACGCAGTTGCGGGTGTTGTCGCTGAAAACGGAGGCGTCCGCCCTCTTGCCCAGAATCAGGGAGAGCGCTCCCAGCAGAATGGACTTTCCGGCACCGGTCTCGCCTGTAATTATTATCAGACCGTCCGGGAAAGTGATATCAAGGGAGGATATCAGAGCGTAGTTGGATATGGACAGACGGGTCAGCATCCTCTCTCCAGCAGGTTTTCGATGTTGTCGACTATTGCCGCGGCAACCTCCTTCTTGGACCCGAAAGGAACATCCTGAGAGGTGCCGTCGCGGCGAAAGACGGTAACCTTGTTGGTGTCCACTCCGAAACCGGCGCCGGGATCGCCCATGGAGTTGAGCACGATCATGTCCATGTTCTTGCGTGAGAGCTTGGAGAGGGCGTTACTGCGGGCGTTGTCGGTCTCGAGCGCAAACCCGGCAATGACACCTCCAGAACGTCGGCGTTCGCCTATGGCCGCAGCTATATCCTTGGTAGGCAACAGTTCCAGAATCATCCGGCTGCCGTCTTTTTTGATTTTGGTGCTGCTGGGAGAGGCAGGTGTGAAATCGGCCACCGCCGCGCAGAGCACTGTGATGTCACATCCTCTGTCATATTCCCTCACGGTCGCCCGGTACATTTCCTCAGCGGTGATGACATTCTGCACCTCCACCTCCGGAGACGAGGGATACACCGCTGCAGGACCGGAGACGACGGTGACATCCGCACCGCGGAGGGCCAGTTCGTCGGCTATGGCAGAAGCCATCTTGCCCGAAGAATGATTGGAGATGAAACGGACCGGGTCAATAGCCTCCCGGGTAGGGCCGGAAGTAACCACTGCCCTGCGGCCGGCCAAAGTCCGCACTGATGGGGATTCCTGCCGCACAGGCACTCCGTCCAGCAGCTCCTTTATCCGCTCGACTATGATTTCCGGCTCTTCCATCCGCCCCTTGCCCTCCAGACCGCTGGCCAGCTCGCCGGAGGCGGCCTCGACTATGCTCACGCCCCTCTTCCTCAGTATTCTCAACGACTCCTGGGTCGCGGGATGGGCATACATGTCCAGGTCCATGGCCGGAGCAGCCATGACGGGACAGCGGGCAGAAAGATAGGTTGTAAGCAGAAGATTGTCCGCAATACCGCAGGCCATCTTCGAGAGAGTATCGGCCGATGCCGGAGCTATAAGGTATATGTCCGCCCAGAGACCCAGCGAGACGTGACTGTTCCACTGGCCGTTCTCCGGATCGAAGAACTCCACGAGTATGGGATTGTGCGAGAGTGTGGCCATGGTGAGGGGTGTTATGAACTGCTTGGCCGCAGCCGTCATGACAACCTTGACCTCAGCCCCCTCCTTGACGAGCAGACGTGTAAGGTAAGCCGCCTTGTAAGCGGCTATGCTTCCCGTAATGCCCAGAAGTACGTGCTTGCCCTTGAGCATGATTACTGCTGGTCCTCGACCTTGCGGTAGTAGATTTCGTTGTTGCGGAACTCCTCTATGGCAATGAGGGTGGGCTTGGGCAGCCTCTCGTAGTGCTTGGAGATCTCTATCTGCTCACGGTTCTCGAATGTCTCCTCAAGAGTGTCAGCGTAGTTGGAGAACTCCTCGAGTTTCTGGCTGAGCTCCTGCTTTACGTTGGCCGAGATCTGATTGGCTCTCTTGGCAATAATCATCACTGTCTCGTAGATGTTGCCGGTGGGCTTTGCCAGCTCAGAGAGGTTACGTGTTACTGTGTTGGTAGGTACCTGTTTGATTTCCATGATATATCGTATTACTTAACTATTTCTTGTCCTTGTTCAGAAAATGCTGGGCCCGGGCGGCCAGGCCGTCAAGCTCCTTGCGGTATCCGGACTCGGGGAACTCGCTCACGAAAGAGAAGTAGTCATCCGTAAAGGTCATATACCTCTCCCTCTGCTTTTCCGGGACACTGTTCAGGGCATACTTGTAGGCGGCCAGGACAGTGTAGTACATGATGTCCTCCCGGTAGATATTGCCGGCGTCCTCCTTGAGCACCAGCTTGAGGGCATAATGTGCGGCTTTGTAGTCCTCAATCGTATAGTAGAGCTTGGCAGACTCGTACTCCTTACGGTCCAGCCTCTCCTCCAGGTCCTCGATCATGGCGTGGCACTGGGGAGTGTAGTCGTTCTTGGGATAGTCTATAAGATACTCGGTGATGGCTGCCAGAGCCTTGTAGGTCGGAGTCTGGTCCAACTCATACCGGTAGGTGGCCTGATAGAGGCAGTCCAGGTACATGAAACGGGCCTTGTCCACGAAAGGACTGCGCGGGAAAGTACTTATGAAAGAATCAAATGCCTGCTCTGCGGCGATCATGTCCCCGAAACAGTAATGGGAATAGGCTGTATAGTACTGCACGGTGTCATCCTGAAGAGTACCGCGCACGGCTATCTTCAGGGACTCGAACATAGACGCAGCCTTGGAGTACTTGCCGGCGTCAAACAGCTCGAAGGCCATCCTGTACTTTCCCGGCACATCGTTGCCTTCCAGCATAATCTCATACTGGGTCTTGCAGGACATGGTCATGAGCGCCGCCAGGGACGCGGCCAGCAGCAGCGCCGGCTTCTTGAAAACATTCTTCATCATCTCAAGCATTTCTTTCCGAACTTACAAAGATACTATATTTCTTTCTAATATGTATTTCCAATCTGTAGCCCCACACCAATATTATCGCCCACACCCACCTGGACAGCAGCAGCACCCACCACACGGCCCCGACCGAAGACAGCAGGAAGACATCCTCCAAATTACTGTGGCTGATACCGATATGAGTGTTCAAGCCGTCAATGTCCTCCTTACGGAGCTTTCCCCTGCCCGCCTCCTCTATCATAGCCGCAGCACCGTAGGCAAGTCCCAGCGTATTGGCAATGAGCCACAGCACGGAACACCGCGAGGACAGCCCGAAAACGTGCATCACCGGACGCAGGGCCCTGGAAACGGCACGGATGATGCCGAACTCGGCCATCACCGCCTGCATGATATTGAGCGCGAATATGATTGCCAGCATCTTTGGAACCAGTATCGCGGAGTTCTTCAGCCACTCCAGCAGCTCAGCCGCAAAACCCGGTCTGACCGCATCATCCGCAGCGCCTCCTGCTGCAGGAGCCGACCCTGGAAGTATCAGGTTCAGAATGTATGCAAGAATTATTCCTGAAAGCGTACGCACCAGCACCACCCGTACCGTAGAACTGCCTGTCTTATGCTGTACTGCGCTCTCTACTATCATGTTGTGCGAGCACAGGGCCATTACGCCGAGAATAGTCATCGCCCGCGGATCCAGTCCGAGAGTCACTGCCGCAGCTATCGCCGAGTACATGTTCACGAAGTAGCCCGAGACGTATGCAAGAGCCGCCTCGCCCGGCAGACCGAAATGCACGAAAACCGGAGAGAGGACTCCCGATATCCACTCTATCACTCCGAAATAGCCGAGCAGCATGATGACGAAAGAGACTGCGACCGTTATTTTGATCATCCATAGGGCAGTCTTTTTCGTGGAGGGCAGACACCGCCTTACGGCGGCTCCGCTGCGTACTCTGAACTCCTTGCCTGTCATTGTCCCCGTTCCTCCGGCAGACCTTCGCCTTTCCGGTCCCGGCCGCCTATTTCAGATTCCATTTTCCAGTCACTTTCCGCTCCACCGGCCCCATGATGCATGGACGCAGCAGCGGAGCCACAGCCCAGGCAATCTTGTTCACCAGACCGGGGATTTTTCCGCTGCGCCCCCTGAACATCATGTTAAGAGCTTTACGTGCGGCTGTCTCTGGCCGTATCATGACTCCGACGTGACGCGCTATACGGCTGAGCCTGGGACTCAGGCCCACAAGAGGAGTATCCACAGCTCCGAAGTAGATCGAGCAGACCTTGACACCGGTCTTCTGGCACTCGGTCCTGAGGGCACGGGTGAATATCCTGGTAAAGGACTTGGTCGATGCATAGGTCGTAAGAAAAGGGAAAGGGAACCATGCGGCCAGTGACGATATGTTCATGATGTAGCCCCTGCGGCGCTCCAGCATGGCCGGAAGCCAATAGCTGCAGAGCAGAGCCGTCGCATGGTTATGGACCATGATGATGGAGGACACCTGCGCGGGTGTCATGTTGCGGAAATGTCTGGCATGCAGTATGCCGGCATTGTTGATAAGTACCTCCACCTCTGCACCCGGACGCTGCCCGGCCACAGTATCATACACCTTCTTGGGGGCATCGGGGGCAGACAGATCTATGCCTATGGAGAGGAAATCCAGGTCAGGATGCGCCTTGGCCATCTCCGCCGCCACCGCATCTGTCTCGTTCTGGAAAAGGGCCACGATTATCACGTTATAGCCCCGCTGCGCCAGCATCCTGACATACTCCAGCCCCATGCCAGAGGAGCCGCCCGTCACCAGCGCGTATTTATTATGTAATGGCTTATGTTGCATTCGATAACTGAATTTACATGTTACAGGCCGCAAAAATAAGACAAATTTTCAATCTCCGTTCATCGATTTTTTCACTATCTTTGTCAGACATTAACCCTTAACACCACGACATTATGGCATCAATCAAAGGCACCAGAACCGAAAAGAACCTCCTCGCCTCCTTCGCAGGCGAATCCCAGGCCCGCGGCCGCTACACCTACTTTGCAAGCGTCGCCAAGAAAGAAGGCTACGAGCAGATAGCCGCCGTCTTCCTCGAGACAGCCGAACAGGAGAAAGAGCACGCAAAGAAATTCTTCAAGTTCCTCGAGGGCGGTATGGTCGAGATCACCTCCACCTACCCCGCCGGCATCATATCCACCACACTCGAGAACCTGCGCGCGGCAGCCGAAGGCGAGAACGAGGAATGGACAGTCCTCTATCCCGAGGCAGCAAAGGTGGCCCGCGAGGAAGGCTTCACCGAGATAGCAGTGGCCTTCGAGATGATCGCCCGCGTCGAGGCTGAGCACGAAGCCCGCTACCGCAAGCTCCTCGAGAGAGTCGAGAGCGGCCGCTTCTTCGAACGCGACGGCGAGATCTACTGGCAGTGCCGCAACTGCGGTTACGTCCACAAGGGCAAGAAAGCTCCCCAGAAATGCCCTGCCTGCCAGCATCCTCAGGCCTACTTCGAGCCCAAGAAGGAGAATTATTAGTGCCAGGCACTAATAATTCTCCGGAGCAAGCTCCTGAGAAGGTTTCCACCCCCTCCCAACCCTCCCCAAGAGGGAGGGCCTGGTCGCTTCGCTCCGAGTGCGCCCGCTGCATCACATTTAGGCTGCCTTCCCGGCGGCCTTTTCTTTTTCATAATACCTTATTCTGCTCTGCCCTGTCCCACCTTCCGAAGGCGCGCATTTTACGCATTCCGGCGGAATTGCTATATTTGCGGCACGGAACATTGAAACATTTACGACTAACCAAATAACCACGGAAGATGATTACCACAGAACAGGTGAGAGACTTGCGTCAGCGTATCGATACGCTGGGGAGGTGTCTTTGACATCGCTGCGAAGAAGGAGCAGGTAGCTCAGATGCAGCAGCACAGTGCCGGGCCCGGATTCTGGGACGACCCGAAGGAGGCCGAGGCATTTCTTAAGAAAATGTCGGGCGTGAAATTCTGGACCGACGCCTACGACGAACTCAGGAAAATGGACGAGGACCTGGAGGTTCTCATGGAATTTGCACGCGAGGACGAGTCCGCCCAGCAGGACGCCGACGCCCAGTTCGAAGCCCTCACCGGGAAGGTCGAGGACCTGGAGCTGCGCAATATGCTCGGCGAGGAGGGGGACAATCTCGGGGCCATCCTCAAGATCAATTCGGGAGCCGGCGGCACCGAGAGCAACGACTGGTCGGCCATGCTCATGCGCATGTACGTCCGCTGGGGCGAGCGCAACGGCTACAAGGTGGCGGTCAGCGACCTCATCGAGGGGGACGAGGCCGGCATCAAGTCGGTGACCATCGAGTTCGAGGGGGACTACGCCTTCGGCTATCTCAAGGGCGAGAGCGGAGTCCACCGCCTGGTGCGTATCTCCCCGTTCAACGCCCAGGGCAAGCGGCAGACGACATTTTCCTCCGTCTTCGTCTACCCTCTCGTGGACGACACCATCGAGATAGAGATCAACCCGGCCGACCTCGAGTGGGACACCTACCGCTCGTCCGGAGCCGGCGGCCAGAACGTCAACAAGGTCGAGACCGGCGTCCGCGTGCGCCACATCCCCACCGGCATAGTGGTCGAGAATACCGAGACCCGCTCCCAGCTCGACAACCGGCAGCGGGCCCTGCGCATCCTCAAGTCGCACCTCTACGACCTGGAGCTCAAGAAGCGCCAGGAAAAACAGGCCGAACTCGAAGGCAAGAAAAAGAAAATCGAATGGGGCTCCCAGATACGCAGCTACGTCCTGCACCCCTACAAGATGGTAAAAGACCTGCGTACCGGATATGAGACTTCCGATACGCAGGGCGTTCTCGACGGAGACCTCAACGCCTTCATGAAGTCCTTCCTCATGGAAGCCGGCTCCGCTTCGTAAATCTTACAGCTCCCAGGCAAGGGCCGAGGCGCCGAGGATGGCGGCGTCGGAGTCCTTCAGGGTGGAGTACAGGAGGCGGATCTTGCCTTTCCAGACATCCAGCAGGTTCTCGTTCATGGCGTCGAGGATGGACTCGGTCAGGAACTCCTTCGAGCGGGCCAGGCCTCCGAAGAGGATGATGGCTTCGGGAGCACTGAATGCCACGAAGTTGGCAAAGGCCTCACCCATGATGCGGCCGGTGTAGTGGAATATCTCGATGGCCAGTTTGTCACCCTTGGTGGCAGCGTCGTAGATGTCCTTGGACGTAATCTTCTCGACATCGAGGGACCTCAGCAGACTTTTGTCCTTGCGCTCGGCGAGGAACTCACGGGCAGTGCGGGCCACGCCGGTAGCCGAGGTGTAGGTCTCCAGACAGCCCTTGCGGCCGCAGTTGCACTGTCTGCCGCCCCGCATGATGATAGTGTGGCCGAGCTCGCCTGCGAAGCCGTCATGGCCGTAGACGATATTGCCGCCTATCACTATACCGCTGCCGACACCTGTTCCGAGGGTGATCATGATGAAATCCTTCATGCCCTTGGCTATGCCGTAGGTCATCTCGCCGACAGCCGCTGCGTTGGCGTCGTTGGTGATGGCCACGGGGATGCCGACTATGTCCTTGATCATCTTGGCGAAGAAGATGACCATCGGTTTGTCGTTCTCGTCGTATGCCCACTTGAGGTTGGGCGCGAACTCGATGGTGCCCTTGTAGTAGTTGCCGTTCGGGGCTCCGATACCGATACCCTTCACCTCTCCGTCGTTCTCGGCCTTCTTAATAAGATCGTTGATAGCCGTCGTCAAGTCATCTACATAAGCGGAGAGTTCCCTCTGCAGGGATGAGATTACACTCTGATACAAGATGTTGCCGCGGGCATCAACCACTCCTAGCTTGGTGGACTGACCGCCCACGTCGATACCCATTACCAGTGCCTGTTTTGCCATAGTCAATATAAATTAATCTGTTACAATATCAGTGTTGACATTCTTATAGCCGATCAGGGCATAGAAAAGGATGTATGCCGCGCACACCAGAGGGACTGCGAAGCTTACAAGGAATGAGCCGGTGGCATCAGCAACAGCGCCCTGGAGCGGAATCAGGATACCGCCGCCGCAGACCATCGTCATGAACATTCCGGAAGCGACCGAGGTGTACCTGCCGAGGCCCTCGACCGCCATGTTGAATATACCGCCCCAGCATACCGAGGTGCACAGACCGCAAAGCACGAGCAGCACCATACCTACAGGTATGTCAGCTGACACGAAATGTCCTGTGGAGCCCTCGAAGCCGAAGAAGCGCACAGTAGACGAAACCGGAAGCAACATTCCCAGAAGGATAAAGACTATGCAGACCGACGAAACGAAAAGAATCTGTGCACGGCTGGAGAAACGCCCTCCAAGCAGGCCTCCGCACAGACGGCCGACTAGCATCATCAGCCAGAACACACCCGCTATGGACGCCGCCACACCTGAGTCCATACCGAAACCGGGAGTAGCCGCGTCAGTCGCGGTCGAGAGGTACTGGAGCACGTAGGTAGGAATGCCCACCTCAACGCCCATATACAGGAAAATAGCGATAATGCCGAGGTTGAAATGACGGAAGGAGAAAGCACTGTAGCGCTTGCCGCCGTCAACGGGAGCCGCGGGTTTCTCAGCCGCCTCCGAGGCCTTCTCGAGCTCAGGCTCGGGAATCTTCACGAAAGCCAGCACGATGAACACCAGCAGGAATATGCCGAGGGCTATGAACAGAGCCGGAGTAGCATCCGAGATCTGGGCCTTCGAAGCATCTCCTACGAGGGCTCCGACAAAGATGGTCACAAAGGTAGCCGCCAGCGAGTTGCCCACGCCGCCGAACTGAATCAGCTGGTTGCCCCTCTTGCCGCCTCCTCCGAGGGTGTTCAGCATAGGGTTCACGACAGTGTTCAGCATGCACATGCAGAATCCGGCGATAAAGGCTCCGGAAAGATACACGCCATAGCTCTGGACGGCATTCCATCCCGAAACATACTGGAGGAACACTCCGAGGAAGCCGACAGCAATAGCCGTCATGGCTGTCTTCTTATAGCCTATCCGCTTCAGGAGAATACCTGCGGGGATTCCCATCACGGCATAAGCGATGAAATTGGCTGCGTTGCCCAACTGGGCCATCGCATTGGAAACTTCGAACTGGTTTTTAACGATTACCGCCATCGGGTTGCAGAGGTTGGTCACGAAGGCGATCATGAAGAACAGCAGGTACATCATTGCGATGGGGAGCGCATAGTTCTTCTTCACGGTTTGAGTAGCAGACATAAGTGTTTTCAGTTAGTGTTTGTATTAATTCTTACAAACTTCAAAGTTAGATAAAATTCCCGATATCCGAGAAAAAAGGTGTCATTTCACTCTTCCGGGTTTTCCAGGGAGGACAACACCTCCGATACGGCTGCATAACCGTAGCCGCGGGAAAGAGCAAAACGCAAGACCTTGGCACGGCGCTCTGCCGGCGACGCTGCCCGGACACTCTTCCATTTACCCAGAACGACCTCCCTCATGCGGCGTGCGCTGCCTGCCTCCTCCACCTCTCCGAGAGCTGACCGGACCGTATCCGGCGGAATCTCTTTCGAAGCCAGGGCACAGGCTATTTTCCTTGGGCCCCACCCCGAGAGCAGGGCCTTGTCCCGGGCAAAAGCCCTGGCATAGCGTGCATCGTCCACATATCCCTCCGCCCGCAGACGGTCCAGCACAGCAGTCGCATCCGCCCCGTCAACGCCCTTGCGCCGCAGCAGGTCCAGGATACCGCGGCTGCAGTACTCCCTACGGGAGCAGAGCCAGGCCATACGGTTAAAAATAGTGTCCGATGCTGACATACACTCCCACTCTACGGGTCATGTCCGACCAGTTGACCTCCACATCCAGCGGACCGACAGGCAGGTCGTACGAATACCGCAGACCGAATCCCCACCAGTTGTAGGATGTCTTGTAACCGTAATTATAATTGTTCCTGTCCTCGATATAACGCGAGGCCCTGAAGAAATTCTGGATATCGGCCGACTCACGGGCATAGTTCACCAGCGCTGTAACGTAGTGCTTGCCGTAGACGTTGACCCTAAAATCGGAACGGAGCACCACCAGCGAATTGTACATCACCTCCGGGCGCGTGGTCCCGATAAAAGGCAGCTGATGGTCCACGAACCGGCCCGGCTGCACTCCGCCCATCAGTGTCTCGTAGGACGTGTAGTAGTTGTTCCCGATGATAAACCGCGAATAGACCTGGGGTGAGATGACCAGCCTCTCATTGAATGCCGGGATATACGACACAAACTGGAGCATGGCATCGGCAAAAGTTGTGAACGGCTGGTCTTCCATGAAATTGTGAAACTTCCAGCTGGCGTCCAGCCTCATGTCTATACCCTTGGTCGGAAAACTGGAACGGTTGGTGTTGTCGAAGTCCAGCTTGCCGTACAGTCCGAGATAGGAGCTCCTGAGCGGATTGATGCCCGAATCATCTACGAAAAGGGTATCCGCTCCCATGAAATGCCGGTAGTAGTAATGCTCGAAGTTCAGACCCACCTCCGTACTCAGGAATCTGGAGTGATACTCTGAGAAATAAGCCTTGACAGTCTGATTGATGAAATACACGCTGGCAAAGGACTCCCCGTTGTCCATGATATTGGCCTCTTCCTTTCTGAAAGTGTAGGAAAGGTTGAATCTGGGGAAACGCCTGGGTACAAATGAAAGCTGGACGGTGGCCCAGGGATTGTAGCTCAGACGTGTGGAAAAGTTGAACTTCACTCCGGTCAGCTTCTGTTCATTGATACCGAGTCCGAGGAGAATCGCAGCTGCCTCCTGAGAATCGAAATGGAAACCCAGACCGAAGTTATGGGGCTCGTCCGGCACCAGGTTGATCTGGACATGGTACGCAGAGCTGTCAACCGGATCCTGCTTCACGTAATAGGTGATTTTGGAAAATGCATTGGTGCCGTAGAAAAATGATACGGCGTCATCCAGCTGACTGCCGGTCATCCGGTGATTCCTGAGCAGACGGGACTTCTGCAGCAGCCACCGTCCGTCCTTGGTGTTGACTCCGTTGAGAGCCACAGAGGCAATCGTAATGGTATCGTTGTCCAGGTTCAACGCTCTGGGCGCCTGCAGGTGTCTTCCGCAGGGACCGTACTCCTCCAGCATCTCCTTGAGCTTCCTAAGCTCCTCACGGTGCGCATCCGCCGCGTCATATCCCCTCTGCACCAGCGTCGACACACTCTTGGAATCGAAGCTCATGGCCCCGAAACCGGAAATATCCGGCTCTATGAATATATCGCAGCCGGCGATATTGTCATCGGACTTGCGCTGGGTGACCACACCCATCAGCTGACTCAGCACTTCCGGCAGAGAGCTGAGCATGTCGGGATTGCTCTTCTTGGTACTGGACACCCTCACACCTATTATAATATCCGCACCCATCTCCCGGCAGATGTCCACCGGAAAATTGTTGAGCATACCGCCGTCAACCAGCACCATGTCACCTATACGTATAGGAGCAAACACTCCTGGAATCGCCATGCTGGCACGGATAGCCTTGGCAAGGGAACCGCTGCGGAACACTATCTCGTTGCCGGTGACGATATCAGTACCCACACAGGCATACGGTATCGGCAGGTCATCGAAATCTATGGAGTCCTGATAGCCTACAGACAGAGAATTCAGAAGTCCCTCGACATTGTTGCCGCTGATAAATCCGGCCGGAAGGGAATTAATGAACACGCTTGTCTCCGATGTGGTGGGATTGGTGATGTCCTCAGCACTCTGAGTCTGTCCTCCCCTTCCAGCAGTCATGGACTTCTCAAGAGATGACGCAGTGTTGAACGGAACGGTCAGCAGATACCGGCTCTTGTGCTCCTTGTCCAGGAAAGACAGCTGGCTGCGGGTGACATTGTTGCTCATTATGATGGACCAGTCCACAGTCCTTATGATGGAGTCCATCTCGTCCGGGGTATAGCCCAGACTGTAGAGTCCGCCTATAATCGAACCCATACTGGTACCAGTAACGAAATCCACCGGAATACCCATCTCCTCGATAACCTTCAGCGCCCCGATATGCGCCGACCCTTTCGCTCCGCCTCCGCTGAGCACCACGCCCACCTTGGGACGCTCCTTCCGCACCCGAACCGAATCATTTTCCGAAGCCATGACATCGAAAGACTCCATCGCTACAGCCGCGGCTATAAGTACGAGTATTACAAAATTTCTCATTTATCCAAATTTAAATTACTTCAGTCTATGTATTATGATTTTATCTTTTTCTGCCGCTGAGCATACCGCAGGCCGCCAGAATGTCCTCGCCACGGGATGCCCTCAGGGTAGTCAGCACCCCGGCCGAATTCAGCCTTTCCTTGAACTGCTCGATGACAGGCATCGGCGAGGGGGCCAGGGGCGAGTCGGGAATGCGGTGGAATCGGATCAGATTGACCCTGCACTCCAGTCCGCGCAGCATCCGGGCCAGGGCATCGGCATGCCGCTTGTCGTCGTTCACCCCGGCGAACATGATGTATTCGAAGCTCACCCTCCGCTGCCCCGTAAAGTCGTATTCCCGTATCAGGGACAATGTCTTACTCAGCGGGAAGGGCTTCTCCATCGGCATCAGCTCCGCCCTCTCCTCCGGGAAGGGGTCATGCAGGCTCACGGCCAGGTGGCAGGAGCACTCGTCCATGAAGCGGCGCAGAGGCGACTCTCCGGTGCGGGGCTCGAACGTCACTCCTATGGTCGAGAGGGTTATGCGCTTGGGGCTCCATCCGAACCCCCAGGGGGCGGTGAGTATGTCAATGACGCGGCGGACGCTGTCCCAGTTGTCCAGAGGCTCGCCCATGCCCATGAACACGGTATTGGTCAGTTCCGCGGCCTCGTCCACCTCCAGGAACTGGGAAAGGATCTCCGCGGGAGTCAGGTTGCCGTGCCATCCCCCGCGTCCGGTCATGCAGAAGCGGCAGCCCATACGGCAGCCCTTCTGGGAGGAGACGCAGAGGGTACTGCGGTCCTTGTCGGGAATCATCACGGCCTCCACCCCGGGACCGAAGGGAAAGAGGTACTTCTTCGTACCGTCCGCCGACGATATCAGGTCGACGTAGGCGGTGCGGCCCACCGTGTAGTCGCCGGCGAGAGCCGCCCTGGCCGCCTTGGGCAGGTTGGTCATCTCCTCGATGGAGCGCACCCGCTTGCGGTAGAGCCAGTCCGCCATCTGCGAGGCCGCAAAAGGCTTGAGGCCGTACTGTGCGCAGACGGCCCTGAGTTCTTCTATATTTTTCCCTAAGAGCGGTTCCATGCGGCGGTCATATTAGTTTTTATTCTGAAAATATACTGGGAAATTGTAAGTTACATCCACCGGTCTGCCGTCAGCCTGCCCGGGAGTCCAGCGCGGGGAGCGGCCGACCACATCCAGGACGGCATCGGCGAAGACATTGTAGTCGAAATCCTCTACCCTCTCGCCCTTTACATCCAGACGGACCAGCTGTACGTCCGAGACCTCACCGGTACTGCGTATCCGGAACTGGACGGTCACCCTGGCGCCGGCCCCGTTTTCCCTGGCCTCCTGAGGATATTCCAGGGAAGAGTACACCCAGCGCGTAAACTCCTCGGCGCTGCCGCCCATGAACAAGGGCTTCCCTTCCACTTTGGGGTACGGCACCGGCGTCCCTGCCGGCTCACTTGCCAGTACCTCCGCCGGCTGCATCCGGGCAGCTGTCAGCGGTCTGGCGAAAAGCACCGCGGCCGCCAGAGCCACCGGCACCACATAGAGCAGACGGAGGCAGACCCTCCAGCCCTCGGGCGCCGCTTTCTGTATCATGGCGATACGGCGGTAGAGAGTGGAATTGCGGAACGGGCTGGCCAGCGATACGGCCATCCCCCTTGCAGCCCGCCCCACCAGGGAGAGCTGATAGCCCCTGCGGTCGGCCCCGGAGGAAAGCACGGCATCATCCGCCTCGTACTCGCAGTTCTGACGGAGATCCCGGAGCAGCAGCCATGCAGCCGGATTGAACCACTGGAGACAGAGCAGCAGGGACGCATTGAGCAGCAGGAGCGAATGTCTCATACGGACATGGGCCAGCTCGTGCTGCATGACGTAACTTTCTGTGTCGAAGTCCTCTTCCGCCGGAAGGAAAATGATACCGAACCAGCTCATCGGCTCCACCCTGCGTCCCCTTCGGGAAGGGACCGACACTACTGTCACCGCCCTGCCGCCGGCCAGTATCCTGCGGCGACGGCCCCTCAGAAGCAGGGCGACAGCCGCAGCTACGGGCACTGCCACCTGAATCAGCAGGGTGAGCGCCACTCCAGCCACATACACCGCCGCCAGCACCTCAGGCAGCCATGAAGCGTCCCTGGCGCCTGCAGTCTCAGCCACGGCCATGGACGCCTCTCCGTCGGAGTACACGGTCAGCCCGGCGAGGGTCATCAGACCCACCACCCCCGGGTCACGGCCGTCCGGCACGGGAATGCTCAGGCGGGAGAGCAGCAACGGCGCACACAGGGAGAAATACAGGATCACATTGAGCAGCACCCTATTGACCCTGAATGTCTTCTGAGAGCGCAGCAGCAGCCTGAAACCGCCCCAAAGCACCGCCAGCACCGCGGCCGAACCGACAGCGTATGTCAGCAGAGCGTTCATCCTGTTCCGATGTTACTTACCTTCCTTCTCGATCATGTCGATGATCTCCTTGAGGTCGTCCACGCTCAGGCGCTCGTTCTCGACGAACTGCGACACGACCTTCTTGTAGGAGTTGTCCAGATAGTCGCGCACCACTCCGCCCAGATATCTCTGGCCGTACTGCTCGCGGTTCATGGTGGCGGCATAGCGGTAGGACAGGCCCTCCGGCTTGTGGGTGGTGAAGCCCTTCTTCTCCAGGGAGCGGACCATCGTGGATACCGTGTTGAAATGAGGCTTGGGCTCGGCATACAGGCTGAGCATCTCGGACACTGTCAGCGGGCCGTTATCCCAGAGGAGGTCCATTACCTCTTCCTCGCGTTTTGTGATTTCACTTCTCATCTTATTGCGGATTAAATTATTTCTGCGGTTGTTTGCCCTACAAAAATAATAAATTTTTCCGTATTGGAAGGAGTTTTTTCAGAAGGTGAAATAGACCCCGGCGAGAATGTTCAGCGGACGGATACGGTACTCGCAGGAGAACTGCTGGAGGGCGTTGAAGATGGAATAGGCGTAGGTGCGCTGGTTGAGCAGGTTGCGGGCGGTGAGGCTGAGTTCCAGCCCGCCCTTGAGGCGCCAGGCGACGGAGGCGTCGAGCAGGACGGTGTTCTTGGCCTGGTCGGCTGTGAGCATGGTGTAGTAGTGCTCGGCGGACAGCTTCAGGTCCAGGCTGCGGTGCGGGGAGAGGTTCAGGGAAAGGGTGTGGCTGAAATTGTCCTTGGACTCGGAGGTGCCGGTGCCGGGCAGGGAGAGGATGTAATGCGAATAGCCGAGTTCGTAGGAAAGGCTCATCCAGCGGGTCAGGCGGCCGTTGAAGGTCGGGCGCAGGGAAACGGTCTGCGAGAGGTAGGGGGTGCGGACCCCGTCCTGCAGGATGGAGGTGGTGGAAAAATCCATGTAGGACAATGTCACACCGACCTTGCCGTTGATGCCGTATATCCCGATGCTGCTGCTCAGGGAGGCGTACCAGCTCTCGCCGCGGCTGGGGGCATACTCCGTGCCGGTGACGATGTAGTCGCCGAGGAAGTCCTGGGAGGAGGAGGTCTGGAGGATGTTCCAGGAGCGGTTGACGGTACCGTCGATGTAGAACATGTTCACCGGGTCCTTGAAGTTGATGCGGCCGGTGACACTGTAGGACTCGTCCTGGGCGGTGTTCAGGGAGCCGGCAGTGAGGTAGCGGTAATTGCGCAGGATGTAGCCGCTGTAGAAATCGTGAATGTCCAGGGCAGAGTTGGACGCGCTGCCGGAGACGGTCAGGCTCAGGCGCGGCCCGGGCATGTACTTGACGGAGCCGGAGGCGCGGTAGATGAAATGGTCGGTGTCCAGGCCCCAGTACCTGGCCCAGCTGACGGGGACGGAGAGACGGGCTTCCCAGCTCTTGGAGTCATACTCCAGAGAAGGGGTGACGTAAGGGCGGATGTATGCGGCGGCCAGGTCGTTGCGGAAATTCCCGAAGGCACCGGAGCCGCCCACCCCCTCCAGCCGGCTGTCCAGCCTGCGGACCGAAGCATCGAGGCCGCCCCGGAGGCCGATGGTCAGGCCGCGGGACACCCGGAAATCCGTCGAGACGTAGGTATCCGTATTGAAGTCCAATATGCCCACGCGCTGCCGCTGGACGCTGTCCGCACTCCCGTTCCCGCTCCCGGCGCGGAGCACCGTCAGCCGCTGGTCGTACTGCGTGAAATCGTTCTGCGACATCAGGGTCAGGGAGCGGCCGCCCTTCCGGTGGATGTAGCGGAGGTCGTCGCTGACGGTGATGTACGGCAGACGGGCCGTCTGGGTGTTGGGGTACTGGCCCGTCATGGTCTGGAGGGCGTCCTGAAACTCCCCTTCAGCCCGGAGCACGTTGCGGAAGAAATATTCGTCGCGGTTGGCCTCCGCCTCCACCCGGGCCTGGACGTTGTGCTGCCTGGTCATGGCCTCCTCGCTCTCCTCTATGGTGCGCTCGCCGTCCTCGAAATAATAGGTGGTCTTCGAGGAATTGGAGGACTCCAGACGGTCAAATACGTAGGAGGCCGAGGCATTGAGCTTCCAGTCATTGCGGAGCTTCCAGGTATTGGAGGTATTGGCCAGGGCCGAGGTATTGAAGCGCACGCGGTCCGCATCCAGCGGAGCCTCGCTGGTCCCCACGGAGATGAAGCCGTCCTCTCCCCCGCCGCCGGAACGGTCGTAGATGCTCAGGCCGCTGAGTTCCCCCGAAAGGTCCTCCCCGGTATTGTTCGTCTTGATATTGTTCACGCTGTTCCACTTGCGGCCAACCCGCATCAGGAAGAGGTTTCCGTCCCAGAGAGCCCGGGGGTCGGAGGTGACACCGCCCGAGAGAGCCGCCGAGCCCACCCATTTGCCCCGGGCATGGTCCTGCAGCACCAGGTTGATGGCCGGCTTCTCCCCCGAGGTTATGCCCTTGAGGGCCTTGACCGGCTGATGCTTCTCGATGATCTCGACCTTCTTCACGTCCTGGGCCGAGAGATTCCTGGTCAGCAGCGAGTAACGGCCGCCGAGCAGATCCATGCCCTCCACGTAGAGATTGCCGATAGACTCCCCGTTGTAGTAGATATCCCCGCCCTCGCGCACCTCCACCCCCGGCATCCGCTTCAGCACGTCCGAGATGCTCTTGTCCTGCTGCTCCACGAAACTCTGAACGTTGAACTCCACCGTATCGCCGAACAGATTGACCTTCGGAGCCCGCACCACCACCTCCTTGATATTCAGGGCCTGCGGCTGCAGTTCCACCCGGATGTTCCGCCAGTCCGTGACGCTATTCCCGTCAGGGACCAAGGCCAATGTCACCGTAGCGTAGCCCAGCATCGACACCCTTACCGAATCCCCGGCAGCCGGCATCCCGCTTACCTGCAGCTCGAAGCGCCCCTGCACGTCCGACAGCGCGTACTCCGTACCCTCCTGCCCCGCCGGCACACACAGCACTACCGCACCGGTCACCGGCGTTCCGCTACCGGCCTCCACAACCACACCGCTTATCACCTCTGACTGCCGCATACCATATTTTTCCAAAGCCTGAACAGACACAGCTCCTGCTTGAAAATACCCGATACAAAGCAAAAGTGCACCGACTATGACTATAACTGCAAGCCCCCGTCCCTGCCTCCACCTTTTCCTTCCCACCTTCTGTTCCACCTTCCGAAGGTGAGCAGTTTCCCGCGTTTTCCGCACACCTTCCGAAGGTGGGCAAATGCAGCACTGCCACGAGAACTGCCTCTCGCCGCATTTCCCTGTCCACCGTACCTTTCCCACCTTCCGAAGGTGAGCGTTTTTCCGCGTTTTCTGCCCACCTTCCGAAGGTGGGCAAATGCAGCACCGCCACGAGAGACGCCTCTCGCCGCATTTTTCCGTCCGCCGTACCATTCCCACCTTCCGAAGGTGAGCGTTTTCCCGCGTTTTCTGCACACCTTCCGAAGGTGAGCAAGGTCTGCAAACGGAGAATCCAGAAATATTGTCTGAGGAATGCATCATATCGTTCATTACGTCCCGCAACTCGACCTATTTTACCTATTCTAATATCTCCTGAAACTCGTACCTCAGCGCATTGACCAGCTTCGGGTCATTGGGATCCACCTCCTTGCCCTCCGAAGTGGTAAGCCTGATGCTCGTCACGTCCATGCCGGCGGTGACGAATCCGATGGGGTCCTCGATGTAGCGGCGCAGGGTGCGGTAGTACTTGCGCAGGTCGGTGCGGACATACTGCTCGTCCGGCATCATCACCGGCAGACCGGAGACCTGGCGGATACCCGTGAGCAGGTACACATACTGACAATCCGTGTCGTACACGTGCATCACCAGCCCGGGCAGGCCGCAGAACTTCCATGGCCCTTCGGACAGCGGCAGCTCCGGCGCGAACCAAGCCACGTAGTTCCGGCCCCGGAAGGTACATTCCGCCCGCCTCACCCGGTAACCCAGCAGCTCCTTCCATTCGTCAGTCACGACCCAGCCGAAATCCGGTACGGCCTCCTCCACCTCGAACCAGTCCAGCATCTTGTCTATCATCGTCATCCGCCCGGCCCCAGGCCAGTTCTTGAATAGCTGCACGCTTGTGCCGCCCTTCACGTCCCCGACCGAGGAAAATTCATTAGTTCCGGACTGCACCAGCGAGGTTATCAGTGAATCGCGGTAGTACTGGCTGTAACTGTAGAACCGCGATATCCCGTCCGGACCGCCGCACTGCAGCAGCATCACGTCATCGGCGATATCGGTACTGTCGCCCGAGAGCAGGGTCCCCTCCGGAGTCATCCGCGTCCCCGAGGTCGTGTCCTGCAGCCAGGCATAGCGGTATGTGCACTCTATCAAGGCCGTACCAATCCGCTCATAGCCCTGCGTCTCCTCCGAGAAAATGGTTACGGTGTTCTGTCCGGCTGCGGCAGGAGGGAACAATATCAGCATCCAGGCCACGACAGCGACTGTATTTACCATTCCCAGGGTCCTATAGCGCTCACCCCCGCTGCCACCCATGCCGCAACGGCACCATTTCCCGCGATTCGCTGCCGTTGCGGTAGAGCGGGATGCAAAGTATCGCGCATACAAAGCCTGTAGAGAGGCCACCGCAGAAACACCCATGCCGCAACGGCACCATTTCCCGCGATTTGCTGCCGTTGTGGTAGAGCGGGATGCAAAGTACCGCGCATACAGAGCCTGTAGAGAGGCCACCGCAGAAACACCCATGCCGCAACGGCACCTTTTCCCGCGATTCGCTGCCGTTGCGGAAAGAGCACCGGAAAATGCGAAGATGAAATCAACGATATATTTTCTCATAAACTGTGACTTTAAAGTATCTCCTGAAAATCAAACTTGAGCTTGAACGGATCGCTCCCGTCCGACGGCTTTGAGACCCGCACCGAGGAGATGGCCGAAGCATCGACCTCGGAGATTATCAGCATCGGATTCTCATTGTAGCGGCACAGGGTACGCAGGTACTTCTCTACATCCGTCCGGATATACTGCGCGTCGGGCATTTCCACCCGTATACCGCTGCCCGCCACCGACAGCCCCTGCAGCACATAATGGTACTGCAGCCGGGTATCGTAGACCTCTAAGATCAACCCTGGCAGACCGCAGAACTTCCAAGGTCCCTCGGACAACGGTAGTTCCGGAGCGAACCATGCCACATAGTCCCGGCCCCTGAACGAGCACTCCGCCCGCCGCACCCGATATCCCAGCACCTCCTTCCATTCGTCCAGCACCCTCCAGCCGAAGTCCGGTACCGCCTCCTCCATCAGATAGTTCTCCGTGCCAATGATATCGGTCGAAGTCATCCGCCCCGGCTCCGGGAAATTCTTGTACACGGTAAATGCCGTACCGGCCGGCAGCGACCATACATCCAGCGCCGCCCCGCCGCCTCCGTCCGCAGCCAGCATCAGCGAATCCAGGTAGAACCGGTCATAGCTGTAGAACCGCGACACCCCGGAAGGCCCGCCGCACTGCAGCAGCATCATTCCCCGCTCCACATCCGCACTGTCTCCGGAGACCAGCCCGCCGTCCGCAGACATCCGCGCAGTCGTATCCCGCAGCCAGGAATATCCGTAGCGGCATTCGATCCGTGCCGTCCCGATACTGTCCATCCGGTAAGCCGCCGGCTTGAACATCACCTGTATCGACTGGCACCTGCCGTCTGTGGGCGAAAATACCATCGGCAGCAGGCCTCCGAGAGACCATGCCGCAGCATAAAAGATTACAAGCGAGATTTTTCTCATATCATCATACGGTTTTGATTGTTTTCCGACAGCAAAATTACCTTACCGGATGCATACAGAACGTCAACAGATGCCTAACAAATGTTAACAACTCTTAACCTCCCGGGAAGGCTTCTGCACACTTTCGGAAGGCGGAAAGGGCACAATATAGGGAGAAACGCAGCTACAGCAGGCTCTCGTGGGGGCTCCGATTCTGCGCACCTTCGGAAGGTGAGGCGAAAATGCGGAAAAACAGCACACCTTCGGAAGGTGGGGCAGGTACAGTGGAGGGAGAAAAGAGGCTACAGCAGGCTCTCGTGGGGGTTCCGCTTCTGCACACCTTCCGAAGGTGGGACGGAAATGCGGAAAAACAGCACACCTTCGGAAGGTGGAACGGGCACAATATAGGGAGAAACGCAGCTACAGCAGGCTCTCGTGGGGGTTCCGATTCTGCGCACCTTCGGAAGGTGAGGCGAAAATGCGGCAAAACAGCACACCTTCGGAAGGTGGGCAGGTTAACGAATGTTAATTTCTGCGGATGTCCGGAAACCCTGTGTATATTTGCAGTGCGATACCACGGCTAGATGCAGTGACACAGGTACCGAACCGGAACGGCCAGACGTAACGGCACCATAAAACCGCGACGCAGATACCGGGTCGGAACGCCCAAACGCAGTCCGGCACCAGAAAGCAGCAACGCAGGGACGGAATAGCCCGGCACCCAAGCCATTCCCGCCGAGGTACCGCCCCACATACACAAACCACCGGACCATGAAGACCATGCAGAGCAGACGCACATTCATCCTCATAGGCACAGCCGTCGGGGCGGCCCTCGCCGCAGCCATCACCCTTACGATGGTGTGGCTCGTGGACTCGTACCGCGACCGGCAGCGGGAATTCGAGGACAGGATAAACTCCGCCCTGGATGAGGCCGTCGCCGCCGAGAGGGAGGCCCGCACGAGAGAGGGGAGGAGCCTCATCCTGCTTGAGACCGACACTACGGACGGATTCGACATTTTCAAGGACGTGATCGAGAACATACCGGTCGAGGAGATTGCCTCCATCAAGGTCTACAAAAGCGGGACAACATACACCGACGCCATCCGCCGTATCATGACCACCGTCCCCGACTCCGACAGCCTGAGCGGTTTCCACACCTCCAATTTCCTGCTGACCTTCTACGCCATGCTGCGCTACAAGGACATATCCTACCCCTGCTCGGTCACAGTCGGAACCGAGGCCAGGGATACGACAGGCCTGAACATATTGATGGACTCCCTGAAGCGCTTCCTCGACGGATTCGGCCCGGACGTGAAAATCACCGGTTCGTTCACCGTCACCCCGGACAGGGACTCCGTATCCAGGACATTGTACTCCGACAGCACGGTCATAGACAGGCCGGTGACATTTACCCGCACGATACTCATCGGTGACTCCACGCCCCGGATAGTCTGCACCGTACAGATGACCGACCCCTCCCGGGACTTCCTACGGGAAATGGCAGGCCTCATCGCCAGCATCCTCGCCATCACCGCCATCCTCTGCTTCAGTTACATCTACCTGCTGCACACCGTATTCCGCCAGAAGACCCTAAGCGAGATGCGCCGCGACCTGACCCACAACATCTCCCACGAGCTCAAGACCCCGATAGCCACCGCCTCCGCCGCCAGCGAGGCCCTGCTCGACTATTCAGCCGACGAGGACCCCGAACGCCGCCGCCGCTATTTAGAGATCATCCGCGACCAGCTCGGAGCACTCTCCGCAATGGTCGGCCGCATCCTCGACATCTCCCTCCAGGAGCGGGACGACCTGGCATTGAACCCCGCCCCCTGCGACCTGAGGACAATGCTCCACCGCCTCTGCACCGAGCTGACCGTCAGCACCGCCGGCCGCGCCCGCATCACCGAGGACTACCCCGAAGGTCCCGCGCCCGCCATCACCGCCGACGCCTTCCACCTCTCCGCCGCCATCTCCAACATCCTGGACAATGCGGTCAAATATTCCGCCGCCTCCCCTGAAATCACCCTCCGCCTCCGGAGAGCAGACGCCGACGGCAGCATCCGCATCGAGGTGCAGGACAACGGCATCGGCATCCCCGCCTCCCAGCGCCGCCGCATCTTCGAGAAATACTACCGCATCCCCACCGGCGACGTGCAGAATGTCAGGGGCTTCGGCATCGGCCTCTACTACAGCCGCCTCGTGGTGGAAAAGCACGGCGGGACCATCAGCGTCAGTCCCGCTCCGGGCGGCGGCTCGATATTCACCCTCACTCTCAAAGGCATTCAGGACAATGGAAAACGCGGATAACAGAATACGGCTGCTCCTCGTCGAGGACGAGCGGACCCTGGCGGGCATCATCGCCGACACCCTCTCTGAGAAGGGCTTCGAGGTGCGCTGCGCCTACAACGGTGCGGACGGGCTGCGGGCTGCGGCGGAATTCCGGCCGGAGGTCGTGGTCACCGACATCATGATGCCCACAATGGACGGATTCACCTTCGTCAAGCGGCTGCGCGGGGAAGGAATATGCGGCGACGATGTCCCGGTGCTCTTCCTCTCGGCCCGCTCCGGAGCGGAGGACGTGGTCCGCGGCTTCGAGCTCGGGGCCCAGGACTACATCCG
>CALUSM010000004.1 GCA_944323445.1 uncultured Bacteroidales bacterium
TCTCCCACTCCTGGAGCAATGTCTCCCTGGACTACAGCACCGGCTACGCCGTCTTCGACACCCGGGAGGGCATCACCATCACCCGCAACTTCGTCACCGACGGCACGGAAGAGGAAATCACCACCCCCTACTGCATCGCCGTCAACCCCTCCAACGGGGATATCTTCCTGACCGACGCCAAGGACCATGTCACCCCCGGCCGCATCCACTGCTACGGGCAGGACGGCGTCCGGAAGTGGTCGGTCACCACCGGCGACATCCCCGGCCACATAGTATTCACCCGCAAACAGTTAAAACCCATAGAAAAAATTTAAATTTTAAAATTTTTATAAAAATGAGACACATTGTTAAAGTTTCCATCGCGGCCGCTGCCGCAGTTATTCTCACCGCATCATGCGAGAAACACAGGGGCACCACCACCTACAATACTCTGACTTTCGAAGGCAGTAAATGGGATGCTCTCATAGACAATCCCCAGTACGGCGGACCTCTGCTTTACGGCGATATGGTCAGCGGAGTCGATTACAGCTGGGTCGATGACGGCAATACATTCCTTGCCTCAGAACTATGTGAGACAGGCGGTGTCGCCATCTACTGGAACGGAGGCCACGCCATATCCAATTATGTGGGACAGGAGCCGACTACGGATTATACCCTACAGCTGGCCATACCCCTTGAAAGCGGTCACGACGGTTCGAAGAATTTCTGCGTACACAACGGATTCACCAGCGAATACTCCAGTGTGACAGGTTATTTCTACTTCGATGACGGTGAAAACATCAACCGCACGATTGAAAGCATGTATGTCACAAACACATCCTACTATCTCGGGACTGTCGAGACTCTGGCCGCAGACACCGACTGGACCAAGATTACTGCAACTGGATATGATGGGGACGGTAAAGTTACCGGAACCAGTGAGTTCTACCTGACAGAAAACGGGAAAAGTATCAACGAATGGATGCGCTGGGATCTTACATCCCTGGGCTCACCGGTAAAAGTGACGTTCGACATCACCTCTTCCATCCAGAATGAATACGGCATGGCAGTACCGGCATATTTCGCATACGACGATGTTACCGTCAAGACATTGTTTCCTTATGAATAAAACCTATCTGCATTGAAACATTTTTCTGCATTCATATTTTTAATAGTTCTTGTTATTACCGGGTGCAGGGAACAGCGCGAGTCCCTGCCTCCGGTAATTGTGCTTCAGCAGCAGCTCTACGAGACGGTCGTCGGAGAGCCGGTAACCGTCACTCCGGAGTACGAGAACTGCGGGGAAGAGACCGTGTATCTCTGGACCTGCGAAGGAGAGACGCTTTCCACCGGACCGGCCCTCACGTTTGAGAGCGGGGAGCGGGGAGAATACTGGATACTGCTGACGGTCGGCAATTCCGCAGGAGAGGACAGGGCCGAGCTGCGTATCGACGTCTATGAGACCATGCCGCCGGAAGTGTCCCTGCCCGGAGCCTCCCGGGGTTTCTCCGTCCTGCAGGACTCCCTCTTAGTGCTTGCGCCCGAGGTCTCTTCCGCCCTGCCTGTCGCCTATTCCTGGACAGTGGACGGGGAGGAGGTCTCCGCTGATTCGGTCTACACCTTCCCTACCGGGGAGACCGGAACGTTCGAAGGAAGGCTCCGCGTCGAGAACCGGGACGGAGCGGACGAGGTGGAATTTACCGTGGAGGTGCTCAGTCCCGGGGAGGCATTTTCCTGGACATTTGACCGGACGGAATACGGGGTATGCTCCGGACGGAGTCTGCTGCTGCGGCCGCTGGACATAGAGCATCCTTTCGATGCCGTGTACACCTGGAGCGTGGACGGGGCTGAGGTACAGAGCGGGGAGGCGCCGGAATTCGTATTTGACCTTACAGCGGAAGGTTCCCATGCCGTGAATGTGACCATGCGTAATTCCTATACCACCGCCTCGCAGGACCTTACTGTGACGGTACTGCCGGCAGAAGGGACCTACTTCCGGGCGGCGGACGCCTCCAGCAGCGCGTTCATCTCCCGGGTCTGCGAATACACCCCCGCACCGGGCCAGTTCATCAACGAGGGCTACACCGCCACCACCATGCAGGAGGCCTGCGACTACGCTTACGGACGGTTGAGTGAGGGAGCATTTGTCTCGCTCGGGGCGTTCGGAGGCTATATCATCGTGGGTTTCGACCACAGCGTGGAAAGCGGCGGCGAGGGAGCCCTGGACCTGCAGATTACCGGCAACGCCCACAGCTCCTCGTCCGAGCCCGGCATCATCTGGGTCAGCCAGGACGAGAACGGTAACGGCCTGCCCGACGACACCTGGTACGAGCTCCGCGGCTCCGAATACGGCAAGCCGGAGACCTGGCAGGACTACGCCGTCACATACTACCAGCCGGCTGAGAACGGTATGAACGTCGAATGGACCGACAACCGCGGCGGCTCGGGCACAGTCGATTACCTCCCTGCCTACCACCGTCAGGACAGCTACTTCCCCGCCTGGATCAGCACCGGCAGCTACACCCTGCGCGGCACCCGCCTTCAGGACCGCCTCGAGGACGAGAACGGCAACGGCTCGATGTGGATAGGACATCCCTTCGACTGGGGCTACGCCGACAACTGGAGCGAGACCGACCCCGACATCGACAAGTTCAGCATCTCCGACGCCTTACGCTGGGACGGACAGCCAGCCGGCCTGAAGTACATCGACTTCGTCAAGATCCAGTGCGGCGTCCAGGCCAAGGGCGGCTGGACCGGCGAGCAGTCCACCGAGATTACCCTCATCCGCGACCTGCACATCGACTAAACCCGAACATTTTCCATTTTCCGACAAACTCCCCGCTGACTTGGGATATATTTACGAGAATGTCATCGCCCAGATGCTGAAAAGTGCAAGGAGGAGGTCCGCAACTACGGGATAGACTTTCTCATTTCGCGCAAAGACAAGGATGTTATCTGCCTTCCTGTATACATGGCGGATCTGCTGTAATTGGCGGAAATCCGCATAGAGCAAATCCGACTTTTTAGGATTACATTCCGAAAAAGTAGCAACTTTTTAGGATTACATTCCGAAAAGTTGCTATTTTTGTCGTATGAAACGACTTAAATTACTCATTTTACTCACCGTCCTTACCTCCGTGAAGGCTCTGGCCATGCCGGCAGCAGAGGCAGCAGCCGACACCATCATCATACCAACAGAAAAACCGAAGGCCGTATCCAACCATTCGTTCTCCCTGCAGATCGTAGGCATCGAGTACGGCTACGAGCAGAAGCTAGGAGGCAGCTTCTCCATGGTATTCCGGGCGGGTATGGTCCCCTCCGGATTATACTACTTCGGAAACTATACCCAGACAGAATTTGCCTTTAAGTCAAGCTTCGGAATTAATATCGAGCCCCGCTTCTACACCAACTTCGGCAGACGCGCCAGACTGGGCAAGAGCACATTCAAGAACTCCGCCGACTTCGTGGCCATCAAGATTCAAGGCGCTCTCAGTGGCCCCTTTGACTTCAGTATCACTCCGATGTACGGCATCCGCAGGGTCTGGGGGAAACATTGGTTCGGTGAATTTAGTGTCGGAGGAAGAATCGGTATTATGAACTACCTGTATCTCGCTCCTTATCTACAATACCGCTTCGGATTCGTATTCTAACTCCATTGCAGCAACTTAAATTATTTTGTATGAAGACGATCAAAGTGAACTTACTGATTGCCGTCCTGACGGTGGTTTCTGTTTTTGCAGCCAGTGCCCAGTATGCCGAAGACGGCGGGACACTGTACTACAAGGCCGGCAATGTCTACACCTCTGACGGCGGTGTGAAGCTGACGAAGGCCAACGCCTTGAACTATTTTTCTTCACTTGACGATTACGAGAGCTATTGGCTGAAAGGCAAGAGACTCTTCACAGCCGGCATTGTGGTCAGCTCTATCGGAGCAGGTCTGGCTCTTGGAGGATACCTCTTTGATGTCATCAATATCAGAGTTTCGGATTTCGACCCTTTTAAGGAAATGTATATCCCTATCCCCTCTTTCGCAGGATGGATCTTAGGAGGAGCAATGATAGTGGCCAGTGTCCCGCTATACTGGGTCGGCACGGTCAAGCTGAAGAAGGCCGCCGCTGCAGGCAGTATAGGTTCCGTGGCATACACGCCTGAACTGTCCTTTGTGACCCAGTCAGGCGGGATAGGGCTCGCGCTGAACTTTTGAGTCAGTGTGGCATCCGGCGCCGGTGCATCCCGCTGACAACCCATTCTAATTCACTGGAGCGATATCACTTCTCCGCCTTCTGATTATCAGCGACATAATACAACGATGCGCTCCCGAAGCCACTTCGCAATGAGCTTTCGGGAGCGCACTATTGGCGGGTACTCCACAACACAACTACTGACAGCCGGAGCGGCTACTTGAAAGTCACCTCGACAACATAGTCGGGCACATCGGCGGGCATGTCCTCGGGCAGGGTGATGAAAAGGCCTTCCTTGTACTGCTTGAAGGCGAGCTTCACATCCGAGGAGCCGTAAGGTGTGACTGAAGTGACTTTCCGGCCGTCCTTGTAAGGCACGTAGATCTGACCGTCAGCTGCGGCCTTGAAGGCGTCGGCGGGGAAGACGTGGAGCCACATCCGGTCATCCTTGTGGGTGGTCACGCCCCAGGGCTGGGGTTTCACGAGGGTGCTGCGGGTGCCGTAGATGGTCTCGCCGTTGACAGCAAGCCACTCGCCCATCGCGGCCAGACGCTCGAGAGCCGCCGCGGGAATGTTGCCGTCCGGCTGAGGTCCCACGTTGAGCAGCAGGTTGGCGTCACGTCCGGCTGTTGAGACTAAATAGCGGATAAGCTCATCCGTGCTCTTGTAGTTCTGGTCGGTCATCCGGTAGCCCCAGGAGCCGTTCATGGTCTGGCATGTTTCCAGCGGAAGCGTCGTGCTGACTCCGCCGCTATGCCATCCGGCAGTATTCTCGCCGGGAATGTCGCGCTCGAATATCTGAATATTCTCACCTGGATAGGGAGTGATATGGTGGTTGTTACCGATCAGGCACCCGGGCTGGAGCTCATGAATCAGCGGGTACAGCTCGTCGTAACGGTAGTCGAGAGGCTGCTCCCACTCCTCGTGGTCCCAGTTGCCGTCAAACCAGATGCAGCCCACCTTGCCGTAGCGGGTCAGCAGTTCGGTCAGCTGGCACTTCATGAAATCAAAATAAGTGTCGGGGTCGGTAGCCTCGGGACGGCCCGTGCCCTGTCCGGTACGACCGCGCGGCGCATCGGTGCGGCCCCAGTCGATCAGCGAGTAGTAGAAATGCAGGGGCATGTCCTGACGCTCGCATTCGGCGGCCAGCTCGGCGATGATGTCGCGCCTGAACGGGGTCGCGTCCATGATGTCGTAGTCAGTGCATTTGCTGTCGAACATCGAGAATCCGTCATGATGCCGGGTCGTGATGCAGATGTACTTGGCTCCGGCGGCCTTGACGGCACTCACCCACTCAGCCGCATCGAAGTCCGCAGGATAGAAGCCCCCGGCCATCTTGCTGTACTCCTCGTGAGTCAGGCCGTTGTAGTTCAGGGCCCATTCGCCCTGGCCGTACATGGAGTAAATACCCCAGTGAATGAATATTCCGAACCGGTTCTCCCGGAACTGCTCCTGCGCCTGAACGATCTCGGGTGAAGGCTGATAATCCTCCTGCGCCTGAGCAGGAGAGGCGGCGGCAGCTGCCAGCAGGGACAGGGCCGCAATGGACAGTAAATGCTTTTTCATTGTATCTCAGTAAAATTATTGTTCATAACCCTGTGCGTGGATGCCGATCTCAGCGCCTTCCGGGGTGACAAGGACCTCCCCGACGTCGGAGTGCGCCAGATGGCCGATGATGTCCCAGTCCTGGAAGTCGCGGCGCAGCGTCTCATGGAACTCTATGGGGACAATGTACAGGAGGCGGTAGTCGTCCCCGCCGTTGACAGCCGCAGTGACGGGGTCGAGGTTAAGCTCCTGCGCCATCTCGAAGGTCTTCGAGGCGATGGGAATCCTGCCAATGTAAATCTTGACTCCGAGGCCCGTATCGGCGGCAATGCGCTTGGCGGCGTCACCCAGTCCGCGGCTGACAAAATACCCTCCGCATGGGACAATCCCCGCCTCGGCGAAGCGTCCCGGCACGGCAGGCTTCAGGTAGGGGCTGAGGTATTCGCCCACGATGTATTTGTACTGCGTAAGGTCCGGCTGCTTGGGCGCCGTCCCGGCGGGAGTACCCTCGAATGCGGCTTTCTCCCTTTCTAAAACGTGCAGTCCCATATAGGCCGCACCTAAGTCACCGCTGAGCACCAGAAGGTCCTTCGACTGAGCATTTTTCCGTTTCTGAGCGACTTCCTTTCCGGTGGAGCCCCAGGCCGCGAAGCTCACCACCATTCCGGCCGCAGAAGGGATAAGGTCGAGGCCCAGATGCGCCGCACCGTGCTCCTTGGCGGCTGCGGAGATGCCCTCCCAGAGATCCTGCACGTCCTCAACCGAGAAGCGGTTGGACAGGGCCACCGTGACATCCATTCCCTGGGGAGCGCTCATGCGGGCGTAGAGCTCTCCGATGACGTTCAGGGCCAGCTTGTGCCCGAGATGCCGCAGAGGATTGTACGTCAGGTCGAAATCCACCTTTTCCATGAATACCTTGTGAACCGTGCTGAAGTCCCCGTCGCCGGAGAACGCGCAGCCCCGCTCATTGGTCCGGCCGCTGCTCTCGAAGAGCCGCGACAGGAGGGCCTGCTTGCCTATTGATGATATTTCCGTTGCCATTGTCCTTTATATTATCCCCGCTAAGGTAACAAAAATTCTCTATCTTTGCGGTCTGACTTTTGCAAAAAGCACGGATTGACCATGAGCGAGAAAGACGACATACTTAAAAACATAGGCTCCGCCGAGTACAAGCACGGCTTCGAGACCCAGGTGGAGCAGGAATTTATCCCCAAAGGACTGAACGAGGACATCATACGCCTGATTTCCGAGAAGAAGGAGGAGCCTCAGTGGCTCCTCGACTTCCGCCTGAAGGCCTACCGCAAGTGGCTGACCATGAAGATGCCTGCGTGGGCCCATCTGGATATTCCCGAGATAGATTTCCAGGACATCATCTATTTTGCCGCGCCCAAGAAGGCTCCAGAGAAAAAGGAGATCGACCCCGAGCTGATGGCTACTTTCGACAAGCTGGGCATTCCCCTGCACGAGAGAAGCGTGCTGGCCGGCACCGCGGTGGACGCTGTCTTCGACTCCGTGTCGGTCAAGACCACGTTCCGCGAGTCACTGGCCGAGAAGGGCATCATCTTCTGCTCGTTCTCGGAGGCCGTACGCGACTATCCCGACCTAGTGCGCAAGTACTTAGCGTCTGTGGTGCCCATCGGGGACAACTATTACGCGGCCCTCAACTCCGCTGTCTTCTCCGACGGCTCCTTCTGCTACATCCCCAAGGGAGTACACTGCCCGATGGAGCTTTCCAGCTACTTCAGGATCAATGCCCGGGGCACGGGGCAGTTCGAGCGCACCCTCATCGTGGCCGACGAAGGCTCCTACGTAAGCTACTTGGAGGGCTGCACCGCACCCATGAGGGATGAGAACCAGCTGCACGCCGCAGTCGTGGAAATAGTCGTACTGGACAATGCCGAGGTCAAATACTCCACCGTCCAGAACTGGTATCCCGGCGATGCGCAGGGACGGGGCGGCATCTTCAACTTCGTCACCAAGAGGGGCATCTGCAAGGGTGTGAACAGCAAGCTCTTCTGGACCCAGGTCGAGACCGGCTCGGCCATCACCTGGAAATATCCCAGCACCATACTCAAAGGCGACAACTCCGTCTCCGAGTTCTATTCGGTGGCCGTCACCAACAATTACCAGCAGGCCGACACCGGCACCAAGATGATCCACATCGGCCGCAACACCCACAGCCGCATCATCAGCAAAGGTATCTCCGCAGGCCACAGCCAGAACAGCTACCGCGGCCTGGTCAAGATACTGCCAGGGGCCGAGAACGCCCGCAACTACTCCCAGTGCGACTCCCTGCTGCTGGGCGACAAATGCGGGGCCCACACCTTCCCAGTAGTGGAGAACCAGAACCCCACCGCCATCACCGAGCACGAGGCCACCACCTCCAAGATCAGCGAGGACCAGCTCTTCTACTGCCGCCAGAGGGGCATCCCCGAGGAGAGTGCCGTCGGCCTGATCATCGGCGGCTACACCAAGGAGGTCATCAACAAGCTCCCGATGGAGTTTGCGGTCGAGGCTCAGAAGCTGCTCGAGGTCTCGCTTGAGGGCAGTGTCGGGTAGGGCATCTCGTCTTCGACTCCACCACCTCATCTACCGCAACGGCACCGTTTCCCGCGATTTCGCTCCCAACTGCCTCGTCCCACCTTCCAAAGGTGGGCTGTTTTCCCGTATTTCTGCCTCACCTTCAGAAGGTGCGCAATCGCCTGAAGCCCTCTGTAGCGCCTGTACCCGCGATTCCGTTACCTACTGCCTTCTCCCACCTTCCGAAGGTGGGCTGTTTTCCCGTATTTCCGCCTCACCTTCCGAAGGTGAGCAATCGCCCGAAGCCCTCTGTAGCGCCTGTACCCGCGATTCCGTTACCTACTGCCTTCTCCCACCTTCCGAAGGTGAGCTGTTTCCCCCCATTTCCGCCTCACCTTCCGAAGGTGCGCAATCGCCCGAAGCCCTCTGTAGCGTCTGTACACGCGATTTCGCTCCCAACTGCCTCGTCCCACCTTACGAAGGTGAGCTATTTCCCCCCATTTCTGCCTCACCTTCCGAAGGTGCGCTCTCTAAGCGGCATTGCTGTAAACATCCCTTTTTCTGCCAATTTGTCACTTAATCTATTGATTTTCAGAGATTTCGTGACAATTTGGCGGAAAAATGCGACATTCCGTCAAGACTCCGCGCGCCAAAGCCCCCTGGTCCACAATTTGCGACATCCTTTATCGAACGCCCGAAAGGGAGGGCGGAACGGAGACCCCGGCGAGGGGCGCCGGAAAGACTCCCGGAAGGTCCGGAAGAACGGGGCGACAGGATTCAGAAACGGATCCGCAGCCTCCTCTGAAAGACCGGAGACGTTCGGAAACATTTTAAGAAACAATTTAAAATTATGGAGGATAACATTATGGTACCCAGCAGAAGAACACAGCAGAATTGGCTGCCCGCTTTTTTCAATGACTTTTTCGATGATGACTTCAGACATTTCGGAAACATGATGAGGACTTCGTCCCCTGCCATCAACGTAAAGGAGAATGACAAGGAGTACACAGTCGAGATAGCCGCCCCCGGCATGTCCAAGAACGACTTCAAGATCCGCATCAACGAAGAGAACGAACTGGTGGTCACCCTCGAGCACAAGGACGAGCACAAAGAAGAGAAGAAGGACGAGAAATACCTCAGAAGGGAATTCTCCTACTCCCACTTTGAACAGGCCCTGCTTCTCCCCGACGACATCAAGAAGGAAGAGATCAGTGCCAGCATGGAGCACGGTGTACTGAACATCACCCTGCCCAAGATGACCGAGGTCCCTGTCACACCTAAAGAAAGATTCATTGATATTAAATAGCCGACGACCCTTCAGTCCAAGGCTGCAACAAACCCAGAAGCCGCACTTCGACCAGCATCGGAGCGCGGCTTTTTTTTTGCTGCCCGCATGAGAAGGTGACGGAGAAAAACCGATTCGGTCGGCACCTGCCGGAAAGGGAAACGGAGCAGGGCCACCGGGAAGCACCTCTGACGCAGGTCGGCTTATAACGAAATCGAGAAGGTGGTGGAGAAAGGCCGCTTTCCCCGGCACCTGCCAGTCAACGAAAATCAGGAATAACCGGAGGAGGGCACAGGAAGGGGGCTGACTCAAAAGGCACGACGGGAAGGTGACGGGGAAATGCCACTTTTGTCGGCACCTGCCGAATAGGGAAACCGATACGGCGGAGAGCAGAGAAAATGGCGCAGATGTCGTGATTCGCGGTTTTTCGTTATTTTTGCGGCCCAAACAATAACGCCCATGGACTGGCTGAACTATACCCTCTTCACTTTCAACGGAGATACTCCGGTGCTGCTGATCGACCTCATCACGTCGATAGCGGGACTGACCTGCGTGTTCTTAGCAGGACGCAACAGCAAGTACAATTTCTGGGTGGGATACGTGTACTCCGCCCTGCTCTTCCTCATGTTCTGGAACAAAGCCCTGTGGGCCAATATGCTGCTGCAGCCAATATCCCTGGGCATCAACATCCTCGGGCACTACCGCTGGACCCATCCGAAGCCGGAGGAGGTAAGTGAGAAAGACGGCAGGTCCCTGAAGGTCTCCATGCTGTCCTGGCCGCAGAGAGCAGTGGCCGTAGCGGCAATATTCGCGCTCGGCTGGCTCTGGGGCTGTCTCCTCGAGACCCTCACCCACGACCCCGTGCCCTACCTGGACGCCTGCGTGACCGCCCTCATCCTCGTCGCCCAGTTCCTCTCGGCCCTCAAGAAATGGGACTGCTGGGTGGCATGGCTGGCAGTGAACATTACCCAGATCATCCTGCACATATCCGTCGGGCACGTATTCATGCCGATAGTCTGCGCCCTCTACCTGATAAACGGTGCGGCCTCCATCATCAACTGGTGGCGCCTTTACCGTGAAAAGGCATAGCAACATCCGGAAAATATTGTATTTTTGCACTCCGCACAAAACAGAAAGACTATGGCAGAAAACAAGATACTACTCGAAATCAAAGGCCTGCACGCCAGTGTGGGCGACAAGGAAATACTCCGCGGCATCGACCTGACAGTCCGCGAAGGCGAGACCCACGCGATCATGGGCCCCAACGGTTCCGGCAAATCCACCCTCTCGGCAGTCCTGGCCGGCCGGGACAGTTACACCGTCACCGCCGGAGAAGTCACATTCAACGGCCGCGACATCCTGGACCTCACCCCCGAGGAGCGCTCTTTCGAAGGCCTCTTCCTGAGCTTCCAGTACCCCATCGAGATACCCGGCGTGACCAACGTCAACTTCATGCGCACCGCCGTCAACGAGCACCGCAGGCACAAGGGCCTCGAGCCCCTGAACGCCGCCGACTTCCTCAAGCTCATGCGCAGCAAGATGGAAATCGTGGAGATGAACCCCTCGTTCTCCTCCAGAGGCGTCAACGTAGGCTTCTCCGGCGGTGAGAAGAAGCGCAACGAGATCTTCCAGATGGCCATGCTCGAGCCCCGTCTGGCTATCCTCGACGAGACCGACAGCGGCCTGGACGTGGATGCTCTGAGGATAGTGGCCACCGGAGTCAACAAGCTCAAGAGGCCCGACAACGCCGCCATCGTCATCACCCACTACCAGAGACTCCTGGACTACATCGTCCCGGACGTGGTGCACGTGCTCTACAAGGGCCGCATCATCAAGACCGCCGGCAAGGAACTCGCCCGGGAGATCGAGGAGAGGGGCTACGACTGGATCATCAACGGATAACGGGGAGGCAGGACAATGACAGAGAACTACATCTACGCTCCCGAGCACAATATCGAGGGAGGCTTCCGCTGCAAGGTTCCCCTTCCGGGCAGCCGCCAGGTCTTCATGATCGACGGCGGGGTACAGGGCACGGGTCGTCCGCTGGACATCCGCTTCGAGAGAGGAAAAATATACGGGGAGGCCCTCCAGGTCATCAGCATCCGCACGGAAAAGCATCCGGAGGACATCAGCACCCGGGAGTCCTTCCACTTCGAGGAAGGCAGCAGCGCCCGGCTCATCCTCTGCTCCCACACATTTGCAGAGAATCCCTTCCACACCGAGGGCAATGTCAGCATCACCCTGGAGGCCGGGGCCTCTGCCGACATCGTCATCATGCAGAACGAGCACAACCGGGCCACGCACAACACCCGGTTCGACATCCACATAGGCGAGGGCGCATCCCTCAAGGCCGTCATCCTCACCCTCCACGGCGGAGTGATCGACAATAACATCACCGTCAGCCTCGACGCCCCTCACGCCTCCTGCGACATCAGCGGCCTCTACCTGGTGGACGGCACCCAGAAGGTGACCAACACCCTCAAGGTCCGGCACCGCGTCCCCGAATGCCACAGCCGGGAGCTGTTCAAGGGCATCCTCGATGACAGCGCCTCCGCATATTTCTCCGGCCTGATCCACGTCTTCCCCGACGCCCAGAAGACCGAGGCCTACCAGGAATGCCACAACCTCCTGCTCAGCCGCGATGCCCGCGCATTTGCCCAGCCCCAGCTGGAGATTTACGCCGATGACGTAAAATGCTCGCATGGAGCCACAAACGGCCGCCTCAACGAGGACGAGCTCTTCTACATGCGCTCCCGCGGCATACCCTTGAAAGAGGCCCGGGTCCTTCAGCAGCTGGCATTTGCCTACGCCGTCCTGGACAAGATCAGCTCCCCGGAGCTGAAAGAGCGGATGGCCTCCCTGACCGAGAGGAGGCTAAGAGGCGAATTCACAGACTGCAAGAGCTGCTGCCGCAACTGTTGTTAAAAACTCCGTTGATAACTTCACCCATTCCCGCTTTGCCGCTGACGTAATTAGTCCTAACTTGCAAACCATTTCCGTTAGAAAACTAATACGTAACAGCATGGATAACAAGACTTACGACGAAGCACTGCGGGAAAGCAGAGAGTATTTCCGCGGCGATGAGCTCGCTGCCTCGGTCTGGATCAACAAGTACGCCATGAAGGACTCCTTCGGCAACCTGTACGAGACCTCTCCGGACCAGATGCACTGGCGCCTGGCGAACGAGTTTGCCAGGATCGAGCAGCAGTACCCTAACCCTATGACGGCAGCAGAGATTCACGAGCTGCTCCGGGATTTCAAGTACATCATCCCTCAGGGAGGCCCGATGGCGGGCATCGGCAACAACTACCAGATAGCCTCCCTGTCCAACTGCTTCGTCATCGGCAACAAGCATGAGGCCGACTCCTACGGCGGCATCATGAAGATAGACGAGGAACAGGTGCAGCTGATGAAGCGCCGCGGAGGAGTGGGCCACGACCTTTCCCACATCCGCCCCACCGGCAGCCCGGTGCTCAACAGCGCCCTCACCTCCACCGGCGTGGTGCCCTTCATGGAGCGCTATTCCAACTCCACCCGTGAGGTGGCCCAGGACGGACGCCGCGGAGCCCTGATGCTGACCATCTCCATAAAGCATCCCGACGCAGAGAACTTCATCGACGCCAAGCTCGAGAAAGGCAAGGTGACCGGAGCCAACGTCTCCGTAAGGATCGACGACGAGTTCATGCGCTGCGCCCTGAGCGGCAAGCCCTACGTCCAGAAGTACCCCATCGACTCCGACCACCCCAAGTTCTCCAAGGAGATCGACGCCTCCGCCCTGTGGAAGAAGATCATCCACAACGCATGGCAGTCCGCCGAGCCCGGAGTCCTCTTCTGGGACACCGTCATCCGCGAGTCTATTCCCGACTGCTACGCTGACCTGGGCTACAAGACCATAAGCACCAACCCCTGCGGCGAGATTCCCCTCTGCCCGTACGATTCCTGCAGGTTGATAGCCGTAAACCTCTATTCCTACGTCAACAATCCGTTCACACCTCAGGCAGAGTTCGACTTCGACCTCTTCAAGCAGCACGTAACCAAGGCAATGAGGCTTATGGACGACCTCATCGACCTCGAGATGGAGAAGATAGAGGCTATTCTCGATAAGATACGGCAGGACCCTGAGGACGATGATGTTAAGCGCACTGAGTACGAGCTTTGGATCAAGATACGCGAGAAGTCCCTCGGAGGACGCCGTACCGGCCTCGGTATCACCGGAGAGGGCGACATGCTCGCTGCCCTCGGCCTGACCTACGGCTCGGACGCCTCCATCGATTTCGCCGTCAAGGTGCAGAAGACCCTGGCCCTCGCAGCCTACGCATCCTCGGTCAACATGGCCAAGGAGAGGGGTGCCTTCCCCATCTTCGACGCCAAGCGCGAGGAGAACAACCCGATGATCGCCCGCATCCGCAAGGAGGACGAGGAGCTCTACGACAATATGGTCCGCTACGGCCGCCGCAACATATCCATGCTCACCATTGCCCCGACCGGAACCACATCCCTGATGACCCAGACCACCTCCGGCATCGAGCCCGTCTTCCTGCCCTTCTACAAGAGACGCCGCAAGGTCAACCCCAACGACCTCAACGCCGTCATAGCCTTCAAGGACGAGAACGGAGACTGCTTCGAGGAGTACTACGTCTTCCACCACCACTTCCTCACCTGGTGCGCTGTCAACGGCTACGATGTCGAGCAGGTAAAGCAGATGAGCGAGGAGGAGATACAGGCTCTCGTCAGGAAGTCGCCCTACAACAAGGCCACTTCCAATGACATAGACTGGGTAGCTAAAGTAAAGATGCAGGGCCGCATGCAGAAATGGGTGGACCACTCCATCAGCGTAACCGTCAACCTTCCCCACGACATCAAGGAGGACATGGTCGCCGAAGTCTACCGCACCGCCTGGGAGTCCGGCTGCAAGGGCGTGACCGTCTACCGTGACGGCTCCCGTACCGGAGTGCTCGTATCGGCCAAGGACGGCGCCGGAGTCATCAAGCCCAAGAAGAGACCCAAGTCCCTCGAGGCCGACGTCATCCGCTTCAAGAACGGCAACGAGCAGTGGATCGCCTTCGTCGGCAAGCAGAACGGCAAGCCCTACGAGATCTTCACCGGTATGGTGGACGACTCCCGCAACCTACCCACGGCCATCACCACCGGCCGCATCGTCAAGGAGAAATTCGAGGACGGCTCCAGCCGCTACGACTTCCACTACACCGACCGCTACGGCTATCCCGGAGTCCTCGGAGGTATATCCCACATGTTCCGCCAGGAGTTCTGGAACTACGCCAAGCTCATCTCGGGCGTCATCCGCAACGGCATGCCCATCGTGGACATCCTCAACCTCGTCAAGGGCCTCAACCTCGACGACGAGAGCATCAACACCTGGAAGAACGGCGTAGAACGCGCCCTGAAACAGTACATCCCCGACGGCACCAAGGACGAGTCCGGTCAGAAATGCGAGAAGTGCGGCTCGACCAACCTCATCTATCAGGAGGGCTGCCTGATCTGCCAGGACTGCGGCCACGGTAAATGCGGTTGATGCCATGAATATCGTGCTCTACCCCAGGCCGAAGATCAACATCGGCCTGAGGGTCACCGCCCGCAGAAGCGACGGCTACCACGACATAGAGACACTTTTCTTCCCGGTGGACAACTGGCGGGAGGACATCTTGGAAATCATCGAGGCGGACTCCGTCTCGATGAATTATTATGGGACACCCTTCGAGCTACCGGGCGGAGACATTGAGAAAGAACTGTGTGTCAAGGCTTACCGCCTGCTGCAGCGGGAGTTCGGCCTGCCTCCGGTAGGCATCTACCTCTGCAAGAATATCCCTGTCGGCGCCGGCATGGGCGGAGGCTCCTCCGATGCGGCCTGGACCCTTAGGGGGCTCAATGAGCTCTTCCACCTCGGCCTTAGCGACGGGCGTCTCGCAGAATACGCCGCCCGCCTCGGCAGCGACTGCCCCTTCTTCATCTACAGCCGGCCCATGTACGGCAGCGGCCGCGGGGAGGTCCTCACCCCCTGCACCTCCACAGCCGTCACTCAGCTTCAGGAACAATACCGCATCAAGGTCATTGCCCCCGGCATCCATGTCTCCACCGCCGAGGCCTACGCCTCCCTCACCCCCGACCCTTCGGGCCGCGGCCTGAGCGACCTCCTGGACACCCTCCCGGTCGAAGAATGGAAGGAGCGTATCCTCAACGACTTCGAAGGCCCCGTCTTCGGCAGATACCCCGCCCTCGCCCGCCTCAAGCAGTCCCTCTACGACGAAGGCGCAGTCTATGCCTCCATGAGCGGCAGCGGCTCCGCAGTCTACGGCATTTTCAAGAAATCCTGACCATGAGAATAATCCGGACAATCATTCTTCCCGCACTGACCGTTGCGGCTTTGTTGCTGAGCAGTATGCCATGCTGCGGGCAGGAGGGGAAGGGAGTGTCCGTGGATTTCAATGGCGGTCAACTGCTTACGGAAAGGGAATACAGCAGGGTTATCAAAAAGGCCGTAGACTCGCTGGCTTCGGAGGGCAGGAGGCCCGTGCTCGACGGATGGGCTGATTCGGTGGAGCTGTTTCTGGACAATATGCGCATCGGCGGAACGGAGGACAGCATCGTATTCTACGTACTCAGCCATGAAACGGCTGTGGCAGGACAGGACTGGAAGAGGGCCTACAGGAGCTTGAGCCGGCTGGAGCATATCACGGACAGCATCCAGTTCGAAGAACTGCACAGGCAGGTACAGAGTATGAGCCATGCCCTGCATGAGGCTGAAACTGAAGCCGATGGGCAAGGGCAGGATTCTCCCACGGGATATGCTGTCGCCGTAATCCTGCTTTCTGCGGTAGTGCTGGCCCTGGCCGCTGCGTGCATAACTCTTTACAGCAGACTCCGGAAGCAAAGGGCCAGGACATCCCTGCACGCCTGGATTTCAAGGAACATTGAAGAAGAATCGGTCAGGCAGAAGGATGAAATCCGGGAACTGGAAGGGGGAATGCGGAAAATGAAGGAGCGGCAGCTGCAGGAGGAAAGGGCCAGGAAGGCCCTGGCAGTGATGCTGCAGCAAAGGCAGGGCGGAGGTGAGGAACTGATCGGGTTTACCGGGGAACTGCTCAAAATCACCGGTGAGCTGGCAAACATCTACTACGAATCTTCCACGCATCCTGAGACCCTGGCTAAGAGGGTGAAGGAAACCCTCGGAAACGGGCTGAGCGGCGGAAAGGCGTTTGACCGCATAGGGCTGCTGGTCGAGGCCTCCTATCCCGGCTTCATGCAGAGTCTCACCGATGAGTTCCCCTGGCTGACCGATGATGACAAGCTACTGATATCCCTGATGATATGCGGAATCTCCTCAAGTGCCGCCTGCGTCATTCTCAACACCGACCTCAACCGGCTCAACATCCGCAAGACGCGGCTCGCCAAGAAGATGAACACCAGGGACAGACTTTCGATATACCTGCGCGACAGACTTTACAACTGGAACTGTAAGTAACTGGTTTTCCAACATTTTACGTCAGGACAAAACTTTCAACCCACATCCCCGCACGGTGCTGAAAATCTGTATCTGAAAGTTTTTATATTTTCGCAATCACAACATTTTCAAGCCATTAGCCCACATATTCTGCAACTCTTTCTTCCTTGACACCGGGTATGCGTCCCACTATCTTTGCGGAAACATCAAACCCGACCCGTTATGAAAAAATCCGCATTGATCCTTTCACTCCTGCTCCTGGCCGCGCTTACCGCCCAAGCTGCCGGGCCATTGTCCGTCAAAGGGCGGGTGATAGACAGACAGGGGCGGCCCGTCCCCGCCGCACTGGCCGTCCTTATTTCCCCGGAAGACAGTTCCGTGCTCAATTTTACCTACGTAGATACCTCCGGCTGCTTCGCCTTCGAAATGAGAACCAGTCCGGCAGAGCGGCTCATCGTCGAGGTGTCCTGCATGGGATATGAAAAGGTCAGACTCACCGTCACTCCCTCCAAATCCAATCTCGTCGTGACCCTGGAGCAGTCCTCCGAGACTCTGGCGCAGGTGACCGTAACAGCCGACAGGGGCACGGTCAGCCGACGTCCCGGCAAGCTGGTCTATTCCCCGCCGGCTGAAATAGCCTCGGCCTCCGATGCATTCTCCATGCTCGGCTATGCCCCGCTCGTGACCGTAAGCCGGGAGGCGGTGACAGTCTTAGGAAACAAAAAGGCTGAAATCTGGGTAGACGGCCGCAAGCCGGTCATGAGCCAGGAGGCAGCGATGGATATCCTGCGCAACACTCCGGCAGAGAAGATTGAGAAAATCGAAGTGATAACCTCTCCGGGGGCCGCCTACAAGGCCTCGGCCTCCGGGGCGGTCATCAACGTGGTGTACAGGAAGGAACCGGGACAAGGACTGGAGGGAAGCGCCAGCCTGAGAGGCACGTACTATGCGCGGAAAGTCTCCCCGGAAGCAGCCGTGGGGCTCAGCTGGGCAGGGGATAGACTGGCAGTGTCGGGTAATCTCGGATTCATCAACAACGGCAGCCGTATCGACCAGACTGAGCATTACAGCTATTTCGACACAGACAAGGATATCGAATACCGGTCACAGAAGAAAAGTGACATGTACATGCTGCACGGCAACCTGAACCTGACATACGACATCAATCCGAAAAACACGATAGGAGCCTCCCTCGCCATGGACGGTGACTGGACTGACATCCGCGATGAGACAGTCACTGACTATCTCCGCGACGGCATTCTGACGCAGAGTTCCCTCGTTTCTTCCAGGACCGGCAACCCTGTGGTAAAGCCGGGTATAGGCGCTGAGCTGTACTACAACCTGAAAACGGACGGACGGGGCAGCAGCCTCGATATAAGCGCAAACTATTCTGCCTACTACGACAACTCCCGCATCGGCACGGACATCACCGGGGCCACCCCGCAAAGCTGGATTCAGCAGACAGTCCAGGACTTCCGGGCTGCCGAGGGCAAGGCAGTCTACCGCCATATCTTCAGCGACGGAAGTACCCTGAACAGCGGATTGGAACATACCTCGACACTGCTCGACAACGACTTTTTCAGAAGCGACAGCACGAGTTGGAACAACCGCTTCCTGTACCGTGAGCATATTTCCGGTGCATACATCTCCTACGACCGCCAGTGGAACGAAGTCCTGTGGAGCACGGCCGGCCTGCGCGGAGAATACACCCGCATCTCCGGCAGACAAGAGGCGACCGGAGAGGAGGTGAGCCAGAACTACTTCAATCTGTTCCCGTCCGCCTCGATGATGCTGAATCTCGACGAGGGGAGACACAGCCTCATGCTGGACTACCGGATGAACATCGACCGGCCTTTCTACACCCACCTCAACCCGTTCAGGATATGGACCACGGAGAATACCTTCAGCACCGGTAATCCGCAGCTGAGCGCAGCACTTGCACACGAATTGATACTGAATTACACTTTCCTATACGACTACACCGTCGCCGTAATGTGGATGAATTCCGGCAATGCCATTTTCGACTACGACGAATACATCGGAAACGACGTCATGAAATCCTCCACAGGGAATTTCGGCACCCACAACATGCTGCATCTGACAGCCGATATCAACAAACGCCTGCTAAACGGCATCTGGGAGATCCGCCTGAATGCCTCCGCCGGCTACGAGACTCTTGACGCCGCTCTCGGTGAGACCGATATGTCCTACTCCACCTGGTACTGGATGGCAGACCTGCGCAACACTGTGAACCTCTCCCGGCAGCACGGCCTGCTCATGATCCTCTCCTACAGCTATAGCTCCCCCATGCGTTCCCTGACCTGGGAAGTGCCTGAGAGGCATTATCTGAATCTCTCCATCTCCAAGCAGTTCGACTTCGGAGGCACGCTGAGCCTCGAGGCCACCGACCTGCTCGGCACTTTCGGCCCGCAGCATTTCTCCACCGCGGCCTACACCTACCGCCGCGACTGGCAGACCTGGTCCGGCCTCGTAACCCTCTCCTGGCGCCAGAGCTTCGGCCGCAAATACGTCCGTCAGGCCGAGGACCGCTCCGCCGGCAGCCTTTCCCGACGAATTAAATGAGTAACTGTACTATAAAATCTCCCGTGTTTTCGTAACTTTGCAGAGACTATGGACAATGAGCTCGAAATACTGACGGCACGGTACCGGGAGCTGGGTATCGACAGGCAGATAGACTACGGGAAATTCTGTCTGTACTCGATTATTACCCATTCAACGGCCATCGAGGGCTCGACCATCACCTAGCTGGAGAACCAGATACTGTTAGACCAGGGTATCTGCCTGCGCGGAAAAAGCATCGAGGAGCAGAACATGAAACTGGACCTTAAAGCTGCCTACGAAAGGTCCGCGGAACTTGCGGCCTCGCACACACCGGTCACGGTCGACATGCTTGTTGAACTGGCATCGCTCGTCATGAAAAATATGAGCTACAACAAAGTGCCAGGAAAACTTTCGGAACTCTGTGACAGGATAAACGCAGCCAGGCAAAACAGCAGCGCCATGAATCTGCAAGAACAGTACGAAATGACTTTCGACGCGCACTATGAGCTGGTAACGATACATCCCTGGGCTGACGGCAACGGCAGGACTGCCCGTCTGCTGATGAACCAGCTGCAGATGGAAATGGGCCTGATCCCCGCAAAAATCCTGAAAGGGGATAAGGAAGAATATATCAACGCCCTCGTAGAGACGCGGGAAAAGGAAGATCCATCGATATTCCGCCGCTGGATGACCGGTCTGATGATACGCAATCTCCGCCACGACATAGATGCATATCTTGAGTCCGTCAGTGATGAAAAAGGTGGGGAGAAAATCACAAAAAGTAGGGAGAAAATCCTCGAACTGCTGTCAGGGGACGGCAGTCTGAGCGCAGCAGCCCTCGCCTCCCGCATCGGCATCACCCCGAAAGCCGTGGAAAAACACCTGGCCCGCCTGAAAGCCGAAGGAAGACTCCGGCGCGTAGGACCCGACAAAGGCGGCCACTGGACGGTGAATGATCATCGGTAAGCACTGCAGCACCCTCAAATTACAACACCTTGGTGGTCAGCATATTCCGTCAGGCCACTGATCTTTGCAGGTGCTTCGAAAACGCCGAAAAGATCAGCGCTCAACGGTAAGCATCTGATTATCGAGTGATTACAAAACACCCCTGCTACCCTGCTTACCGTTGCAGAACACAGCACACACACTGACCGGAGCACTACCTATACCAAGAGCCGCACTACCATGAGCCTATATTTCTTATCCTTGCCCTTTGATATATTTGATATATTTGATATATTTGTCACTATAATCACTGGATAATATGAAAAATTTTCTTGCTTTTACACTTTCGATATCGGCAGCTGTAGTTGCCGCAGCATTTCTGACCGCCTCCTGCAGCTCCACGGAAGAAGTCACAGTCAGGCACCTGGAGCCGTCCCGGACAATCGACTCCTTCGGCGAGGAGATCTATATCTCGGACGGCATTATGTCCATAATAGAGGACGACGGACACCTATACTTCATGGAGAGAAAAATGAGTGGAATCATAAAGACAGACAAGGACTTGAACCCACTGACAGTCTTCGGGCGGAAGGGACGAGGGCCGGGAGAGACCGTCTTCATCGAGACGTTCGGGGTGTCTGACAACGCTCTGTACATCAACGGCAACAACGATGATTTCCATGTCTTCAGCAAAGACTCGGCGGAGTACCTCAAAAGCATCAGATACGGGCTGGAAGTAGGACGTCCGATGACCCGCAGACTGATTGTCGACGATAACGGCATCACCGCCTCATACGGAGGGAAGTACACCATCGGCGGAACTCCGATAGTGAAAATAGACACATCCGGACAGGTTACCGGATCTTACAAAGGAACTGTAGTCGGAGAGACTGACGAGCTGAAGGCCCTCTCAGAATGGGATATATTCAAGACGGAAACGGGATATGCGGCTGTTGTCAAGATGGCACCGGTCATCGACCTTTACGATGAGGACATGAACCTTCTGAATTCGGTGGACATTTCCGATATCCCGGTAATAGAGCGGAAAGTCAAGGACATAGAAAAGAGCCGTGAGGCTTCGGCTCCGGGCACCCTGACCGTGTACTACCAGTTCGGCGACTCATATTACTCCGACGGAAAACTGTACATACTCTGCTTCACTGTGAACGATGATCCAGCCGACAATATGAAGAATCTATGCAATACCGTCGTCGTACTGGACGTAGACGGGGACACATGCAGATACACCGGACAATTGGTCCTCCCCGACAAATACTACTGGTGCATCTGCGTCACCTCCGACGGCAGGCTCATCGCCTCCAACGCCATGCAGTCGCAGCTTGAGGTATTTGACCTCCGGTAGCGTCCATCTTACCGAAAAATATCTTACATTTGCGCAACGTTTAAACAACCAACCGAACAACCATTATGCGCAGATTTACATTACTGACCATCGCGATGTTCGTCTTCTCGGTACTCGGAGTGCAGCTCCGGGCTCAGGAGGCGACGCTGGCGGACCGCATCGCCGCACTGCCCCAGGTAAAGGACGTGCAGGAGCTGGAGAGCACTCAGTTCGCCGAGAAATATTTAGTGATATTCGAGCAGCCCATCGACCACGAGAACCCCGGCATGGGCACTTTCACCCAGAGGGTCTACGTGTGCGCCGTGCATCCTGACAGCGCTACCGTGGTGGTGACCGAGGGCTACGGTGCCCAGTATGCGGCCAGCCCCCGCTACCGCGACGAGATATCGGCCCTGTTCAACACGAACAACATCGTGGTCGAGCACCGCTACTTCCTCGAGTCCACCCCCTACCCCGGCAAGTCTCCCGAGGAGGTCAACTGGGACTACATGAACGCCCCCAATGCAGCCGCTGACCTGCACGAGGTAGTGACCGCCCTGAAAAACGTCTTCGACGGCAAGTGGATCTCCACCGGTATCAGCAAGGGAGGCCAGACCACCATGCTCTACCGCGCCTACTATCCTGAGGACGTGGACTTCTCCGTACCCTACGTAGGCCCTCTGTGCCGCGGCGCATACGACGGCCGTCACGAGCCCTTCATCGAGAACTATGTCGGCACACCCGCCGACCGCGAGGCCGTCAGGAACTTCCAGATCGAGCTGCTGCTCCGCAAGGACCGTCTGATGCCCATGTACGACTCCCTGTGCAAGGCCCGCGAGTTCGAGTTCCGCGCCCCTGTGGACGAGATCTACGACTACAGTGTGCTGGAGTTCTCCTTCGCCTTCTGGCAGTGGGGCTATCCCGTGTCGGAGATACCCGGCAAGAATGCCTCCGACCGCGAGGTATTCGATTACATGATGAAGATAAGCTCCCCCGACTACTTCGTGAAATGGAGCGCTACCTCACCCTTCTTCGTACAGGCCGCCACTGAACTCGGCTACTACGGTTACGACATGAAGCCTTTCAAGAAGTACAAAAAATATTTCAGCATCAAGAACACCAAGAACTACATGCAGAAGCTCCTGCTGCCACAGAACCGGGAGTTCATTTTCGATGACTACCTCTACAACAGGATTTCTGCATTTCTTCTCTCTACCGACGCCCGCATGCTCTTCATCTACGGCCAGTTCGACCCCTGGTCCGCAGTGATGCCCGCCGACCCGCACAAGGACAACATCAAGTTCTTCATCCAGCCCGGCGGCAGCCACCGTGCCCGTATCGCCACCTTCGACGAGGCTACCCAGAAGGAGATCAAGTCCATCCTGAGCCAGTGGCTGTATGAGTAATCTACCTGAGTTCAAGGACATAGAATTAAGCGACAAGGAGTGGGCCGACCCGCTCCTTGCTGTTTCCGACTACCGGGCCACGGAGTACTGCTTCACCTCGCTGTACATCTGGGCCCGGTTCTTCGGAACCCGCATCGCCCGGTGGAAGGACTGGCTGCTCATCCGCTCCGACGGGGAGGAGGGCTGCGCCAACTACATTTTCCCTGCAGGGAGCGGAGATATCGCAGAGGTTCTGGATACAATGGAAGAGGATGCCGCCCGCATCGGAAGACGCCCGGTCCTCTGGACCGTCGCCGATGTGAAGGCCCGCCTCGAGGAAATGTTCCCCGGCCGCTATGAATTTTCCCCTGTCCGCCGCTCCTTTGACTATCTCTACGAGACGGAGAAGATGATCTCCCTCGCCGGAAAGAAATACCAGCCCAAGCGCAATTTCATCTCCCGGTTCAAGGCGCAGAACCCCGGCTGGACCTACGAGAGCATCCGCCCGGACGGCGATCCGGAGCTCTGCCGCCGCCAGATAGAGGAATGCAGGACAATGACCGACGAGTGGTGCGCCCTCAACGGCTGCATCCACAACGAGTCGATGCAGATGGAGGCCTGCGCGGTGCGCAAGGCCTTAGAGGACTTCGTCCCCCTGCGGCTCTGCGGAGGAATGCTGCGCAGCGGCGGCCGCCTGGTGGCCTACACCCTCGGCGAGCGGCTCAACTCCGATACTTTCATCGTGCATGTCGAGAAGGCATTTTCCGATGTAACGGGGGCCTATCCCATGATCAACCGCACCTTCCTCGAGCACGAGGCGGCCGGCCTGCAGTACGTCAACCGGGAGGACGACGCCGGGGATGAGGGCCTGCGCAAGGCCAAGCTGTCCTACCATCCGGCATATATGTTGGAAAAATATTTGGCAGTTCCGCGATAAGTGCTTTTCTTTGCAGCCTATTTTCAAGAAATCGATGGGTCTATATAAACGAGAAAAATTAGAAAACGGGGCGGAGATATGCGTATGGGAGATCTCCGAGGACGAAGACGACTTGCGCCGGCTGTGCGCCCCCATTCCCAGCGATGAGCTCGAGGAGCTCGAAATCACCAAAAGCCCCGCACGGCGCAAGGAGAAACTGGCCGTAAGGGCTCTTCTCAACGAGATGTTTCCCGAGAAACTCTATCTCGGACATCACGACAACGGCAAACCCTATCTTCAGAACTGTGCCGTGGAGATCAGCATCTCCCACTGCGCCCGCTTCGCAGCCGTCATCGCCCATCCCGAAGAGAGCGTGGGCATAGACATCGAGAGCCTCGGCCGCGACTTCTCGGCAGTGGAGCGCAAGGCTCTCTCCGAGGATGAGAAGGACGACCTCTCGGACCACAACACCAACCAGCAGCTGGCCATCTACTGGTGCGCAAAGGAAGCCATCTACAAGCGCATGTCCCGCAACGGTGTGGACTTCGCACGGCAGATAGAGGTGGAGCGTTTCACCCCCCGCGACGAGGGCGAGCTGGAGGCCACCTTCATCCACAAGGACGGGGAAGAGGAGACCTTTGAGCTCAACTACGAGATATTCGACGGTCACGTGATGGTGTGGCTCGTCGGATAACTTGCTGAACCGTTAAATCAGTCCGCTATGTTTCATCGTCTTACAAATCTTACACTCAATATAGTCGCCACGATGGCGATGCTCTCCGGTTTCCTGCCCATGCTGTCATGGTCGCGGCTGGAAGGAGTGCCCGTACCGAACCACTTCGACATCCACGGAGTGGTGGACGGAGTCGGAGACAGGGGTATCCTGCTCACCCTCGCCCTCATCGGGCTCGGCATCTACATCATCATGATTCTGGCCCAGTGCTTCCCCAAGGTGGTGAACCTTCCCGTTCCCGCCCGGAAAGCCGAAGCCGCCAGAGCCGCCAAGACGGACTTAGCCGCACAGATGAACCTCCTGCTCTGCCTGCTCCTGTCCTTCGGAGCCAACTCCACACTCTCGGTGGCCGCAGGCAAGACGCAGACGCTGAATATGTGGTTCATCTGGGGGATAGTGGCCCTGGCGCTGGTCTGCATCGGCATTGCCATTTTCCGCACTTACCGCAGATAACCTATTTTGAATAAAAATAACTACCTTTGCGCGGATATTCAAAAGCAAAGCAGTTATTTTTCATACGATGAAGAATTTTATCGAAGACCTCAAATGGAGGGGCATGATCCAGGATATCATGCCCGGAACTGAAGAACTCCTTTCAAAAGAGCAGTGCACTGCATACGTGGGCATCGACCCCACGGCTGATTCGCTGCACATCGGTCATCTGGTCAGCGTTATGATGCTCAAGCACTTCCAGGACGCCGGCCACCGTCCCATCTCCCTCATCGGCGGAGCCACCGGCATGATCGGCGACCCCTCGATGAAGTCCCAGGAGCGCAACCTTCTCGATGAGGCTACCCTGCGCCACAACCAGGAGTGCATCAAGGCCCAGCTCTCCAAGTTCATCGACTTCGAGAGCGACGCTCCCAACGCCGCCATTCTGGTCAACAACTACGACTGGATGAAGGACTGGAGATTCCTCGACTTCACCCGCGAGATAGGCAAGCTGATCACCGTCAACTACATGATGGCCAAGGACTCCGTCAAGAAGAGACTCAGCGGTGAGGGCCGCGAGGGCATGTCGTTCACCGAGTTCACCTACCAGCTCCTCCAGGGCTACGACTTCACATACCTCTACGAGCACTACGGCTGCAAGCTCCAGATGGGCGGCAGCGACCAGTGGGGCAACATCACCACCGGCACCGAGCTCATCCGCCGCAAGCTCGGCGGCGAGGCCTACGGACTGACCTGGCCCCTGATGACCAAGTCCGACGGCGGCAAGTTCGGCAAGACCGAGAAGGGCAACATCTGGCTCTCCCCGGAGTACACCACCCCCTACGCATTCTACCAGTTCTGGCTCAACGTCAGCGACGAGGACGCCGCCAGATACATCAAGATATTCACCACCCTCAGCCGCGAGGAGATAGAGGCCGCAGTGGCAGAGCACGCCAAGGCACCCCATCTGCGCGAGCTCCAGAAACTGCTCGCCCGCGAGATTACCGTCATGGTACACGGACAGGAGGAGTACGGCAAGGCCGTGGACGCTTCCCAGATACTCTTCGGAAAGTCCACCTCCGAGACCCTGCGCTCGCTCGACGAGAGGACCTTCCTCTCCGTATTCGACGGCGTACCCCAGTACAGCCTGAGCAAGGATGTCCTCCCGCAGAATGTCATCGACCTGCTGGCTGTCACCACCGACGTATTCCCCTCCAAGGGCGAATGCCGCAAGATGATCCAGGGCGGCGGTCTGTCCATCAACAAGGACCGCTGCGACTCAGCCGACCGCACTGTCAGCGCCGAGGACCTGATCGACGGCAAGTACATCCTCGCCCAGAAAGGCAAGAAGAACTACTACATCCTCAAATTTGAATAGGAGGCCGCCGCGATGGAAGGAGAAAGCACCCGCCAGCTCAAAGTGGCCAAGGAGCTCCAGAGACATCTGGCCGAGATCATCCGTTCCAAGGGCATGGCCTCCTGGGACGGAGCTCTCGTGTCGGTGAGCGGAGTGACCATAAGCCCGGACCTTGCAGTGGCCAAGGTCTACGTCAGCATCTTCCCCTCGGCCAAGCAGGAGAAGGTCTTCAGGATGATCCAGGAGTCGGGCCGCTCCATGCGCGGAGAGCTGGGCCGCCAGATGGCCAAGCAGCTGCGCATCATACCCGAGCTGATCTTCTACCTGGACGACTCTCTGGACTACGTGGAGCACATCGACGAGCTGCTCGCCAAGTAGCCCATGCATCTGCCGCAGTTCATAGCCCGGCGTTACCTCTTCGCCAAGAAGTCGCACAACGTCATCAACATCATCTCGCTCATCAGCGCGATAGGCATAGCCGTGGGCTCCTGCGCCCTGATCATGGTGCTGTCGATATACAACGGATTCGAGGACGTGGTACGCGGGATGTACGACAGGGCCATGCCCGACATAGCTGTCACCTGCGACTCATCCAAATATTTCCGCACCGACACAGAGGCCTTCGACGCCGTCCGCTCGATGCCCTCCGTAGTCTCATTCACCGAAAGCGTCGAGGAGACCGTCTTCCTGACCTACGACCGCGAGGAGGGCACCGCCCTGCTCAAAGGCGTGGAGCAGAGCTACACCGAGAACCCCGAGATACAGTCCTGCATCATCGACGGAGAGTTCACCCTGATGCACGGGGAGGTGGCCCAGGCCGTCACCGGACGCGGACTGGCTGTGGAAATGGGCATAATGCCCCGCTTCCTCGACCCCATCACCGTCTATTTCCCCGCCCGCGACCGGGACATATCCTTAGTCAATCCGGCGGCATCCCTCAACAGCGAGCGGTTCTTCCCCATAGGCACCTTCTTCTCGGGCAATGAGGGCTACAGCAACACCCTCTTCGTCCCCATCGAGCGGGCCCGCAGGCTCATAGGACTCCAGGACAATGAGGCAGGCACCGTGGAGCTCCGGCTCGCCCCCGGCTCCGACGTCCGTCAGGCAGTGAAGGAGGTCCGCTCCGCCCTCGGCCCCGGCTTCACCGTCAAGGACAAATACATGCAGAACGAGACCGTCTACCGCATGATGCGCATCGAGAAGGTAGTCATCTTCATGATCCTGCTCTTCATCATCATCGTGGTCTCCTGCAACGTCTTCGGCTCCCTGACCATGCTCATCATCGAGAAGCGGGACGACATCGCCACCCTCCAGCACCTCGGAGCCCGTCCGGCCCTGATCCGCCGCATCTTCTTCGACGAGGGCTGGATGATTATCCTGCTCGGAGCCGTCATCGGCCTGGCCGTCGGTATCGTCCTCTGCCTCATCCAGCAGCACGTCGGCGTCATCCGCATGCCCGGCAGCTTCGTAGTCGAGTACTACCCCGTCGTCATCAAGCCCGGCGACATCCTCATCACCCTCGCCGGCATCGCCCTCATCGGCCTTTTCATCACCGCCCTCCCTACCCGCCGCACCCTTTCAAAAATTTTTTAAAAATTTTTCACTTTCCGTGCAACAAAAACAGCGGAACCTGCATCTATGTAGTAGGTTTAGGTTTTAGTACACAAGGAAGGGGTACCTATTGTAGCAGAGGGGTGCCTCTTTTTTTATATCTTTTAAAATGATTATCCGCAAAGATACCCCCGCATCCTTCACGTTACTTTTTAGTTGAGCTGCATACGCTTGAATATAAGCACTTTATCAATCTAATGAAATTTTAAATGGGGCGGATTATGCTCAGAAAAAGCCTTTTTGCCGTCACTTAACTTTTTGCGCAAAATACAAGACCCGGTCAATCAGAAGATTGCATTATAACTAAAAAGTAACGTGGACAGCGGGGTTGGCCCGGATGAATGACACGTCGTTTTTTTTCGTTCACCCTATCAGCATGTTGTCCCGTGATGCCATGACGCTCTGATGTTCTGATGCGGCAGACCGAAAGCCACTAAACCGACTGGTTGAAAAGACGTCCTTGACATTCTGGAAGTTATGAGCGGGCGTGATGTTATGTTACCATAAAATAGCAGCCAAAAGCGGATTTCAGTCCCACTAAATACAGTAGTTGCATAGAACATGCAGCGCAGCAAGCTGTTTAAAGCGACTATTCGGTTTAGTGAGAAACGGTGGGGGTTCCCAAAAAAATCGGACACAAAAGAATGAGTTTGGAAAGAAAAGAAAGTCACCGGGTTGAGTTACTGTGAGTCGTGTCTGCTACACAGGGTGAGCTACTACAAGGGCCTTAGGCGGATGAGGCCAGCCACGAAGCGCTCAGAGCACCAGGCCGGCGCTAATTGAGGGGTATCTTTGCGGATAATCATATATCTTTTTGCTATCTTTGCTAAATGTATAACAAAAAGCAACCACAACATCATGAAATTCTTTCTAGACACAGCCAATCTGGACAAGATCCGCGAGGTCTACGCCATGGGCGTGCTAGACGGAGTGACCACCAACCCTTCTCTGATGGCCAAAGAAGGCATCAAGGGACTGCTCAAGCACCCCCTGACCGACTCCGGGCTCGCCAAATTCCTCAAGGACTATCACAAGGAAACGGTTAGTCCGGTACAACCATGAACAACATGATAAAAGAACTGCTCCTGCCGCTGCTCGCAGCCTCTCCTGCAGCAGCGGCTCAGGCACAGCCGGATGCTGCTGACCACCCGCAGAATTCCAGGCCCAATGTAGTGATAATCTACGCTGACGACCTGGGCTACGGAGACCTGTCCTGTTATGGAGCACACCGGGTCAGCACCCCGAATACAGACCGTATAGCCGGAGAGGGCATCCGCTTTACTGACGCTCATGCAGTCGCCTCGACCAGCACCCCCTCGCGTTTCTCCCTGCTTACCGGCATCTACGCTTTCCGCCAGGAGGGTACCGGAGTGGCACAGGGAGATGCTGCCAGCATCATTCATCCCAATACATACACTCTGGCCGATATGTTCTCGCAGGCCGGCTATGCCACGGCAGCCATAGGCAAATGGCATCTCGGCCTTGGTTCCGAATCGGGAGCCCAGGACTGGAACGGAGAGATAGACATCACCCCGGCCGACTTAGGCTTCGGCACTCACTATATCATGGCCGCTACCGCCGACCGGACTCCGTGCGTATTTATTGAAAACGGAAGGATAGCGGACTTCGACCCCTCCGCCCCAGTGGAGGTGAGCTACAAAGGCCCGTTCGAGGATGTTCCCGACTATCACCGGACTCCGGCCTCGGAGTTCAAGCTCCGCTCTTCCCACGGTCATGACAATGCGGTGGTCAACGGCATAGGCCGCATCGGCTACATGAAAGGCGGCGGCAAGGCCCTGTGGAAGGATGAGAATATCGCGGACTCGATTACCGCCCACGCCGTAGAATTCATCCGGAAGCACAGCGGCGGGCCGTTCTTCCTGTATTTCGCCACCAACGACGTGCATGTGCCGCGCATGCCCCACGAGAGATTCCGCGGCAAGAGCCCGATGGGCCTCAGGGGCGAGGCCATCCTGCAGTTTGACTACAGCGTCGGTCAGATTCTCGACGCCCTCGAGCAGGCCGGAATACGGGACAACACCATCATCATCCTCACCAGCGACAACGGACCTGTGCTGGACGACGGCTACGCGGATTCCGCCGCTGAGCTTGTCGGAGACCACAGCATCACAGGAGGCCTCCGCGGCAGCAAGTACAGCGCCTTCGAAGGCGGCACCCGCATTCCCGCCGTCATCTCCTGGCCCGGACGGATAACACGGCCTTCTGTATCCGGCGCCCTCATTTCCCAGATAGACCTGTTCCGCTCCCTCGCCTCCATCATCGAAGCAGAGCTGCCCGAAGGCGCCGCTCCCGACAGCCACGACCTCTCGGAAGTGCTTCTCGGCGCCGACACTACCGGCCGTGACTGGATAGTCGAATGGTCCTACACCCTCTCAGTCCGTACCCGCGAGTGGAAATACATCGCTCCCAACGACTACCCCAAATCCCTTTCCTGGTGCCCCGGCATAGAGACCGGCACTGAGCCCGTCCCTCAGCTCTACCGCCTCCCCGACGAGCACACAAACGTAGCACCCCAACATCCGGACACTGTCGCCGAGCTGCAGAAACTATTGGAAGAGATTTTTTGACTTCCGGGCTTCTAATGCGTATATCCTGTAAAAGCGAAAACGCATGAGCATCCAAGAGACAATACAGGCCGCAGCGGCCGGGGACCACCGGGCTTTCGCCGCCATCGTGGAGCAATACCGGCAGATGGTATGGCGCGTGGCCCTGCGGATGCTCGGCGACCCGGACGAGGCGGAGGACGCGGTACAGGAGACATTCATCCGGGCTTGGAAGGCCCTCCCGGGCTTCGACCGGCGCTACAGCCCCGCCACCTGGCTCGGGACCATTGCCGCCCGCCTGTGCTGCGACATCCTGCGGAAGCGCTCGGCACACAGGAAGTTCGAGACAGATGTAGTCTGGACCAATGCCAGGGAGAGGGCGGAGGACCCGGAAAGCGGAAGTCTCGCCCGAGAGCTCGAAGCCCGGCTCAGGCGGGTCATTCAGACTCTCTCCCCGATGCAGCGGACAGCCTTCGTCCTCCACGAGATAGAGCAGCTTCCATTCGAGGAGGTCCGCAGAGCCACCGGCTGGAGCGCAGTGCAGCTCAAGAGCAACCTCTACCTCGCCCGGCAGAAGGTCCGGAAGGCCCTCGAAAAAGAATTGTAAACAGAAAAATACCGCAGTTATGGACAAATACAGACAATTCATAGAAGATGTGCGCCGCTCCCGGCCGCAGATGCCTCATCCGGAGGAGGTCACCGCGCGGATAGCGGAACACACAGGAGCAATGCCGCAGGACACTACTGCACGACCCGACCCGCTCCGCACAGGCCGCATCCGCCTCGCTGCGGCCCTCACCGGAATTGCCGCAGCTGCCTCGCTGGTATTGACCCTGTCGCAGGCCCTCTCTTCCGAAGGAACTGAGGGAATGACAGACGTCTGCACCATCTCCGCCGCAGTTGCTGGCAGACACAGTATTGACAGATACCGCGAACTACAGGTACAGGCTCGACGCTATTCCGCAGCCAAGGCCCGCGCCCTAAAAATCTACCGCCATGAAAACATTGAAAATTAGCATTTCTCTAATCATCTCAGCACTGCTTACCACTTCCTGCGTCACCTGGTACACAGTGGCCCCGGAGATTCATCCTGACGGAAGCATGACCATGAGCATATATGCGGAAGCCGACTCCGCCTGCATTGTCGGAGACCGTTCCAGCCATCCCTTCCTCTTCGCACCCGACGGGAGTTGGAGCCTCGAGCCCCTGCCCGGGAACCGGACATTCCACTTCCTCAACGACTCTATAACGCACAACTACGTTGCCCGCCGGGAATTTGCCCGTAGTGACACCGCCGCCCGCATGGTACCCGCCTCCGAGGAGGTAGCCGGACTGCCCTACCTACGCGGACACGAGAACTGGAGCCGCCGCTGGGGACTGTTCTTCCACACCTACAGTTACTCCTGCCGATTCCCCGGTATAGCCGGACAGATGCCCGTCGCCCCGGAAGAGTGCATGAACCCCCAAACGATACACCGTTGGTTCGGAGACCGGGACAGCCGCTACGACGGGATGAACGGAGCCGAGATTTACGACGGAGTGCTCAGCCCCGCCTCCGAGGAGTACTGCAACTGGTTTAATGAGTGCTACTACCGGGAGTATTGCAGGGTCCTCAGCTCCGGCACCGGCAAGCGTCTGACACAGCAGCAGGAGATGGATGTGATAGAGAAATTCCGGGAATCCCTCGACTTCTTCAACGGCACCGCAACCGTCAACAGTGCCAGCGTCATCGAGGCCGCCCGCCTGATGGATACTGTGACTGGCGGCACGGCCTTCTCCGAAGCAGCCGCGGACCATGCCGACCGATGGGCTGAGACGCTCAGCGCCCGCGAGGAAGAACTGCTCGCCCCCTTCATCTACGCCCTGCGCTACACCGTCACCATGCCGGGCCGCCTGACCTCCGCCAACACGGCACTAATAGATGAAGGCATCCCTGTCTGGAAAGTGGACGGCTTCCGCCTCCTCGCCGGCGACCTGACCGTTGAGGCCACCTCCCGCCGTGCCAACCCCCTCGGCTTCATCCTCCTCGGCCTCATCGTTCTGGTCAGCGCAGTCATCTTTTTCCATCCACGCCGCTACTGACATATACAATCCAATGTCACATATTGCGCCAGGAGAGCACTTCGCCCGAAGAAGTCATGAGCGGAGTCTCTCCGGCGTAGATGACAGAACGCCGGGAAGGTGAGACACCGGAAAGTCCGGCCCAATAGTCAAGTCCATTGAAATAGTCGGTGGAGAATGTGGCCCCGGATTTTATCTCGTAGGCATGCTGGCTGTCCCCTGCCGTTACAATCAAGTCCACCTCATGTCCGGCGCTGTCTCTCCAGAATGAGAGCACCGGGTCTATGCCGCGATTGAGACTGCGCTTGAGGATTTCATTGACAACCATATTTTCGAACAGGCCTCCTCTGAGATAATGCGTAGACACCTGCTCCGGACTCTTAATGTCCAGCAGCGAACAGGCCAGGCCGGTATCGTAGAAATAGAGTTTGGGCGATTTTACCAGTCTCTTGGAAAAATTGCGGTAATCCGGCCTCAGAAAATATACTATATAACTCTCCTCCAGCACTGACAGCCATGAGTCCACGGTCGGAGAAGTCACTCCACATTCTACGGCCAATGATGATTTGTTCAGTATCTGCCCGATACGTCCTGCACACAGACGGACCAACTTACGGAACCTCGACAGGTCCTCTATGGCTTTCATCTGCCGTACGTCTTTTTCCAGATAGGACTTTATGTAACTTGGAAAATAATCCACGGGGTGAATCCCGCGGTCATACAGAGCCGGGTACGAACCATAGAAAATCTCCGCATCGACATTTTCCGGAAGAATACCTGCCTGCCCCATCTCCTCATGAGACAAGGGCAACAACGTCAACAGCGCCGTCCTGCCTGCCAGAGACTGGTCTATCGCTTCCATCAACTCAAAATTCTGCGACCCTGTCAGGACATACATTCCCATTTCCCGGGACTTGTCCGCATGGGTCTGCAGATAGGAAAGGATAGACGGAACCCTCTGCACCTCGTCAATTATCGTCTTGGAAGGATAGGTAGCAATGAATCCTCTCGGGTCCTTTAAGGCAAACTCTCTGTTGTCCAAGTCTTCAAGAGAAACTTGCCTGAAATCCGGAAATGCCGTCTCAGCAAGAGTTGATTTACCGGACTGCCTTGGCCCTGTGATAGTTACAAATGGAATTTGACTGCAAGCTGCTGCAATTTATCTACCGCTGTTCTTCCTATTTTCATTTTGCATCATTTTTTTGCAAATTTAAAATTAAATCTTAAATCTGCAAAAAACTGCCGCAATCATCATCAATGACGATTGCGGCAGCATTATAATAAAACATGTAATCTGGACAATCATTTGACTGCCACCGAGAGCTGCATTGTAGCCATATGTCTGTTCATCCAGTCTAAAGTCCAGCCCATACCACCGCTATAAGTAAGGCGGGTCATGCCGAGATTGTCCATACCCAATTTATGAGTCATGCTTGCACACGATCCAAGTACGCCGCGGAGAAAACATTTGAACGCAACTCCATGACCTACTATAAGAAATTCCCCTTTTTCATACCGGTTAAGAATTTCCTGCTCAATAAAATCAGTCATACGTATCTCTACATCGTGTTGGCTTTCTCCCCCTGGCGGACAGAAAAAGGGATTTTCACATTCCAGTCTATGCCTGATTTCAGGTGTATAAATCTCCGTTCTTAACTTTCCCTCCCATGCTCCCTGAGAAAGTTCCTCCAAGCGATTGGAATAGACCACTGCATTTGCTGCACTATCTGTTATCAGTCCCATGGCATCCAAAGTCTGACGAGCCCTAAAAGCAGTAGAACAAAATATTTTATCAAACATCATTCCACTGTCTCTTATCGCCTTTCCGGTAGCGACAGCCTGTTCAATCCCATATGAAGTCAGCGGAAGATCTGAGCTCCTTCCTCCTATGACATCATTCATGACATTTAAATATGTCTGCCCATGCCTTAACAGATATAGTACAATCATGTTTTATCAGACTTGGATGTTTCAGGCTGCCTGACTGCAGTCAGGAGCACCGTCCTTAATCTTCTTCCAGCCACGCAGGATCGTGAAGAACACTACAAGGGTTATTATGGCATTGATGAATCCGCCGACAAACGGGATAATGCTCACAACCGCTCCTACAAGAATCCATATTGTGCTGGTGTAAAGGACTGCTGCTCCGCTCTTGGCATCTTCAGTATAGGTGGCCGAATCACGGAGGGCCTTGAAGCCTGAAAGGAGTTTGATATAACCGATGATTACAAGCACAAGCCATGCTATGCCGCCGATTATGGGTATAAAGTCTGCGACAATGGCCACAATCAGAAGAATGTAGGCGATGTAGATGTCTTTTGCGGCCTTCTGGTCCGACTCATTGGCCTGTACATCCACAAACTTCTTGATGTTCAGGAAAAACAATACATAACCGGCGATTACGGCTATCTGGCAGATAATGTCCAGAGTTCCGAATGCGCCTGTAGGGCCGCTCTCTCCCGCAAGAGCTGACAGAAATCCTACGGGGTTCAGAATACCGTCTATCGCCCCGAAAATTGATCCGAGGATACCTGCGATAGTGTATATCCAAATTGAGTTGATAATCATACCCACACTTTGGGTCCAGACTTGATTTTTTTGCATAGTGTTTAATTTTATAAGGTTAGTAACTCCCACAAATTTAACAATAATATTTTTGATTAAAAAAAAACTGCCGCAACCGTCTGCTATGACGATTGCGGCAGCCTTGTCTCAAAATATGGGAGTGCCGTCAGCTGATTACATCATGCCGCCCATTCCGGGGTTCATTGCGGGAGCTGCGGGAGCGGGTTCCGGCTTGTCGGCGAGCACGCACTCGGTGGTGAGGAACATGCCGGCTACGGAAGCGGCGTTCTGCAGAGCAACACGGGTAACCTTGGTCGGGTCGATGACACCGGCTGCGAGCAGGTTCTCATAGCGGTCGGCGCGGGCATTGTAACCGAAGTCGCCCTTGCCCTCGCGGACTTTCTGAGCCACTACGCTGCCCTCGACGCCTGCGTTCTCGGCGATGGTGCGCAGAGGAGCCTCGATGGCCTTGGCCACGATGTTGATACCGGTCTGCTCGTCCTCGTTCTCACCCTTCAGGCCCTTCAGAGCCTCGATAGCGCGGATGAAGGCGACACCGCCGCCGGGGATGATACCCTCTTCAACTGCGGCACGGGTAGCGTTCAGAGCGTCCTCTACCCTGTCCTTCTTCTCCTTCATCTCGACCTCGGATGCTGCGCCTACATAGAGGACTGCCACACCGCCTGCCAGTTTGGCCAGTCTCTCCTGGAGTTTCTCGCGGTCATAGTCGGAAGTGGTCTTCTCGATCTGCTTGCGGATCTGGGCTACGCGGTCAGCGATAGCGTCCTTGTCACCCTTGCCGTTGACGATGGTGGTGTTCTCCTTGTCGATGGTCACCTTGTCGGCCTTACCGAGCATGTCGGGGGTAGTGTTCTCAAGGGTGAAACCTCTCTCCTCGGATACTACCTGAGCACCTGTCAGTGTGGCGATATCCTGGAGCATCTCCTTGCGGCGGTCACCGAATCCGGGAGCCTTCACGGCAGCGACCTTCAACGTTCCGCGGAGTCTGTTGACTACCAGAGTAGTCAGAGCCTCGCCGTCTACGTCCTCAGCTATGATAAGGAGGGACTCGCTGTTACGTGCGATGGGCTCGAGGATGGGGAGAAGGTCCTTCATGGAGGAGATCTTCTTGTCGGTGATCAGGATCTTGGGGTTCTCGAGAACGGCCTCCATCTTGTCAGGGTTGGTCATGAAGTAGGGAGAGATGTAGCCTCTGTCGAACTGCATGCCCTCAACGACCTTGACCTCGGTCTGAGTACCCTTGGCTTCCTCGACTGTAACGACACCCTCTTTCTTCACCTTGCCCATTGCCTCTGCGATGAGCTTGCCGATGAAAGCGTCGTTGTTGGCGGATGTGGTGGCAATCTGCTCTACCTTGGCCATATCCTCACCTACCTCCTGGGTCTGCTTCTTCAGGTCGGCAACGACAGCTTCAACTGCCTTGTCGATACCGCGCTTCAGATCCATGGGGTTGGCGCCTGCAGTCACGTTCTTCAGACCTACGCTGATGATTTCCTGTGCGAGGACAGTAGCGGTGGTGGTACCGTCACCGGCCTGGTCGTTGGTCTTGGATGCCACTTCCCTTACCATCTGAGCACCCATGTTCTGGAAACGGTCCTCAAGCTCCACTTCCTTGGCCACGGTAACACCGTCCTTGGTAACCTGAGGGGCACCGAATTTCTTGTCGATAACCACGTTGCGTCCCTTAGGACCGAGGGTTACCTTCACTGCATTTGCAAGAGCGTCCACGCCTTCCTTCATCAGGCTGCGGGCTTCCATATTGAATTTGATTTCTTTTGCCATAGTTGTACGATTTTAAAAGTTAAACAAACAGATTAATTAAAGAACTGCGAGCACGTCGGACTGACGCATCATCAGATAGTCCTTGCCGTCAACGGTAATCTCGGTTCCGGAATATTTTCCGTAGAGAACGGTGTCACCCACTTTCAGTTCCATGGGCTCATCCTTCTTGCCGCTGCCTACAGCGATTACCTTACCCTGCTGGGGTTTCTCTTTTGCTGTCTCGGGAATATAGATTCCGCTTGCTGTCTTGGTCTCAGCTTCTTTGGGCTCTACGAGCACTCTGTCTGCTAAAGGTCTAATGTTCATATCTTTTAATTTTTAGTTGTTTTCAACTTGCACAGACACCTAAAACAAATTAAGTGCCACTCCGCACACTCTGCCAAAATGTCACTTTGCCATGTGGACGACTTTGCGTATCTTTGCTCTGCTATTATGATAACGGACTTTGAGGAATATATAAGGCAGGGTGAGCCGTCGAGGGCGGAGCGGGCGCAGGCATGGCGCACGGCCATCGGACTTCAGGACGTGGACGGACTGAAGCCCTCGGCATACCTTATAGATACCGCCCGCGAGCATATCGAGGGAGACATCTCGCTCCGGGAAGTACGACAGCGCATTGAGTCCTACTACGAGAGCCGCACAGCAAGGGAAGACACCGGCAGTGATGAACGTACCAAAGAGGCCGACACAGTCTCTTACAGAATCACCGAACTTCTCACAGAACAGGCATTTTCCATGACTCCGGCTGAACTCATCCGTATCCATCGGTATCTTTTCACAGGCATTTACAAATTCGCCGGCCGCATCCGGGACTATAACATCACCAAAAAAGAATGGGTATTGGACGGAGGTACAGTAATATATGCCGGTGCCGGCCTGATAACCGAGACCCTGGAATACGACATCTCTACTGAAAGGGATTTTTCATACGAGGGACTGACAGCAGATGAGGCTGTGCGGCATATTGCAAGATTTATATCCAATCTTTGGCAGGTGCATCCTTTTGGAGAAGGCAACACCCGCACAACTGCGGTATTCCTGATAAAATATCTCCGCAGTTTCGGGTTCAATGTAGGAAACGATACTTTCGAAAGGCACTCATGGTTTTTCAGGAACGCCCTTGTCAGGGCCAATTACAATGACCTGAAAAACGGAATAACAGCCACCACAGAGCCGCTGGAAAGATTTTTGCGTCATCTCCTTCTGAACGAAGAGGCCGACTTGCGGAACAGGACCCTGCATATAAAAGCGGACGGATTAACGGTCCGGAATGAACCTTTAAAACACGATTTAAAGGTTCAAAATGAACCTTCAAACAATTTGACCGGAAAGGCATCCTTGACAGAAATAGCTGTCCTACAACTTATAGCGGAGAATCCATCTGTCAAGATTGAAGAGATGGCGGCCAATACTAAAAAGTCGAGGAGCACGATAAAACGGGCCATTGACCGGCTCAGGGAAAAAGGCATCATAGAAAGGACAGGCGCAAAGAAAAACGGATCCTGGAAAATATTGAACGGCAATGAACACTGACCACGAGAAATACATGCGCGAGGCCCTGAAGGAGGCGCGGAGGGCCGAGGCCGAGGGGGAGATCCCCATCGGAGCGGTAGTGGTGTGCGAGGGGCGGATCATCGCCCGGGCGCACAACCAGACGGAGACCCTCCACGACCCAACGGCCCACGCCGAGATGCTGGCCATGACGGCCGCCACCGCCTACATCGGAGGCAAGTACCTCCCGGAATGTACCCTCTACGTCACTGTCGAGCCCTGCCCGATGTGCGCCGCCGCGATGGCCTGGACCCAGGTCGGAGCGGTAGTCTACGGTGCACCCGACCCAAAGCGCGGCTACACCCTCTTCTCCCCTTCCCTCCTCCATCCGAGGACAAGGGTCAGCAGCGGAGTACTTTCAGAAGAGTGCAGCGCCATTATGACAGATTTTTTCAAGAAGATAAGACGCTGACCGGACAATGGACCTGGAATTTCTGCTCGACCTCGGCTACATCGGCCTGTTCATCGGCACCTTCATCGCAGCTACCGTCGTCCCGTTCTCATCGGATTTCCTCATCATCGGCATCCTCATAGCCGGAGGCGACCCGCTCGTATCCTGGATCTGCGCCACCGCCGGCAACTGGCTCGGAGGCCTGACCTCCTACTGGATAGGCCGCATCGGCAAGTGGGAGTGGATAGAAAAGTGGTTCCATGTCAAGGAGGAGACCCTGCTGAAACAGAAGTCGAAAATAGACAAGTACGGCTCCCTGCTGGCCTTCCTGACCTGGCTGCCCTTCGTGGGCGACGTCTTCGCCATCGGCCTGGGCTTCTACAAGCTGCATTTCGGCCGCTGCGCCCTCTTCATGCTCATCGGCAAGGGCACCCGATTCGCTTTCTGGCTGGCCCTCTACTACATTTTCGGCGACAGCCTGCCGACGTTTTAAAAAAATGTATAACTTTGCACCCGGTATTGACCTATGGTGTAATGGTAGCACTACAGATTTTGGTTCTGTCTGTAGAGGTTCGAATCCTCTTAGGTCAACGACAACATGACAAAATCTTTTTTCATAACTTTACTTTTTTTGACGATTACACCCCTGTTCATCAGCGGGTGTAATTTTCATAATAAGATTGAGAAACAGCGCGGACCGCAGCCATTCCCCTCAGTCTCAGTACCCGCCATACTCGGCGGACAGGATGCAGCCGAATACGCGGCTGATCATTTTTGGAACAGATATTTTGACTCCACAGCCGCCTGGAACGGCATTTCCGACACCCTCATCGGCGGAGTAAGTCAGAAAGACATGGCAACCGCCGTCCGGGAATACCTGCTCACCCTCTGGTCATTGCCCTACGACAAAGCCCTCAGGGCCCAGACACATCTGATGTCCCTGGCTGAAGCATCCCTGGGACCGGACACCTCCGGATATATCTACGACTGGTTCACCGCAACGATGGAATCCGCCCTCTGGCATCCCCTCTCGGAACTGCGCAGTGAAGGTCTCTACATACCGGTAATAGAGAGTATCCTGAGGACCAGGCGCACTGGAGAACATTACAGCACCTATTATCAGGAACAGCTTGCATCATGCATGAAAAACCGCCCCGGAACCCAAGCCGCAGACTTTACATTCACCGATGCCCGCGGGGGCTTCCACAGCCTCTACAGCATCCCCGGCGAATACACCCTCCTGCTCTTCTCCAACCCGGGATGCCCGGCATGCCGTGAAATCATCTCCATGCTGGGACAATCCCCCGTCATAGCCTCTATGGTACAGGACGGACGCATGAGCCTGCTCAGCATATACATCGACGAGGACCTGACCGAATGGTTCAAAGGCCTGTCCGACTATCCCTCAGAATGGATAACAGGATACAATCAGGACCTGTCCGTGCGCGACGCCCTCATCTACGATGTCCGTGCCATTCCCTCCCTGTACCTGCTGGACAGCGACAAGAAAGTCCTCTTCAAGGACATCTCTCCCGGCATGCTGATGCTTCAGCTGGAAAGACTCTAAAGGTATTCCCGACCTGAGAGACCGCGCCAGAGAGCGTAGTATTTGAGGGTGGAGACGGGCTTTGTGGCGATGAGCTGATAACGGACAGAGGGGCCGCAGTTGAAGTACATCGAGCGGGACAGGAAAGTGCCGTAACCGGTGATGTCTCCGATACTGTAGACTATCTTCTGATCACCGTAGAATATCTCCAGCCGGTCACCGTACATGGCCACGGAGGCATTGTCCGACAAGTGGGTGAAGACTCCGTCATTTTTCAACGTCAGCTTGAAGCAGTCATTATCGCAGACTATCGGTTCTTCGGTATGCTGCTGCAGTGCCACACAATTCTCGTGTACCCATTGCTTCTGGAAGCGGTTCCACTGGGAGAAATTACCAAAAGGCATATTCTCCCCTTTCTCAAACCACCCGGTCTCAAGCAGGCGGGCGGACAGTCCGCAGTCACAGGTGATATTGTCTCCTGAGGTCTGTATCGTACCGAAGCGCAGGCAGTGCGGGCAAAGATAGGCCGCATATTGCAGTCCCTCCGCCAGGGCCTTCCCACGGTACAACGCCCCACTGGCGGCCTGAGTCTCGTAGGCATTGACATACAGGTCCCGGCAGATGGCCTCGTAGACCTCGTCCACCGTCATCCCGGCGAGTTCTTCCGGAGCATATTCATGGACCAATTCTCCGTACATCGGTCCCCTGCGCCTGTGGTCGGCCCAGCGCGGCTTCAGCAGATAGCCTCCGGTCAGGCGGTAGGTCAGCAGGGCCACGCCCGTATCCTTGACCAAGGCGGCGGTGCGGGGTGATATGAATTCGGTCTCGCCGTCCCAGCTGCGGTTGCCCTCAGGGAACATTCCCACAGAGACTCCGGCCCGCAGATTAGCCTCTATCAGGGCAATAGCGGCATCGCCCTTCGCACCTTTCTCGCGGGGAATAATGCCGAAGAGAGGATTGAGGAAGAATCCGGCGGCGCCCCGGGTCAGGGAGGCATTGGCCACGAAACGCATGTGCCTCCGGGTGCCGATGACCATCAGGGCGGGGTCGAGATTCTGGGTGTGGTTACCCAGGCACAGGAAGGTACGGCTGCGCACCTTGCAAGGTTTGTACCTTATATGCAGGATGATGTTGACGAAAGGGCCTACGAATGTACGGCAAAAGGCGTAGACTCCGCGCTGGAAGCCTACGCCTTTTGTTATTCTCTTATCCATTTTTCCTAGCCTCCTCTTCTTCGAGCACGCGGTATGCCACCTTGCCCACAAGGGTCTTGGGCAGCTCCTTGCGGAACTCAATGTCGTAGGGCATGGCGTACTTGGCGATGTACTTGCGGCAGTAGGCCAGAAGCTCGTCCTTGGTCTCCTGAGTAGGCTCATTGCCGGGGCGGAGCATGACGAAAGCCTTTACCTTCTGCATCTTGTAGGGGTCGGGCACGCCGATGATACAGCTCATCTGCACCTTCTCGTGGGCATCGAGGATGTTCTCGAGCTGGGCGGGATAGACGTTGTAGCCGGAGGTGACGATCATCCTCTTGATACGGCCGCGGAAGTAGACGAATCCCTGGTCGTCCATACAGCCGAGGTCACCGGTGTAGAGCCAGGTGAGGCCGTCGGCGTGCTGGCGCAGGGTCCTGGCGGTCTCCTCGGGCTTGTTGTAGTAGCCGAGCATAACAGTGGGACCGGAGAGCACAATCTCGCCCTCCTCGCCGTAGGGCAGCTCTTCCTCTGTGTCTGGCTTTACTATCTTGAAATAGGTGTCGGGGAAAGGTATGCCGATACTGCCCTCCTTCTGGAGCTTGACCGGGGTCAGGCAGCAGGCCGTAACGCACTCGGTGGTGCCGTAGCCCTCGCGCACCTTGATGGTGGCCTTGTGGTCGGCGAGGAACTTGTCCATCTTCTTCTTCAGCTCGATGGAGAGGGAGTCGCCGCCGGAAAACACTCCCTTGAGGTGGGAGAAGTCGGCACGTTCCATATTGGGCAGGCGCAGCATGGCCTCGTAGAGGGTGGGCACGCCGGCGATAAAGTTGCATTTGTTCTTGGTTATGAGCTTGGAGTAGCTCTTTGGGGTGAAGCGGGGCACGAGGACGCACCTTCCGCCCTTGGCAAGCATCGTGTGGATGCAGACACCGAGACCGAAACCGTGGAATACGGGCATGGCGGCGAGCATCTTGTCCCCGGGGCCGAACATCGGGTTGGTGGCGATGACCTGCTCGGCGAGGGCGTTGAAGTTGCGGTTGGTGAGCATGATGCCCTTGGTGGTGCCGGTAGTGCCGCCGGAGTAGAGGATGACGGCGGGGTCATTGTCGTCCCGCTCTACCTTGTAGTTGTAGAAGCAGCATCTGGAGAGCTTCATGAAGTCCTTCCAGCGGATGACCGGAGCGTCTTCAGGTATCTTCGCTATCTTATAGCCCTCAGTGATCATGTAACCGGTCTTCAGTGGCTGTGCCAGCTCGTCCTTGATGCAGGCGAGGATGACGTTGACGATGCCTGTATTCTTGCGGATGGCCTCTATCTTGCCGTAGAACTGGTCAAGGGTGATGACCGTGATGCTGTTGGACTCATTGAGGTAGAACTCTATTTCCTTCTCGCTCGAGAGCGGATGCACCATGCTGGCGATTCCTCCGATGAGGTTGATGGCGTAGAACATGTAGATGGCCTGAGGACAGTTGGGCATGGCGATGGTCACGCAGTCACCCTTGCGGATGCCGATGGTCTTCAAGGCGCGGGCACACTGCTCTATCTTCTTGATCATCCTGGCGTAGGTGGTCGACTTGCCCATGAAATCGAAGGCCACGTTCTTGGGCCAGCGGGCTGCGACGGAGGCGACCATGTCGAACATCGAGCCCTTAAAGTAGTCCAGATGCACAGGCACCCCCTCGGTGAAGGGATACCACGGCGTCTTTACGGTGTTGTTTTCAGACATATAGACAGGTTATAGGAATTTAATTTCGCGAAGATACGGAAATATTTCCATGCGGGACTCTTTAAAGACAGGTTATATGCTTCCTTCAATGTGCAGTTTTCAGTAAAGGCCGAGCACACAGCTGTTTATAGCTGTGATACTCCGCCGAAGTACCGTCATGCAGACGTCTGTCTCCCATTACTAATAAAAAGCCCCTATCAGAACTCAAATCCTACCGAAAGCTTCGGCATCACGGCCGTAATCCACTGACTGCCGACCAGTATCGTCGCTCCTATAGACAGGCGCATCCCGAGATCCTCATCGAAGCCCAGCCACACGAGGTACTGGTCGGTGAGGGACACGCTGCCGCGGTAGCCCGCAGCACGGCGGATGTCCTTCTTGTCAGATGCGGAGGCACTTCAGATAAAGGTCTTGTAATGCTCCATGCCGTCAGAATCGGTAGCCTACGGCCAGATGAGGATAGACCGACGCTGGGCTTCCAACAGATGCGAAGTCCCCGAAAACAGTACGCACGTCTATCGAGAGGTCCACGCGATGACTGTTCTTCAACTTGAAGCCCACGCCTACACCCGGCATGACATACCCGGACTCGGACCCGTATCCGTTTATGATGTAGCCGCCCTCGCACAGAAGGAAGAACTCCGTCCGCGGCCTGTCCACGAAATAGTACTTGGGCTGCAGCCCCACGGTGAATGCCGGTACGGGAAACCAGGGGAACTGAAGGTCAAGGCCGACCGAGGCCCCGAGGAACAAATCCGCCCTGTTGAACCGCACGCCGTGCGTGGTCATTAAGCCGCACCCGGGGTTCTGCCAGTCACCGAAGCCCGGGGAGGGATATGAGATGTACGCGGACACATGACCCTCGTACTCTATTGCCTTTTCCTGACCGCACAGGTCTGCCAACGTAATAATTGAAATTATTACTGCTGCTATTATTTTTTTCATTTCTAATTGATATTAATATTGATACGTAATTATCCTATACCATGAATCATAATCACCGTCACTTTCAGACTGCATCTTTATCCCTACTGAAGACGGTGTGTATGATGCAGGATTATTCACATCGAAAACTCCGCTGTAATAGTACCCGTCATGATTCCCTTCCCATCCCCAATTACAATGCGCCATTTCCCTGAACTCTGTTTTTCCGCCATAAATCTTACCTGTTTTCATCCCTACGTACTGTCCGTTTCTCTTCTGCTTTACATAGCCGTCAACAACCCATGTGTGGGCATTCAGGCCGTTGGCCTTTGCGGACATAATGACGGGATTTCCTTTATCTAGGCTGGAGTAGATTCTGTTCATATCGCAGTGGTTGAGACTTTTGTACAGTTCGACATTGAAATAGCCGTTTGAACGCATATAGGCAACCAAATTCTTGGGCCATATCAAAGTGCCCTCCTTTGTTACAGTAGGCTTGCATTTTGAATAGATGTCGTAAAACAATAAAGCAACGGTGTCGGCATAAGGACTCGTTTCACTTATCACTCTCTTCTCTTTGAGAGTATGATAGGGCATCTTTATGCCGTTTATGTATTCAGGCACACCATTATATGCGAATACCTGCGCACCTGCTACGGTTGTGCATCCGGCAGAATTGTTCGAGGGTATTTTCTTATTATAAGGAGAGCCTTGTCCCCAGGCAGTACTAAGAAGAGCTGACACTTCTTTTATATCTTCCCACGCTTTCCAACGTATAATCGTCATCTCTGTTTCTCCTTCCTCCAGTTCAGGAGGATCGAATGTTACTGAATCAGGCTTATCAAATCCTCCAGGAGCATCACCGACTGCTGCAGCCGCACTTCTATATACAATAATTGCTGGAGAAAATTCAGCCGACGTATCCGTCACGAAAGAGTCTGAAGTCAGGCTACCTTTTTCCGTAACGGCTAATACCGTAGAAGGTATTCTTATGTCTGCCGACAGAATCGCATATCCTTCTTCTCCTTCAAAATTAACTATATGGAGTAATGTCGGATTCTCTTCTGCTGACAATTTTGTTGAGGATGGATTATTGACAGTAAAGGCATCCGATATGGTATAACTTCTTGATGACTTTGTAGTATTCTGAAAGAACTCATCCAATGATATCAGAGCTTGCTCCAGACTGATATAATAAGGTGATTCGTTTTCTGTCTGCGTTATGGCGTCATCATCTCTATTCTGAGAATTTGTTTCGATGGCGGTGCACGATGCAGCCGCAAGGGCTGTCAGTGCTGCCATGTAAATGATTGGTTTTTTCATTTTGCTTTAATTTTTTAATAGGTTTTGAGTTAATTTATAAAAAAGGTACCTTCGGCGTAAATGATTGGTGATTCTATCACAAGAAAATATTTGCCCTTGACATCTGGCACGTCAAGTTGTATTGATGTCTCTATATCACCGCAGTAGGAGCTTGAAGAATTTATGATGTCTCCGTATATATTAAAAATATAAAACTGTGTGTTTTTTGTCCCTGAGACATAGATGAGTATATTAGATTCATAGGAATTTAGCCATGCCTCTATTGAATAAAATGAGATGCTTCTGTCTCTTTCGAAAGTGTTCTCTTTGTAAGCCAAGTAGATTTCTTTAGACACTTCGTCATCATCGTTGCAGATATTAGCAGCAATACAGGTGCTGCATGAAAAAAGTAAGATAAATAACGTGTAAAAGTGTTTCATTGTGTGATGTAAATTTAACGGCTTTGATTGCAAAATTATGTTGTGAAAAATTTACATCAAACTAAAATAGTTTAACAAAACTAAAAACAAATAGTTTATACCTTGCTGTTTATTGTAAACTCACTTAAGTGAAGTTTAATTTAAGCTGGAAAACTTTAACGCAGCCGGTCGCGAAGCTGACGAAGATAAATACCTATGTTAGTATCGTGCTCGGTCAGTCCTAGTTTTTTGCGGATGTCACTGCTAATAATGTAGTGCCTGGAAAGGTTGAGATAGTTCCCTATTTCTTTACCGAGCAAACCCAATACGTACAGGTTGCAGATGTCGATTTCCTGTTCAGACAGGTCGTGCTCTTTAAGATATTTGGAAAATTCGGGATACATTGTTGACGTATAGCTCATCAGTCCGGATAATAGCTGTTCTTTATTCTCGATAATGTGATTCAGCTCGGTTTCCACTGACTTTGATATATTTTTATGGGAGATGTAGTACGCTATTAGTTTATGAAAAGTAGACATCCCTTCTTCCACCTGCTTTCGAAGTACTTCATTGTCTGTGCTGCTGTTTATTAGTTCTGATAATAATTTATTATACTCATTTTGAAGTGATGCATTCTTTTCCTGTAAATTCAATTTTGCATCTTCCAGTGCCATATTCCTTTTTGCTAAGGATAAGTTTGCGCTTTTTGTCTGTTTTATACGTTTTTTGTTTCTTTTTATCAAGGAGGCGGCAATCAGGCAGATAGCCGCAATAGTAATTGATGATAGCATTAATAGTAAAAGCAACTGTGTATGTTTTAGTTGTGCTCTTAGGCGTTCTTCAGTGTACTTTGTATCATCATGGATTATGGCAAAGGTCTTTTTAAATTCTAAGTCTGTGTATAGATTCCAATAATCGTTAGCAAGTTTATAGTTTTTAAGTGTTTGGTATATCATGGCCATCGTTAGGTTGTATCGCTGTTCATTAGAGTGGTGTATGTTTCTTTCAGCGTACAACCTAGCGGCAACAAGAGCAGAATCAGGTTGATTGATATAAAAATAGGCTTGAGCTACAGATAGCCAGTCTATGTCGTCATGGGATATTTGTGAAAGATACTCGTAAAGGATAGAAGAAAGTAATTTTGTAGAGTCCTCGTGTACGGCATCCAGGCGAATACCATAATATTGACCTTTGCTTGACTCAGACATATACGGTATAAGGTTGTGTAAGGAGTCCAGGTATTTTTGAGAGTTGATTGTGTCTCTTAATATCAGACTGATATTAGCAGCGTTAATGAGTTCTTTCGAATGTCTGTAATAGTCATTGGCACTTTTGAAGTACTCAGCGGCTTTAATCGCATCATGAAGCGCTCCATCGAAAAGCAGGAGGTTGTAATTTAACGCTTTCTTAGCAGAATAAAGCCGTCCCGACATTAAAAGGTTTTCATTCCGGGGTACATATCTCTCAGCTTCTATGTAGCAGCGCATTGCGCCCTCATTGTCTCCGGCGTTTTTCTTTATTGTTCCGAGGTAGTAGAGCGTCTTGAGCTTGTCCTCCGCGCTGCCGTGATGCCTGTAGTACCTGACGGCCGGGCTGATGATGCTGTCGGAGGTCAGGTCGATGTAGTTTTTGTCCAGGACTTGGGAGTAGAGCAGGGCGTATCGGGCCTTGAGGCGTCTGGTGTTCAGCTCTTCGGTGTTGATGCTGTTCAGCATGGTACGGACCACCGCAGGGTCCTCTGTCTCCATCACTTCCTCTGCCTTGTCGAGAACGGCCTTAATATGCGGCTTGTCCGTGCAGCTGATGAGGAGCAGGCTGGCGGACGCAAGCAGAAATATAAGAGTATAGCGCGGATGCTTCATACTGCAAAGATAGCGGATTTCCGGCAACTGCGGCAGGAATCCCTAGGTATCGTGCCGGGTGACGGCTTTGGAGCTGCGGATACGTCTGTCCCTGCCATTGCATGCCTTGACAATACGTTTGTTTTCAAGATGATACGGTGCTATTCTATGACAGGGTGCACTGCCTCGAATGCACCGACCGGCCTCAGAAGGCCTGCAGGCAGGGTCCGTGGATTCCGCCGTTGCCTCCCTGCCATCTATATGATTTGTATTGCTCTGAGACACAATACTATGCGCAGAATGTGCCTGGCAGGGACATCCTGGCCGGCGAGCCTGAGGCCGTGAGCGTCATAAATCCAGACATTCCTCTGCCGTCAGAAGCGGTAGCCCAGGGCCAGATGGGGATAGACGGAGACGTGGCTTCCGACAGACGCGATGTCCCCCAGGACAGTGCGCACGTCGACCGAGAGGTCCACGCGGTGGCTGTTCCGCAGCTTGAATCCCACGCCTATGCCCGGCAGGACATAGCCCGCGTCCGAGCCGTATCCGTTTATGATGTAGCCGCCCTCGCACAAAAGGAAGAACTCCGTCCGCGGCCTGTCCACGAAATAGTACTTGGGCTGCAGCCCCACGGTGAATGCCGGTACGGGAAACCAGGGGAACTGAAGGTCAAGGCCGACCGAGGCCCCGAGGAACAGATCCGCCCTATTGAAACGTACGCCGTGCACGGTCATGAGACCGCACCCGGGATTCAGCCAGTCTCCGAAGCCCGGGGAGGGATACGAGATGTACGCGGACACCTGGCCCTCGTACTCCACTGACTTTTCCTGACCGCACAGGTCAGCCAACGTAATAACTGAAATTATTACTGCCACTGCTATTTTTTTCATTTTCTTTTAAGGTGTTTTTAAGTCAGTATATTCTATTAGGACTGCGGGAGCGCCGCGAAGCTAGAACTCGAACCCGACGGACAGCTTCGGCATCACGGCCGCGGTCCACTGGCTGTTGACCAGTATTGTCGCTCCTATGGACAGGTGCATCCCGAGATCCTTGCTGAAGGCCCAGCTCCAGCCGACGTTGGGCTCCATCTCAAATACTGATTTTCCGAAATCCTCAAAGGGATTCTGATCTCCCAACACTCCGACAGCCATCATGCATCCGGCCTTAATGCCTGCCGTAGGCGTGCTGGGACGCTTGAGGATGTACGCGCTGTAGTCCACGAACGCATGGGCTGTCACAGGACCTTCGGGCACCATTGCGAAGCCTACGCCCCTCCCAGGTAGTGGTGCTCGTCGAACATCCATCCGTGGGAGGTGTCGAAGCCCAGCCACACGAGGTACTGGTCGGTGAAGGACACGCTGCCGCGGTAGCCAGGGGCACGGCGGATGTCCTTTTTGTCAGATGCGGAGGCGCTCCAGAAAAATGAAGCGCAGGTGAGCAGCAGGACTGCTGCGAAAAGTCGTTTTTTCATAAAATCTCGCATTGGATTAAATTTAAAATTCATTCACAATGCGAGTTAATACTATAATCTTTTTATTCTTTGATAATTCATATCCTTTTCCCCCAAGCCCAGTTTCCGGCGAATCACACTTGCACGGTTGTGCTGTGAATGACTGCCATTATTTATCAGATTGCCTATTTCCTTACCGCGGAGTCCCATGGCATAGAAACAGCAGTAACCTGCCTCCCATTCGGTGAGGCCTTGTTCTTTGAGATAGTTGACAAAATCAGGATGCGCTACTGAATAAGACATCATCGTTGACAGAATGAACTCTTCCTTGTCTTCCATAACCTCATTCAGCAATTTCCCAACATATTCCAGCAAATGACTCTCTGACTCCGACACTTTGGACGAAAGAACATGCGTTATGGCCGTTTGCCTATTACTTACGGCTTTTCGCATTGCCTCTGTAATAGTCGACATTCTCTGCATCTTTTCCAATGTTGTTTTTTCGTTAATCAATCTTTCATTTATGGATTCCAGATATTTCTGTCTTTTTTGCGCTTCGCTCTCTTTGATTTTTTGTGCTTTCAACTTTTGTTTCATAGTCATAAGCACTACCACTAAAAATATAGTTACACTAGTAGATATTATTAGTACAATGATATTTCTATTCCGTATAATCTCAACATCCTTATTATATCTTTCCGCGAAAAATTTTGCTTCAGACTTTATTCTCATCATATCCTCGGCACCTGATATCCCAAGATACTCAGATATTGAATTATATGCCTCCGCATAATCTCCATACCTAGCTTTTATCAATGCAGCTAAAAGATGATACTGAGCTGATTTCTCATTCAGGATTTGTCAGACAATAGTGTTCCAATGCTTCTGTTGCCGAATCAACATCTCCTAATCTAATATATGCATTAGTAACTATTCCCCACTCAACTTCATCTGAAGGAACTTCACGCAGATAGTTATTCAGCAGCACTTGCACTTCGTCCATGCCCGTCATGGAATCATTTGCCTCTGACAATATCAATCTCTCTGAATAATAGCTACTCAAGTTACCTGTACTTAACGAATTTTTCAAATATTCTTTTTCTATTATCCCGAGAATACTGTCAGCTGAAAATAATTCTTTTGCATATTTGCCGCATGAGCGGCACTCAGCAATGCCTTTACATACAGTCCCGTACTCTGTGATTAACTGTAATATTCCGCCGACAGCAACGAATATCTGTACGCATTGTCAAAATCATATAAATCAAAATACAATGCCTTTATTGCCGAGTACAGCCTCCCCACAGCCTTATAGTCCACAGCCTCATCCGCATACCGCTCAGCACGCACATAACACTCCATCTCTTTTTCAGGGTCACCGGAGTTGCGGTAGATGCAGCCCAGGTAGTACTGTGCCTTAAGTCTCTCATCCGCACTGCCGTGGCGGGAATAGTACCCGACTGCCGGGCGGATGATGCTGTCGGTGGTCATATCAATGTAATTTTTATCCAGAGCCTGTGAGTAGAGAAGGGCATGGCGGGCGATAGCCTCACGGCTCACCAGCCGGCTGCGCTGCATCGTGTCCAGAATGGCCAGCGCTGTCTCCGGAGAGTCTTCCATCACAGACTCAGCGGCATCCAGTTCTGACATTACCGCCGCATCATCCGCACATGATACGGCCAGTAACAGCAGAACAGCCGTGGAAAGTAAGGATAGTACCCGTCTCATGTCCATGCTAGTTGACCTCTACCAGTGCCTCCGACACATTGATGGCGAAGTCACCGACCCGCTCGCACTCGGAGACCAGGTCCATGTAGTAGACTCCGCGGAGGTAGCCGCTCTCCTCGGCCTCGATGTGACGGAGGTGTTCCTCCTTGAGATTGTCGCGGTACTCGTTGATATCGTGTTCGGCGTCCTGCGCGTTGGAAATGTTGATGATACGCTGGAAACCGGAGCGGAGATTGGCCGTCATGCAGTCCAGGGCGGTATCCACCAGATCCAGCATGTGGTTGATCTTCTTGACCGCACTTTCGTCAAACTTCTGACCGTGCAGGTTCTTGCGCTGGAGGATACGTCCGATATTGAAGCCCGAGTCACCGATGCTCTCCAGCTCCGAGATGATCTTGTACATCGCGTGCATCCTGTTGGTACCGTCCTGACTGAGCTCGCCCTCTCCTATATTGCTGAGGTATTTGGCTATCTCGAACTCTATCCGGTCAGTGATCTGCTCGTAGTGCTCGAGTTTCTTGAAAAGCTCGTCGAAGCGGTTCTCATTGTCCGCCTCGTTGACAGCCTGACGGGCGTATGCATACTGCCTCTTGACTATCTCGGAGAAATGCACCACTTCCTGCTCCGCCTGCTCGAGCGACAGCTCCGCGGTACTCATCATTCCGCCCTGGATGTACCTAAGACGGAAGACCTCCTCCTCGTCCCTGCGGCCCTTGATGATCCAGGTGACCAGCTTGACTATCTGCGGGGTAAACCATATCAGGATGCAGGTATTGGTGATGTTGAACAGGGTATGGACGGTCGATATGGCATAAAGAAGGGAGGCAGAGGACGTAAAGGGGTCCTCGCCGCCCAGACCGACCACTATCTTGGCTACAAGCCACAGGAAGGGCTTGTAGAGGGCAAGTACCCAGATGACGCCGAAGACATTGAATACTGTGTGGGCAAGGGCGGCACGCTTGGCGGAGATATTTCCCACGGAGGCGGCTATGTTGGCGGTGATGGTGGTTCCGATATTCTCGCCGAGTACCATGGCCGCGGCTATCTCGAAGGGTATCCAGCCCTGGCTGGCCATCACCAGTGTCAGGGCCACGGTGGCGCTGGAGGACTGAAGGATGATGGTAAGGACGGTACCGACGAGTACGAATATCAGGATCGAGAAGAATCCCCAGTCGGTCCACCGCTGGATAAATGCCAGGGCCTCAGGGTTGGCGCCCAAGTCGGGAACGGAGTTCTTGAGGTAGGTCAGGCCCAGGAAAAGGAGGGCAAAGCCTATGATCATCTCTCCTATACTCTTGCGCTTCTGGGACTTGAACATCATGAATACAAATCCGAGGCCTACCAGCGGGATGGAGAGCATCGAGATATCTGCCGTGAATCCCAGCAGGGATATGAGCCAGGAGGTGACAGTAGTTCCGATATTGGCTCCCATAATCACGCCTACGGCCTGGGTCAGACTCAGCAGTCCCGCATTGACGAAACTGACTATCATCACCGTAGTAGCACTTGAGGATTGGATAATGGCAGTAATGAGGGTTCCGGTCAGAACCCGGGTGAAAGAGTTTGCGGTCATGGCCGAGAGAATGGACCTCAGTCTGTTTCCGGCCACTTTCTGAAGACCCTCGCTCATGAGGGTCATGCCGTAGAGAAAAAGGCCCAGAGCTCCCAGGAGCGTCAATATCTGGAATGCAGCATTCATAAGTGCAAGTCATTTCTTCAAATTCCTGCAAATATAACTATCTTTGCGCCATGTTGCACTTGACCAGACCTATTTTAGCAGCCATTCTGCTGACACTGCTTACGGCCACAGGACTTTACGGCCAATACTACACTTTGGGCAATGATCCAGGCAGGGCCCGATGGCGTACCATCACATCAGAACATTACAGACTCATATACCCGGAAGAGACAGACTCGATAGCCAGGCTGTACCTCTACACACTGGAAAAGGTAAGACCGGCCGTGATGTCGCAGCTCAACATAGACCCGCGGCCGATACCGGTAATCCTCCATCCCTACATAACCACCAGCAACGGAGTGGTCACCTGGGCCCCGAAACGCATGGAGCTGTTCACCTCCCCGGACCCGTACAGCAGCAACCCCGACCACTGGATGACGCATCTGTCCATCCATGAGTCCAGGCATGTGGGGCAGGTGGAGCACTTCACCAAGGGCATCTACAACGTATTCTACTACCTCCTTGGAGAACAGGTCACGGGTATCGGCCTGGGTCTTTTCGCCAACAAGTACGCGATGGAGGGCGACGCTGTGATAACCGAAACGCAGCTCACAGGCGGGGGACGCGGACGCAATGCCGACTTTACAAAGTACATCAGGGCGATGTACATCAACGGAGAATTCCGCAACTGGGACCGCATGCTGTTCGGCTCCTTCCGCCACTACACCCCCAACGAATACGTCTTCGGCTACGTCCTGGGCAGCTACTCACGGTATCAGTCGGGGCTGGCCGACTATGCCGGACAGTACTTCAGGGCACCTGTCAAAAGATGGTACGATCTTCCGCTGCTCCTGGATCCGAGCCTGGACATTCTTGGAGAGGGTAAGCTGAAGTCATTCAAACGTTCCCAGCGGTTCTTCGGCCAGATGTGGCGCTACGACTATCTCTCGCGCGGGAAATTCACCAGCTCCGACAGCCTGACACGCAAACCGGAACGGCTGTACACTGAATACACCAACCCTATACCGGTATCCGACCCGGAGTCTCCCTGGTACCGCACCGTCATAGCTGTGAGAAAAGGAATGGAGATATCCCCTGAGCTTGTCTGCATAGACAGCACAGGACACACGGCCCATATCCGGCCCTTCCCGAACACCTCTTCACGGCTGACTTACGACGGCAGCCACCACATATATTGGACAGAACCCGTCTCCAACGAGGCGTCCAACCTTGAGGACTTCTCCGTAGTCATGGATCTGGACCTGCGCACAGGACGCGTAAGTTCCAAGAAAAGAAGGACCAAATACTTCAACCCCGCTCCTTCCGCCACAGGCGACACCCTGGCAGTAGCCGAATACCCCGTAGAAGGGGGCACATGGCTGACACTGCTCACCGCAGAGAACGGTGACATCCTGAAAAGGATCAAGGCTCCCTGCAATGGCCAGATCCGCGAATCCGTATTTTATGGCAATGACATCTACTGCTCAGTGATCCAGCCGGACGGAATAGGAATCTACCGCCTCTCCGAAGACAGATGGACTGAGATCACAGCGCCTCAGGCCCAGAGCATATCGGGTCTCAAACGACACGGAGACAGCCTGTATTTCTCCAGTGACCTGAACGGCGTCCTCAACATCTATGTCTACAGTCTGGCTGACCGCACCCTGACCAGGGTGACCAACTCCGAATACGGTGCCGACTACCCTTTCTTCGACCCTGCAAGTGAAAAACTGTACTACAGCGAGTACAGCCTCGGAGGATACCGCCCAGTAAGATCTGGCCCGGAGCAGCTCATACACGACAGCGCCGATTTCTCCAAACCGTACACACACCCCTTGGCCGAGTTCCTCACACACCAGACTGAAGCCTCCTTCACGCCCTCCCCGGCAGACTCCGCGGACAGGGGCATCCTGGACCCCGCGGAATACCCGTCAAAACGCTATTCCAAGTTCCTGCACGCATTCAACATCCACTCGTGGTTCCCGATATACGTCAACATGGACCGCCTGCTGTCCTTCACTTTCGAGAATTTCACCCAGACCGCCACTCTGGGAGCCACCCTCCTGTCCCAGAACCGCCTGGGGAACATCACTTCCAGCCTCAGCTACGGATACATGAGGGACGCTTTCTCCGGGAAATACTTCCACTCCGGACATTTCTCGATGGACGCCAACGTATACGGCAATTTCGCGGTCGAACTGAGCCTCGACGTCAACGAGCGGAACGCCCAGGACAACGCCTACGACAACACTCTCGGATTCCAGACGGTCAAGGAAAGGCTCAAGACCCCGCACCTGAGCGCCCAGGCCACGGTCTACTATCCCGTCAGCTTCAACAGCCGCGGGTGGTTCAGAAGCCTGACGCCCTATGTCTCATGGACATTCTCCAACGACAGGTTCTATTCCTACACCTATGATTTCACCCAGAGCGGAATCCAGACAGTGGAAGGCACCCCCATCATGCGGCATCTGATGCAGTACGGCATCTCATACTCCCAGTCCCTGGCCCAGGCAACTTCCCAGATATATCCCAGATGGGGCTTCGGCATCTCCCTGCAGGGCGCCTCGTCGGTCGGAGCACGCCAATATTTCGGCCACGTAGCGAAAGCCAGCGGCTACTTATACATGCCCGGCATCACCAGGCAGCAGGGTCTCAGAATAGGTTTCCTGGCCCAGAAACAGTTTGTGGACGGCAAGATGTTCCTCAGTTCCCTGACCACCATGCCCCGCGGATACACCGGATACTGTTTCGACGAGGACTACGGCAGCGTCTCGCTGGACTACGCCATTCCGATATACCTGGGAGACATCAGCCTCGGCCCCGTCATCTATCTCAAAAGGCTGCAGGTCATCCCCTACGGAGACTACGCCGTGGGCATAAGCCACAACAGCCGGATAAAGAGCCGGTACTACTCCTACGGTGCCGACATCAAGCTGGACTTCATAGTGCTGCGCCTCAACTTCCCGCTCAGCGTGGGCATGCGGTACGCCCGCACCGGTCCCCAGCAAGGCATGTCACAGAACTACTTCGGCCTGCTCTTCGACGTATCTTTCTTCTAGGATTTGTCCAGGGCGAACCACTCGAAAAGAGCGTCAGCGGCCCGGCGGCCGATGACATTGACAACCTCGCGGTAAGGAGCTTTCTTGATTCCGGATACGGTCCTGTATTTGGTCACCAGCTTCTCGCGGCTGACGGCCCCCACCCCCGGTATACCGTCCAGCTCCGAGACCAGGGACGACGCGCTGCGCCTGTTGCGGTGATGGGTGATGCCGAAACGGTGGGCCTCGTCGCGGATGTGCATGAGCACTTTCAGGGAGGTAGAGTTGCGGTCGATAAAATGCGGATACGGATCTCCCGGCACGATTATCTCCTCCAGACGTTTGGCCAGACCGATAAGTTTCACCCGTCCTATGAGTCCTATCTCATCCAGAGCCTCGTACGCGGCATTGACCTGTCCCCTGCCGCCGTCTATCACAATCAGCTGCGGAAGTTCCTGTCCCTCAGCCAGCAGGCGGGTATAGCGTCGGTTGACCACCTCTTTCATGGACGCGAAGTCATCGGCTCCGACCACGGTCTTGATATTGAAATGACGGTAGTCCTTTTTCGACGGACTCCCGTCCCGGAAGACCACGCATGAGGCCACCGGATTGGTGCCCTGTATGTTGGAGTTGTCAAAACACTCGATATGCACCGGCGGGACATCCATACCCAGGTCCTTGCGCAGATTCTCCACGATACGGGCCGAATGCTCCTCCGGATTGACGAACTCCTCGTGCTTGAGCCGCTCGAACTTGATAGCGGCAGCATTCTTCCTGCCCAGTTCCAGAAGAGCCCGGCGGTCTCCTTTCTCCGGCACGGTGAAAGTCACCTCCGGCAGGGCCTCGGGCATATCCGGCAGGAAAGGCACCACTAACTCCGAAGGCCTCTCTCCCGAGTCCTCGTACTGCTTCAGTTTCTCATAGATACCGGAGATGAACGAGCCCAGCACCGACGCCTCGTCTTCCTCAATGCGCATCTTTATCTCCATATTCATGGACTGGATGATGCCTCCGTCGTGCACTCTCAGGAAGCTGCCGAAGGCCTCCGTGCCCTCGAAAATGATGTAGAATACATCGACATTAATACCTTTTGCATTGACAATAAGCGACTTGGCATAATGCTTTTCCAGCAGCTCCATCTTCTCCTTCCACACCTGGGCCTCCTCAAAGCGCAGCTGTCCTGCGCACTCCTTCATCCTCCGCTCGAAATCCTTGATAAGGGACCAGGAATTGCCTTTGAGTATCTGCGTGATGGCATCTATCTGCGTACCGTACTCCTGAGCAGATATCTTCCCGACGCATGGCCCGGCGCACCTGCCCAAGTGGTAGTCCAGACAGACCTTGAACCTTCCCTTGGCTATGCCTTCGTCTGTCAGCATAAGCTTGCAGGTCCTCAAGCGGTAAAGGGAGTTGATCAGCGACAGCAGGTTGTGGGCGTGCATCGCTGAGCTGTAGGGTCCGAAATATTTCGAGCCGTCACGCACGAAACGGCGGGTCACGGTCACCCTCGGGAAAGGCTCGCTGCGCAGGCATATCCACGGATAGGTCTTGCCGTCCTTGAGCAGGATGTTGTAACGCGGCTGATACTGCTTGATAAGATTGTTCTCCAGCAGGAATGCGTCCGCCTCCGATCCGACCACGGTATGCTGAATGTCAGCTATCCTGGACACCATCACCTGAGTCTTGCGGTTCAGACCGTTGGGACGGAAATACTGGGACACGCGGTTCTTCAGGTCCTTGGCCTTCCCGACATAGATAACAGTGCCTTCTGAGTCCAGAAAACGGTATACACCCGGACTGTGGGGCAGCATTTTCAAAATAATGCCTATATTTGCAGGATGTTTTGACATGGTATGGATACTCACAACTCCGGCACAAAGTTAATCAATAAATCGGATATCCGGAAGGCCCTCAACCTCAAAGGGCCGCTGGGTTCCCTGGCCGCATCCTGCGTCATGTCCCTGCTCGGACTCAACTGCATCAACCGCCTCTATCCCCAGTTCTGCGCCTGGCGCGGCCGGGAATTCACCAAAGAGGCCATGAAGACTTTCCGCATCTCAACAGACATCCTCCCGGAGGAGCTCGGATACATCCCCAGGAAAGGACCTTTCATCGTTGTGTCCAACCATCCGTTCGGAGGCTGGGACGGCATTGTCCTGTACAATACGGTGGCTGCCGTCCGTCCCGAATTCAAGATTCTGACCAATTTCATACTCTCCCACATACCCAATCTGCGCGACAGTTTCCTGGCAGTAAATCCGTTCTCGGACCACAAGCAGTTCAGGAGCAGCCTCCCCGGACTGAAAGCCGCAATGGAGGCCATAGAGAAAGGAGGCTGTGTCGGCATATTCCCGGCCGGAGAAGTCTCGACCTACTACAAAGGGCACCGGTATCCGGCGGACAAGGACTGGACCCACACCGTCATGAAGCTGGTGAGCACATGCAGCGTACCGGTACTGCCGGTCTATTTCGACGGCAGCAATTCCCGCATGTTCCACCTCCTGGGCCGCATTCACCCCATGCTGCGCACTGCCAGCCTCCCCCGCGAGCTCATCCGCCGCAGCGGCAGTACGGTCACCATGCGCATAGGACGCCCTGTCCCCGCAGGAGAGATAGCCCGCTGCAGCGGCCCCCGGGAACTGGGACAGATGCTGCGCAACCGCGTCTACGCGATGGAAGCCAATATCTCCAGGAACCTGCCCCGCAACCAGACTGCCGACGGACAGGCTCCGCTGATGCCGCCCGTTCCCTCCGACGTGCTGCGCAAGGAGATGGAGGCCCTCACCCCGCTGTTCGAGGCATCCAAATACCAGTGCTTCCTGGCCGACACCGGGCAGATTCCCGCGATGATGCAGGAGATAGGACGCCGCAGGGAGGAGTCTTTCCGCCAGGTGGGCGAGGGCACCGGTGCACCTATAGACACAGACTCATTCGACGTATACTACAAACACCTTATCCTATGGGACAAGGAGGCCAGCCAGCTGGCAGGAGCCTACCGCCTGGGCATGGGACGCGGGATATATGAGAAATACGGAGTAAAGGGCTTCTACACGCACACGCTATTCCGCTACTCGGACGAATTCAAGGCACTGCTGCCTGAGTGCATCGAGCTGGGACGGTCATTCCTGTCGGTAGAGTACAAGAAAGAGGCCCTGCCGCTGATGCTGCTGATCAAAGGCCTGTTCTACACCGTGCTCAGGCACAAGGACTGCAAATACCTGTTCGGCCCGGCCAGCATCACCAGCTGGATGCCTCCGTTCTACAGGAGCCTCCTGATATACGGTCTCCAGAAATTCACGGACGGTCCGCACAAGGACATGGTGACGCCGCGGACACCCTTCAGATATGACTTCCTGCGGGTGGATCCCGACCTGCTCCTGGAGGGCAGGACAGCCAGTCCGGACGCATTCGACAAGTTCATCCAGCGTCTGAGCGACGGATGCTACCGCATCCCTACCCTCATCAAGAAGTACGTCAGGCTAAAAGCCGAGATTCTGGCCTTCAACGTGGACCGCGCGTTCAATTACTGCGTGGACGGAATGATCTTCCTGGACATGGCAGGTGTGCCCCGCAGCGAGATAGAGATGCTGACCAAGGGCAGCGACGACCCCGAAGGCCTCATAGAAAAGTTCTACGGCACCGGATCATAGCCGCTCCCGCCCCAGGGATGACAGCGGAGAATACGGCGGACAGCCAGATAAAGGCCCTTCACGGGACCGTGCTTGCGCAGGGCCTCCAGGGCATACGCAGAGCAGGTCGGAGTGAAGCGGCATGAGGCCGGGGTATAAGGGGAGATGCAGACCTGATAGAAGCGTATCAGGAGCACAAGAGGGGAAATCAGCACTTTACGCAGAGCCCTACTGAATCTTGCCCAGCGCTGCTCCGAGTCCTGCGGTAATCGTTCCATAATCCAGAATTTCAGTTGCCGTATACACCAGCATCAGATGCCTGCCGTCCACGGATGAGGTATATTCTCCCCGGATATGACGGAAGGCCTCGCGGGTCCGGCGCCGGATAAGATTGCGCCGGACAGCCCGTTTGAAGAGCTTTTTAGGCACGGATATTATGACTGTAGGAGACTCTCCCGGAGCACAGTCCAGAAAGTATACACGGAAAGGATAGCTGTAGAGCTTCCGTCCGTCCGAGTGAATCTTCTCCGCCAACTTCATGTCAATTGGCGGAAATAAAAGAAAGGGTGTAGCTCTGTCCCGCTGAACGCATGGCCATGGAGCCCGTGGCCGAAGAGATGCTGTCTATCTGAAAGCATTTCACGTCCCACTTGGACGGAGTGCCGAATGCGGAATTGTCATAGACAGTAAGAGCCAGAAAATCATCATAGCGGCGGAAATAGTCCTCTCCTCCTCCCATAGGCTGCCAGGAGTTCTCTCCTGTCCTGGCTGAGATGGAAAGGGTACCGTCTGTCAGGAACTGGATACGGTAACCCGAAAAGTCGGCCCCGTCCCTGGTATTGAACTGCCATATCCCAGCCAGGGTATCGGTCTCGGCGAACCCGGCGGGAAGCTTGCGCATGGTCATGCTGGAGAACTCGGGAGTGACTTCCGTACCGTTGACCTTCCAGCTGTCTACACCCAGGGTCATCACGGAGTCCTCTGCAACAATAAACGAATACTCCTGCTCGGTCTCAACGGAAGTCAGGTAGCCGAACAGCCCCTCATAGCCTCCGTGTACGGAGAGGTCGCAGCAGTAGATGTCATAGAGAAGGGTATTCTCACCCCACTGGAAGTTGGCGTCGGGAAGCGTCAGCACCCCTGCCCAGTCGACAGTACCGGTGCTTTCGAAAGTTATCACCTGCCAGGAACGCTCGTCCAGCAGATTCCCGTCATGGGTATGGACGAGCCACGTGGCCTTGAGATTCTCGCGGTAATATGCCGGATTCTCCTGGCTGCACGAGACTGCCGCACAGATCACTGCGGACAGCAGCAGTGCTGTATGCCGGAACCGCCGCATCACTTCATTTTTTCAAGATAGAGAAGGAGCGCTTTGGAAACAGAGGGGGCCTCCGGGGTAGGAGCCTCCACCTCTACGGAATAGCCGTTGTCCTTGAGGACTTTCGCCGTCGAGGAACCGTAGGTGACAAAGAGCAGGCTGTCCTGCTGGAAATCGGGATACGCCGCCACCAGGGACTTGACGTCAGACGGGCTGTAGAACACCACCATCTGGTACTTGCGCAGGTCCACCTCTGAAAGGTCGCTGTACACGGTCTTGCTGAATACGGCGTTGCCGAATTTCACGCCCGCTCTTGTGAAAGCCTTGATCACCTCGGGCTTGGTCGTGTCCGTAGAGGCAATGAGGAAGTTCTCCCCCTTGTGTTTCGTGCCGATGGTGTCAATGACCGAATCCACGGTCCCCTTGCCGAAGAATATCTTGCGCTTGCGGTAGACAATGTGTTTCTGAAGGTACAGGGCGATATTCTCCGTAGTGCAGAAGTACTTCATCGTCTCGGGCACTGTCACCCTCATGGCCTCGCAGACCGCAAAGAAAGCATCGATGGATGACTTGGCGGAGAAGAATATAGCCGTGTAATCCAGAATAGACACTTTCTGGGCCCTGAACTCCTTGGCCGTAAGCGGTTCTATTCTGAAAAACGGGAAATAGTCAATGTGTACTCCGTATGTAGATGTTATCTCCGAGAAAGGGGACTGGGTGTTCCCGGGAGCGGGTTGTGAAACAAGAATATCACTTATTTTCATCTTCTTGAGCGGTAAATTTAATATTTCAATACTGCAGCTGCAGCCAAGGCTACAGGTACAATTTCAAGCGTGCAAAGATACAAAATAGTCAGCAACGGCGGCTCCTTAAAGGCAAAAAATATTCTAATCAGCCCGATAAAGTACAAAACCAGAAGCACCGCTGTCAGCCACACCGCCACCTCGTCCGTAAGCAGGGGATAGAGGTCAGGAAGGAACATTCCCATTATGAAGAGTATGCAGAACACGGCCGACACAACCATGAAACCGATACAGCTCATCCGGTTGAGAGCCGTCACCAGGTCATTCTCGCCGCTTACATAGGAGATTCCGGCTAGAATCAGGAAGCGCAGGACGAAATACCCGGCCAGGACTGCGAGTATCAGGATATACGGCACACCCACAGCCGAAGTGCCGTACAGCAGGTAGGCAGTGAGCGGCAACAGGAGTATCAGGGACAGCGGAAGTCCGTAGCGCACCGCCGGAGAGGTGTCGTAGTAGGTTCTCTTGACCGGCGAGCGCAGGAAACTGCCGGCCCACGAGAAAAACACGGCGGTCTGTCCCCTGAAGACAAGGCAGAAAAATATAAGAAACAGTATCGCCCACACGAAATACTGAGCGCCCCGGATAGCAGGAGGCACCGCAGTGCCGATGTCATAATGCTGCAGCGTGGAACCGTGCAGGAGCTCCTGCATGGAGACAGTACCGTACTCAATTGCCCCGCTTAGCCGCATAGCCCATGTCCGTCAGGATGGTTGTCACCTTGTCCCTGCAGTCGCCCTGGATGAGTATCTCCCCGTTCTTGGCGCTGCCGCCCGTACCGCAGCGGCTCCTGAGCCTTCGTCCGAGTTCGGAGAGGTCCTCCTCACTTCCTGTGAATCCCTTGACGAGAGTCACCTGCTTGCCTCCGCGGTTGCGGCGGTCCAGATACACAGTCAACTTCTGCTTGGAGGGAGGAAGGGTCTCCACCCTGCGCTCCTCTCCGGAGGAGAGATTCAGGTCGGGATTTGTAGAGTAAACCAGGGGCATAAACATAATTTTTATGCAAATTTAGTATATTTGCGGTTTGTACATACGAATTCGACAACAAATGGAGCAGAAAAAATTTACTTTCCTCAACCGTATCATCTCGGTCTTTGTCCTGCTGACCGCAGCCGTCACATATCTTCTTACCATTGAGCCGACAGTCAGCTTCTGGGACTGCGGCGAATTCATAGCGTCCTCCTACAAACTGGAAGTGGGGCATGCGCCGGGCAACCCGGTATTCCAGCTTATTGCCAGGATATTCACCATGTTCGCATCCCCTGACCATGCGGCCATGGCGGTCAATGTCATGAGCGCCCTCTGCTCGGCCTTTACAATATTCTTCCTGTATCTGACCATCGTCCACCTGGGCCGCCGGATCATTGAGAAGAATGGCGGAAACGGCACCCTCACCGTCTCCGAGGCCATATCCGTATTCGGAGCCGGCGCCGTAGGCTCGCTCGCCTACTGCTGGTCTGACACCTTCTGGTTCTCGGCCGTAGAAGCCGAGGTCTACGCGATGTCCTCCCTCTTCACCGCAGCGGTATTCTGGATGATTCTCAAGTGGGAGGAACAGGCCGACACCGAATATGCCGACCGCTGGATAGTGGCGATATCCTTCCTGATGGGACTGTCAATCGGAGTGCATCTGCTCAATCTGCTGGTAATCCCCGCAATAGCATTCGTATACTACTACAGGAAAGCTACGAAAGTCACGACATGGGGCTGCGTCGGAGTTCTCGCCCTCTCAGCGGTCATCCTCGCAGTGATACTCTGGGGCATCATCCCCTACCTGCCCAAAATCGCCGCCGTATTCGACCTCCTGTTTGTCAACGTGTTCCATCTGCCGTTCAATACCGGCGCCGCCTTCTTCGTCATCCTCCTCCTCGTCCTCTGCTTCCTTGCCGTGTACTTCACATACAGGAAAGGCTCACATATATGGAATGTCATCACCCTGTGCTTTACGATGATCGTCATCGGTTACTCGGCATTCGCCATGGTGGTCATACGCTCGGCCAACAACACTCCCACCAACGAGGGACAGCCAGACAACCCTTTCGCCCTGGTAAAATACCTGGGACGCGAGCAGTACGGCAGTGCCCCTCTCGTCTACGGGCACACATTCGCATCGGCATACAGCGACTTCAAGGAAAGCACCTACTACACCAAACTGGGAGACAGATACTACAAGGCCAACAGTCCCATTGATGTCAAATACCCCGCAGAGAGCAAGATGCTCTTCCCCAGAATGCACAGCAAGGATCCCTCGCACATCCGCTTCTATCAGAGCTACACCCAGGGACGCGGCAAGACTGTTCCCGGCTCCGACTACAAGATGCCGACATTCGGGGACAACATGAAGTTCTTCTTCGACTATCAGTTCAACTGGATGTACATGCGTTACTTCATGTGGAACTTCGCAGGCCGGCAGAACGACCTGCACGGCCAGGTTCCAGGAGATCCCCTCAGAGGCAACTGGGAGTGCGGAATAGGCTTTATCGACAAGGCCCGCCTCGGCGACCAGTCCGAGGGTCCGGACTACATAGTGAACAACAAGGGCAAGAATCACTACTACATGCTGCCCCTGCTGCTCGGCATCATAGGCCTGCTTTACCAGCTGGGCAGAGACAGGCGCAACTGGTGGATCACCTTCCTGCTCTTCTTCCTCACCGGCATAGCCATCATCCTGTACCTCAACCAGACCCCCTATCAGGTCCGCGAGCGTGACTATGCCTACGCCGGCTCGTTCTACATGTTCTCGATATGGATCGGTCTGGCCGTAATGGCCGTGTACGACTGGCTGCGCAAGCCGGCTTCGAAAGTGCATGTGCCCGAGAAGGTGACGGCAGCAGTGGTCAGCGTCCTGCTGCTCGGAGTTCCCGTGCTCATGGCCGCCGAGAACTGGGACGACCACAACCGCAGCAACCGCTACACCGCCCGCGACATGGCCTACAACTACTTCATGTCCACCGACCAGCAGGCGATACTCATCACCCACGGAGACAACGACACCTTCCCTCTCTGGTACATCCAGGAAGTAGAGGGTGTACGCCTGGACGCAAGGGTTATGAACACCTCGCTGCTCGGCATTGACTGGTACATCGACCAGATGAGATGGAAACAGTATGACTCCGAGCCCATAAAATTCACCACGCCCCGTATCAACTATCTCTACGGCACCAACGACTACGTCTACATCATAGACCGTTTCAACCGTCCCATCCTGCTTAAGGACGCCATAGCCCTCTTCAACGACCCCCGCGTCAAAGTCAACCTCTACGGCCGCGAGGAGAGCTATCTGCCGGCATCGAAACTGCTCATCCCCGTCAACAAGGAAAATGTCATAAAGAACCGCATCGTACCGGAAGAGGACTATGACAGGATACTCGACACCCTGTGTCTTGAGATTCCACTTGACAGGGACAACCTGCTGGAGAAACCTGAGCTCATGATTCTCGACATGCTGGCCAATTATGACTGGGAACGTCCCATCTACTTCATGACCCAGGGAGGCAGTCTAGAAATCGGCATAGAGGATTACCTCCAGTTCGACGGATACACCTACAAGTTCGTACCCATAAAGAGCAACACGGACCTCATCACCCTGGAGCAGGTGGACTCGGAAGCCATGTATGACAGGATAATGAACGTGTACCGCCTGGACAGCTTCTCCAAGGATTTCTTCGTGGACTACCAGAACCTCTCTACATTCAACGGGGTGGCCTCGCAGAGATTCATGTTCGTCCAGACAGCAATAGCCCTGTATGACAAAGGGGACACAACCAGGACAGTCGAAGTGCTGGACCGCATGCAGGAGACCTATCCCGACCGCAACTTCCCGCTCAACAGTTCAGCCGCCGTACAGTACGTCAACGAGCAGATGGTGATTTTCGCTGTCGACCTCTACCTCAAATGCGGACAGAGAGAGAAAGGGCTTGATCTGGCCGACCGCTTCATGAACGAGACCATGCAGGCCATCCGCCTCTTTGCCCAGCCGTACAAAGGCTCGGTGCTCTCGCAGCCCGACCTGCAGCACAACTTCCAGCTCTACCAGTACGGCATAGAGGTAATCCGCACCGCCGACCCTGACAAGGCCCAGGAATACTCCAAGACACTCGAGGACTTCCTCAACAGTGCCGTATAGCACACCTTGCACGTGCTCTGATGATATCCGGAACCTCCTCCAGGAAAGCGGCCGCCCGGCACTGACCGTTAGCGAAAACTCCTAGGGAAGACCGCAAGGCTCTGTCACTCCAAAAGCATATTGCACCCCCGCCGCTCGGAACCCTGAAGGCGGCCCTCGATCGTAAATGAGCCGTCAGTCCAGGCGCGGCCGGTGTCCTCTGTCTCGATGAATGAGCAGGAATTGCGGTTTGCCAGGTCGATGATGTGGATGATGCCCCTCTCCCCGGGGGCAGACTCCCTGAAAGGGTCGTTGATGTCGCGGATGATGACTTTCATCCATGCGGGAGTGCGGAAAATGCCGTCACCCGATGAATAGGCCTGTGACAGCAGTTCGCACATGCCGTATTCAGAATGTATTGCACTGAGGCCGAAACCGGAGCTCAGGCGGCGGTGCAACTCCTCACGTGAAAGTTCCTCGCGGCGCCCCTTCATTCCCCCTGTCTCCATGACGGTGAGCCAGGATGCATTAGGACCTTCCATCATGTATTTTTCCGTAAAATCCAGCAAGGCGAAAGCCACTCCCAGCAGGAGGGTCTTCTGCCCTCTCCGCCTCAGCTCCGCAAGTGTGTCGAAGAGGCGGTCGTGGTCGTAAAGATAGTATCCGCTTTCCGGATGGCCGCTCTCATTGATTAGACGGTCGGCCATATAAACCAGGGAAGAGCCCTCACGCTCCAGATAAGCGGGCAGCAGGGCCAGGATGACATAATCCTCCGGTGCCCCGTAAAAATGCCGGAAACCGGCTAAAAAGCTCCTTTCGTAAAGGCTCAGGTCTGTCACGCAATGCCGCGACGGAATCTGACCGGTGGTGGAACTGCTGAAAAAAATCTTCTGCGGCGCCACGGGCTGCGGCTCCGCAGAAGATATAATGTCGTACTGCTTGAAGAAACGGATAGGAAGGAAAGGGATATCCGTGATGTCCCGTACTCCGTCAGGGAAGGCCTCCATCAGGTCGGCATACTGACGGTACTGGGGGCAGAGGTCATACTGACGGCGGAATGTCTCCACAGCACAAACTCTGAAAGCCTCCGGCCCGTCTATTCCGAAAATCCTTGCTTCCGCGTCATCCATCTCTCCTGCTCCTGTAGGAATTACCTGTCGGCTCTTTCAAGCTCGATGGTGAAGTGCCTCATGATGGGCAGCTCCTTTACGATCTTATAACCGCGTGTGATGGACTCGCGGCGGTCGTAGACGTTCTTGGCTGCGGCAGCGATGTAGTCCATGTGGTTGTTGGTATACACCCTGCGGGGGATGGCCAGACGGAGCAGCTCCAGAGCGGGATAACGGTTCTCGCGAGTAACAGGGTCGCGGTCAGCAAGCAGCGAACCGATCTCCACGCCGCGGATACCGGCCTCGAGGTAGAGCTCGATACCGAGGGTCTGGGCTATGAACTCCTCCTTGGGAAGGTGAGTCAGGATCTTCTTGGCATCGAGGAAGATGGCGTGTCCGCCGGCAGGTCTCTGGTAGGGCACTCCGTACTCGTCCAGTTTCTTGCCGAGGTAGGCCACCTGGTTGATGCGGGTCTCCAGGTACTCGAACTCGGTACCCTCGAGCAGACCCTGAGCCAGTGCGTTCATGTCGCGGCCGGCCATACCGCCGTAGGTCAGGAAGCCCTCGTTCATGATGGTGAACATCTGGGCCTTGCGCATATCCGCCTCGTCGCGGAAAGCCACGAAACCTCCGATATTGACGATGGCGTCCTTCTTGGCCGACATGGTCATATAGTCTGCGCCCTCGTACATCTCATGCACGATCTCGCGGATGGACTTGTTCTCATAGCCCTTCTCGCGGGTCTTGATGAAGTACGCGTTCTCGGCAAAGCGCGCGGAGTCCATGAGCAGCTTGACGCCGTATTTCTTACACAGAGCGGATACGCCCTTGATGTTCTCCATGGATACGGGCTGTCCGCCGGCGGTGTTGTTGGTGACGGTCAGCACTACGCACGGTATCTTCTCACGGGGAGTGGTCTTCAGTACTTCCTCGAGTCTTTCCAGGTCCATGTTGCCCTTGAAGGGAATCTCCAGCTCAGTGTTGGAGGCCTCCTTGATGGTGCAGTCCAGCGCTATGGCCTTGCGGTACTCGATGTGGCCCTTGGTGGTGTCGAAATGGGAATTGCCGGGAAGGATGTCGCCCTCCTTTACGATGCTTGAGAACAGCACGTTCTCGGCTGCACGGCCCTGATGCGAAGGGAGTATGTAGGGAAGTCCGGTCAGCATCTCGATAGTGTCTTTCAGTCTGTAGAAAGAGCGTGCGCCGGCATAGCTCTCATCGCCCTCCATGATAGCGGCCCACTGCTTGTCACTCATGGCTCCGGTACCGGAGTCGGTCAGCAGGTCGATGAACACATAGTCGCTCTTCAGCAGGAAGAGATTGTACTTGGCCTCTTTAATCCATTTCTCGCGCTCCTCGCGAGTACTTTTACGGATGGTCTCCACCATCTTGATTCTGTAAGATTCTGCAAAAGGAAGTTTCATGATGATATCAGATTTTAAAAATTATCCCCCAAATTTAATCATAATTGTAATACATCCTCGCAAAAAATTAAAATTTAATAAACTCCGGATACCGCACCGTCTTTACCAACGGCAAATCCGCAGAAGACGGACCGGCCATTATGGTGAATGTACCAGGCTCAATATCCGCATCTAGGTCAAATACAGCAACCGCAGTCTCTCCCGGAGCCAGATTCAACTTCTGAAAACCCACCAGACGCTTGTCACAGACGCGGGCCGAAACCACCTCATCGCGGAGATAGAGCTGAACGACCTCACTGCCGGAGCAGCCGCCCTTATTGGTTACCGTCACCTCGACCCGGACAAGTGCGGACGCTGACGGAATACCGGCCGAAACCGCAATGGAATCATAGGAGAATGTGGTATAGCCCAGGCCGTATCCAAAAGGATAGAGAGGAGAACCGGGCATGTCGGCATAGTCGTTTACGCGGCCCTGCTGATAGTAAACAGGAAGCTGGCCGGCATCACGCGGAACTGACAGGGGCAGGCGTCCTGAAGGATTCGCGTCTCCCAGAAGCACGGATGCCAGAGCCGCTCCGCCCCGCTCTCCCGGATACCAGGCCGTAAGCAGGGCGTCGGAAAGCTCCGAGGCAAGAGTCATATCCAGCGGACGGCCCTGGATAAAGACCGTGATGATAGGCGTGTCAGTCGCAGCTACAGCCCGTAACAGAGCCTCCTGAGCACCGGTCAGCGACAGAGTGGCCCGGTCCATTCCCTCACCGCTCTCCATATCGCTTACCTGCACAGAGGCCACAGCAGCACCGGTCTCAGCGTATGATGTCCGGAAATCCCTTGCACTGGAACCGCCCAGGACGAGCACCACTGCATCAGCCTGTTCAGCCGCCCTGACTGCCTCAGCAATACCCGAAGCAGCCCCTGCCGTATCCCTCACAGCACACCCGCGTGCATACAGGACCTCTGCCTCCGGCATTGCGGAACGCAGCCCGTCCAGCACCGTCACTACCTTTCCTTCACGCTGCGGGGCAGTGTAATCGCCCAGCATATTATATGGCATGTCCGCATTGGGACCTATCACCGCTATCCGCCGAATATCATCCCTGCTCAGCGGCAGCACTCCATCCCTGTTCTCCAGCAGGACAATACCCTCCTGTGCGACCTCCTCCGCCAAAGCCACAGCCCCGGCGAGTACTTCCTGCGATGTCTCTGCCGGAATTTCATCCACATACGGCTGCTCAAACAGTCCCAGGGCGAATTTCAGTCTGAGAACCCTGGCAACAGCCCGGTCCACCAGAGCCTCGTCCACATCTCCATCCCGCACAGCCTGCGCCAGCCTACGATAAGCACTGCCGCCCAGGTCGATATCACACCCTGCCGTAAGGGCCATGACAGCCGCCTCCCTAAGATCAGACGCGACACCGGCTCCGACGATACCGTTGACGCTGTAGAGGTCCGATATGACCACCCCGTCATATCCCCACTGTCCGCGAAGGATGGTATCAAGCAGGAAGGCATTGCACGTAACCGGGATGCCGTCCACCGTATTGTAAGATGTCATAACCATCGGAGATACCGTTTCGGCCCGAGAGTCAGCATCCTCCGAAAACCCGGAAAGGACCTGACGGAATGCCGGCAGGTGCATGTTGTGGAGCAGGAGCGGATTGATATCCGAGGGGGCCCCGTTGTGTCCTCCGCGGGGACTCCCATAGCGGCGAAATGCTTCAGCGCGGCTACAGTCCGACCTCCTTCCTGGATACCGCCGACCAGTGCCGCTCCTATCTCCCCGGTCAGATACGGGTCCTCTCCGAAAGTCTCCTCAGTCCTGGACCAGCGGGGATCCGCCGCGATATCCAGCACCGGTCCCAGGCACACCGAAGCTCCCCGTCCGGCAGTCTGCGCCGCCGTCACCTGCCCCATCCGCCGCATCAGATCCGGATTCCAGGTAGAAGCCGCGCAAAGCCCCGTAGGAAATGTCACCGCATCGATAGCCATCAGTCCGTGAACCGCCTCTTCCATCAGCAGCAGCGGAATCCCAAGACGGGTGCTGTCCACGGCATAGCGCTGCATCATGTTCAGTGTCCGCAGTCCGAGAGCAGCGTCAAGTCCGTTGTCAAACGTCTTACGGGTCCAGGGGTCCGCCCGCATCACGGCATAGAGGCTCCCGGCACAAAGGCTGTCAACAGCACTGCGGAATGCCGCATTGATCCCCACATCCTGTCCCTCGCGGATGTACATCTCCCAGCCCTGGAGAGCAAGCAGCTGTCCTGTCTTCTCCTCGAGGGTCATCCTCCGGAGCAGGTCCGACACCCTCAGGTCCACCGGCATAGCACTGTTGCGGTATGCCTCCCGCACGGCCGGTTCAAAAGCTATAGCCAGAGGCCCCTCTCCGATACCGCGGGGCAGGGAAACTGTCACTGAATCCCCCTGCAGACGGTATTTCAGCGCCTGCCCTGTACTCAGCAGACGCATTTTGCCCTTCGGCAGATTGACCTTCCAGGACAATTCCCCGGGCGCGGCCACGCCTTCCTCCCGTTCCGGGGCATACACCGCATAAAGGGTCGTGCTGTCCGCCGAAGATGTGAACCATATATCACCATAGCGGTAGAAAGGGGTGCAGCGGGTCCCGTAGACCGCCTCCCCGTTGGCTCTGAGCCATTCTCCCACCTCATGCAGGATTTCCTGTATCTCCGGCTCTATCCGGCCATCCGCGTCAGGGCCTATGCCCAGGAGCATACAGCCGCCCTTGGCCACTATCTCGATAAGAGTCCGCAGCACCGTCTCAGGGGACTTGTACGGAGCATCAGGCACCCAGCCCCAGTCATTGCTCAGGGGGATGCAGCTCTCCCAGGGGACCGGGAGCTGGCCGTCGGGGACTCCCCTCTCCGGCGTGAGATAGTTCTCGTTCGGCCCGCTGACCGTCCGGTCCACCGTTATCAGTCCCGGCTGGAGCTTGCGCACAGAGGTCACGATACTGTCCAGGCCGATGTCTTCACGCGGTGCCGCCACCCAGCCGCCGTCCAACCACAGGATATCCACCGGCCCGTATTGCGACATCAGCTCGTGCATCTGTGCCGAAGTATAGTCCCGGAACTGCTGCCAGCGCTCCGGATGGCGGGAAATGTCATAGTTGACCCTGCGGTCAGGTGTGGCATACTGGTCCCACCAGTAGTAAGGGCAGCTCCAGTCCGGCTTTGAAAAATAGGTACCGGTCATGAAGCCCTGCTCCCGGAATGCCCGGAGCACCTCGGCGGTGATGTCGCGTCCGTCCTCCTCACCGAACGGCGTGGAGGCTATCGAAAAGTCCGTCTGCCGCGTATCGAACATACAGAAGCCGTCGTGATGCTTGGTTGTGAATATCATGTAGCGCATCCCGGCATCGCGCATGATACGCGCCCATTCCTCAGGGTCGAAAGAAGTGGGACGGAACTCGTCCTTCAGCCCCCTGTACCACCGCTTGTAGTCCTCGTAGTTCAGGTCACGGCGCCTGTTGATCCAGTCCACGTCCTCCGAGCATATTGACCAGGACTCGACTATCCCGGGGATCGAGTACAGGCCCCAGTGGAAGAGCACCCCGAACTTGAGGTCCCGCCACTGGCGCAGCTTTTCCCGCACAGCAGAATCCTACGGAGGATAGTACGTTTCGGATGTCTCATGGACATTGCCGGGAAGGGTCTGGGCCGCAACGTCTGCACGTGCCGCCGAAAACAGGAAAATGCCGGAAAGGGCAATTGTAAGAATTCTGGTTTTCATAACAATGAAACCGGGGCAGCCTCTGCGACTGTCCCGGTCTTTATCATTTATCTGCTGTCTGCGGCAATATTACTTGCCGGCAGCTTTCAGTTTCTTGGCTTCCTTGCGTGTCTTGCGCAGGTACAGGTCGTACATGATAGGAGTACCTACGAATACGGACGAGTATGTACCTACGAAGATACCTACGAGCAGAGCCACTGCGAATCCCCTGATCACCTCACCTCCGAAGATGGCGATGGCGAGCATCACGATGAAGGTGGTACCGGACGTGTTGACGGTACGGGCCAGGGTACTGTTGATGGCGTCGTTGATATTCTGGTAGAGCTCACGCTTGGGATACAGGCGGCGGTACTCGCGGATCCTGTCGAAGATAATCACGCTGTCGTTGATGGAGTAACCGATAATGGTCAGCACGGCGGCGATGAAGGTCTGGTCTACGTCCAGGGTAAACGGCAGGATACCGGAGAACAGGGAGAAGAAGCCGACTGTAACGATGGCGTCGTGGGCTGTGGAGACAACTCCTCCGAGACCCCATGTCCAGCCCTTGAAGCGGACGGCGATGTAGGCGAAGATCGCGAACAGGGCGATGGCTACGGCTATCAGGGAGTCGCGCTTCATATCGTTTGCGATGGTAGGACCGACCTTGTCGGACTGGATGATACCGTTAGGATTCTCGAGGGTGGAGATGAACTCATCGTAGGTGATGGGGTTGGCGAAGAAGCCCTTCAGAGCCTCATACAGCTTGGTGTCCACGATCTTGTCGGTCTCGGTGCTCTGGTCCTCGATCATGTAGGTGGTGGTGATCTTCATCTGGCTGGGACCGCCGAACTGCTTGACCTCGACGCCCTCCTGGAACTCATCCAGAACGGCCTCCCTGATATCCTCTGCGGTCACATCCTGGTCGAAGCGGACTACGTAGGTACGGCCACCGGTGAAGTCCACACCGTAGGAGAAGCCCTTGAAGATGATGGAAGCGAAGCAGATTACCATGAGGACTGTGGAGAAGATGTAGGCGTACTTACGTATCTTGACGAAGTCGATATGGGTGTTCTGCAGGAAGTTCTTGGTGAAGTGGGTGTAGAACGAGATGTTCTTGCCGCGGCTCAGACGGGCCTCGAAGATCAGTCTGGAGATGAAGATCGAGGTCAGCATCGAGGTAATCAGACCGATAACCAGTGTGGTGGCGAAGCCCTGTACAGGACCGGAACCGAAGAAGAAGAGCACCAGACCGGTGATGATGGTGGTGAGGTTACCGTCGATGATGGCGGAGTAAGCATGCTTGTAACCGTCTGAGATAGCCAGACGGAGGGCCTTGCCGGCGCGGATCTCCTCCTTGACGCGCTCGTAGATAATCACGTTGGCGTCCACGGCCATACCGAGGGTCAGCACCAGACCGGCGATACCGGGGAGGGTGAGGACGGCTCCGAAGGATGCGAGGGCACCGAAGAGGAAGAGCACGTTGCACAGCAGGGCGGCATCGGCTGCGACACCGGCACCCTTATAGAAGAAGAGCATGTAGAGCAGCACCAGGACGAAGGCAATCACGAAAGAAATCATACCTGCCTGGATGGAGGCGCTACCGAGGGAAGGACCTACCACCTGCTCCTGAACGATGGTGGCGGGAGCAGGAAGCTTACCGGAGTTGAGCACGTTGGCAAGGTCGGTGGCCTCCTCGATGGTAAAGTTACCGGAAATTACTGAACGGCCTCCGGTAATCTCTGTATTGACACGGGGGAACGAGTAAACCATACCGTCAAGGACAATGGCAATGCTCCTGCCGATATTGTCAGCTGTCAGACGGGCCCATGTCTGGGCACCCTCGGCGTTCATGGCCATGTCCACCTCGGGCTGGCCGCCCATATTGTTGTAGGACACACGGGCATCGGACACCACACCTCCGTCAAGAGGAGCCTTGCCGTCACGGGTGTTGACCTTGATGGCAATCAGCTCGTAATAGTTGCCTCCGGCATACTGGGAAGAGGCCTTCACTGTCCACATCGGCACGAGGTCGGCGGGAAGGGCTGCCTTCACCTGAGGCAGACGGAGCCAGGAGTTGATCTTGGCTGTGTCCCTGTAGTGAGCGACGCCGATTACGGGACCGGGCATCAGCTGGCCGTTGTACATCGAGGGATTGAGGGCATAGAAGAAGGGATTGTTCTTGGCGTAGTTGAGCTCGTCAGCGGAGAGAGAATCCTCCTGCTGTGCCAGCTCTGCCACGAGGTCATCGGAAGCACTGCCGGCGGCTGCGGAAGCTGCCTTGGCTGCAGTCTCAGCGGGCTGTGCCTGGGCTGTCAGACCCTCTTCCTGAGCCACATAGTCCTTTACGATAGTATTTACCTCCTGAAGATAGCGGAATACCTCGGGATTCTCGTAGGTAGTCCAGAACTCGAGGGAAGCGGTTCCCTGAAGGAGGTTACGCACACGCTCGGGCTCCTTGACACCGGGAAGCTCGACGAGGATACGGCTGGAGTTACCGAGTCTCTGGATATTGGGAGAAGTCACACCGAAGCGGTCGATACGGTTGCGCAGCACGTTGAAAGAGTTGGCTACGGCACTCTCGGCCTGCTCGCGGATCACGGCGATCACCTCGTCATTGGTGCTCTGGGCATTGATCCTGTCCCTGAGGTCGATAGTTCCGAATATCTGAGCCAGTCTCTGCTCGGGTGCCACCTCGTTCCAGGCCTCGTAGAAGAGGGTGATGAAGTCGGTGTTGCCGCCCAGGGCTGTCTCTCTCTCCTTGGCGATGGCCAGGGCCTGGTTGAACTGAGGCGACTCATTGTAGTTGGACAATGCCCTCACCAGGTCGCTCAGCTGTACCTCCAGCATGACGTTCATACCGCCCTTGAGGTCCAGACCGAGGTTGATCTCCTTCTCCTGCACTTCCTTGAAAGTGTAGCCCAGGTAGACCTTCTCGGCGCTCACCGAGTCGAGATAGAAACTGTTTCTCTCTTTTCTGATAGAATCCAGATAATAAGCCTTATCCAGATCAGACACCTCCGCGAAGGAGGGTTTCTGCTGCTCTGCTGCCACAGCTGCCTCCGCATACTTGTCCGCCTTGTTCTTGATGATGGAGGACACTCCTGTGAAGGAAAGCTGGTAAATGCAGGCCAGAGCGATCAAAACCGCCAATAGAGTAATGGCTCCTTTACTTTGCATATCAAATTCCTTTTTAAAATTTGCGTAAAAATTGAGGGTACAAAAGTACTATTTTTTTCTTATTTGTAAAGTATTTAGTAATTTTGTTGACTATATTATTCGAATATGACTGCCCAGAACAGACATTTTACGGTCCTCACGGTCTTTTTTATGGCCTGGATCCCCGTTTTCGGGCAACAGGCGGACAGCAGTGCGGAGACCTGCCTGCGCAAGGCCGAGGCTTACCACAGGGCCTATGAATTCTCCAAAGCCGAGGAGATGTACGGCAAGGCCCTGGAGCTCATCACCGACGAAACTCTCCGGCCTGCCGTCATGGACCGTATGCTCCAGTGCCGCAACGGAGAGAACCTCCTCCAATACATAGTCCGTCCGGAAGCCGTAGCTTCCCGCACTGTCAGCATCAAAGACTTCTACATGTATCTCAACGACCTGGAAGACCGATCCTGGATTCCCATACCCAATCCTTTCATCAGGCCTGAGGAAGGGAAAGGCCACCCTTTCTACACAGCCATGTACTTTCCGGACGGAAAGCAGAGCGTCATATACTCCGCCCCTGACGGGAAAGGTGCATGGAATCTCTACACCTCCTCCCGCAAGGACAGCACCTCTTGGTCAGTTCCCGAACTGCTGAGCAGCAACATCATCTCCGGACACAACGAGATATTCCCCATCCTCAGCCGCGACGGCCGCACCCTGTATTTCGCTTCGGACGGCCTGCCCGGAATGGGAGGCTATGACCTTTTCTACAGCCGCTGGAACGAGGATACTGAAGAATGGGACGTCCCGGAAAACATGGGATTCCCCTACTCCTCCACCGGTAACGACCTCATGTACCTGAACAGCAATGACGGGCAGTACTCCATCATCGTATCCGACAGGGAGACCGGCGGAACCGATTCCGTAAAAATCTACGTCACCGGATACATAGCCACTCCTGTAAAGACTCCTCTAGGAGAGGACGAGTCCCCGCAGGCCGTCTCCTCGTTCGCCGGGGACAGACAGGGCTCCGGACGGCAGCCTGCCTCCGTACAGGAACAGACATCAGTCCCGGATGCACGCATGGAAGACTACTCAAAGCTCATGCACGGACTCCGCAACCTTCAGGAAGAGCACAGGGAGAGACTGGACAAGATAGAAGAAAGCCGCAGAATCTATGAGAACGCCTCGGAGAAAGACCGGGAATTCCTGGCCGGCATAATCCGCAATGTGGAGAAAGAAGCGCTGCAGATACGCCGTCAGATGGACAGCATTTCCGCCCAGGTGCGGCAGATTGAGATACGGTTCCTCGCCGAGGGCATCATCCCTACGGTCAGGGAAGACAAGCCGGCACGGGAACGGTTCCGGCAGCCACAGTCAGCGGAGTATGTCTTCAGGCACCGCACTATGGGCAAGATACCTTATATTATAGTCGAGACACCTGAACCGGAATTTGACTACACGTTCAGGATTCTGGGACGGAACGAGGGACAGTTCGCGGAGGACAACACGCTGCCCGCAGGAATAGTGTACCAAATACAGTTCTCTGTCCTTACCCGGCATGCGGACGTGCGGGACATACGGGGCATGACCCCTGTCTTCGTCACCCGCATGAAGTCAGGCAAATACCTGCACACCGTCGGAGTCTTCCGCACCTACAGCGATGCATCCTCCAATCTGGGACGGGTACGCCGCAATGGATTTCCGGAAGCGTTCATCATAGCCTACAACAACGGCAAAAGCATCTCCGTCAAGAATGCCAGAGCCTTGGAGAATGAGCGTATACTCCAGAACGGCGCGACCTCTTCCCGCACACCCTCCTCAGACAGAGGAGACATGTCGTACCAGGTAGTGATAGACGGATGCGGTCCCACCCTGCCCGCGTCAGTCATCGACACAATCAGGGAGACATGCCGGAAAGACATCACCAAATCTGGCTCTGACGGGGAGACAGTATTCGCTGTCGGTCCGTTCCCTGAGCGGAGCGAGGCTGAGAAACTGCTCCGGGTCCTGCAGGATCTGAATGTCGGAAACATAAGTATAGAAAGCATTAAACTATAACAGATGGCACTGATCATATCTCTTTCAATATTGGGACTGCTTCTTATCCTCGCGGAAATAGTTCTCATACCAGGTATTTTCATAGCAGGCTCGCTGGGTCTGATATCGATGGCGGCGGCATGCTGGTTCGCCTTCGACGGGTTCGGACCGGATGCCGGATACATCACCATCGCCGCCAACGCCCTGCTGGCCATGGTATGCACTGTCCTCGCACTCCGTTCCAAGACATGGAAAAAACTCTCCCTCCATACCGAGATAGACAGCCGCACGGATTCCCGTCCGGAAGACAAAGGCATAACCGTCGGCTGCCACGGGACTACCGTCACCCGACTGGCCCCCATGGGCAAGGTCCTCTTCGGAGACACTGCGGTGGAATGCTCGGTCCGCAACGGCATCATCGACCCGGGGCAGGAGGTGGAGGTAATACTCATCGATGACAATAAAATCTTTGTTCAATCCAAATAAACACACTGTCACACATCATGATCTCTTCTGTAGGAATCGTCATTATCTGGATCGCCGTGGCCATCGTGGCCCTGATCATCCTTCTCTGGTTTTTCCCGGTCACCCTGTGGTTCCAGGCCCTGATATCGGGAGTACGCATCTCGCTCATCCAGCTGGTGCTGATGAGATGGAGGAAAGTTCCGCCCAGCACCATAGTCATGGCCATGGTAACAGGAACCAAGGCAGGCCTGAAACTCGACGCCAACGCACTTGAGGCCCACTACCTGGCCAAAGGCAATGTGCCCAATGTGGTCAACGCCCTCATCTCCGCGGACAAGGCAAATATCAACCTCGATTTCAAGATGGCGGCCGCCATCGACCTGGCCGGACGCGACGTGTTCGAGGCCGTGCAGATGTCGGTCAATCCCAAGGTCATCAACACCCCGCCCGTAACCGCTGTCGCCAAAGACGGCATACAGATGATAGCCAAGGCCAGGGTAACCGTCCGCGCCAACATCAAGCAGCTCGTCGGAGGCGCCGGAGAAGAGACTGTGCTCGCCCGCGTCGGAGAGGGCATCGTGTCCAGTATCGGTGCTTCGGAGTCCCACAAGGATGTGCTGGAGCATCCTGATTCGATTTCCAAGGTGGTGCTGGCCAAGGGACTCGATGCCGGTACGGCTTTCGAGATTCTCTCAATCGATATCGCTGACATCGACATAGGCAAGAATATCGGTGCCGTGCTGCAGATCGACCAGGCCAACGCCGACAAGAACATCGCCCAGGCCCGTGCTGAGGAGCGCCGTGCCATGGCTGTGGCCCTCGAGCAGGAAATGAAGGCCAAGGCTCAGGAGGCTAGGGCTATGGTTATCGAGGCCGAGAAGGAGATTCCTCTGGCTATGGCTGACGCCTTCCGTTCCGGAAACCTCGGTATCATGGACTACTACCGGATCAAGAACATCCAGGCCGACACCGACATGCGCGAGAATATCGCCAAGGAAGGTATGTAAAAGCGTACTATTTTGCTACTGTATACGGGCATAATAAAATTCCCGGACAGCCTGTAGAGCATGTCTCGGGAATTTCAATTATTCTGTGAGAAATCTTATTAGAGAATCGTTCCGTCGGAGGTGATGCGTACGTTCCGCTCGCGGTCGCCGCGGCCTTCCAGTTCGATGAGGTAGTACTCGCTTTCGGGGGTCTGGATGTACTCGGCGTCATCGATACGATAATCCGGGTATTCCTTTGTCAAGGCGTTTGTCACTGCATCGGGCAGCTCGCTGATGCGGACATCCCACTTGGAGCGGACCCATTCGCCGGCACCGTTGAAGTACACATCCTTTTCCCTGCCGTCATGCCAGATTTCCACTTCCAGATATCCGTCGTCCCAGTCCTGCTCCAGAATACGGGCGCCGGGATATTTCTCGGTGATGAATTCCTCAATGCTCCCGTCGACCATTCCGCCGCTTCCTCCGCCGCCGGGATTACCGCCATTGCCACCTACAGGGGTCACAGTACCGTCAGCATACACATCCACCTTGATGTCATCATCCCTGTACTCCAGCTCAAAACGGTAGAACTCACATTCAGGTGTCTCGTAGAAATCCACGTCATCAATCCGATAGTCACCGTACTCCGAAGCCCTGAGATAACCCATGATGTCATCGGGAACCTGACCCGGATGCAGCTCTGTACGGGTAAACATCCAGTTCTGGGAGGAGTCGAAAAAAAGCTCGCGGCATACCTTGCAGCCGTTCCCGTCCACATCGACTATCTCCACTTCCGTCATGCCGTCCTCGATATCTATATCCACTATTCGGGCATCGGGATAATGGGTCTTGATGAAATCCCAAATACTGCCTGAAGGACTGTCTGGAATATAGTCTCCGTAGTCATAGTCATCCTCCGCGTCTACTACCGTCTTGACCAGCACTCCGTCCTCCGTAAAATACAGGTCCACTTCCTGACGGACACCGTCAGCCGTAGTACCCTCGACCTCGATGATGTAGATGGTCTCCACACCGCCTCTGCGAAGCATGTCGATATCGTCGATACGCCAGTCGGCATACTCTGTCTCAGCGAATGCAGCCCAGACAGCATCCGGCACCATGCCCTGAGGGATGTCAGTCTCTGTCATCTGCCACTCATAGAGGGAGTCAAACCATGCAGAATAATTGACCAGCTGACTGTTATCTGAACGGACTGCCGGAGAGAGACCGGCAGGAGCCTTGAAATCCGCGATATAGTAACCGTTTTTCTGCGACCACTTTACATCCTGCGCCTCCGGATAGAGGCCGTACAGTGCAGCCTGAAGTTCAGGAGCGGCTTCGATGTTCTGTAAGTTGTCCGGCCTCTGCTTATTGCAGGAGGCTGTAAGCAGCATAAGGGATAGGATACACCCTGATACAATAAGTTTAAAATTCGTCTTCATAAATGATTGTTTAAAATGTTAAAAAAATCTGCGCTTAATGCCCGCCCTTCGGAAATGTGACACTCTGCGTAAAACGGGTCCCGGGAACGATACTTCCGGAACCCGTCTTAGAGTTATACATTATGGTTGTCACACGCGGCTAGTCATCCATGTCGATAAGGTTGTAATACAGGTCGAACGTAAGCTCCAGACCATTGGTAAGCTCTACCTCTATATCACGGCGGTCACGGTCGATTGAATGTACCTGCACTCCGGGGAAATTGCTGTTGACATACGTCATGATCTGCTCGGGCACTATGCCTGCGGGAAGTACTGAATACTTGCAGTTTACCTCTTTCCACTGGCCGTCCTTGTAGAACTCGATCTTGATGGAATTGGTGAACATCACCTCGTAACGCACTTCCATGAAGTCGCGCTCCTCCTTGGCAAAGGATACTTTCTGGTCAGCGAAATAGGTGTTTACAAACTCCTGAGCGGCTACGGGAAGCTGGTTGAACTGAATCGGGCGGTCGTGGTCGGCGCGGGCTGAGGTCACGGAGAGGAGCAGCATGGCGGCTGCGAGGATCATAATCTTTTTCATATTCTTTACTTTTTTTAAAATTAATACTGTTTCTTTTGTTTTACGGTGCAAAGATTATCCCCGATTCTGAAATAAATTTAAAATTATCTCCATTTTACAGAAAAAATGTGCATTTTTTCCTCAAATCTGTATTTCACCTCCAGATCATAGTACCTCTGCACCGCCCCGACTATAGCCAGACCCAGGCCCAGGGAGCCCTCGCGGCCTCCGCTCTTGTAGAACCGGTCGAAGATGTGGTCCGCGTCAAGCGGTGTTTCTCCGGTATTGGCTATCTCCAGGGTCCTGCCTTTAATACTGATGCTGATCCTCCCGTGTGCGGGCGTATATATAAAGGCATTCTTGAGCAGATTGCCGGTCAAGGTCCGGGCCAGGGATTCATTCATCCTCACCACCAGACTGTCGGGACGGGGAAAATCGACTTTTATCTCCTTGTCTTCGTATATCTCTGAGAAAACCTCCACGCTCTCCTGCACGAGGGAGGGGATGAAGACATCGGTGCTTTCGGGGAACTGGCCGTTGTCTATCTTGGTCAGCAGGAGGAGGGTCTTGTTGAGACGAACCACCCCTCCCAGAGTACGCTGGATACCCAGCAGCTCGCCTATCTGCCTCTCGTCCAGCTCCGTGTTGTCCAGCAGCCACTCGATGCGGTTGCCCATGACCGCCAGAGGGGTCTGAAGCTCGTGCGAGGCGTTGCCTATGAACTCCTTCTGCGCCTCGAAGGCCTCCTCATAGCGGTTGAGGGCCTTTTCAGCGGCCACATTGAGCTTCTGGAACTCGGTGATGTCGGTCGGATTGTCCAGCGGAGGGTTCTTGGCGCCTATCCTGAAACGGTCCAGCCAGCCCAGGAGACGGTAGAGCGGACGCATGTTGCGGTAGAAGACCAGAATCGTCACCAATATGACTGTCAGCAGCAGGGAAAAATACAGAATCACTATCCATACAAGGGTGGACTGCATGAGTTCCTGCTTGTCTATCGTCGGGGTATAGGCCTTGAGGAGGTAGTAGTTGTCGCTGTCTGTACGGAATACCGTGGTAAGCACCCTGGCGGGCTCGCGGCCTATGGAAGGGAACTGCTCGTCGTTGAAATAATAACGTATGGATGGATGGTCCTGGGCGAACTGCTCCCCGATCGGGATGATGTCGTAGATGATGTTTGCTCCTACGTTGGAGGGCAGTTCCTGACCGGAGAGCATGCGGGCAATGACCTTGTCGGTGAACTCATCCAGAGCGTCATCGGTTTCGTCATTGACCTCGTTCAGGGTCCGGAAATAGAAAAAGCCGGCCCAGATAGCCATCAGGGGCAGGAGCACCAGCGCCAGGCGCATGGCTATGCGGTACATCAGCTTCATATCACTTGACCAGCTTATATCCGAAACCGTACACGGCCTTGATCTCGATGTCGGCTCCTGCCGCCTGGAGCTTGCGGCGCAGGTTCTTCATCTGCGCGTAGACGAAGTGGTAGTCATCGGCCTGGTCGGCGTGGTCGCCCCAAACGGCTTCGGCAAGGACGGACTTGTCTACCAGATGATTGGGCCGCTGCATGAAATAGAGCAGTATATCGAACTCTTTTTTAAGCAGTTCCACCTGTTTACCGGCCACCTCCACATAACCGTTCTCGGGCTGGATGGTGACATTGCCGTATTCGATGGTGAGGTTGCCGCCGGTCCGTCCTCTGCGGAGCACGCTGCGGATACGGGCCTTGAGCTCGGCCATATGGAAGGGCTTGGGCAGGTAGTCGTCAGCCCCGTGCTCCAGGCCGTAGACCTTGTCGTCCAGGGAGTCCTTGGCCGAGATGATGATGACGTTTTCCCGTTTCTGCATGTGCTTGATGTGATCCAGCAGCTGGAGGCCGCTGCCGCCCGGAAGCATGATGTCCAGCAGGATACAGTCATAACTGTAGCCTGACACCTTGACGTCCGCCTCATCGAAGGTGGATGCCGTCTCGACCACATAACCCTCATCCGTCAGGGCCCTCAGCATCAGCTCCCTGAGCGAGGAGTCATCCTCAACAATAAGCAGTTTCATACGTATGTCTTTTCAGATTGAGATACAAATTTATGGAGTAATTCTGAAAAGAATCTGAATTTATCCGGAAAATAAGCCTATATTTGCACCTCACAATCAATCGGGGTGTGGCGCAGTTGGCTAGCGCACCTGCTTTGGGAGCAGGGGGTCGAAGGTTCGAGTCCTTTTACCCCGACTACAGGGCCAGAGAGCCGAAGGTCTTCATGAACTGAACCCTCTCGTACATGGCAGGATCAGGGATGGTGGAGTAGCTCAGGCGGCCGCGGATCTGGGAGAGGCTTTCCACATTGTTCTTTTCGAGGAAAGCAGCTATTTTCCCGTTGAATTCCTTTATGACGGCGGGTCCGTGCTTGTAAATCACAGAACATACCTGAACGGCATCGGCACCGGCAAGAATCATCTTGAGGGCATTTTCAGCACTGTGCACGCCTGTGGTGGTGGCGATGTCTATCTTTACGGCTGATGCAAGAATGGCGGTCCAGCGCAGGATCTCGGCATACTCACCCTCATGTGAGAGGGGAGCGGCCGGCACCAGGCAGAACTTCTCCAGGTCGATGTCTGGTGTGAAGAAACGGTTAAATATCACCACTCCCTTGGCTCCGGCAGAGGCTATGCGGTCCACGAAATTGACTATGCTGGAGAAGTGGGGGCCTATCTTTACGGCTACGGGAATCCTAAGCTCAGAAGCTATCGAGCGGACTACGCTGACATAGCCGTCCTCGATGGCTGCAGGAGAGGTTCTGGGATCCAGGGCCAGGTCGTAGAGGTTGATCTCCAAAGCATCGGCTCCGGCAGCCTCGATCTGACGGGCATACTCGACCCACTCTCCGGGACTGTAGCAGTTGATGCTGGCTATGACAGGTATTGAGACGGCATCTTTAAGTGCGCGTACCTTCTCGGTATACTGCGCGATGGAGTTGGAACGGATGTAGGCATGGAGATAGTCGTCCATCTCCGGATAGGAGTGTCCCGCTGAGGCCATGAACTCCACCTCACCGCGGATCTGCTCCTCGAAGAGGGACTTCATGACCACGGCTCCGGCACCGCAGCTTTCCATTTCCTTAACTTTGTCGACATCGGCTGTCAGCGAGCAGCTGCTGACCATTATGGGACTCTTGAGGTCCAGGCCAAGATACTTCACGTCTGTTGTTGCCATAGCTGTAGTTTTTTTTTGTTATCCTATTTTGTTCAGTTTTTTCATGACTGTCCTGAAGTCCGTCCTCTCGCGGATAATCCTGCCGACCTCCGCTACGGGTATGCGCTCCTGGGACATGGTGTCGCGATCGCGGATGGTCACGCAGTTGTCCTCCTTGGTCTGATGGTCCACGGTGATGCAGAACGGTGTGCCGATGGCATCCTGACGGCGGTAGCGCTTGCCGATGCTGTCCTTCTCGTCATACTGGCAGTTGAAGTCAAACTTAAGGTCGTCGATGATATCGCGGGCAATCTCAGGCAGCCCGTCCTTCTTGACCAGAGGCAGTACTGCAAGTTTCACGGGAGCCAGCACGGGAGGAATGCGGAGGACTACCCTCTCCTCTCCGTTTTCCAACTTCTCCTCGCAGTAAGCGGCAGAAAGCACGGCCAGGAACATCCTGTCCAGTCCGATGGAGGTCTCCACTACGTAGGGAGTGTAGCTCTCTCCGGTCTCGGGGTCGAAGTACTGTATCTTGCGGCCTGAGAACTTCTGATGGTTGCCCAGGTCGAAGTCCGTGCGGGAGTGAATGCCCTCGAGCTCCTTGAAGCCGAAGGGGAATTCAAATTCAATATCAGTGGCGGCGTTGGCGTAGTGGGCCAGCTTCTCGTGGTCATGGAAGCGGTACTTCTCGTCGCCGAGGCCGAGGGCCTTGTGCCACTGCAGGCGGGCCTCCTTCCATTTGGCGAACCACTCGAGTTCCGAGCCGGGACGCACGAAGAACTGCATCTCCATCTGCTCGAACTCCCTCATGCGGAAGATGAACTGACGGGCCACTATCTCGTTGCGGAAAGCCTTGCCTATCTGGGCTATTCCGAAAGGAATCTTCATACGGCCGGTCTTCTGGACATTCAGGAAGTTGACAAATATGCCCTGGGCTGTCTCGGGACGGAGGTAGATGATGCCGTCCTCTCCGGAGATGTTGCCGAGCTGGGTGGAGAACATCAGGTTGAACTGACGCACCTCTGTCCAGTTCTTGGTACCTGAGACGGGGCAGACGATGCCACAGTCGATGATGATGTCGCGCAGCCCCTGAAGGTCGTTGGCATTGAGGGCGGCCGTCATGCGCTCACGCACCTCGTCCATCTTCTGCTGATTGCGCAGAACGTTGGGATTGGTGGCACGGAACTGGGCCTCGTCGAAGCTCTCGCCGAACTTGCGGCGGCCTTTCTCCACATCCTTGGCAATCTTCTCCTCGAGCTTGGCTATGTAGTCCTCGATGAGCACGTCGGCACGGTAGCGCTTCTTGGAATCCTTGTTGTCGATCAGAGGGTCGTTGAAGGCTCCCACGTGACCTGAGGCCTGCCAGATCTTAGGGTGCATGAAGATAGCGGAATCGATACCGACTATATTCTCGTTGAGGCGCACCATGGCGTCCCACCAGTATTTCTTGATATTGTTCTTGAGCTCCACGCCCATCTGTCCGTAGTCATAGACGGCGCTGAGTCCGTCATAAATCTCACTTGAGGGAAAAACGAAGCCATACTCCTTGGCATGGGCGGTAAGTTGCTTGAATACTTCTTCCTGTGTCATGTGTTTATTGGAATTAATCATGCAAAAATAAGAATTATTCCGTACTTTTGCCCGAAGAAAATCTACAATAATACAAATATGAGACTCAAAAGAACAGTCATGGCCGTCTTAGCCGGCCTTATAGCCCTGTGCTCCAGCGCCCAGGGAGTAATCTCAGTAGACTCGAAAGCCTCCGTACTTCCCGACGGGAACGTCGAGCTGCTGCTGACCGTAAGCCTCGAGCCGGGCTGGTACATGTACAGCACCGTGCCGGTGAGCGGCGGCCCGATGGCCACTTCCTTCACCGCCGACGAAAGCTCCGCCTTCACCCTCTCCGGAGGGCTGCAGGACGTGGAGGAGGCCCACGTCAAGCTGGACGAGGGCTTCGGCATCGACGTCAAGTACTTCGAGGGCACAGCGCAATTCCGCCAGGTCATCGTCCCCGCCTCGCAGGAGAGGTTCACAGTCACGGGACTGCTCGAGTTCCAGACATGCAACGGGCTCGAGTGCACCCTCAACGACAGCGAGGTGTCAGTAAAGGTCGACCCGGCGGCGGCCCCCTCCGCTGACTCAGCCGCTACCGCCAAGGGCAGCAAGGCCGGCGGCCAGGGCTTCTGGAGCTTCCTGCTCATAGCCTTCCTCGCCGGACTCGCCGGG
>CALUSM010000005.1 GCA_944323445.1 uncultured Bacteroidales bacterium
TAGCTAAGATACAAATTTTATATTACATTGGCAATCAATTTGTTATAAAGTTTTATTCTTTTTACGACAGCCCCTATTATATGCTTACTGTCAGTGCCACGGATGACGACTTACAGGAAACACTGGAGGAAACGAAGAATGTCTCCGGTGTGTATCCGGGGGAGGCATTTAAGCCGTCATTTACGCTACAGCCGGCGAAGAAGGTCTCTGTCAATATCAAGGATAACAAAACGGCTATACTGACCTTCAAAATCAATGAGCGGGACCCTCTTCCTGGCGGTGTAAGGGTATCGGTATCAGCGGAAGATGACGCTGAGGATATCCTGGATGTTGATGACGAGGAATTTACTCTTGAGAACAATCAGATAGAAATTCCTCTCAGGTTCCGTTATCCATATGAGGAACTTAAAAACATGCTTCCCGAAAAATCAACAGTGACGTTTGAGATTGAGCTTGTGGATGCGGACCGAGCGGATGCCATTATCAGACTTACATCGGATGATTTTAAGTTGGAATTGATTAACAAGCCTGAAAAAACACTGACTATCACTATTAAACGATAATCATCATGAAAAGATATGTACTTGCCTTTTTTGCCGTAATGCTGGCCGTTGCCTTGCTCTCTTCGTGTGGGAGGCAGGATGAGAACTCGCTTTTCTGGGGACAGACCCGTCAATATTCCGATTTCCTTTTCAGAAAATATGAACCAGTTCGGATGGAGCAGACCCTTGTCTTTGAATTCAACGAGGATGCTCTCAGACAATGGGACAATGTGCTGACTTTTGAGTTGATAGACATCAATACCAAGCGAAAGATAGAAGATGTCATCCTTTATAAGAACGGTGAGATGTGTGAAGACAATCTTTTGAATATTACAGCGGCAGACAGAGAGGTAGTTGTCGGAATCGAGTTCGGACTTTCGGTGCCTGAAGGCCGTTACATGCTGGCTCTTCAGCCTAAAAGTCTCAATGGGCTTGACAGAATTGATGCGGTAGAACTGGAACACGGCATCGTCATAGAGAAAGAGGATGTAATGAATCCGCTTGCAAAAGGCTCGATGTTAGTATTGACTGTCATTGTCATCGTTCTATTGGCATGGATTGTCATAGTTCACTTGTTCGTTAATCCCAGTACCTGCTTCAACAAGGTTTACTTTGATTATGGCTCGGGAGCAGGCAGGCCGATACGGATGGGATCTGCATACAAGCTGGTCTGCACCAATAAGTCAAAGAAAACATCTTTTCTCAAAAGACTTTTTGTAGGTGATGTCAGGTATGAGGTGAACGAATTCTGGGATAAGGATTTTGTCATTACGAACGGCATAAGACACCGGCAGATTCGCTTTGAGGGCAAGGCGTACTATGGAATTGCTCCGGATAGCGTCATGAAGGGGGATAGTGTTATAGTGACAAACTCCCGTGACGAGAAAGTACAGATACAACTATAAATTAAAAATCATTATATTATGGCAATCAGACCTTCAATTTACATCGGTTTAGGCGGTACAGGGCTTACAGCTGTATCATACGCGAAAAAATTATATGAGCAAGCCTATAAGGGAGTAGATAACATTCCCGGACAAATTGCTTTTGCAGCGGTGGACTTTGATTTGGCGGCCCCGGAAGATTCGAATCTTGCAACAGATATGCATGATGACTTTCTGTCTTTTTCAAATGTGGCGGCCGCCAGTCCGAAAACTCTGTATGACGTCAGGAGTGAGAAGGGAGATTTTGCATGGATGTTCCCTTCCAATACCCGTTATCTCGGCAATCGTATCAGCGACGGTGCCAGTCAGGTCCGTACTTATGGACGTTTTCTTACAGAGATGATTCAGGACAATATTATCCGCCGTATCTCAGACTGCATAACACAGGTTAGGAACATACAAGCGACGTTGGATGCCTCTGAAGTAGTTAATCAACCGATAGACATTCATATCGCAATGTCCTTGGCAGGAGGTACAGGGGCTGGTTCGTTCCTCAATGTCGCTCAGCTTATACGGGAGAAGTATCAGAACCAAGTTCATATCATAGGTTATGGAATACTTCACAGTGTTTTCCGTGCGATGGACCCTTCTGGTAACAAGACTCCCCGTGTTGTCGCGAATGCATATTCTGCAATCATGGATTTGGACTATCTTATGGGTGCGTCAAGTGAGAATCCTATTAAGGTTTCTTTGAATGGTCGCAGCAGAGAGCTGCGTCAGCCGATTTATGATGAGTTTTATGTGGTTGACAATGAGACAGAGAACGGTAAGAAAGTAGACCACATCAGTAAACTTTGTGAGGTGGTGGGCCTAAGCATGTATGTTTCAGGAGGAGAGATGGGCAACAAAGTCCGCTCAGGAGCAAGTAACACTGGATGGCAGCAGGGCTCGTATAACATAACTCCAAAGCTCGGATGGGTTCAGGGTCTAGGGGCCTGTCAAGTTGTTTATAAGGGACAGGAACTTGCGGAAGTCTATTCACTTAAGGCCGCACTGCATCTCATAACAAATTTGCAGAACATATCTTTGGATGTAGACAAAGCGGCAATAGACTGGGCTCTTGAGAACAAGATTCGTGAGGATCTGAACTTTGACCAGTTGATAGACAGTGTTTATGATCCTAAAAAAGTCAACATAAGTCCGGCACCGCTTGATACCGAAGATTCTATTTCTGATATAAAACAGGCTGTCGAGCGGTATGTGAAAAGTCGGCCGCAGTTCCCGGACAACAAGGTCATAGACACGCGTATGGAAAACCTTAGAAAATCATTGCAGGATAAGGTGGAAACTCTGGTACATGCGGAAAACGGCATAGCGAATACGAATGGATTCCTGTCTACTCTGGTGACAAATCTCTCGATCTATCGAACAGAAATGGATACTGAACGGTCTTTGTATGAGAAGAATGCCCAGGACAAGCAGTCTGCTCTTAAAAAGGAGTATAAGGATTACGAAGAGTATTCAAAGAAGATATTTAAGTCAAAGAAGAAAAAGGCCATTTTGCTTGAAGACGGTATCGGAAAGATTGCCAGGGATATTCTGATTGACAATCTGGAAGCGGAGCGTCGTAAAGTCGCAGCGGAGATATATACAAATCTGTTGACTGAGGCTGGCTCGCTGCAAGGTTGCATAGAGAATCTGGACAATAAGCTTTCGGCATTGAAAAAACAGTATAAGGACGAACTGACATCAAAGCAGAATGACAGTGCCGCTGTCCATGTCTTTGAATATGATTTGTCAGCACAGGAGAGACAGACTATGGAATTCTTGCCGGATGAGGCATTCTATGATGGATTTTTCAGTTCTTTGGGCAAATCAATTATGAATGTCGATGTCAATAAGGAACTGCATGGGAAGATACATGACTATTGTCTGTCATTACCGCAGGCAAAGGCGTATTGTGACAAACTTATCATAGATGTTGTTGAAGGGCTCTCAGCGGAAGAATACGCGGCTTTCAAAAAGATTGTTTCAGAAAAGTCAAGCCGGCTTCTTCGTCTTGATGACCGGGGACAACTCAGTGAGACACGCGTTATGTTGCCGACCGCAATGATGGTTCAGAACTATCTGATATCAATCTACAAGAATGACAGTAATCAGAAGACAAGACTTGAAAGTGACAGGACTCTGTTGCCGGATATTAAGAAGGAGTTCATTTTCTCTGAGTTTGATTCAATGAAGCAGAAGATTATTTTCTATCGTTCAGACATGGCTGTTATCCCATATTGTATAGGTGCTTTTGATGAGAATACTGTAGATCGAGAATACAGTGTTCTTGTCCGTGATGCTATGACGACAGGAACTACAAGCTTCAACCCTCACTTTGACAAGCAGATTTTTGATACTATGCGTTCAATAGATTTTAAACTGAAGCCGGAGATGCAGAACGAGGTTGATTTCTATTGGGTATGCGGGAATTTCTTTGGATGGACAGATGTTGTTGAGACTCAATACATCATGGAAAAAGACAGTAATAAGAAACCAATAAAGATTGAAAGTAAGGAAGAGGTGCCGCACACCAAATACATACGTTGCTATAAGGGAAAGTATCAGGTGTGGAATGAGGACGGCACCGCGATGACTTTAGATGGCAAATGGACTGCCCTTGGCAATACTGCTCAAAGGGAGAAAGCATTCAATTATTTCAAGACAATCGTTTTCCCCGAACTTAGAAATACGTTGCATGACAAGATACTGAAGGATATCCGCTCAAAAGGTAAGGAGGTGTATAAGATGATGATACAGAATATTATTGATGACGGTATGGCGGATTATATAGACAAAGTAGCCTGTACGGATAAGAATTCATTGACATATTTTTCAAAGCAGAACGGTGAGACGGAGCGTTTTGTCAAAGAGTGGGAATTCATACAGAAGGATTTTATCAATTCAATTGAGAATTTTAAATAATTGGAGATGGAACATTTTGCGCATATATTTATCGGTAAAGAATTTGCGGAAATAGTTTCAAATATCGGCAGAAAAGTTTATAAGTACGGAGGGGAGGAACTCCTCTCCTCCGTTAATCTGTTTGTGGTAGATGACGGACGTGTCAGGCAGTTGCTTTATCCGGATGGGGCTGTCGATATAAAGGACATGATTCAGCATGGTCCATTGCAGTTGGAATGGAGAGAGTTGGGACGGCTTACTGATAACCCGGAGGATGACAAAGATTTATTCCTGAATGGCATATTCAATCAGATTCTCCGTGTTGGCAGTGTGGGCGCAAATGCGTCCTTATATACGATGATTTATTTTCCGCTTTATAAGAGCGAGGCACTGGAGTCTGCGGAGTATTTATATAGGATAATAAAACTTGCAGGGCGTCCGGTAGATCTGGATTTTATGGGTTTTTGTGATGATATGGCATCTATAATAGAACCTGATTATGTTATTACCAGCCCGTCAAAGAACCAGGTGGAGAAATATAAGGCATTCAGGGATGCTGAGTCTATTGGGTACAGTACTCATTTCATCGTGATGCAGAATGCCTCCCAGAACGGTATTTCCTTAGGATTGAACGCTGATTCTTTCGCAACGATATTGTCTCATTTTTCAATACTATGTGCCGGATATTACCATGAAATGTTCCCAAATACTGTGGAATATATGGATGTTGTGGCATTCGGTTTCTCTACTTTATGTCTGGATAAGTATCTGTATGCTGAATATTTGTTGAGTAAATCCATGCTGAATGCTATGGATGCTGCTCATGTGAACGACAGAGAAGTTGATGTCAATAATGCATATGTTGTGGTGAACAACATGCTTAAAGACAAGGCGACACTGCTTTCCACATTGTTTCAGCAGTTGGACGGGCATCGCAATAGTGAGGCAGGCAATGAGTATCCGGATATACAGAAAAAGTTTACCGATGAGGTGCAGGAAATCGTTGACCGTTGCAAAGATACGCTCAAGAAGCAGAGCGCAATCACAATGCAGGCAGCGATTCTCGCAGTGTGCCTGGCCAAAACAGACTGCGAGCTTTTTTCAGAGACAATATTTACACAGGATATCGTTACTGTAGATAAGTTGTTTGATGAACCTATAGAGTATTATATAAATAATGACCATGCTCATTATTATAAGCTGGGCGGTGAAAATCCTGTTAATCCGATTCAGAAACTTAAGGAACTTGACGCACGTCTGATTAATTCCGAGACAACAATCCGCAATCTTAAAAATGATTTGGAGACATTGAACAAACAGATTGGAGATTCTGAAAAAGTAAAGGAATTTTATGTGGAAGACGGTTATATACACTTTCGGAATCAGAAATTCCGTCTTCTTCCGTCTGTTGAGCAGGAACCTTTGACTGAAACATATACTCCGCATGAAGTTAAGGTAAGGAGCCTTGACATGAGGAGCAAGTTCACGTCTGTAAAGAATCAAGGTCAGCAGGGTTCATGTCTATCATTTGCCCTGACATCTATATTTGAATATGTGATGCGCCTGAATGCGGCTCATGAGTTTGATTTAAGTGAGGCGTTTCTTTACTACAATGCCCGCGATCTTGATGGGGACGGTGGTGTGAATAATGACTCTGGCTCACGTTTCAAACCTTCAATAGATTCTCTTATAAAATATGGAATCGCATTGGAACGGGTATGGCCTTATAATGACCAGATTTATAGCAAGAAGCCAAGTGATGAGGCATATGCGGATGCTGCTGGGAGGAAGTTGGTCTCCGCGATGAATGTCAATTCGAAGGTATGTGATATTAAATCAGCATTAGTTGACAATTGCCCTGTAGCCGCATCTTTTACTTTGACAAAGTCTTTTTTTGAGTATGGCAGAGCCGGTGGCTATATTCCTATGCCTGGTGATGAAGAAATAGCATCGGTGATAAAGCAGAACTCAGAAGGGAACCCCCACAGCTGTCATGCAATGGTCATTGTCGGATTCAGTGATGATCTTCAGATGTTTATAGTCAGGAATTCTTGGGGATCAGACTGGGGAGATAATGGATATTGCTATATTCCCTACAGCTATGTAGAGCATGAGGGTTTACTGAATTATGCCTGCATCCTTACGGAAATAGAGAAACTGGTGACTTGTCCTGATAATATGGAGGTTACACCTCTTACGGTAAACAGCAGTGACTTGCATATTCAGTATGCAGTCAAGAAAAACGAATTGTATATTGAAGAGCATACTGCGGAGCAACTACGTAATGACAAGAAGGAGTTGAGAATCTATTTTGAGTCTCTGAAGCAGATGTATTGTAATCCCAATCAGCGGGATTGTTTCATAGACGCTAATAAGGCCCTGCTGTCAGCAGAACAGGAGTCTTTGAAGGAGAAAATAAGTACAAAAGAGGCAGTGTGTGATGCGAATGATGAGAAGATGAATAAGTACAAAAAGGATTTGTTTTTCCGTTCTGCATCATTCTTGACAGGAACAATCCTGCTGGCCGTTATGTATAAGCAATTTGTGGATTTCCTTCATGTATCCGGCGCAGATCCGGATTTTCAATTTACTTTTAAGCCTTTTCTGGTGTGGATTATAATTTATGCTGTTTTGGCAATTGTCAGTTGGCTCTTACGGAAGAAATCCTTTGTGAAATCTTTCTGGATGTCTCTTTGGGGAGTCGTTGGAGTATTGATGGCAAAAGCAATAAGCCGTTTGGTAAGTTATTTTGTAGGCAGCGGTACGTTGGTTTCGTACTTTGGGCCGACAGATTTCTTCCATAAGATTGACGGAGGTCAGTATTTATGGCTTCTGGCTGTTCTTGCTGTAGCTATAATAATCGCTTACAGAAAGGGGCATATAGTCTGGCGTGATTGGCGGGACGAGCGTGATCGTATCAATGCTGAGATTGACAAGCTTCATAATGAGATTAATGTCAAAGAGAAGGAAAAGCGCTTCTTGAAACTGAAGACTTTTTCAGCGTGGACGTTGATTACCAAACTTCAGGGGCTGCATACTGGATTTTATTCAAATTATGCCAACTTGATATCTTTGATTAACAATTTTAGAGTGTGGTATAAGGAATTGAAAACAAAAGAAGATATCTCTTTGTATACCGTATTTCCGGAGAATTCGTTATTGTCAGCAGAATTGCTGGATGAATTCTTTGATAAGAGTTTGAAAAATGATCCCGATTTATGTGTCGATTTATGCGCTAATATAAGCCAATACAATATAACGTCGGAATCACTTTCAAAATATAAAGAGACCTTAATGCGGCAGGTTATAGATAATCTTCTGTCCCGTAAAGAAATCAGAGAGTTTGATATTTCCAATCATATAGCGGACAATGCTTTTGCTGATATTGCTATGGAGGTTAATCGTAAGTTGGTAACTGCTCTTGACGAACAGTCTGGAATATTTCTGAATGTAAACAGCCAGCAGAGGGGAGTGATAGTGCCGTCAACAGCAGTATTCGCGCCATCCTTGGGAAAGTACCGTGATTCTATCCGTAAGAAATTGGGCAAATACTCAGAACCGTATTACGAGTCCGCAGGCAAGTACTGTCTGACATTTCTCAAGACAGCGACAGTCTGGTTTCAGGAGTGTGTGAATTTTAAATAACCTAGATTACTTTGCGTTAGTATGTGTATTTACACAAGTGTCTGTGAAGAAGTAGTAGAGTGAGAGAAGATGAGCAAAGCAGACTGAGTCAATGGCGAACAGTTTTATTTAGGGTCTGCGGCGAACAGGTCGTCCAGTACGATTTCGTTCTGTATCATGCCGGACCATGCGTTCGGTTTGAGACCGTAAGTGGTGACCATGGTGAGATGCAGGGCCTTTCGGGTTTTCGTGGCCGCTCTGAACAGCTCCCTGCGTTCCTGCATCTGGTCGAGATATTTTTTCGTTATCTCAAACGGGCCTGAGGAGAATTTCATCTCGCATAGATTGACCGTTTGGTCACGGCGGTCGATGATCAGGTTTATCTGACCTCCTTTGTGACCGTCTGCAGGAGCGGTATACCATGAAGATACGGAACTCTGGATGCCGGATATTCCGAGTCCGGCTTTTATCTGGGGGATGTGGTGAAGACAAAGCTGCTCGAAGGAATATCCGCTCCACGTTCTGCGCTCGGGAGAATCTATCATGTTGGACCACAGATGTCCGTCTGCAGCAGTTGTGTTGCGGACGAACCGCAGGTAGAACAATGTGTATAGGTCTGACAACTGGTAGATGGCATCCCTTTCCTTTTTCCCGAAAGCGTAATATTTGCGTATGAAATCACATTGGCAGAGATTTTCCAGTACCTGGGAGAAGTTGCCTCCTTCCGGCAGTTTAAGGGACGACATCATCTCTGAGCGCGTCATGCCTCTGGCTTTTCTGCTCAGCAGTTCCACTGTACTGCGGTATATGGCCGAGTCGTTGAATAAAGAGCGGAACAGAAAAGAGTACTCGTCCCTCAGCATGGCGTTTTCGGAGAAGAACAGCCGGTCAGTATTCTGTGCCGGACTGAGCCCTTTCTCGAGCATCTGTAAATAAAAAGGTGTGCCTCCAAGCGTCATATAGGTCTCGGCTATCTGATAGCGGTTCCATACTATTCCCTTTGTTTTCAGGAACTCTTCCGTCTCAGCAAGATTGAAAGGAGCCAGTTTCATCCTGTAGGTGACACGGTTGTGCAGCCCGCCCTTGGCCCCTATGATATGTGACAGCATCCAGGTTGTCGCGGATCCACAGATAATCAGCTTCAGCCCCGGCTGGTCCGCACCCCAGCTGTTCCAGAACAGATCGAATGCTTTCAGAAAGCCGGACCGGGGAGTGTCAAGCCATGGCAGCTCGTCGATGAATACTACGGTACGGTTCTTTTTAAGAGACTTTATATGGTGTTTGAGCTGGTCGAATGCGTCAAGCCACCCGGGAGCCATGGGATAGGGTATGCCGGAGTACTCCTGCAGCTGTTTGTTGAAGAATGTAAGCTGTTCCTGTTTGGTTCCCTCATAGATGCCGGTTACGTAGAAATCTATTTTATCCCTGAAAAAATTCTTAACAAGAAATGTCTTGCCTATCCTTCTCCTTCCGTATACGGCTATAAGTTCTGCTTTGTCAGATTCGTAGCAGTTTTTAAGTGCTGTACATTCCTTAGTCCTTCCGATGATTTTAGTTGTCATGGTGAATCATTTTATTTATCCGCAAATATATAAAAAATTGAGTTAAGGATGAGTAAAAGCAAATAAAGATTATCCTTAACTCATATTTTTCACCACTTAAGGATGAGTAATCAGAAAAATTCACGAAAATCCTTGTAGATTAAAATATTAGTGGTATATTTGCAGCCCGCGAAAAGTGCGCGGAGACTATTAGTTCATTGATTAACAACAAATTAATTAAACCAATGCCTGGATTAATTGGAAAAAAAATCGGAATGACTTCCGTTTTCGATGCTGATGGGAAGAATATCCCATGCACCGTTATTGAGGCTGGTCCCTGTGTTGTCACGCAGATTCGTACAGTAGAGAAAGATGGTTATGCCGCTGTACAACTTGCCTATGACGAGATGAAAGAAAAACACACCAGCAAGGCTCTCAAAGGCCACTTCGACAAGGCAGGAACCACACCCAAGCGCAAACTGGTGGAGTTCAAGGCGGACTTCCCCAAGGAGCTCAAGCTTGGAGACACAGTAACCGTTTCAGACCTGAGTGAGGGTGTGGAATGGGTAGACGTTACCGGTATCTCTAAAGGTAAGGGATTCCAGGGCGTCGTTAAGCGTCACGGATTCGGCGGCGTGGGCGGTGCTACCCACGGTCAGGCCGACAGACTCCGTCACCCTGGTTCTATGGGTGCATCCTCTTGGCCTTCAAGAGTATTCAAGGGTATGAGAATGGCAGGCCGCATGGGCGGTGACCGCGTAAAGGTTCTCAACCTCAAAGTTATCAAGGTTATCCCTGAGAACAATCTGGTTCTCGTGAAGGGTTCTATTCCCGGAGCGAAGGGTTCATACGTAATCGTGGAGGACTAACGTTATGGAATTGTCAGTTTACAAAATCGACGGAACCGAATCGGGAAAGAAAGTAACCCTGGATTCGACTATCTTCGGCATCGAGCCGAACGACCACGCGATCTATCTCGACGTTAAGCAGTACCTGGCCAACCAGCGTCAGGGAACTCACAAGACCAAGGACCGTTCCGAGGTCAGCTACAGCACCAAGAAAATGGGCCGTCAGAAAGGCGGCGGCGGAGCCCGTCACGGCAGCATCAAGTCCAACATCTACGTTGGCGGTGGCCGTGCCTTCGGTCCCAAGCCTCACAGCTACGGCTTCAAGCTCAACAAGAAGCTGAAACAGCTGGCCCGTTACTCGGCTCTGTCCTACAAGGCTCAGGAGAACGCCATCATCATGGTCGAGCCCTTCAGCATGGACGCTCCCAAGACCAAGGAGTTCATCCAGATCCTGGACAACATCAAAGCCAATGGAAGAAGGACCCTGTTCGTACTTCCTGAAAACAGTGAGAATATTTACAAGTCTTCACGCAACCTTCAGAATGTCAATGTAATCTCCGTAGACGAGATCAACACTTACAACATCATGAACTCCTATCAGCTCGTGATGGTGGACGGTGTTCAGGACATCATTGCAGCAAGACGCAAATAAACCATAGGAGACATGGGAATTATCATTAAGCCTATCGTAACAGAGAAGATGACGGTTCAGGGCGATAAATTGAACCGTTACGGTTTCATCGTAGACCGCACAGCCAACAAGATCGAGATCAGAAAGGCTGTTGAAGAGCACTACGGAGTGACAGTGAAGGACGTAAACACTGTCAACTACCATGGCAAACGCAAGAGCCGCTACACCAAGGCGGGATTACTCAGAGGCCGTGCCAACCACTATAAGAAAGCTTATGTGACACTGGCAGGCGAGGATAAGATCGATTTCTATAGCAACATTTAATCCTATGGCAATACGTAAATTCAAACCGACCACACCCGGTCAGAGAAATAAAGCGATAAGCGCATTTGACGAGATTACCTGCACGACTCCCGAGAAGTCCCTTCTCGAGCCCATCAGGAAGTCCGGCGGCCGCAACAACACCGGCAAGATGACCATGCGCTACATCGGTGGCGGACACAAGAGAATGTACCGTATCATCGACTTCCGTCGTGACAAGGACAACTGCCCCGCAACCGTCAAGACCATTGAGTACGATCCCAACCGCAGTGCACGCATTGCGCTGGTAGTGTATGCCGACGGCGAGAAGAGATACATCATCGCTCCCGCAGGTATCCGCGTAGGCCAGACCATCATGTCAGGTCCCGGCGTGGCTCCCGAGCTCGGCAACGCTCTCCCTCTCTCAGAGATTCCTCTGGGAACTGTCATCCACAACATCGAGCTCCGTCCCGGTCAGGGTGCCGCTATGGCCCGCAGCGCCGGAACATACGCTCAGCTCACCGCACGTGAGGGCAAGCACGCCATCCTCCGCCTCCCTTCGGGCGAGACCAGAATGGTGCTCGTAACCTGCCGTGCCACCGTGGGTACAGTATCCAATTCCGACCACAACCTCGAATCGTCCGGTAAGGCAGGACGCAGCCGCTGGCTCGGCCGCAGACCCCGCAACCGCGGCGTTGTGATGAACCCTGTCGATCACCCTATGGGTGGTGGTGAAGGACGCGCCTCCGGAGGACATCCCCGCTCGCGCAAGGGTATTCCTGCAAAGGGTTACAAGACACGTAATCCGAAGAATACTTCGAACAAGTTTATCATCGAAAGACGTAAGAAATAACCGGAATAAAATCAGAGAATTATGAGTAGATCACTTAGAAAAGGTCCCTACATCCAGGAAAGTCTCGAGAAGAAGGTTCTGGCCATGAACGAGGGTACCAAGAAGAAAGAAGTCATCAAGACCTGGTCCCGCGCCAGCATGATCTCTCCTGACTTTGTCGGCCATACCATCGCTGTACACAACGGAAACAAGTTTATTCCGGTATACGTTACCGAGAACATGGTGGGACACAAGCTCGGAGAGTTTGCGCCGACCCGTACATTCAAAGGACATTCGGGCAACCGTTAATAATTAAAAAGAATCACAATGGGATCTCGTAAGAAAGAAATGGCCGACAGGCTGAAAGAAATAAAGAAGACAACAGCGATCGCCAAGCTGAACGATGTTCCTACATCGCCCCGCAAGATGCGTCTGGTCGCTGACATGATCAGAGGCGTTGAGGTCAACCATGCTCTTGATATCCTCAAGTACACCAAGAGAGAGGCCTCCATCCGCCTTGAGAAGCTCCTCAGAAGCGCCATCGCCAACTGGGAAGCCAAGAACGAAGGTGCCCGTAAGGAACTCGAGGACGGCAACGTCATCGTGCAGACCATCATGGTCGGACAGGGCACTACCCTCAAGCGTATCCGCACCGCCCCTCAGGGCCGCGCCGGACGTATCCGCAAGCGCTCCAACCACGTGACCATCATCGTCGGAGTGAAACCCGCCAAAGCAGAAGTAAACAACGAACCCGCTAATCAGGAGGAAAAATAAATGGGACAGAAAATCAACCCTATCAGCAACAGAATAGGAATCATCCGCGGCTGGGACTCCAATTGGTACGGCGGGGATGACTATGCAGCAAAGCTGCTCGAAGACTCCAAGATACGTGAGTACCTCAATGCCCGTATCTCCAAAGTCAACCTCTCCAAGATCGTCATCGAGAGGACACTCAAGCTCATCACAGTGACTATCCACACAGCCCGTCCCGGCGCCATCATCGGCAAGGGCGGCCAGGAGGTTGACAAGCTGAAGGAAGAGCTCCGCAAGATTACCAACAAAGAGGTACAGATCAATATCTTCGAGGTAAAGAGACCCGAGCTCGACGCCAACATCGTGGCCAACAACATCGCCCGTCAGGTCGAGGGCCGTGTATCTTACCGCCGTGCCATCAAGATGGCAGTGGCCAGCACCATGCGTATGGGCGCCGAGGGTATCAAGATCCTCATCAGCGGCCGCCTCGGTGGCGCTGAGATGGCCCGCAAGGAGCTCTACAAGGAGGGCCGTACACCTCTGCACACCTTCCGTGCCGATATCGACTACGCACTCGCCGAGGCCCACACCAAGGTTGGCGTTCTGGGTATCAAGGTATGGATCTGCAACGGTGAGGTCTATGGCAAGCGCGACCTCTCGCCCAACGTAGGCACATTCGCAAAGCCCACCGGTGGCTCAGGTGAGCGCCGTGACGACCGCCGCGGACGCGGAGGCCGCCGCCGTGACCGCCGTCCCCGCGGAGGCAACCGCGACAACACAGCAGAGTAATTCGTTCCAAATACTCACTTGTTTGTTTGACCGACCGCTCCGGACTGATGCCCGGGGCGGTTGTTTTTTGCCATCGTCCTGCGCATGTGTCTTCGCTTCAGTGCCTCCGCTCCAGTACTTCCGTTCCAGAACATCTACATCTGCGCTCATCTTCAGCACTCCACTCCAGTGCATCATCTTCAGTGCCCCACTCCAATCCCTTCACTCCAGCGCTTCTGCTCGAATGCCTCTTGTCTCCACGCGCCTCACAGTCTGTAAGCGCATTTTCTTTATATCTACGTGTAATTCATTTATTTACGCAAATCAGCGCCATACAGACTCATACGAACTTTCCTCCAGAAACCACTCTACAGCGGTTATAACCTCCTTTGAGCCCCAGTTGAACCCAGGGTATGTCTGAGTCTGTTATTCCACATTTTTCGTTATCTTCCGGATTTTCTTGTGCTTGCGTCCTTTTCGCCTTTTACAGACTGCCCTGATACACGGTAAGTCTGTAAAGCAGTTATTTACATAACTCGCTAAGTGTAAACGCAATGTGTCTGTTATTGAAATACAGACTGACAAGGTCAAAAACACCATATCCTCTCCACAGCTATTGCGGCGTATCTATTTTCGATCTGTCATACATTTTAACCAAGTAGTCTGTAGCATGGTTGTGCTACTTATCTTGCTTATTCCCAGAAAGATGGCCAAATTTTAAAATTACAGACACTTAAGAAGGACGTACCCGCATGGGCACAATCCCCAGACTGGGCATGCCCATGCTAAGCCGGACCGCCCAAAAATTTTTCAAATGACCTGCCCTGACCTTCAGTCGATTGCGCTCGACCACGCAAACTTTTTTACCGAACTGGCAGCCGGTATTTCTCAAAACCGAATCATTTGCCTACCTTTGCTAACACTAAACACAAAAGTAAGATTAGAGGGGCAGATCATGAAAAACACCTGCGTATATCATCTGTGCGTGTCCTGCAAGAAGGGTCTGATGTTCAGAAGCCGCCAGGACTACATCCGTTTCATCAACAACATGGCACTGCTGGCGTATAAATACCACATACGCATACTTGCCTTCGCCGTGATGTCCAACCACTACCACATCGGAATCATGACCGATGACTACGAGAAGTTCTTCAGAAGTCTGAAGGTCAGTTATTCGAACTACTACTTCCACAAGTACGGAGTCAGTCTGCCGCGTACAACATGTTTCGTTCAGGAAGCCATCGGCAACCTGCACATTGTCACGCTGATAGCCTACATCCTGCGCAATCCTGTACATCACGGAATCGTGGGACACCCGTTTGCCTACCCGTATTCATCTGCCGGATGTTATTTTTCTTATAGCGGTTCCCTGTACAGCATCGGGCATGCGCCTGTAATCAAGCGTGTTACGACTACCGCTCCGAATGAGTACAAAAGCAACAGCGACCGCGAGGGAATGATCGACCCGATGACCTTCGTGGATTTCCGGATGACCGAGACTCTCTTTACATCTTCCGGCAGGCTGATGTACTTTCTGTCAAGATACTCAGGACCAAAATGGGAACAGGAGCAAAGCAAGGAGGACAGTTCGGTCAAGCCCATAACCCTTCAGAGCGTCGAGCGCCAGGGTACCGACATCGAGGCCTGCATGGAGAATGAGAAAGGCCACTCCAGCCTGTTGATTCCCGATCAACTGCTGTGCGAATGGCTTGACGGAAAAGCAGTTCCGCACTACGGCCTCACAAGTTTCGCACAGCTGGACTGGGAGCAGAGAACAGAGATAGCCAAGGCCCTTCGCTCGCGATGGAAAGTATCGGAAGAGCAGGCGGAAAGATGTCTGTACTTCCGGGCAAAGACCACTGCAGGACCCTCTGGCACCGACGGTAACCCTGCGCACAATGAAGAACGTGCTGGACAGACACCCAACTCCGATATCCGGGCCCGAAAACTTCAGGCGGCCCGCTAAATGGACGGATGTTTTCAGTATATTCGCAGTAAAATCAGATTCGGCCAGTCAAGTCATGAAAATAGAATACATCGTCGGCATCGGTGAAATCCTCTGGGACATGCTTCCGGAAGGGCGCAGGCTCGGCGGAGCCCCGGCAAACTTCGCATATCACGTATCGCAATTCGGTCTCAATTCGGTGGCAGTCAGCGCTGTCGGACGCGACGAGGCTGGGGACGCGGTAGTCCGGGAACTGAGCGCCCGCGCGGCCCAAGAAGGCAATACGCTCAAGCAACCGGCATCTGTGAACGCATCCTGGGACGCTCCCAGGGACGCACCTTGCGAAAGCACTTCCCCCGGATTCAGGACAATGCTCTCCCGCGTATCCTTCCCCACCGGCACCGTCGACATCCGGCTCGACCCCTCCGGAGTGCCGCAGTACGACATCCGCATGCCAGCCGCCTGGGACAATATCCCATTCACCACTGAGCTGCAGCAGCTTGCATCCCGGACCCGTGCCGTCTGTTTCGGTACCCTCGCCCGCCGCTCCCCCGTCTCCCGCCGTGCCATCTCCGACTTCGTGAACGCCGTCCCCCGTGGGGAAGGGCAGTGGCGCATCCTTGACATCAACCTCCGGCAGCATTTCTATTCCCGCGACATCATTTTAGAAGCATTGGGAGAATGCAACATTTTAAAGATCAATGACGAAGAACTGGCCGTCCTATCCGGGATGCTCTCCCTCCCAGGAGCAACGGCCCAGGAAAAATGCCTCCAGCTCCTCCGGCAATTCAGCCTGAGGTTCCTGATTCTTACCTGTGGAGTGCAGGGCAGCTACGTATTCTCTTCATTGTCCGGGACGCCATCTTTCCTCGAGACTCCGCAGGTGAAAGTCGCTGATACCGTGGGCGCAGGAGACTCATTTACAGCTGCTTTCACCGCAGCCCTGATCCACGGACGCTCCCCGCTCGAAGCCCATCGGCTCGCTGTCGACGTCTCCGCTTACGTCTGCACCTGCAACGGGGCCATGCCCGTCTTGCCCGACACCCTCCGCGGGAACTGGGGCCAGTGACGATGCTTTCTCCATCGGACTGGCTTCTGCTGCCCGCAATTCACGATCTTCTTTTTCCCCCTCCCCCCTCTCCCAGTGTCTGTAATTTGCATTCCGGCATAAGCCGCTGTGGTTCTGAAAGTTGTTCGATATTTCTCAAAACAGACTGGAGGGGACTCTGGGGCATCTGTCTCCCGTTATCAGCCACAGAGGATGCTGTAGTGCGTATTCGGAACTTTTCGGGTATTTAATCCTTTGTGAGTCTGTTTTTGTCTATTTGATATAAAATGCTAAAGGTTAGTGCTTTATGGCGATTGTTAGCGCTACAGACTGGGAAGTATTGCTCCCAGTCTGTAGTAGGAAGAGAGGGCGTAAATGCTGTAGAATCAGGTGGATAATGGCAGATCCGGGATAACAGACACGGAGGGTGTGGGGAGGAATGGGTGCTGTGGATGGGAAAGGAAAGGCCGGGCGCGGAGGAGGTGTCCCGCTGCGCCCGGCCGGGTCGGTTATGAGATCAGACTTGAGATTTAGAGTTCGTTCTTGACGTCGGTGACGATGTTACCGTCGAAGAGGTTGATGACGCGCTGGGCGTAGCTGGAGTCCTTGATGGAGTGGGTTACCATGAGGATGGTGGTGCCTTCGCGGTTGAGCTCGGTGAGGAGTTCCATTACTTCTTTGCCGTTCTTGGAGTCGAGGTTACCGGTGGGCTCGTCGGCGAGGATGAGCTTGGGGTTGGCGATGACGGCGCGGGCGATGGCTACCCTCTGCTGCTGACCTCCGGAGAGCTGCTGGGGGAAGTGGGAGGCGCGGTGGGCGATGTTCATGCGCTTGAGGATGTCGTTGACCATCTGCTTGCGCTGGGATGCCTTGATCTTCATGTAGATGAGGGGCAGCTCCACGTTCTCGAAGACGTTCAGTTCGTCGATGAGGTTGAAGCTCTGGAATACGAAGCCGATGTTGCCTTTGCGGTACTGGGTGCGCTCTTTCTCTTTCAGCGAGCCTACTTCCTTGCCGAGGAGCTCGTACTTGCCCGAGGTGGGGTTGTCGAGGAGGCCGAGGATGTTGAGGAGGGTGGACTTGCCGCAGCCGGAGGGGCCCATGACGGCTACGAATTCGCCCTGCTTGATGTCGAAGGAGACGTTGTTGAGGGCTACGGTTTCAATCTCTTCGGTGCGGAACACCTTGCTTAAGTTCTCTACGTGTATCATAACGGTTTATAATTTAATTGGTTTATCGTTTATGTCCTTAAAGGTTTATTCGTTTGCTATGGACTCAACAGGGTTGCGCAGTGCGGCGCGGCGGCTCTGCAGGGTGACTGTCACTATGGTGATCAGGCCGATGATGAGCAGTGCGGCGAGGAATATCCATACCGGCACGGGGCTCTGGTAGGGGAATGTGGCTACCCAGGAGCGGATGATGACTATGGCGACGGGTACGGCCACTACGAAGCATACGAGGGTGATGATGAGGTAGTAGCGGTTGAGCATCGCGAGGATTTCGCTCACCGATGCGCCGTGTACCCTGCGTATGGCTATCTCCTTGCGGCGGAACTGGGTCTCGAAGTAGACGAGGCCGAGGATACCGATGACGGATATCAGCAGGGAAATGAGTGCGGCTGTGGTGATCAGGCGGTTGAGGTTATCCTCTTTCTGGTAGAGCCGGCCGATGGACTCGTCCATGAAGCTCAGTCCCATGGCGGAGGTGTCGAATGTGGGGTCCAGCTCAGCGCATTTCTCCCGGATGAACTTGAATGTCTCCTGGACGTTGCCGGGCAGGACTTTGGCGTAGCCGACGGTCAGGGGCCACCATGGTTCGGAACCGAAGTTGTAGAGTACGATGGGGGCCACGCTGTACTGCAGGGGCTGGAAGTTGAAGTCCTTGACTATGCCGACTATCTCGGCGGGCATGTCGTCACCCTGATGCCCGGGGAATTTCAGACCGAGACGGAGGAAGGGGTATTTGGCCATGAAGGCCTGGTTGACAATGAAGGTGCCGTTGGGGTTCAGGTTGTCCGACTCGGAGAAGTCGCGGCCTTCTGCTATTTCCATTCCGAAGAACGAGATGAAGTTGGGGTCTACGGGGAGGCAGTCCATCTGCACTCTCTGACCCTGATACGTGCGTCCCCAGCCCATCTTGCCCTGGGATACTACCCGGTTGCCGGCAAATGTGACATCGGTGATGTTGGGATTCTCCAGGAGCATCTGCCTGAGGGTCTCGCGGCTGTTCCCGATCTTGTCGCTTACGAAGAACTCCACTGTCTGCTCCCGGTCGAAGCCCATGTCGTAGCTCTTCATGTACTTGATCTGCACTGTGATGAACAGCGAGCAGAGTATCAGGATGAAGGATATGACGTACTGGAAGCCCACGAGGACCGAGCGCATCTTGCGGCCCTTGGCCGAGAGGGAGAAGGAGCCTTTGAGGACCATGGCCGGATTGAAGGATGTGCTGTAGCGGGCGGGGAAGATACCGGCGATGAATGCGGTGACTACAGCCACGCCTAAGCCTATAAGGATAATCGGGAGGTTATCCGCTACCCGGAGCGAGCCGGATATGTTGGAGGCGATGGAGGAGGTGGCCGCAAGGGACATCATGCCCACGCTCAGGGCAAAGGCCAGCAGCACCAGTCCGAGGGCCCGCCAGAGCTGTGCCCATATCTGCTGTCCGCGGGTCGAGCCGATGACTCTGCGGGTGTTGATGCTCTTGATACTGAAGGGCACGGAGGCCATGGCGAAGTTGACGAAGTTGATAATCGCTATCAGCAGCACCAGTATCGAGACGGTGAGCAGGGTCATGGTGGTGGAGCGGTTGCCCTTGGCCATGTTGTCTCCTTCCACGTCGCGGGCGTAGTAGGCGTCATGCAGGTGGCTCAGACGGAAGTCAACCTGATCCTTAAATTCCGAATCCTCACCGAACATCACGGCCCCGAGCGAGTCCAGCAGCGGCTCTACGCCCTCGAAGGTCCTCATCTTCATGTAGCAGGGGTAGTTCCATTCCGAATAGTTGGTCATGGAGTAATCACCTAAATTGAGCAGCAGGTCGTTGTCCATGCTGGAGTTGTCCGGGAAGTCCTTGTACACTGCTACGATGCGCCAGGAACTACCGTCTCCGCTCTTGGTGTCGAACTGGATGTCCTTGCCCACGGGAGACTGGCTGCCGAAGACCTTGGCCGCCGCTTTCTGGGAGATGACCGCTGTGCCGGGAGCCCGGTAACCGGAGGTGTCGCCCTCGATGAACTCGAACGGGAATACCCGAAGCAGGTCGAAGTCGGTCTGGGTGTACCGCAGCATGATGCCCGGTGTCTCGGTATTGGCCTCCTTGAACGGACTGCGGTTGCCGTTCTTGTAGTACCAGTAGCAGGATACGGCCTCCGCCTGGGGGAAGAATGTCTTCAGATGTTCTATGATAGGTCTGGACAGCTGTACTCCGTAAACGCCCGGCGAAGTAGGGTCGGAGTACTCCAGCCTTACTATCTTGTCCGTGTCCGGATAGTTCAGGTCGTACCTGGTGTCATACACCACTTGCACCGTCAGTATCAGGAAGACCGAGAAAGCCAGGGTCAGTCCTATGATGTTGAGGACGGTGGAGAAGGTTTTGTGTCTGTTGAATCTGAGTCTCATATTTTAAATGTGCAATTTAAATTTCGAAAATCAATATCATTCGGCCCTCAGGGAGTCAGCCGGGTTGCTTCTGGCTATATCGTAACAGCGGGCGATGACTACGGCGGCAAGTACTGCCAGCAGTGCTATGGCTACGGCTATGAACAGCCATACAGGAGCCGTCGCCTTCACTTCGAATGACTGCAGCAACAGGTCAAATACGAAGTATGATCCCACGCATCCCACTATCACTGCTATGACTGCCAGCCGTCCGATATCGCGGATAAAGATACCTATAATCTGTCCTGATTGTGCTCCGTTGATCTTGCGCAGGGCCACTTCCTTGCGTCTGCGTCCGGTCTCGTCAGCGGTATATCCTATCAGACCGAACAGGGCTATCAGCACCGTCACCACACCTGCCGCGAGAATAGATTCGCGTATGGTCCTGGCGGGCTGGTAGGCATCGTAGATGGCCGATGTGTATGTCATGAGCTCGTAACGGTCAGGTTCCACGCTGTCCAGCGCGCTCTGTATGCCGGACAGTACCTCCGGAGTCATGGAGGAGACCTTGATTATCAGATATTCGCAAGGATTCTCAGTGTAGAACAGAATGTTGGGCCGGGTGTCCTCGTATACTACCGTACCGACGCGGACATCCTCGAACACGCCTACAATGGTGAATACATCATCGCCGCTCTGGCTGTGCTCCGACATCAGTATCTGCTTGCCGATGACTCCGTCAGTCCATCCGCGCAGTTCGCTGAGACGCTTGGCAAAGTTCTCGTCCACCATTACTTCCTTGGGTGTGGAGAAGTTGCGGCCCTCGATGATGTCGATGCCGAAGAGCTTGCTCCAGTTGGCGTTGGCCGAGTAGAGGTCGCCGACATTGAAAAGCTCCTCGCTCTCTCCGGGCATGTACACATTGTTTCCGCTGCAGCCGAACAGCATGGTCTCGTCCGCCGTGCCGGCAATCTCGACTCCGGGAACGCTGCTCACGCTCTGCAGCAGGGCGTTGCGGGTAGAATACGGAACACCTGACATGGGGCAACCTACCAGACGCTCGTAGTCAAATCCGGGATCGTCATTGACCCACCGGTTGTACTGCATGGCAATCAGGCTGAGCAGTGATATGAGCAATGATGCGAGCACTATCTGGAGGAAAAGCAGGGTGCGCTTCCATATCTTCTTGTTGTCAACATAGTTGCGGAATGCCACTGCGATGGGGATGCTCTGGAAGGCCCGTCCGGGAATCCAGGCGGCAATGAGCAGTACGACGGCAACGGTAAGAGTCAGCACCCACAGGCTCTGGGGGGAGAACAATGCTCCGAGGGAGGTGGTCAGTACGTACTCTATCGGGTTGCGGAGGGCAAGGATAAGCAGTACTGCCAATACGAGGGATACAGCAAGGTTGATGAGAGTCTCCTTGAAGACAATGCCCATGATGCTGCCGTTTCCGGCTCCGTAGCAGCGGCGCACGGCCAGTCCCTTGGCCCTGCCGAGCAGGGAGGAGATGACAATCATGATGTAGTTCAATACCGATGCGAGAATCAGGGCGGCGGCCACCACTCCGAGGATGAGGTTGGTCCTCTTGGTGCCGGGAGACGAGGAGTGCTCGGCGGTAAGCGGGGACAGGGTATAATGGATGTCTATGCCGGCCGCTTCTAAGTCTTCGAGGGGCAGGTATTTGTTCTCCACTGCCGTAAGGGCATCCTCCAGGGAGGCGGGATCTGTGCCCGGATAGAGCTTCACGCGGCTGATGTAGCGGTCATTGCCCACCCAGTTCATGGTGGAGCGGAAGTCGGATCCCATCATGCGCATCATCTCGTCCATCGCATCGAGGGATACTCCGATGTCGAAGCGGAAAGAGGAGTTCTCGGGGATGTCCTCGAAGACACCGCCGACCTCTATCGGGATGGTCCGGTATTCTTCCAGGAAAATAAGCTGTCCGACGGCCTTTTCCACACCTCCCAGCATCTCTGCCAAAGAGCGTGAGATCATCGCCCGGTTCCAGTTGGAAAGCACGTTCACGGGATCTCCGCTGATTATGGGACGGGGGAATACCTTGAAGTGGTTGGTGTCAATCAGTACCACCTGGTTGCTGACTGTCAGCTTGCGGTTTTCCTGAGTATAGACATTGCTCGCTTCGTAAGTCAGGGGGGTGGCGCGGGTTCCGTACATGATCTGAGGGATCTCCTGTCCGAAGTAGTATGCCACGGCTCCCGGAGTCTGGGAGTAGTGTTTAATTCCGTCCTCGTTGGTCTTTGTGTACTCCGAGGTGATGCAGTAGATGTCCTGCCAGTCGGGATAGAACTTGTCATAGCTGCTCTCGAAGGAGATCTTGGCTATGAGCACCAGTCCGACTGCGAGTCCCACCGCGAGGGAGAGGACCTTGAAGATGCCTATGTTGAGTTTTTTCATCTGTATGGTTTTTTAATTCAAATATAATCTTTATTCAGTTCTGAGTGAATCCGCAGGATTGGTCCTTGCGATGGCCAGGCATCTGGCTGCGACTACTGCCGCCAGTACGGCCAGCAGGCCGGCGGCGGTGACGAAGAAGAGCCACAGCGGCGGCTGTACCTTGAGCTCGAACGACTTGAGCAGCATGTCGAATATGAACCACGACAGGACGCAGCCGATGATTACTGCCGCCACTGAGAATCTGCCGATGCCGCTGATGAAGATACCGATGATCTCCGCGGGTCGGGCACCGTTGATTTTCCTGAGAGCCACTTCCTTGCGGCGGCGTCCCGTCTCGTCTGCGGTGTATCCCACCAGACCTAACAGGGCTATCACGGCTGTCACCAGGCCTGCGGCGAGAACCGATTCGCGGACGGTGCGGACAGGGGTGTATATGTCATTGACCACAGAGGCGTAGGTCAGCAGCTCGAACCGTTCCGGATCCACTGAGTCGAGGGCGGCCTGGATGGCTCCGGTCACCTCCGGATTGAGGTCCGATACGCGGATGACCAGGAATGTCATGGGTGCATCGGTGTAGAAGAGGGTTACGGGCCGGTTGTCCTCGTAGATGGCCGGGCTGATGCTTATATGGTCGAATACGCCTACGATGGTATAGGGATTGTCGGAACTGCCGTCATGATCGCTCACCACAATGCTCTTGCCTATCACTCCGTCTTTCCACCCCCTTACTTCGCATATCTGTTCGGCGAAACGCGGGTCAACCATTACTTCCATGGGAGAGGCCGCCTTGCGTCCCTCGATGATGTCGATGCCGAAGAGTTCGCTCCAGTTGCCGTTGGCCTCATAGAGGTCGGCGATGTGGAGTGAAGGCTCGGTCTCACCGGGGATGTACACGTTGTTGCCGCTGGAGCCTCCGAGTATCAGAGGATCCTCCACTGTCCCCACTTCCTCGACTCCGGGAACACTCTCTACAGCCTGCATAAGCGCGTAGCGGGTATCACGCGGCACTCCGCTGAGGTAGCATCCCACGAGCTGTTCATAGTCGTATCCCGGATCGGCGTTTATCCAGCGGGTGTACTGCAGGGCCACGAGGCTCAGCAGGGTAATCAGCAGCGAGGCGAGAGCCATCTGCAGGAAGAGCAGCACCTGTTTCCACAGCTTCTTGTGGTCGGCGTAATTGCGGAAGGCCACGGCGATGGGTATGCCCTGGAATGCCTTCCCGGGAATCCATGCGGCTACAATGAGGACGGCAGCCACAGTCAGCACGAGTACCCACAGGCTCCTGGGTGAGAACAAGGCTCCGAGGGAAGTGGTCAGGACCGATTCTATCGTTCCCCTGAAGGCGAGAATGAGCAGGAAGGCCAGCACGAGGGAGACAGCCAGGTTGAAGAGGGTCTCCTTGAACACCAGTGCCATGATATTGCCGTTTCCGGCTCCGTAGCAGCGTCGTACCGCGATGCCTCTTGCTCTGGCCACGAGGGATGATATGACGATCATGATGTAGTTCATCGTTGCCGCGAGGATCAGGGCGAAGGCGACAATGCCGAGTATCAGGTTGGTCCTGCGCGTCCCTGCCGAGGCGGCATGCTCGGATGCCAGAGGCTTGAGGACGATGTCCACGCTGTAGCCCTGACTCTCGAAGTCCTTTTCAGGAATGTATTTTTCCCGGATATTGTTTATCGCGCTCTGGAGGGAGGCGGGGTCTGTGCCAGGATAGAGCTGTACACGGCTCATGTACATGCTGTTGCTGGACCAGTTCATGGTGGAGGGGGTGTCGGCATGCTCCGGATTGTCGCCGGTGATGCCCCATTGGCGGTATATGTGGTCGATTCCCGAGATGGAGATGGCTACGTCGAAGCGCAGGGATGCATTCTCGGGGATGTCCTCGAATACCCCGCCAATCTGGAGGCCGAGTCCCGGATACTCCTCGATGAAGAAGATCTGCCCCATGGCCTGGTCTATGCCTCCGAACTTCTCGGCCATGGACCGGGATATCAGGGCTCCGTTCCATTCGCCGAGGATTACTGAAGGGTCCGCACCGGCGAGGACAGGACGGGGAAATACCCTGAAATAGTTGGAGTCTACGGCGATGATGCCGTTTTCGGCGGTCAGTTTCTGGCGGTTTTCAGTGTATATGTCACCCATCGATGATGTGTAGGATGCCTTGGTACCATACATCACCTGGGGAATCTCCTGTTGGAGATAGTAGGAGACGGCGCCGGGCGTAAGGTTGTCGAGGCTCCGGTTGCCATCGGTATAGCTGTATTCGTACTGCACGCAGTAGATGTCGTCGTAGGCGGGATAGAACTTGTCATAGCTGCTCTCGAAGGAAATCTTGGCTATGAGCACCAGTCCGACTGCGAGTCCCACCGCGAGGGAGAGGACCTTGAAGATGCCTATGTTGAGTTTTTTCATAACCGATGGTCTGAGGGTGGATGTTTATTTCTTGTTCTGAAGGATGAGCACGTCGTTCTTGCCGTAGTTCTCGTAGTTGGAGATGATGACCTTCTCGCCCGGTTTCAGGCCCTCGAGTACCTCATAGTACTGGGGGTTCTGGCGGCCGATGCGGATGTCGCGGCGGTAGGCCTTGGTGCCGTCCTCGGAGAGCACGTAGATCCAGGTGCCTCCCGTGGACTGGTAGAATACTCCGCGGGGGATGTAGACCGACTGGGTAGGCTGTCCGAGCTGGAGGTTGAGATAGTAGGTCTGGCCGATGCGGATGTTGTCAGGACGCTCGCCGGTGAAGTAGAAGTCGGCCTTGAACTGGCCGTCGGTCACTTCCGGATAGACTTTCTCCACTACGGTGCCGAAGGTGGAGCCCTGACGCTCGAAGGTGGCGCTGAGGCCGGACTGTACGCGGTCGATGTAGTGCTCGTCTATCTTGGCCTCTATCTTGTAGTCTGACAAGTCGTTGACCTGGCCTATCTTGGTGCCTTCGGGGATGGACTGGCCGAGGATTACGTCAAGCGAGCCGAGCTGTCCGTCGATGGGGGACTTGACGTTGAGGTTCTCTACCCTCTCACGTACCAGCTGGATGCTCCGGCGCATGCTCTCGAGGCTTTCCTCAAGGTTGTTCATCTGTACGGAACGGTATATGGAGTCCTGCTTCTGGCGGGCGATGATGAGCTCCAGGCTCTTGACGGCCAGTTCATAGTCCTCCTTGGCCTGAAGGTATTCCTCATGGGCTACCAGCTGCTCCTCGTCCAGACGGCGGTACTGCTCGTATTTGCGCCTCTTGCGCTCTGTGTCGATGGCATATTCCAGACGCTGTTTTTCCAGATCCAGCTTTTCCTGCTCCATGGTTACGGTGGTGTTCCTCAGGAAGTTCTCCTGCTCGGCAAGGTCTGCCTCGCTCTGGAGTATCTGCAGGCTGAGGGTGTTGTTGGAGAGACGCACCAGCACATCGCCCTTGCGGACCATCGAGCCGGCCTCTATCAGTTTTTCCTGTACGACTCCGCTCTCCAGCAGGGATACCTGCACGACGGTGATGGGCTGTACCTGACCGGAGACCCTTACGTAGTCGTCGAACTCTCCGAGGCGGACATCGCCGATGGTGACGGTGTTGGCGTCCACCTTGAGGGTGGAGGACTTGTCCCTGAGCAGGAGCCAGAGGACGAATATTACGAATACTCCTGCGAGGAAGTACGGGATGTTCTTCTTGCGGAATACGGCGCGGATGCCTTTTTTCTGTTCAATTACTCTATCCATGGTCTTATGTTTTTTGTCGTATTGGGATTAAGTTTATTCCTGGTCCAAATAAGTTATGCCCTTGTAGTACATCACCACCCTTTCTTTCAGGAGGTACTGCAGGCCCTGATTGAGCCTTTCGGCGCGGGCTTCGAGGAGGCTGTTGGAACTGGTCTGCAGCTCGATGACGGTCATCAGGCCCTCTTCGTACTTGCGGGAGTTGGCCTCGTGGGAGAGCACTAAGGCGTTGACCTTCTTGTCGGCCGATACGAACTGCTTGGCGGCTCCCCTCATGTCCTGGACGGCGCGGCGTATCTCGCCCTCGACCTGCTGGAACTTGATGTCGCGGTTGGCCTCGGCTGTGGCTAAGGCGTTGCGCTTGCGGGCTATCTGGTTGTACTTGTAGAGTCCGTTGAAGATGGGGATGCTGATGCCGATGCCCACGTACTGTCCCTGCTTCTCGCCCATCTGAGCCCAGAAGGGGTCGTTGACGGTGTAGGAGCGGTCGTAGACGTAGCCGGTGCTGTAGCCGCCCTGGGCGTAGATGTGGGGCACTAAGCTCCATTTGGCGGTCTTCAGGTCGAACTCGGCGCTGCGGACCTTGAGCTCCTCGGCCCTGAAGGCGGGCAGGTAGCCCCGGGCAGCGGCGGCGATGCTGTCGGCGTCGCTCTCATGGGAGAATGCGCTGAAAAGCACGGAGGGCTCGACCTCGGCCAGCGTCAGCTCATCGTCGAAGGGGTAGTACATCGCGGTCTTGAGGGTCAGGATGCCCTGCTCGAGGGTATTCTCCTGCTGGGTGAGGTTGAAGTCCTTGGCGGCCACGTCCGACTCTATCTGCAGGACGTCGGCGTAGCTCTTCAGACCCAACTCCGACTGGACACGGGCCTGCTCCAGAGTCGTGCGGCTCTCCTCGAGCTGCTCCCGGGCCAGTTCCACCATGCCGCGGTAGTACAGCACGTTGTAGTAGGCCTGGATGACCTGGAGGCAGATATCGTCCTTCTTGATCTGCTCCTCCTCGACTCCGAGCAGGACGGCGGTCTTGGCTATGCGGAAGTTGTTGACTGCCGAGAAGCCGTTGAAGAGGTCCAGGTCGGCCGAGAGGCTGTAGGAGTTGCTGAATGTGGTCGTGTTGGTGTAGACGTTGGTCTCGGGGTCGATACCGCGGCCGAAACTGAACGAACCGGATGACCCTGCCGATATCGTGGGGAGGAATCCGAAAGCGGCTTCCCTGCGGTCTATGCGGCGGTCATCGTTGGTCGCCTGCTGCAGGCGCATCTCGGGCGAATGGGCCACGGCGTACTGCATGCAGTCGTGGAGAGTCCAGACCTCGGGCTGCTCCTGGGAGCGGGCTGCAGCATATTCGAGGACGCGCCTTTCGAGGGCGGTGTCCCGGAGCACCTCTATATCGTATGCCTGGGCGTGGGGCTGGGGGAACGGGACCCCGCTCCGGCGGTACTGCGCTGCTGCCTCCTGCGGCAGGACGAGAGTACCTGCGAGGAGGAGGACGGCGGCTGCTGAGAGTATATTTTTCATACGCGGTTGTATTTTGATTTCCTTTGCCATTTCCTTTCTTCCATAATCGTGCCAAACTTTATAACTTATTGAGCAATAGGTATTTATGTAATTCTGAAGAGTGCCTAATTGTTAAGAAATTTTACAAAAAGTGTCTAATTTTTTGAAAATTGTAAAATATTTTTATACTTTTGAAGCGTAAATACATGAATATGAGTAAGAAAACCACCCCTGACGGCCGCATCCTCGTAGTCGATGACAACAAGGCCATACTCTCCGCCCTGAGGCTGCTGCTGCCCGCATATTTTTCCGAAGTTACCCTTCTTTCCTCTCCCAACGACCTGATGCACAGCATGGAGGTCAAGCGCCCGGAGGTCGTCCTGCTGGACATGAACTTCACCGCCAAGGTGACTACGGGCAACGAGGGCCTTTTCTGGCTCGGGGAGATACTGAAGGCCTACCCCGATGTGCCGGTGGTGCTCTTCACCGCCTATTCGGACGTGGCCCTGGCCGTGGACGCCATCAAGCGCGGGGCATTTGACTTCATCATCAAGCCCTTCGACAATGCCAAGCTGGTCACCACCCTCCAGGCGGCCCTCCGCCTCTCCCGCAGCCGGCAGGAGGTCAAGCAGCTGCGCGAGATCAAGAACGAGATACGCAGCGAGGGCGACATGTTCTGGGGCGAGTCCCCCAAGATGAAGGAGCTGCGCAAGATAGTGCAGAAGGTGGCCAGGACAGACGCCAGCATCCTCATCACCGGCGAGAACGGCACGGGCAAGGACATGCTGGCCGGGGAGATACACCGCCTCTCGAAGCGCTCCGGCAGCTCGATGGTCAGCGTGGACGTAGGTTCCCTCCCCGAGAGCCTTTTCGAGAGCGAGCTCTTCGGACACGTGCGCGGGGCCTTCACCGACGCCAAGGCCGACCGGGCAGGCAAGTTCGAGGTGGCCTCGGGCGGCACCCTCTTCCTCGACGAGATAGGCAACATCCCCCTGCACCTGCAGACCAAGCTGCTCACCGCCATCCAGACCAAGAGCGTCACCCGTGTGGGCAGCAACGTCCCCGTCCCCGTGGATATCCGCCTGATCTGCGCCACGAACCGGGACATCTCCCGGATGGTCGCCGACGGTCAGTTCCGCGAGGACCTGTTTTTCAGGATCAATACCATACACCTCACCCTTCCGCCCCTGCGCGAGCGGATGGAGGACATCGTCCCGTTGGCGGAGCTCTTCATGCGCAAGTACGCGGTCAAATACGGCAAGGACATCCGGGGCATCCGGGACGAGGCCCGCGAGGAGCTGATGCAGAGGCCCTGGCAGGGCAATATCCGGGAGCTGCAGCATGTGGTCGAGAAGGCCGTGATCCTCTCCGAGAAGGGCATGCTGGAGGTGGGAGACTTCTTCCCCGAGCAACAGGACCGCAGGGGACCCGGCCGCCGCTCCAAGACCGCCGCACAGGTGCTCAAGGAGTCGGTCCGCAAGGGCAATGTGGTCACCCTCGACGACATGGAGAAGGAACTCATCCGGGTGGCAATGCGCCAGCACGACGGCAACCTGACGGTAGTCGCCCAGCAGCTCGGCATCACCCGCCAGACCCTTTACAACAAACTCAAGAAATACGGGATGTAGATGGGATTCCGCTCGCTCATACTCTCGGTCATCTGCCTGATGCTCGCTGTCGGTGCCCTCGTCTGGTGCCTGCTGTCAGGGTGGTACTGGCCTGCGGGCGGGGCCGGGGCAGTGACGGCCCTGCTGGTCTACCGCGTCCTGTCGATATACGGCAGCAATGTCCGCAAGCTCAACTACCTGCTGAGCGCCTTCGAGAACGGAGACCTGTCCTTCCATTTTGCCGAGAACTCCACATTTCTCCAGGACCGGGTCTTCAACATCCTTCTCAACAGGGTGAGGGACTTCGTCTCCGAGCAGCAGCGGCTCAGGGACCAGAACGAGGTCTTCCACCGAGCCGTGGAGAATCTTTCGCGGACCGGCCTGCTGGGAGTGGGACCGGCCGGGGAGGTGCGCTGCTGCAACCGGGCGCTGACCTCTGTCCTCGGCTTGGGAGTCATCCGGCACATCTCCGACTTAGACCGGCTGATGCCCGGACTGACGGCGCGTATCGAGGCTCTGGAGGAGGGCGGGACGTTGGAAGTGCCGATAGGTTCCGAGATGCGGATATACAACTTCGAGATAGGGAAGTACACCGTCATGGACGGAAACACCCCCGTGCGGCTCTACGTCTTCGAGGAGAAGGCCGGGAGCCGCACCGAGGCCGAGCGGTCCGAGAGCGCCCAGTGGCAGAAGATGACCAGGATTATCTCCCACGAGGTGCTCAATACCATCACGCCCATAGTCTCGCTCAGCGATACCCTGCACGACATGACCGACGACCGCAACCTCCGGGAGGGCATACAGGTCATCGGCGAGTCGGCCCGCGGCCTGCTGGGCTTCGTCAACGGCTACCGCGCCCTCTCCCGCGTGCCGGTGCCGCAGATTCATCCCTTCAAGTTCCGGCCGATGCTGGACTATGTGCTCTCGCCGCTGCTGCCCGGGGTGGAGGAGCTCGGAGGGCGGGTCGATATTGCTCTGGAGGATGAGGACATGGTCCTCTTCGCCGACGAGCAGCTGATGCGGCAGGTGGTCGCCAACATCCTGAAGAATGCGCTCAATGCCCTGCGCGACCGGTTCGGGGAGAAGGCCGCTCCTGCTGCCGCTCCCCTCGACGACGTGCCCCTCATCCGTATCACCGCATTCGTCAACGCCTCCGATAACACCGAGATCCACATCTCCAACAACGGCGACCCCATCCCCGATGAGAACGCCGACCACATCTTCGACCCCTTCTTCACCACCCGCGCCGAAGGCACCGGCGTCGGCCTCGCCCTCTCCCGCCAGATCATGCGTGCCCACGCCGGCTCAATCCGCCTCGACCGCACCGACCCCGCCCTCACCACATTTGTCCTCACCCTCTAGCCCCTCCTGTTTTTGGAAAACGCAGTATTTTGCCATCGAAATTCATGGGAAAACGCACCTTTTTTCGATTGAACGACTATCTTTGTGCTTCAGAAATACGTAGATTATGCTTTATAGAAAAATTGCCAGGCGGATAGAGGAGTATCTTTCCTCCGATTCAAAACAGTTGCTGCTCATTGACGGGGCGCGTCAGACAGGCAAGTCCTATATCGTGCGTTGGGTCGGGCAGCGTATGTTTCCCAACTATATAGAGATCAATATGGAGGAGGACCGGCTCGGAGACCGCGTCTTCGCTCAGGCAAGGACGGTCAGCGATTTTTATCTGGCATTGAGCATTGTGGCCGGAGACAGGATGAAGGATAAGAGATCGACTCTTGTGTTTATCGACGAGATTCAGGCGTATGACCATCTGCTGACTTTGGTGAAGTTCCTTATGGCTGACGGGCGTTTCACTTACATCGCCAGCGGCTCTCAGTTAGGCGTCGCCTTGAAGAAAACGCAGTCGGTCCCGCTTGGAAGTATAAGGATGGAGCGTATGTACCCTATGGATTTTGAGGAGTTTATGTTGGCAAATGGTGTTGGAGGTGAATTAATCGGAGCCATGCGTGAGAGGTTCCGTAAACAGGAGGCTATGCCTGAGGCTCTGCATAATAAGTTGATGGATCTGTTTAGAAAATACCTGCTGGTTGGCGGGCTGCCGGCGGCGGTAGACAGTTTTGTTAAAAATTCCAATATTGTAGAATTCAGATGTATACAGAAAGATGTACATGATCTCTATGCTGTTGATGCCTCGAAATACGAGGAAGAAAATGGTAGAAAGCTGAAAGTCCGCAGGATATTCGAAATGATACCTTCGAATCTGGCAAATAAGAAAAAGCGGGTGATAATTAAAGATATTGAGAATAAAAGCTGGAAGAGGTCAGAGAACTATCAGGACGAGTTCGAGTATCTGATATCTGCCGGAGTCGCTTTAGAGGTGAGGGCCGTCAGCACTCCATCCTATCCACTTGCGGCCAACAGCGGAAAGAACCTTCTCAAGCTGTACCTGAATGATGTGGGCCTGCTGTCCGGAATGTACTTTAAAAACAACATCCGGGCCATCATGTCCGACGAAGGGAGCATCAACCTCGGTTCGGTATACGAGACAGTTGTCGCCCAGGAACTGAGAGCGCACGGTCATGAGCTGTTCTACTATGACAACAAGAAGAACGGCGAGGTGGATTTTCTGATCGACGATGCGGACAATCTGTCGAATATCCCAATAGAGGTCAAGTCCGGAAAGGACTACACTGTCCACAGCGCCCTGAATAAATTCTTGTCAGTAAAGGACTACAACATCAAGCGTGCCTACGTGCTGTCCAACAGCCGCGAGGTGTCTGTGGTGAATGGAACAATTTATATCCCGGTTTACTACGTAATGTTTTTGACTTTAGAAACTTTTTGCTAAATTTGCGCGGATGCCGATGGCAGAGAGCCGTCAGCAACACAGACAGATTGATGAAAGTGTCAGGCTTGTAGTCCTTGAGCGAGAATGTGGTAGTTTTCAGTAAACAAGGATGTGGCGCGGCACTTGTCGTCCATATCTTACGTACCACCGGGACACAGGCGCCGCTGTGCTGTGAAAAACTTCTATAATCCTCTCTTATAGGGCGGGACTGTCCGCTCCACACTTTCTTTGTATTATGCCATAGGGAGGAGCAGCTATGGGTAAAATTTGGTTTTTATGTTAAGATTACTGGTATGTGCTTTGGCATGTGTATTTTTAATGCAGCCCGCAATTGCCGCACAACCGCAGACAGAGAGTCCTGACAGTGCGTATGTGTTCCCTCAGAAAGTAACGCCTGAAGGTTTCGATACCTGGGAGTTCTCAGTTTACTATTTCAATGCCGGTAAGATATACAATCTAATGGGAGTGTCTGTCAATCATATTAATGGGCAGATACACTCAATAGCATTGGATCCTACTGGAGTACATTATGCCGTGCTGTACGGAAAAGATGGACGAGAAAAGGTAGGAGTGTTCGGTATGTATGATGCATATATGCCTGGAACTCAAGTAGACGTCTCCAATATGACGCCAAGAGCCATATGCTGGTCGGCTGATGGGAAAAGACTTTTTGTTGCCATAGATGACAATACAGTCAGAGTCTTTGATGCCCCGTCATACAAAGAAATCCGGAATATCTCTTTGGATTTCGCAGCAGAAGTGATTGCTGTTGACAGTAGAAACAGATATATGGCTCTGGTGTCGGAAAACAGAATGACGGTTATAGATCTGTATGACTATGGAATAAGGACTGGACTTGGGTTTGAAGCAGATATTAATTCAATCAAGTTTTCAGAGGACGGTTCCTTGCTGGGTGTGGTCTTGTCGGGAGGGAAAATGCTGGTATATGACACTCAGTCTTTTACTGTCATTCATGAAGCGGATGCTTTGGGCCTGGGGCTTGACTGTTCGATACATCCTGACGGGAAATATATTGCGGCTGTGTCCGGTCCAGGCCGTATCGTGATAGTCAATACTCTTAATCCTGATGACCGGCAGTATATAGACACAAAGCAGGAAGGTATTACAGGTGTTGATTTCGTCCGGGAGAAAGACGGCCGGATATATCTTTTGTATAATACTTCGTCATCGATGGTGTATGATCCTGTTTCGAATCTTGCACCATTCTATACACGTCTTTTGCAGGATGAACTGGATGCCAGGATGGATGAGTGGATGCAGCAGATGCCGGGTGAGTCCTTGGAGGATTACCGCCTCAGGGTCAACGATGAGACAAAGGCCGAGCAGATGAAACTCTTTGAGCAGGAGATAGCTACCAGGATGGCGGACAATATGCTGGAAGCTTCAACCATCACGTTGGACAATTTCAATACTCAAAGCAATATGCTGGAGGTTAGCTTTGACAATATGCCGCCGATTTATCTTGATGTTCCTGCAGAGGACGTCAATGATTTTATGGATCCCGGTCAGCTGGAGTTTCATAATACGCTGTACGGATTGAATGACCGTGATGAATTTGAGGTAATCTATACAGAGGTCTATAACACGATGTCCGGCAAAACCTATATTTTTGACAACAAGGACAGGCAGCCGCTTGAATATCTGGCGTCAGAAGAAGGTTTTGTCCCTCTGGAGCTGGTTCAGATGTCCAATATGGAGGAAATGAAACTTAAGGAAATAAAAGACAATATAGTCAACAGTTCTCTAGATCAGAAAATCATCTCGAATCATACCCGGATAGCGGTAAGTACCAGAGTGCTTTCAGGAACAGATGAAAACGGAGAAAAAATAGTGAATTATGAGATAGGTTTCTCCTATAATGTCGAGAAAGAATTTTCTGGACGGGAGGATTTTGCTCCGGGCAAGTACAGGACAGACAATTCGGGAGCTGCAAAGTCCCTCGCAAGGATTATTCAGGCCGCGTTTACCAATGAGTTCGCACAGTATATGACTCCTGGTCGCAGACTGGTGGTGACAATCACAGGCATGGCGGACCGGCTGCAAATCAAAAACAGAATAGAGTATGACGGTATTTACGGTGAGTTTGAGAATGTTACAGTATATGGTGATGAAGGGCCTTTCCAGCTTACTGTCACGTCCCGGACCGGTATTCAGGAAAATGAGCAGCTTGCTTTTGTGAGGGCTGCCGGTATCAAGGATTATCTTACGCAGAATATTTTTCAGCTCGGTAATATGGATGTTGAGTACAAGTACAATATTGTCTTGTCTGAAGGTGTGGGTGGAGAGTTTCGCAGAATATCGGTCAACTTCCTTTTTATTGATGTCTTTTAGGACTTGAGCTATGAGAAGATTCTTGATATCAGTATTTCTTCTGCTGTGTTTTGCGGTTTGTGCGTCATCTCAGTCCCTGGAAAGGGCTGAATCGGAATATTCCACTTTTCTGAAGCTGCATCAGGCTGGAGGAGACGAGTCTGTGATGTACCAGACACTGTATAGTGCTTATAGGGACTATACAGCCATGCTGAAAGCCGCACAGCGTGGCTCTCAGAGTTATGTGTCGGCCCGTCAAAGGCTTTATGAGTTGAGACCATATCTTCAGGAGGGTGCTGTATGGTATTCGCAGAAAGGCTCCCAGCACAATGCGCTGATATTGGCGCAGGCGTTTGTAGATATTCCTATGATGGAGGAATTTGCGGGAATGACTTTCGCCAGGGACGATTATTATTCAACTATGGTGTATTTTGCAGCGTCAGGGACTTACAATGAGAAAGACTATGCGCGGGCTATCCCTTATCTGCGTGAGTACCTGACGACTGGAGATTCCCGAAACCGTAAGAATGTATACATGTTTCTGTCCAGGGCCTGCAGTAATGTCCGGGACTACCGTCAGGCAGTTGAAGTTATGGAGGAGGCGGCCGGTCTCTGGCCTTCTGATTTCAATGTCCTGTCCATGACTATCAATGCATGTATTGACGCTGGAGACAATGAAAGACTTCAGAGATATGTCTCAAGAGCGCTTGGAATGAAGCCGGAAGATCCTACATTGTTGAATATTCAGGGCAAATTGTATGAGGAGACCAGAGATTTCCGGGGTGCGGTGACTGTATATGAGAAGCTCCAGAGGCTGATGCCGCGCAGTCTGGATGTTGCGGAACATCTGGCGATGAATACCTATAATCTGGCTGTTCTCCATTATAATCAAGGAGACAGGACAAGAGCGTCAGAATATTTCCGTAAGTCCATACCTGTCATGGAGGGTATAGTGGCGGCAAATCCCGGTTCGGTAATGTTTCTGCAGGCATTGGCGACTGCTTATAACTGCACGGGGAACAGAAATTCTCTTCAGCAGACTAACCGGAAAATCATTGCTGCCGGAGGAATGGAGGTGACGGGAAACGATATTCCTTCATTGATGGCGTACAATGAAGGTGCGGTGCAGGGAAACAGCAGCTACAGCATCAATGCTGGAGGCGGCGCGGAAACTTATGCCCGGAACGAAACCCCGTCATACTCTTCTTATGCAAGAAAGTACGTTGAGGACCGTATCGGCAAGTGGCAGGAAAAGGATCCGTATGAGACAGTGGATGAATATAAGGTAAGAGTTACGGAGCAGACCCGTCAGGTCAAGGTACAGGAGCTGATGAAAGCTGCAGAGGACAACTATATCAGTATCTATGCTCAGGAGCTCGGGCCTTCGGATGTGTCGTTACGTCCTTATGATGCGGAAAATGAGGTGTTTATGGTGGAGACCACTTATGGAGAGATTATCATCCCGGTTCCCAGGGCCAACAATGAGGCCCGTATGTTCGAGAGCAACTGGAATGGAATGCAGCTGCGCAATCCTGAGTACTACATCAAGGATGACCGATTGGCTCTCTCTTCCCTGACGTTTGTAAGTCCGACCGGTCAGATTTATAAATACGATGACCAGAATGCCTTGAATTATACACAGACCGTAGTGGACATGCAGTTTTCTGATATTGATTACAGCCATCTGGCATCCAGTACATCCTCACATGAAAGGGCTTCTCCGCGTATAAACCGGCAGAATGTGAGCGTGGGTGTTTCGGATGTAGATATCAATATTCCTGAGAACACGGCAACCAATGAGAATACTTTTGCTGTTGTTATAGCCAATGAGAACTATCAGATGGTCTCACCTGTTCCGATGGCTCTCAATGACGGCAGCACTTTCGCAAAGTACTGTAATCTGACCCTTGGACTGCCGGAGAGCAATGTCCGTTACTATGAGGATGCCACATACGGTGTGTTCATGCGTGCTATGAAAGATATCAAGCAGATAGCAGATGTGTACAATGGAGACATCAACGTCTTGTTTTACTATGCGGGACATGGAATCCCGGACGAGGAGACCAGGGACGCATTCCTGCTGCCGGTTGATTCAGATGGACTGGAGACGGCGGTGTGCTATCCTCTAAGCAAGCTGTATGCTGAGTTGGGTGGATTGCATGCCAGGAATGTAGTGGTGTTTCTGGATGCATGCTTCAGCGGAGCGCAGCGTGACGGAGGCATGGTGACCGGGGCCAGCGGAATGAGAGGCGTGGTAGTCCGTCCGAAACAGGATGCGCCTCAGGGCAATATGATTATATTTTCAGCAGCCTCAGGTGAAGAGACTGCCCTGCCCTATTCGGATAAAGGACACGGTCTGTTTACATACTACCTGCTCAAGAAGCTGCAGGAGACAGCAGGGAATGTTACTCTTGCTGAACTTACGGATTATGTGATAGAGAAAGTGGGACAGCAGTCTGTGGTTATCAACAGAAAGGCTCAGACCCCCACGGTCAATGCCGCAGCTTCTTTGGCTGATTCATGGAAAACATTGAAACTTAGAAAATAAATTTTATACAATAATAATGATGAAACGAATCATTTTAATTTGTGTTCTGGCTGTATCGGCATTGTTTGCCTTACATGCGCAGGATGTGGTCAAAGGTAAGGTCGTGGACAAGCACGGCAATCCTGTTCCCGGAGTGAAGATAGAGACCAATGACGGCAAGGAATTCACATTGTCCGGTCTTGACGGTACATTCTCCCTTAGCCCGGGTATCACTTACGGTGATGCCTATGCCAGGTACGGAGGTTTCAAATCCGTATCTTCCAGAATATATCAGGATATGACAATCGTCATGCGTCCGGAGACATGGTGGAACCGTGAACCCTATAAGAAAGACTGGTTCATCTTGCTGGAGTCTGCTTTCCGTTTCTCTCCAGGCACATCCAACACACCTTCTCTCGGATTGATGTTTGGTCAGGTCAAGCGTTGGGGGTGGTACGTAAAGGGTACTGTGTGGCTGAAAGGAAAATCTGACCTCGAGGCATCACAGTATGTGGATTTCAATGATGAGAAGGTTCCTATACATCAATGGTTGACAACGGGGAAAGTCAGACGCAGCACATCTGCTTTGACTGCCGGTGCCGTAGCGCGTCTGGGCTGTGCCCTGCATTTGTATTTCGGCGCAGGTATGGCATTGCTTCAAGATCAGTATCAGTTGGTGGATAACAGATGGATAGCATTGTCTCCATCCGATTATGCGGTTTTCGGTGACGTTGCTCCCAAGGAGGAGCTGACAGCAGACAGAAGCAGTACTTTTGATTTAGTATGGGACATAGGTCTTATGCTTAATATGGATATTCTTACTCTCAGCGTAGGTGCTTCGTGGCTGTTTGCTACGGGTATTGCAGGACAGTCCGGCCCCAAAGACTCTGCATGCATGCTGAATATAGGTATAGGTGTTAACTTTTAAATCCAAACAATCATGAGAATACGAATATTTACGGCGTTTGCGTTCATAGCATCTCTTGCAATGATGTACAGCTGCTCCAGTGGGGGAGAATATTTTCTGCCGGAGGACAAGCAAGCTGCGGTAGTCACTCTTGATGCAGCAGATATAAGTGTTAGTTCAGCAATTCTTTATGGTGTATACAGGATGGCGGGACCGAGTGCTGCGGACAGATATTTTGAATTTTCATCCTCGCCTGATTTTCCTGAGGAAACGACAGAACAGTATTCTGCCCGCCACTCATCTCCCGATAGCAGGTATCCTGAATATGATACGGAGGATGGAAATTGGAAATTTCAGAAGTATGGGGTATATGACTTGGAACCCAGTACCACCTATTATTACCGTTTAATCATTGCAGACGGAACAGTTGAGCTTATAGGCGGGACGAAGCAGTTCACAACTGCAGACAGGGAAACCTCCAGGCTTGAGTTTTATGGGGAGACAACGGGCACTGACAAATACAGATTTCAGATAGATGCTTATGGAGGTGATGTGATAGGATTTGATTTCCGGATTATAAATTGGGACAGCAGTTATGGGGTACCGGTGATAGCAGTAGAGTGGAGTGTTGATTGGATATCCAATCCTGGATATGTATTTTTTGATACAGATGAAGAGCATGGAATAGTATCCGGCCAATTGCAGTTGGGTATAATCCCGAATGAATCCGGTATTGAGCGTGACTGTATTGTACGCCTTACTTTACTTGATCAGGATGTGGAAATCCATCTTGTCCAAGAAGCATTAGAGCCTCATCTGATTTTCCCTGAAGGTTACGAATACCAGATTGAAGCATCCGGGGGCGAGTATTATTCATTTATCCCGTTCAGGATTGAAAATTACGGCTATGAATGCTATATGAATAATGGTGATCCGGGACTGCGATTTGAAAGCGACAGCAGCTGGCTCTCCGAAGTGACGTATGGATACCTGGAGTATAATACATATAATTGTACCGGATATATAAATTTTGTAGCAGAACCCAATACTGCTGCATTGGAACGTGAGTGTTATGTTACGGTTCGTTTTCGGGATGACTATCATTACATTAATATTGTGCAGTCAGCAGGAGAACCTGGGACTTGACAGGCCAGTTAAATGGATATGAGTGAGTAGACCTTGGACTCAGTGTCCGTTGGGCGATTTGTAATGTAGGTGCAGCAGAGCCGTCAGATTACTGTGGTTATTATGCATGGGGTGAAACAGAAACAGAATATCTGCCGGAGAACAGTGTTGCTTGGTAACAGAATATGGGTGATATCTCAGGGGATTCCCGATACGATGCTGCTGCAGCCAGTTGGGGCGATGGATGGCGTTTGCCTTCAAGTGATGAGTTAAAAGAATTGGCCGATGAGTGTACATGGGTATGGATGACAGAAAATGGTCATGGCGGTTTTAAAGTGACAGGTCCTAATGGTGTAAGTATTTTTCTGCCAGCTAGCAGATATAAGTTATTTGATTTCGGATTAAGTATAAGACCTGTCGCAGATAAATAAAAAGGTGTGGAACCGGCAATGTCTGAGCGAAGGTTGTGGTAAAACCCGTAAACAAACACACACGCAGTTCCACACCCGTAATTGTCGAAACGAATGCAGAGTGTGCGTGTGTGCTTGTTTACTGAAAATTACCACATTCTCGCTCCAAGTATTACCGCACCGGACACTCGTTGTGTCCTACTCTATAATGCAAACATAGTGAAAAATTACTAAAAACGTAAAATATGCATTGGAATATACTTAAAATAGGTGCCGTTCAGTTTTTCCTGGTGGTGTCCTCCTTGCTTGCGGCGGCTGCTTCGTCGGTGAAGCTTCCCGAGTGGGCGGTGAACTTGAAGGACGGCGAGTATCTCGGGGTGTCCTTTCCCGGTGGCGGGCAGCGGCAGGCGGAGGTGATGGCGCTGATGGCTATGTGCAAGGTGGAGTATGTTCATAGCGGATTTAGAATAGTTGTTAACAGACAGATTAGCTATGATGTCAAGAATGTGGAACTCCTTTCTAGCGGAGAGACAGTCGTAATACTGACTGATGGAGAGAGTGTTTCCCGTAGAGTCAGAATGGTAAAAGAATTTTATAGGATGTATTGTGGTGATGATCCTTCCAATTTTACTGCCAAAGGTGAATTGATCATGACTGTCGACGAAGAGTGTGAGTTGCATATGAGCACTTACAAGATAGATGGTAATTATAATTTGGCATGTAGGTGGACTGACTACAGAGAAATGGATTCTGGAGTGTGGATACATGATGATGAGAAAGGGACAGTTAATCAGAATCTATGCTTATTAACGAAGTGGAGCAGGCAGGTCTGCTGCCTCTTGCCTCTATTTCGTTCCAGAAAGACAAGCAGGTCTTTTCGTTCATGGCACCAGTTTATTCCGCATGGAGGGACAGGATAGTGAGAAGAGCCTTGAACGATCTGACGCCTGGAGAAGTCGATGAGGCAAAGTATATCGATAGTCTGACTACTGCCTTGAGGCAGTATTATATCCGGTCAGTGTCTGCGGGTATCCAGGACAAGAACAGGCAGTCAATCCTTTATTATAACTCGGAAAAAGAAATGTTCTTGATACGGGACGCACACTTCGGATATGTCTTTGTTCCGGTCTTGGAGGAAGACCATGGAGTATTTGAGAAGCAGTTTGATTCCATGAAGCGAGAGTACGAATACGATATAGCCGATGACAGGCTGGCCCTTGTCAGTGTTGCATATACCACGACAGATGGACAGACCTATCGAAGCTCGGATGTCTCGGGCAGTTAATCCTTAATACGAAAATTATGTTTTGCAGCGGCTATAAATGTCAGTCTGTTTTCTCGTTTTGAACGTAAGCTGATGTTTTATAAATGATTATCCGTAAAGATACCCCTGAATCCTTCACGTTGCTTTTTAGTTGAGTTGTATGCGTTTGAATATAAGTGTTTTTATAAGGGTTGGACCGGATGAATGGCGGTTGAGCGGCAGCCATAAGGATCTGCACTGACAATGCAGCAGACCGAAAGTCTCTAAACCGACTAGTTGAGAAGACGCCTCAGTTACGGGGCGGAGTGAGCTACTGCAAGGGCCTTAGGCGGATGAGGCCAGCCACGAAGCGGTCAGAGAGTCCGGCCGGCGCTAATCAGGGTGTATCTTTGCGGGTGACTTTACTACAGACTCAGACTGAAAGAGGATGGACATAAAGTAATCAAAGATTGTGGGCCGGTCTGCTCGACTATTCAGATTAAACAGCTATATTTGCGATATCTATCTAAACACAATGATTATGCTTTACAGACACTGTTTGTTGTTTATATTTTTCAGCCTAGCCGCCGTGCTGTCCTATGCTGAGCCGGTGAGGGTGCCTGACTGGGCGGTGAATTTGGGCGAGGGAGAGTATCTTGGAGTGTCCCTGCCGGGCGGCGGCCAGCGGCAGGCAGAGGTGATGGCGCTGATGGGAATGTGCCAGCAGCGGATGCTGTTCTGCGGCAGCAGTGCTGTATTTGAGGATTCGGTAAGTTACGATGTGAGAAAGGTCGGGCTTCTGACCAGCGGAGAGACAGTCGTGCTGATATCGTCCGGCAATTCGAGGACTGATTATGTGAGGGTGACCATCAGTCATCCGTTCTATACTTTCCCGACGTATGAGACATCCCGGTTCGAGGCGGATATACAGGTGGAAGGGGAGTGCGGAATGCTGGTGCTGGCTTCCTATTCCTCCAAGTCGGGAAACAACCTCGGAGTCATGTGGCAGGATGTGCCTTCTGGCGGAAGGATGATGTGGAAGCGTCTGAGTGACGGAGAACTGGGCTATGTCGGTTATTCTGCGGAAGATGAGTACGGCCCTTATGCTGCCGTGCCGGCTGATTTGTCCGGCGGCTATGATTTTTCCCTGGAGATGGATACGGACGGTCTGTATCTGTCTGAGTGCATGCTGGTGTCCAAGGCGATGGAGCGCGGATTGTTCGTACTGTCCTCTGTCTCGTTCGCAGACGGCAGGCTGACGTTGTATTCCAGGATTCCTCCGTTCAGTGTATGGGCTAAGGACGCGGTCGAGAGGAAAGTCGGAGCATGGCAGAAAAAGGGTAAATATGAGAAGAGTGCAGATTATGTGAAGAGGGTCAACAATGATACCAGGCAGCAGCTTGTGGATTCGCTGGTGGCTGAGGGCAGGACCTGGTACCTGAGAGGGGCGTATTACGGAATGGAGACAGAGCAGTCCATCGTGAACTATGATGCTGACAATGAAGTGTTCCTGATCCGTGATTCGAGGTTCGGGGATCTGCTTCTGGGGATTCCGATAGATGCGGCTCCGGAATTTGAAGATCAGTTCGGCCTGATAGAGAAAATCGGGGAATATGATATTGTGGGAGATACCATTGCTCTTGTCGGAATGACTTACCGGATGGATGACGGGACGATGTATTATTTCAGCGATACCGAGGCCCTGAGGTATGCTGAAGTCACGGTTGACTACAATTTTGACCCTATAGAGATTTCCGCAGAGCCGGTCGGCCCGGTGGAGGACCGTCAGCTGATAACGGAGGGCAGTCTTTCTGTAGGCAAGTCCGATGTGGATACGGATATTCCGGTTACCGGCCGCAAGTCCGGGAATACATTTGCCGTCATTATCGCGAACGAGAATTATGATACTGAGTCCCTTGTGAACTATGCCCTCAACGATGGCAATACGTTCCGGCAATACTGCATAAAGACGCTGGGTATTCCTGAGACCAACATCAGCCTCGTTCAGGATGCTACTCTCAACAATATCCGGGCGCAGGTGGACATGCTGGCCAATATCGGGAATGCTTACGGCGGAGAAGCCAGGCTGATATTCTATTATGCAGGTCACGGTATTCCGGACGAGTCTTCAAAGGACGCTTATCTGCTGCCAGTTGACGGATACGGCAACAATACGGCGACAGGATACAGGCTCAGTGAGCTCTATTCGCAGCTTTCTGCGATTCCCGCCTCTTCGGTACTGGTCTTCATGGACGCCTGTTTCTCAGGCGCTGACCGGGATGACCGGATGTTGTCGGATGCCAGGGGTATAGCGTTGAAAGTCAAGTCAGAGGTGCCTCAGGGCAGGATGGTGGTCTTTTCGGCGGCGCAGGGTGATCAGACAGCTCTCGGGTACGATGAGAAAGGTCACGGGATGTTTACCTATTACCTGTTGAAAAAACTTCAGGAGTCCCGTGGAGAAGTGACATTGGGCGAACTGGGAGACTACGTGACCGATGCGGTCCGCAAACTGTCCTCCACTCCGGCGTACAACAAGCCTCAGGTACCTGAGATTTCCGCAGGAGAGAGTCTTGGAGAGGTATGGCGGGACATAGAGCTGTAATGCCAGGGCTGCTTTTTTCAGAGAAAACGCACCTTTTCGGATTAAACGTATATATTTGCAGCGGAAAATTTAACGTGATATGAAAAAGAATGAAGTACTTGAGTGCCTGAAAACCAGGCGGAGCATCAGGGCTTTCGACTCTGAGAAGGTGCCCTCGAAGGAGATTGTGACCAGGGTGGCCGAGGCGGGGACATACGCGCCGACCGGTATGGGCAAGCAGTCGCCGGTGATAGTGGCGGTGATGGACCGCGCTGTGAGAGACCGGCTCTCGAAGATGAATGCAAATGTGCTGGGATCGGCCTCCGACCCGTTCTACGGAGCACCGGTGGTGCTGGTGGTCCTGGCAGACCGCAGCCGTCCGACCTACATGTACGACGGCTCACTGGTGATGGGCAATCTGCTCAATGCCGCCCACGCTCTCGGCTTGGGAAGCTGCTGGATTCACCGCGCCAGGGAGGTGTTTGCTTCCTCCGAGGGTCAGGAGCTTCTGAAGCAGTGGGGCATCGAGGGAGACTACGAGGGCATAGGCCATTGCGTCCTCGGCTATCCTGTGGACAGCAAGGAGCCTGTGGCGGCACCGCGCAAGGCCGACTACGTCCGCTTCGTCTGATTTATAGAAATCATGGCCCGGGACAGAAAACAGTATTTCGACCAGCTGGCCGCTACGAGCCGAAAGTACTACATTCCCTATCTGTCTGAATACATGAGGATAGGCGAGGGAATAAATGTGCTGGAGATCGGCTGCGGGGAGGGAGGCAACCTGCTGCCTTTCGCCGAGGCCGGCTGCTCCGTGCTAGGAGTGGATCTGTCCGGGGATAAAATAAGGGCCGCAGAGCAGTTTTTCGCCGGGGCAGGGGTGCAGGGGCGCTTTCTGGCCTCGGATATTTTTGCGGTTAAGGAACTGGAGGGGCAGTTTGACCTGATTCTCTGCCACGACGTCATCGAGCATATCGGGGATAAGGAGGAGTTCATGCGCCGCGTGCGGGCGTATCTGAAACCCGGCACCGGACTTGCCTTCATCGCCTTCCCTGCCTGGCAGATGCCTTTCGGAGGCCACCAGCAGATGTGCACCAACCGCCGGCTGGCTCGCCTTCCGTATTTTCACCTGCTGCCCGCCGGGATATACCGCCGGATATTGGAGCGGGGCGGAGAGAGTCCCGCCGCCGTTGCCGAGTTTTTGGAAATCAAACGTACAGCCACTCCGATTGAGCTCTTCGAGCGCCTGCTGCGCCGCTCCGGCCTGCAGAAGATTGACCGCCGCCTCTGGCTGATCAACCCGCATTACGAGGCTAAGTTCGGTCTCAGACCCCGCCGCCTCCCACGTCTGATGGGCGGCATCCCTTGGCTGCGCAATTTCTACACTACTTCCTGTTTCTATCTGTTGAAGTAGGCTATATTTGTGAAAATTTTGCATTGATGCTATGAAAAGAGTATTTTTTCCTTTGGGGGCGGCTCTGTGCGCCCTGCTTGCTGTGGCTGTGAGCCGTTGTACTTCTGATGTTGAACCTGATTCTTACGCGGTGCTGGCGCCGGCGGCTTTTGCAGAGGATGCCGAGGCCTGGGAGGGAGTGGTGTCTTCCCTGCAGCAGCGTCATGATGCTGTGGTGCTGCGCTTTGAGGAGAGTCCGATGGAGTTGGAGGCTCAGCTGAAGGAAGTGGCTCCCAGGTATGTGGCGGTGGTGGACGTGCCGGAGAATATCGGACGGGACTATGTCATTGCCCTCAATCAGATGAGCCGCAGGATGGATGAGGATCCGTACGCGGATTTCCTCTGGGGAATAATCACCGGTTATGATGCTGCGGGGGCGCAGAGGATGGTGGATGATGCGCAGGAGCCGATGGTTCTCCGTACGGGAGTGGCCAGCATCAAGGAACTGGAGGCCGCCAAGTGGTTTGACGCCTACGCTTTCGTGGATGACCATCAGGTCGGGATGCGCGGTGAGAAGAAGGTTGGGGAGAGCTCGCTGACATACAGTGAGATAGAGTACAGAACCGATATGACCGGTGCCAATGAGCGGATACGCAGGTTCGTGGAGAAGCGTTTCGGAAAGGATGTGCCGGATGTGCTGCGGCAGTTCCTGGAGTACTACGAGGGCTATGAGCCGGACCTGGTGGTTACGGCCTCGCACGCTACTGAGGACAATCTGGAGATGCCCGGCTCCGTGGGCAACCTCCGCTGTCGCGACGGCCGCCTGTATGTGGACTACCCCGGCGAGCAGCGCTTCGTGGAGGACCGCGACAGCCGGATGGTGTATCTTCCCATCGGCAACTGCCTGATAGGCAATATGAACAATACCCGCAACAGTATGGCCGCGGCCTGGATGAACAGCCAGAAGGCCGCGACTTTCGTGGGCTACGTGGTGACCACCTGGTATGGCCGTAACGGCTGGGGAGGTCTGAAATATCTGATTACCAATCCAGGACGCTATTCCGTCCCCGAGGCGTTCTACATGAACCAGCAGGATATGATGGCGCAGATGCAGGAGTGGAGCGACTCACTGACAGTGCTGCCCTTTGACTACGACACCAATTATTTCAAGACTCTGACCCCGGTGCTGGAGCGTCTGGCCGAAGACCGCGGACTCACTGAGGACGAGGCGTTTTTCTGGCTCGGTTTCTGGCATGACCGCGATGTGCTGGCCTACTACGGCGATCCTAAGTGGAATGTGCGGATGCAGGAGGTGCAGGGCGAGAGCGATTTTACCGTGACCTCGGAGTTTGAGCGTCTGAGCCGGGACGAGGCTGCCGCCACCGGAGCTTCCCGCCGCTGCGTGATTACCGTGGAGACCTCCCCTGATTTCAGCCTCCGCCGGATGCAGGGCGACGGCTTCAAGGAGGAGCATGTCCTCGACCTGCCGTTCAGCTATTTCTTCCCTCAGCGTCTGAGCAACCCCGTCCTGCCCGAAGGCGAGACCCGCCATATTGTTCTGGACGAGAACTTCCTGCTGCTCTACGACCCTGCCTTCGAACCGGGACAGACCTACACCTTCGAGGTGCTCTGCGACTGAGACTGTAAGACTCGTGGAAAAATATTTGAGAAAGGGATTAGTATTTTTATTATCTTCGCGGCCAAATTTGAATAACGAAAGCAACAAAACGACAAAGCAAAATTATGATGAAAACCTTTATTAACATTTTCGCAATGTTGTCGGCTGCTGCCGTCCTGGCTGTCTCTTGTCAGGAAAAAGGCCCTGAAGCGCCGGCAATGGATTCTAAAATCACGGTCGAACCGACTCTCGAGGCAATCGCTGACGGGGGAACTTATTCTGTAGCATATCAGATTGATTCTCCTTGCGAAGGCGGTGAGGTTGAGGCGGTAGCTGACGTATGGGTCAATAATTTTTCATATGAGGCCTTGACCGACAGCACCGGAGTCATTACTTTCAATGTAGACAGCAACACCGGAACCGAGGACAGGGAAACCAAAGTCACTGTCATTTACTCCAATGCAGTAGAACCGGCATTCTTTACAGTAAGCCAGTCCAATCCTTACAAAGTTTTCGCTTCTGAGCTTGAGAACTCTTCCTGGAAGGCTGCGTACTGCCGCTTCGACAGAGAGAAAACCATGTTCAACGAGGTTAATCCTGAAACTCAGTCCGAACTTTGGAATATTGTCATAACGGCCGGAGAGTATGCTGACCAGTATGCCAATGACTGGAACATGGCCAACCCGGACAACCTGATTTCTTCCGAAGATGCGCTTTCTTTCGAATTTACGGAGTCTCCTGAGCTTACAACATTCTATACTGTCAGGATATCCGACGGCATGATAGAGATAGCTGACGGCATGACTACTCCTGCCGGAGGCGCTGATGTTCTCAGGGTGTTCGGCAAGTATGAATACGATGAGAATACCGGTATCATGCAGATACATGATGTGTCCAACTCACTGTATGAGCGTGACGTTACCTATGAAATCAAACGTAACGGCGATCATATAGATTTCAGGAATACCTACATGTGGTGGCCGGATTATCTTGCCTACTATTTCGGAGAAAGTGACCGTTTCGGTTTGGTACTCCCCAATTACGACGGTTCCAGATGCTTCATTCCGTTCGGCTATCTGTTATATGAGCTTGTACCTATGGAATAAAAAGAAATTAACTTAATAAAAGATTATTTAGCGATGAAAATACTGCGTTATTTTACTGTCTCCCTGGCATTGGTAATGCTTCTTGTCACATCATGCACCAAGGAGGAAATAGAGGTGGCTCCGGAAGTGTCGCTGGAGCCGGTTGCATCTGAGATGACATCGGTTACATTCAGAATAACATCTGAGAATGCTGTCGATGCTGCATATATAAGATTGAAAGACCTGACACAGGTTCCTTCTGCCATAGCTATCCTGGCCGGAGGCGAAAAAGTATCCGTACCCGGGCAGGATGTCGTACTTTCCGGTCTTACGCCCGGCGAGACTTATTATATGGCGGCTGCAGCTGTGTCCGAGGGTGAGGTTTATTCCGAGGTAAAGACTCTGGAAATGAGCACTTCCGGCGAGAACTGCACATTCGGGCTGACTATATCCAGCACCACTCAGGAGTCCATACTGTACTCGGTAGTTCCCTCCAACGAAACGACCAGGTTCTATGTTTCGGCCCTCGAAGCATCCGAGTACGCGGAAGCAGGTGACGGGGAGCTGGTGGCTGCTGTTGCCGAGCAGGTCAATGCCCTGGCTTCTGAGGCAGGTGTATCGCTGCAGGACTATCTTTCCGGAGTTCTTATGTCCGGAGAGCAGACTAACAACATTATCTCCGGTCTTACTCCTGACACAGAATATGTTGTCTTCGTTTTCGGTATGTCTGCCGAGGATGCTTCCGCCACAACTGAGGTCGTAAGGGAGACGGCAAGGACTTATCCCGAGGCGCCCGAGCTGACTTTCACTCTCACAGCTACTGACATAACGACTACAACCGCGCATGTCACCGTGACACCATCCGATATGAATGCCACATACGTATGGCTTTGCCAGCCGGCCTCGAACTATCCCGGAATCACTCCTGACAATCCCGATGCTCTTGCTGAGGCATATGTGGCCAGTGTCGGTCAACTGCTGGATGCCGGAATGGGCCTTTATACCGGATCATACGACATCGCTGATTTTGATGTCATGTCGGATACAGAATACTATCTCTTTGCTTTCGGATACACTTCTGGAGTAGGCATCACAAGCTCATGCGAGCTGCTTACCTTCAAGACCGAGAGGGGTATCATGCCTGAGGATTTTGAGGCTGATATCATTGTGGACGCCACTACATCCAAGGTTATTTCTTTCAGAGTGGTCCCCAAGGAAAACTATGAGAGCATCTACTATGGCTGCGCTGTGATACCTTCGTCAGAGTATACTGAGCAGGCGGCGATAGATGCTGTGGAGGGTTCTATTATCGAGTACTACAACATGCAGGTCGAGTTCAATCCCAGCTACTCGATGGCCGATGCAGTCTCTTCGGTATGCAGCCGCGGTGAGGACTGGTTCGAGCCTCACGGCCTGATACCCGAGACCGAGTATGTACTGGCGGCAGTCTCCGTATCCAATGAGGGCAAGGCTGCCAAGGTAGTGACGACTACAGCTGAAACAACTCCCGACATTGTCTCCAATGCTACATTCACCAATACCCTCATCGGCATATATGACGGTAACGAGGCTCTTGAGGCCGGACTGTTCCCCGAGAGTACGAAACTTAAGGACAAGGGTGTTGCCGTATTTGAGTTTGAGCGCTCGGAAGAGGCTGTGGAGTGCTACTATTTTCTCGCAAACGGTGACTACTCCAACCCCGAGGAGGAGTTCAAGACAGACGATGACCTCCTGAGCTGGATTACCACCAACCCTTATTTCTTCAAGGTAGAGGAAGGCACTTCCCATGCATTCATTGAAGTGGATTTCTATGATGCATACTCATATCTCGGATATTATTACACTCTCCTCAGCGTGGCAAAGGACGCCAACGGCACATGGGGTCCTATCTCCAGGACTCTCTTCCTTCCCAAGTATGCCGAGAGAGGCGATATCCAGGATCTCGTGGATCTGATCAACGCGATTGAATCTCAGTCAACCCAGAACATACTTCTTGTAAGGTAGCAGAGTGCAATGAAAAAGCTTTTTATATTCTCATGCATTCTTGCATCTGCGGCTATATTCAGCGGATGCGGTGAAAAAGAGGTATCAGTGCCCGATATTGCACTTACCATGTCTTTCTCCGATGCTGGTTTTGTGTCCGGAGACGGTGAGTTCCTGTCAAATTTCTCCGACGGAGACAGGATCGGCCTGTTCGCCGTTGAGAACGGAGCTGTTGTTGAGGAGGTCAACAATCTCTGTGTCACAGCATCTCAAAATGGTGAATCTCTGGTGTGGACAGTATCGGATGCATCCATGCTGTTCCCTCCGGAAGCTGTGTACTATGCTTATTATCCGTATCAAGACGGACTCTCTGCGTCTGTAAATCCTGCCGCTGTGTCTGCCGCTGAGTTCTTTGACGGACTTGTATCGTCGTGGTCTCTGCCTGCCGACCAGAGCGGAAGCGCTCTCAGGTCAGCCGACCTGATGACCGGTTCTGCATCGGTGTCATCGGGCGTGCTCGACATAGCCATGCAGCATTCGATGGCCCTGACGGCAATGGAGTTCCCCGGGAAGGTATACAGGTTTACCAATACCGACTATCAGATTCCTGATTACTCTCTGTCAGCAGATGTCGTTTTCGATGATTTTGTACCGTACAGCCAGGATTCCAAGTATTACTATCTGGTAAAACCCGGTACCTACAGCCTGTCGGGAAGTCTTGGCGGAGAGGCCTGGTCTTATGAGGGTGACGCTGCTGCCGGTAGTTTCATCGACCACAGCGAGGGTGAGCTCGAAGTCATAGAGCACCAGCTTCAGGTAGGTGATTTCTATCTGGCGGACGGCTCCCTGCTTTCCAAGGATGCTCCTGCTTCCGAGGTGAGTGCGGCGCACGTGCTGGGTGTGGTATGTCAGTACAACCCGGACAGAATCGGAGAAGGTGAGAAAGAAGCTCTCGGCGGTGTTGCCCATGCTCTCGTGCTGGCCTCAAGGGTCGCAGGAGGAGAGGGGGGGTATATGCAGTACCGCTTCTATACGGATTATGCTATTCAGGATACTGATTTTGACAGATGCTATGTCAGGGACGAGGAGGGCGAGATAGGCTTTCCCAGAGTGCCGCAGGAAACCAATCTGGCAGAGCTCTGCAGGCTTGCGGATGCAAATATTGACGGTTACAAGGCTACCCATCTCATTTACACTGAGCGGGCTGAGGATATGGCGCTCGGAAACTATCCCGGGTTCCAGGCGGTGCAGAATTTCGCCGGTGAGGTAGGCGGTCCTGTCGAGGGAGTCTCCACCGGCTGGTTCATGCCTGCAGGCGGACAGTATCTGGATGCCGTACGCAATCTGTGCAACCTCAAGCTGGATGCCGGCAGTGTTTCTGAGTCCGGCGGATTTGAGGGTACTATGACATGGTTTGACCAGGGCTCCGTAGCTCAGTCCATGAACAGCAATTTCGAGAAGATAGCTGCAAATCAGAAATCACTGTATTTTGATGCCCAGAACGGTACGATGGTCTCCACCGAGGCTTCTCCGGACTGCCACCGTTACATTGATTTCGCTGATTACGGGTGGGTAGACTACCTCTGCTACTGGAAGTACACTACGACATTCGTCAGACCTATGCTCGCTTTTTAAGGGACTTGCGTCTCCACCAAAGCCAGTATCCGCTTAGCGGCAGGATTCCTCCGCACAGGGCGGCGATGAAATAGAGTATTTTCGTGACGATACCTCCCCAGCTCCCTGTGTGCAGGGTGTAAAACAGTCTTCTCAGAGTACCGGCGTCCGTATCGGCTCCGAAGAGCGAGTATGCTGCCGTACGGTACCAGTCGAATGACCATGTGAGTCCGGTGAGGGCCATGATCAGCAGAAAGACTGTACAGTAGAATCCGACAGTCACATGGCTGTCGTACAGAAAGCGTTTCCATCCCTTGTTGAGGGATACGCCGAGACGGTTTTTCAAAGCCTTGCGGTTGCGGGGTATCCAGAGAATTACTCCACTGATTAGAATAACCACCATGGCCATGGTGGTTATTCCTATTATAGCCTTTCCTGTAGACATGCTGCCTCTCGATGCGGGAGGGTCCAGCAGCCAGCGGTGCAGCTGTCTCATGGTCCTGAAGAATTCGTACGATTTTGCCCAGCCTTTTACCTCACCCGTATACGGATCTACACAAAGCTGTCTCTTGCCGGTCTCGCGGAATGTGGCGAGGGCGGCTTTACGGGGACTGTCCTGAAGGCGGACGGCGTTGAGTGTAAGCGAGTCGGCTGCCCAGGTCAGGACGGCTGACTCCAGCTGGGAGGGAGCGAGCAGTTCTGCTCCCTCCGAAGGTGGAGTGACGTTGTACAGTTCCCGCTGGAGTGCATGGGTGATGTCCCGCTCGAACACGAGCGAGGCGCCGGACAGGCAGATGACGGAGATGATGAGTCCGAGCGGGAGCGACAGCCAGAGGTGTATGTTTCGGAACAGTTTTCTCATCATTCTGCCGATGTGGAGAGTTTGCCCAAAGCGGATACGGAGTTGGCCCCGCTGACTGTCAGACCGGGCTCGGCAGCAGCGGTGGCTGCATCTATGCGGTAGATGGTCGGAACGCTTCCGTCAGTGGTGGTGATGGGAATGTAGGCGATGCCGCTCTCACTGTACGGTGTGCCGATGCTGGAGAGGAGGGAGGCGTCGGGCAGGCCGGTGACTACGGTCAGGGTGCCTTCCTCGCCTTTGAAGACTGCCAGTTCGTTGCGTGGTGCGGAGGTTCCGCTCATGTTTTCGGCACCCTCGTTGTACATCTGCAGCAGGAAGTAATCCCCGCTGATGTGCCAGCAGCGGAACATCGGGTTGCCGTTACCCAGTTCTTCGATATTGACATAGTAGGAGGGATCGAAATCCGTTTCACCGGCTTTGATCCGGACTACGCCTGAGGGCAGTTTGCCCTGTACGCGGTCGAACTGACTTCCGTCGTTGTTAGTCACCGGTGTGGTGGTCGTGCGTCCGTAGCCGGGGGAGAATACGTAGAGGTCACCGTTTTCGGCGGCCCAGATGGTCTGGTAGTACTGCGAGCGCATGCGTCCGCTGGCGAAGCCGATTTTCCCGGTGCGGGCGATGACCGGAGTCTCGTCGAAATTGTCCCCGCTGTAGATGGCTACGAAGGCACTGTCCGGATATTGGGTCGTGGGTATCATGCCGGCGGTGTATGCCCCCGAGCCGCTTCCGCCGTCACCGTTGGCCACGTAGCCGGGATCCTGGATGGCCCAGGGGAAGGTGTTCACGCCGTAGTGGCTCATGCCCATAGGTACTACTGAAGTGTACAGTTTGCCGTTGGCTTCCACGAAACCGGCGAAGCTGACTCTCTCGCCGTTGCCCAGGAAATTCTCGGCTATGTGGCTTCCAGTAGTACTGCTGCCGTCATTCACACTCAGATAGTTGAACTGCAGGTAGTAGGCATAGTTACCCTCGGTGTCCTGCTCGTTGTTGCCGGCGTTGGTCGAGGCCGTGATGACATTGTCCCCCCAGGTGCCGTAGGTGGTGGTGCGGTTGAAGGTGTACTGGCGGTCCTCGATGACCTTGCCGTCGCTTCCCAGCTTGAAGGAGAAGCCGGTGCCTTGGTTTCCGTCATTGTACTGGAATCCGAAGAGATAACGCTCGCCGTAGTATATCCAGTTGGAGGCTGACTGGGTCTCCCAGCCGTTGCCCTGAGGGGTGACGCTTCCTTCGTCCAGTGACTCGGACGATATAAGGTAGGAGGCGGACTGGTCCTGGCTGCCGGCCTGTGCTACTATGACATAGCGGCTTATGGCTTCGGTCCCGGGCTCCGGTTCGGGATCGGGGTCAGGGGTTGGGGTTTTTTCGCATGCTGCTGCCAGCAGGAGGCCTGCGGGGATGGCTAGTAAAAGCGCCTTTGAGAAAATTCTTTTCTTCATGTGTTATAATTTAAATTAATATTAATGTCTGCTTCCGAAAAATACGCGTACCTTGGCGTAGAAGGCGCGTCCGGCCTTCTGGAGGCTGAAATTGTCGTACAGCTTTTCGTTTGTGAAGTTGCGGCATTCCAGGGATATGTTGTATCTTCCGTTCTGGAGGGAGTAGCTGATGCTCAGGTTGTGTGAGAGCTGGTCGGGCACGACGCTCTTGGAGGCGGGGTCTCCGAAATGCTCCCAGTACAGAGGGAATGCGTGCTGATAGTATCCGTCGTATGCGACGGTCAGAGTGTTGCCGTCGGCCAGCAGGTCATGCCAGGTGAATGTGGCGTCGAAGCTGGCGAACATATACGGCTGGTTGGGCATGCGCTGTCCGTATGTCTCGCTTTCCTGCAGGGTGTTTCCGGCTACATACCGCTCGTGGTCCCGGACATTGATGTTGCTGAAGGTGCCTCCGATGCTCAGCCAGCGGGACCAGCCGTAGCGGGCGGAGATGTTGTACCCCTGTGTCCTCACCCTTCCGTGATTCTCGTAGAAGCCGTAGCTCATGCCGCTGACTGTGCTCAGGCCGCGCTGGATGTAGTCCTTGGTGTCGCGGAATATCAGGGTGCCCTCCGCATTGACGTAGTGCTCGCCGAAGTGGCGGCTGTAGCCCAGGTTGAGGTTCACATTGTTGCTGTTCTCGGGTTTCAGGTCAGTCTTGCCGGCTTCCAGGTCCTCGTCGCCGAACAGCTCGTCGGTGGTGGGAAGGCGGTAGGCCTTCTCGTATGAGAGCTTGACCTGCAGGCCCTTGATGATGAACCATGTGCCGGCCGCTCCGTAGCCGAATGCGTTGGTGGTGCGGCTCATCTCCACGTAGTTGCCCACTCCGTCGCTGCTCTGGGAGACGGGACCACGGTTGTACTGGTTGTAGTATTTGCCGAATGCGGTGACGCTCCATTTCTTAGACGGCATCAGCCTGTACGACAGGCCGGTTATGTTCTTTCTGGTCACTTTGGGAATGCTGAAGTCGGACAGCTGCTGGCTGCCGTCCACCTTGGAGCGGGTGGTGCGGCGGAATGTGCTGGAGACGTGATTCAGTGTGAAGGTGTGGGCTTTTTTCAGCCGGTATTCGGCGGTGAAGGTTGCGTTGAAATTGGTGTTCAGGGATTGGTTGTCCTGATAGGACTGCTCGCCCCGGCTCCCGGTGTATTTGCGGTCTCCTAACCAGTTGTACTTGAAGGATGAGGTGTCGATGTTCATGGTGGTGTTGTGGTTGTAGTTGGCGTTCAGCATGACATCGAGCCCCTCGGTGAGCAGGTTCCGTTTGCTGTACTCCAGGGAGGGAACGAGGGAGTGCCCCTTGCGGTGTTTCTGGCCGAATACGATGTATTGGTAGACTCCGGTCTGTATCTCCTTGTAGAAGTGCGAGTAGTTGAGGCCGAGCATCAGCCGGTCCGCCCAGGACTTTCCGGTCACTCCGAATTTTCCGATTACGGCCTCGTTGTGGAACCGGTCGTTGAAGCGGCGGACGTGGTATATCTTGCTGCGGTCGGTGTTCTCCGATATGCCGTCGTCTCCGAACTCAGTGATGTAGTTGTCTATCCAGTAGTTGTTGTCCGAGTAGTTCTGAAAGGCGTTTATCTCGTAGGTGAGTCCGTTCCGGAGGGTGTGGCTGAAATTGACGTACGACTTGTGTGTGTTGAACGAGCCGTAGCTGTAGGATGCGTCCAGGCTCCAGCCGTGCCGCCGTTTTTTGGTCACGATGTTGATTACGCCTCCTAAGGCATCGGAGCCGAACCCTACAGGTACTACTCCCTTGTAGACTTCTATGCGCTCGGCGAAGTTCACTGGCAGGTTGTTGATGTCCAGCGCTGTTCCGGCTCCCTCCTGCGGCACTCCGTCGATGAACACCTTGACGTGCTTCCCGGAGAAGCCGTCGAGTGTCAGCTGTGCGTCCGAGCCAACGCCTCCGGATTCCCGGAGCTTAAGGCCCGGAAGCTGGGACAGCGTCTCGCCGAGGCTCCTGCTGCTGTTGTGCATCTCCTTGACACTCAGGTCTACGGCGTTGAATGCCGACTGCCGGACGTGGCTCTTCCTTTCGGACATGACCACTACTTCGTCCAGCTGGTTCCTGGCCGGTTTCAGGGCTATGGTCCTGAGGGTGGTGTCCCGCCCGCTCAGGGTTATTGCCATTTCGTATGTCTTGTATCCTATTGCGGCTACTGCGAGAGTATATGTCCCCTTAGGCGCTTCCAGCCGGAAAGTACCCTTCTCGTCCGTGATGCACCCGTACGTCGTCTCTTTAAGATAGATGTCGGCAAAATCTATTGCGCTCCGGTCTTCGGCGGAGATGATTTTGCCGGATATGCCGGTCATTTCCTGCGCCGAGGCTGAGATGTGCTGCATGAGTATGCAGGTCCCTATGAGAGCGCAGCGTCTTATTGTAAGATAGATGTTTCTCATTGCGCTGCAAAAGTAGGGCAATGCCTTTTGCCGCGCAATCGCTAAAAATAGAGATTTTTTCGCCGGATTTTCCGCTGTTTATCCCTATTTGTTGGTAAAAAGCGGTGATAGGCAAAAAATATTACATTTGCGCCATGAATACCGTTTGGATAGTAATGCCGATTCTTATCGTGCTGATGTTCCTGCTCGGAACAGACCTGAAAGTAAAGTCGTTCGTAGATGTGGCCCGCAATCCCAAGGCCGTGGTGGCCGGGATGGTCGGACAGATAATCGTGCTTCCGCTGCTGGCCTTCGGCGTGGGCTGGGCCCTGGGGCTGAGTCCGGTCTATTTCATGGGGCTGGTGCTCATAGCCTGCTGTCCCGGCGGCAGTTCCTCCAATGTATTCTCCATGCTGGCCAAGGGGGATGTCGCCCTGTCCGTGACGCTGACTGCGATGAGCAGCGTGATAACCCTTTTCACCCTGCCTCTGATAATGGACCTGGCCTCCGTCTTCGTCTCGCAGCAGTCCGGGGTGGAGGTCCATCTGCCCGTGGGCAAACTGCTGTTGCAGAATCTGGTGCTGCTCTTCGTGCCCATACTTGCCGGGGCGGCCTTTCGCCATTTCAGCCCGGTGGCGGCCGAGAAGGTGCATAAGGTGCTGAGCAAGGCGGCGTTTCCGGCCCTGATGTTCCTCGCGCTGGTATTTTTCCTGCAGTATACAAAGGAGATAGTGGACAATTTCACAGTGCTGGGGCTTGCGACAGCCGCCCTGATTCTCTTAGCCATGATGTGCAGCTCCCTCCTGTCCCGCCTCTGGAAGTTCACGCCTGCCGTCCGCCGCACCATAGTCATAGAGGTCGGGATGCAGAATGCCGCCCAGGCGATAGCCATAGCATTTTCCCCCTTCATCTTCAACAGCGGCGAGATGGCCATACCCGCCATCATCTATGCCCTGCTGATGAATGTCGTGCTGCTGATATACGTCGCGGTGGTCCGCCGGCGTCAGTATGCCGTTTCTGTAAAATAATTCCCCGGATGTCGGCTCAGTTCCGAATTGTATACTAACTTTGGGAAAGTTTAAACGGAACTAAAAAGCAAGGACGACATGGCAATTACAGCAGAAAAGATACAGTCCCTGTTGGCTGATTTGGAGAATGACTGTGTGGAACGCACTATTTCTACCACTGATACAGAAAAATTTGCGAAGGCGATATGCGCTTTTGCAAATGACCTTCCTGATAACAACTGTCCAGGTTATCTGATTATAGGAGCATGGGATAACGGAGATGTGTATCCAATACACGTGACGGATGATCTACTAAAAAATGTCAGTGCTATTCGCACAGATGGAAATATTCAGCCCCAGCCGTCCATGAATGTGCAGAAAGTCTCTTTGCCGGAAGGGGATGTGATTGTAGCAGAAGTATATCCATCTCAATTCCCTCCTGTGAAATATAAGGGACGGGTATGGATAAGAGTCGGCCCGAGAAAAGGAATCGCCAATGAGGATGATGAGCGCAGATTGTACGAGAAAAGGGCGGCTCATATCAAGACTTTTGATGCAATGCCATGCATGGGGGCTACAGTGGAGGATCTGGATACTGTTCTTTTCAGGCAGCAGTACCTTTCTAAAGCTGTACCGCCGGATGTTTTGCAGGAGGACAAAAGGGATATTAAGTTGCAGCTTCAGTCTCTGGGCTTTTATGATTTCCGTCATGACTGCCCGACATACGCAGGCATATTGTTTTTTGCTAAGCATGTCGAACGGTTTTTACCCGGAGCGTATGTCCAGTATGTGAGGTTTGGAGGTAAAGGACGGGCTTGTGAGATAAAGAATGAATACAAATTCTCAGGGAATTTATGTAAAGTGTTGGCGCAGTTAGACACGTTTGTGGATACCGCCATCACAAACAGACGCCCTGTGCCGGTCAGTGCTTTGAGAGAAAAAATCGTGATGGATTATCCGCACTGGGCGACCCGTGAGTTGTTGATGAACGCAGTCTGCCACCGTGCTTACGACAGTAACGGCCCGATACAGTTCTATCAGTATGACGACCGTATAGAAATTATGAATCCGGGAGGATTGTATGGTAAAGTCAATTCTGACAATTTCCCTTTGGTGAATGATTACCGTAATCCTGTTGTGGCGGAGGCGATGAAAGTATTGGGTTTTGTCAATCGTTTCAGCCGTGGTATCCTTAGGGTAGAAGAAGAGTTGAAGGAGAATGGAAATGGGAAACCTGAGTTCAGTCTTAATCTGGGTACTGCTTTTATGGTTATAGAGCATATATCTTTATCCTCGAATGAAGGTATTCGTGGTAGTGAGGAAAAGAGTGAGGAAAAGAGTGAGGAAAAGAGTGAGGAAAAGCTTACTGATATGGAATATAAGGTGTTTAATCTTATTAAGGAGAATCCGGCAGTGACTTATGCATATATTACCGACAAAGCGGGTGTAGGAGAAACTTCTGTGTATAAAATAATAAAAAGTCTCAAAGACAAAGGTTGGATTAAGCGGAATAATGGCCGGAAATGCGGCAACTGGGTGATAATGAAAAAATAACAGACACAGAGATTATCAGATAATATGATAATAGAAGAGACATTGCGGATTGCGCTGGAGGCGCACGAGGGTCAGAAGGACCTTGACGGGAGGCCGGCTGTCCTGCATCCGGTCGCCGTAGGGCTTATGGGCTGTAATGATGCTGAGACCAAGACGGGTTTCCTGCATGATGTGGTGGAGGATTCGGAGCTGACTCTGGATGAACTGCGCGGCAGAGGGGTCGATGAGGATGTGCTTGCCGCACTTCAGCTGCTTACGCACGCTAAGACTGAGGACTACTTCGATTATGTGCGGCGAATCGCCGCGTCCGGCAACACCACGGCCATTCACGTCAAAATGAACGACCTCCGGCACAATCTTGAAAGGGGGCTGCGGACCTATGCGCAGGCTGTGGAGGACGGCGACACGGAAAAGGCGGAGCGTCTGACCCGCATCAACGACAAGCACCGCAAGGCTCTGCAGATATTCGAGGACTGCGGACTGCTATGATTTGTATGCTGTAGCATTGAAAAACCGAGGGGATAGGGCAGAGTGCCTTTCCGGCTCAGACATGAATTCCGAAATCAGCGGAGTACCCTAATACCCGACAGGTACGGTATTCATGTCCTCTCAACCTTGCCGAAACGGAAAAGTGCAAGCACTTTGATTCGGGCAAGCCTGACAATCTCCGCTCTGATGGAGATTATCACGAATGTGCATTTCGTTCTGTTTTTCATGATAGAATTAAATGGACCTTTGCTGTAGAACAATTGGCTTCTCGTAATAACTACCTCCCCTCGGTAACAGTTCAAAAAAAAGCAGACATCCATTTAGGGATAGATGCCTGCCTTAGTTTGCAAAGGTCATTTCTATCATGACACTGCAAAATTAACGAATGATTCTTGAAAAACAAGAAAAATCAGTCAACGCCTGTGCATTATTTTACGGAATGTCTCAAAATCCCACTACGTAGGTAGGCCACATATCATTACAGGCTTACGGACGGTATGATGGTCCTGCTTGCCAGAGAGTATATGGAAAAGATGGGCATAAAGGATACCCAGTACATTATCGCCCGTCATCATGATCAGAAGCATCCGCATATTCATATAGTTTATAATCGGATAGACAATAACGGCAGGACTATAAGCGACAGGAACGACCGTGTCAGGAATGTCGCGGTCTGCAAGGAAATGAAAGAGAAGTACGGACTGTATTTCGGGAAAGGCAAGGACAGAGTGCGTACGTACAGGCTCAAGGGAGAAGACAAGATCCGCTATGAGATATACCATGCTGTCAAGGATGTGCTGGCCAGAACTTGCACCTGGAGCCAGTTTGTTGACGAGTTGGCCGGACATGGGATTCAGACCATGTTCAAATATAAGGGCAAGAGCGATGTCGTACAAGGACTGTCCTTCTCCAAGGACGGACTTACTTTCAAGGCTTCGGAGATAGACCGGAGTTTCAGCTACTCGAAGCTGGATAAGCAGCTTGGTGAGGGCAGTGCTATCGGAAAAGATCAGGACCGAGACAATCGTATTGTGGATGTTCCCGGCATTGACAGACAAGACCTGTGGCAGCATGGCCATGATACCAGTGTCGTAGAAGGCATTGCAAGCACAGTCGGCGACCTGTTCTCTCCTTTGCCGGAGGACAAAGATGAAGAGAACCGAAATTTCGCATGTCGTAAAAAGAAGAAAAAGAAAAGAGGAATGAGTTTGTAATAGATTAATAAAGAGATAAATATGAACGAGAAAACGCAAATAATCACCAATGACATCATCCAGAGTCTGGATGCATTGTATAACCTGTGCTCCGATATGAGCGAGCGTATCGGATCTGCACATAACCAGAATGTTGATACCGGCAGCGAGGATATGGCTCTGCTGTCGGACAACCTGGCCAGACTTCAGGGTGAAGTCTCGGCATTCAGGAAACAACTTGCCGACAGTTATCAGGACTGGGAGCATATAAAGTCCCAGCTTTTGAAGAGAACGGAAGATACGATGAAAGCATTTGTACAGATAAAGGTGGAAACCCATAAACTGCTGTCGCTTCAGGAACAATTCCAGCAGGAACTCCGCAGGCTCAAAAACTTGAAGGCAACTTACCGCCACATCTTTATCTGCCGCGCATCCCGGTCGATGCTGTATCAGGTCGGCGTAGTCGCAGTGATACTTTCTCTTTTGGCCCTCAATGCCTGGCAGTTCAAGCGCAACCGCAGCGTATCGGACAATGATCTGAAGTACCGCACAATTCTCATGATGGGCGGTGCGCAGACTCAGGATCTCGACACATTGGAAACTATTTTTGAATACGACCGGGACCCCAAGCGGATCAGGGCTTTGCGCCTGCAAGTCCAGAACTATGAATACCGCGTGAAGCTCCGCGCTCAGAAACTCGAGCAGATGCGACGCCTGGGCGAAGAAATAGAAGGGCTGGAGTGAAAATACTGTGAAAAACTCCTATGTGGCATTAATTTGCCTTTGTATATTATTAGTTTTGTATTTGATTAAAATAATAGGATATGAATAGATTGATACTTATAGGAAATGGCTTTGATAAAGCTCACGGACTCGCAACATCTTATCAGGAGTTCATTGATTGGTATTGGGATACATGGCGTAGTAAACTTGCAAAAAGTGACAAGAAAATAGAAAGGGATGCTTTATGTTCATTTAAGCTGAAAGCTGATCTTGCTGGGTGGTATTTAGCTTGGGGATATCATTATGGTATTAATATAGGGAATCTTAACGGTATAAAATTGAGAGATTTTCTTGAATCAGACAAATTCGGATGTGAATTTAAGCAGTGTTTATTTTTAAAGAAAATAAGCCAATCAATAGAGTCAAAAGGATGGGTAGATATTGAAGAAGAATACTATACCATGTTAAAGACTATACGGAGTGCTAAATCTGTCGGAGACTATACATATTTTGGCCATCCAGAAAAATTAAATGCTGAGTTATTAGAATTGACTAAATATTTAGTAGATTATTTGAGTGATATTCAAAATAATAGTACATATGAACCATCAGATGGTATTGAAAGACTGTTTTATTCACCAATTTTGTCACGCGATATTTCTGTGTCAAGACTGAAAGAATATGATAATCATATTATAAATAATTTAAAACTTGATAGGCCTCAAATAGCCAAACTAAATAAACGTTATTATGGCTATGATGTTGAAGATCAGATGCAAGAATTGGAAGAATTCAAACGAAATGATTATGATGAAACGACAAGGTATAATAAAATAATTAATAATAGATTTTTATTGGAAAGTCTTTCATTTCCTAATAAAATACTAGTTTTGAATTTTAATTATACAAATACAGAGTCATTATATGTAAAGGATAAAGAAGGTGTAGATGTTGTGCATATTCACGGTGACTTAGCGCATCCCGAAAATATTATATTTGGATATGGAGATGAATTAGATGATGATTATAAGGATATGCAGAAAACAAATAATAATGAATATCTGAAGAATATAAAATCTATAAGATATTTGGAATCGGAGAGATATCGTGAAGTTCTTAAATTTATTGAGTCATCTCCATATCAGATATACGTATTAGGACATTCTTGTGGCACTTCTGACCGAACTCTCCTCAATACTTTATTTGAACATCGTAATTGTATTTCGATTAAGCCGTATTTTTATCAGAAAGATGGAAATGATAATTATTTGGATATTATAGAAAATATATCAAGAAATTTTACAGATATGAAGTTGATGCGCGACCTTGTCGTAAATAAAACATTTTGCAGTCCGCTTCCTCAGGTTAATAAATACTGAAGCGCTTTTTCTTTTGTTTTCTTGAGCGTAAGCAATATCTTTGTTGGAAAATTGAGACAAAGATGACGCTTGACGAAAATATTTGTGCAAAGCCTTTTGTAAAATGGGTCGGAGGGAAAACTCAATTACTGGGTGAGGTTGAAAAATCTTTGCCCGGTAATTTTGCGTCCATTAATGATGCGGTGTATGTCGAGCCATTTGTCGGAGGGGGTGCTGTCCTTTTCTGGATATTGCAGAAGTATTCAAATATATCTCAGGCGGTGATTAACGATATCAATCCAGATCTCATCAACGTCTACCGTATTATTAAGGACGCACCGCAAGATCTTATATCAGTGTTGAGGCAGTATCAAGATAGTTACATCTGCCTGAATGGCGAGGAAAGGAAATCGTTCTACCTGACAAAGAGAAAGATTTTCAACGATAAAGCTGTTTCCAGAGAAGAAATGGCGGCTCTTTTCATATTCCTGAACCGTACTTGTTTTAATGGACTATATAGAGTGAATGCGAAGGGCGAATTCAATGTCCCTCATGGAAAGTACGCCAATCCGAAAATTTGTGATGAAGCAAACATATTGGCTGTTTCCAGATTGTTACAGAAAGTCATAATATTGTGTGGCGATTTCTCGGAGACATTGCAATATGCTTCAAATAAGTCATTGTTCTACTTTGACCCTCCCTATAAGCCGTTGACTGAGACATCATCGTTTACCTCGTATGCAAAAGAAGGATTTAATGATGATGAGCAGAAGCGTTTAGGGGAATTCTGTGTTGAGATATCAAGGAAGCATGCAATGTTTGTTGCCAGCAATTCGGACCCTCAAGGCGTGAATCCTAAAGAGGACTTTTTTGATAAAGTTTACAGTACATTCAGTATCAGAAAAGTGCAGGCAACGAGAATGATCAACGCTAATCCGAATGGGAGAGGTAAACTTTCAGAAATAATGATAACTAATATTAGTCTATGAAAAGGGATTTTGATGAATGGCTTGCCGGTTTTCGGGAAACGATAGCTGATTACAAGTATTATGTCGACTTCGGGAAAGTTTATAACAATGTAGAGTCGATAAGAATAGAGTTGAATATCCTTAATTCTTTAATAGGAATCAAGGATATTGATACTGAGTTTGAGAGGATTGTGACAAAATATCCGGAAGTCCTTAAATGTATACCTATATTATTGGCAAAGAGAGAATCCGAGATTAAGGCGATGGATGCTGACGGAGAATTCTGCTATAATTTCCGGAAGCTTTCCTATCCATTGGAACAGTATAAAGTATTCATGCGCAAGACAGGACTTTTTGATCTGATGGAGAACCACATCATTCATAATCTGATTGATTATGTTACCGGGGTTGAGACAGGTCTGGACTCCAACGGGCGTAAGAACAGAGGCGGCCATCTGATGGAGGACCTGGTCGAAAGCTTCCTTGTCAGAGCTGGCCTGGTGAAAGGAGAGACATACTTCAAGGAGATGTATATCCATGAGATTGAAGATAAGTGGAATGTGGATTTGTCATCAATCTCAAATAACGGGCAGGCAGAAAAGCGTTTCGACTTTGTTGTCAAAGGTGCGGACAAAATATATGGCGTTGAAACTAATTTTTATTCAAGTCAGGGCTCAAAATTAAATGAAACGGCCAGAAGCTATAAGACAATAACTCTGGAGACGAAGGGCCTTCCTTATTTTGAGTTTGTATGGTTTACTGACGGTAAAGGATGGAACACGGCCAAGCGTAATCTCAAAGAAACATTTGATGTGCTGGAGAATCTATACAATATCAAAGACCTTGAAAGTGGAGTAGTGGAGAGGGTTTTAATTTAGATAATGCCAAGGTGAAAGCATACTATAAGTCAGAAGATAAAAACTTTACGCTATTGCAGGGAGATTGTATTGAACTGATGTCAAAATTTGATTTCAAGTTCGATATGATTTTTGCTGATCCTCCATATTTTCTGTCCAATGGCGGGATAAGTGTTCAGAGTGGGAAAATGGTCTCTGTCAACAAAGGAGATTGGGACAAATCCCGTGGAGAAGATGCGGACCATGCGTTTAATAGGGAATGGCTTAAGGCATGCAGAGAGAAACTTAAGAGCAATGGAACCATCTGGATTAGTGGAACGTACCATAATATATTCTCTATTGCCAAGAATCTTACAGAGCTGGGCTACAAAATACTTAACTGCGTGACCTGGGTGAAGACAAATCCTCCGCCAAACTTGTCTTGCAGGTACTTTACGCATTCAGCTGAATATATTCTTTGGGCACGCAAAGAGGCCAAAACTCCGCATTTCTTTAACTATGAGCTTATGAAAGAAATTAACGGAGGAACTCAGATGCGTGATGTCTGGACACTGCCGGCTATAGCCAAGTGGGAGAAAAACTGTGGTAAGCATCCGACCCAGAAACCTCTTTGCGTACTTTCAAGGATAATCCTCGCATCCACCCAGCCTGGAGCATGGGTGCTTGATCCGTTTGCAGGAAGCAGTACGACAGGAATTGCTGCAAATCTGCTTGGCCGCAGATATTTGGGCATGGATATGTGTAAGGATTTCCTTGATTTAAGCATCAAACGCAAAAATGAAATAGAGGATCCAGTCAAAAGAGAAGAAATCCTACTAAAACTCAACAAGCAATCCGAATTGTACCAAGACAAGGAAGTACGTGTCCTTGGCGAGGAACAAGTCGGGTATGGAGAGGAGTTACCATTTTAAGAACAATTATTGGTTAATACAGATAGTATATGGATATTAAAACTTACGATAAAACAATCAAAGATTTGTTGATTTCTGGTCATCAATTTTACATTCCTCGTTTTCAGCGAGAATATTCTTGGGATGAGAAAAATTACGGAGAATTTCTCAGCGACATAATTAGTAATTTAAAATTTGAGAATGGCTCTTTGGTTACATCTCCATATTTCTTAGGGACTATGTTGTTTATTGGTAATTTTACTGAAAATCAAGATCGGGAAATAGTGGTCGTAGACGGGCAGCAAAGAATGACGACCATTACAATATTATTTTCTGCAATGTCCGACATTTTTAAAAAATTAGGTCAAGAATCGTTGAGTAAAGGTATTTTTAGATATGTAATGACAACGGACGATGACGACACTAATGAATTCTCCACCGGATAAGTGGGAACAATCTGGGAACAATTTCAAAAATAAAAGAGTTAAGTATTTGAATAATCAAGTACTTAACTCTTTTTCTCGTACCCGGAGCCGGGGTCGAACCGGCACAGCCTCGCGGCCATTGGTGTTTGAGACCAACGCGTCTACCGATTCCGCCATCCGGGCTGATGCGTGCTGGTGAGCATTGGACTGCAAAGATAAAAAAGATTATTCATACGCCAAGCGGGAAGTGGGAAAATCGTCGGGTTAAGGACAGGGGAAGCCGCCGTTTTGCGTATCTTTGCGGTCAATGGAGAGAGTAATTTATATCACGGATATTGAACTGGAATTATCTGGGATTCTGCGTCGTCTTTGGGCGGATGCGGCTGGTGCAGAGGAAACTTCCGGTGTCAGGCAGACGGGAGGCGTGTCTGCCGATGTCAGACAGACAGGCATCTATGCTGTGGTGGACGGCAATGTGGCCGGAAGGTTCGCCCCGGTACTCGAAGCTGCGGGTATAGAATGGATGCCGTTCGTGGCGCGGGAGGAGCGGAAGTCGCTCGAGGGCCTGCAGGAGATAGTCGGCTGGCTGCTGGAGCGGGAGGCTGACCGCGGGGCTCTGCTGCTGGGCATCGGCGGTGGGGTGACGACGGATATCACGGCATTCGCGGCTTCGGTCTACAAGCGTGGAATAAAATATGCGCTGGTGCCGACGACACTGCTGGCTCAGGTGGATGCGGCGGTGGGCGGCAAGACCGGAGTGAACTTCCACGGGTACAAGAATGTGATAGGGACGTTCGGCTCGCCGGAGGCGGTGATAGTCGCTCCCCGGGTGCTGGGAAGTCTGCCGGCTGAGGAATGGCATTCCGGCATGGCTGAGGTCCTGAAGACGCTGATCACAGGCGATGCTGAGATGTACGGGGAGGCGGTGGAATGGTACGGCGGAATACTTGAAAGGAGGGGAATTCCGGGGAATGAAGTTAGGCTTGGGGAGACCGGACAAAGCGGAGGCGGGGCGTCTATGGCTGAAAAAATTGTCAGTGAGCAGGATAAAGAAATGCTCGTCAGGATAGTCCGCCGCTGCATCGGGATAAAGTCTGCGATAGTGGAGGCCGACCGCACTGAGAAGGGGGAGCGGATGAAGCTGAACCTGGGGCATACCCTCGGCCATGCGGTGGAGTCCATCTGCCTCAATGCCGGCAGGCCCGTGACGCACGGGGAGGCGGTCGCCGCGGGGATTATCGCCGCAGCCGGTATTTCCCTGAGAAAAGGGGTGCTGGCGGAGGATGTGGCGGGGAGGATTGTCCGTGATTTCAAGTCACTGGGATACAGGGATGTTCGGGGGATTTTGGCAAACTGTACCGATGTTCCGGAGGAGGAGATGGCTGCAAAATTATCGGACTTTGTGCTCAATGATAAGAAACGTAAGGAAGATTTTATTAATTTTGTACTGATTCGCGGCCTGGGCTCTGTGGAGACAGCGGCTCTGGACGTGAACGGACTACAGGAGATAATCTATGATATGTATTAGCATAGGGGACTACGGCCTGGATGCCTGCAGGAAGGCCTTGAAACGCTGCGAGAAGTACCGCAGACAGTTTCCGGACCTGGTGGCTGAGATACGCCTGGATCTCTGCGGGCTGGGGGAGGACGAGGTGCACGAGCTCTTCAGCGGCTCCAGGATACCTCTGATAGCCACCTGTATGAAACGCAGCAGCCATCTTTGCGGGGCTGCGGTGCTGGCCGGGGCCGCCTATGTGGATATCAATGTATTTTCATACGTAAGTCTCAAAAAGGAGGAGCAGGCTCTGCTGCGCAGCCGCGGGACCCGTCTCATTCTGTCTTTCCACGATTATCAGATGACACCCAAGACCGAGGCTTTGGCTAAGGTCTACAAGGAGGCGGTGCGGGCCGGTGCGGATATTGTGAAGATAGTCACCACTGCGTCAAGTACGGAGGATGCCCTGAGGGTGCTGGACCTGTACAGGATGCAGAGGGACGGCAGTCTGGGACGCAGGAGGGTGCCGCTGACGGCGTTCGCGATGGGGGATGAGGGGCGGTTCAGCCGGCTGGAGGCGTACAGGCTGGGGGCTCCGTTCATTTATTGTGCTCTTCGTAAGAAATATATCGTTGCCCCCGGGATGTTCACGATGGAAGAAGTCGAGAACTTCCAGGACAAGACTGTGGTGAGCGGGACAGTGGCGATGCCGGCTTCCAAGAGTGTGGCTCAGAGGGCTATAATCGCTGCCATGCTGGCCAGGGGTGAGAGTGAGTTCCACAACTGCACCCGCTGCCGGGATATCGATTCGGCCATAGGTGTGGCCAAGCAGTTCGCTCAGGAGGCATACGTCGACAAGGGCGGCGATCTCATTATCCGAGGAGGTTTTCCTCCTGAGAAGAAGAAAAGCGAGTCTCCTTTTTCCAGTCTCATATCCATGTCCATGCAGAGCGGCGGACGCACGGCTTTCGTCGGTGAGTCCGGCCTGCTTTCCCGTCTTTGCATTCCTGTGATGGCCCAGCTCGGCGAGTCGGTGACGGTTACAGGTGAGGGCAGTCTGATGGACCGTCACATGTACGGCTGCAAGGAGGCGATGGAGGAGATGGGCGCCAGTTGTCTTCTGACGGCCGGTGAGACTTTGCCGGCAGTGGTGTGCGGACCTATCAAGGGCGGCGAGATTACCCTTTCCGGCAAGAAGGGCTCCCAGTTCATAACCGGTCTGCTGATGGCCCTGCCTCTGTCGAAGAAAGACAGTGTGCTGAGGGTCCAGAACGCTACCAGTGTGCCGTATATCCTGCTGACGGTGGATGTCATGCAGAAGTTCGGGGTCACCGTAGACTGGCACCAGGAGGGTGATGAGCTGGTCTTCAATATCCCCGGTAAGCAGAAATATTCTCCCGCAGAGATGACTTTCGAGGGAGACTGGAGCGCGGCTGTCAACTTTATCGTGGCGGCGGCAGTCTTCGGCTCTTTGACCATAACCGGTCTTAATCTCAATACGATACAGGCAGACAAGAAGATAATGGATGTGGTCCGTAACTGTGGGGCCGGTATAGAGGAACTTCCGGGCGACGGAGGTATCCGGATTACACGCGGCAGTCTCAGGGCCTTCGACTTCGATGCCACTGACTCTCCGGACCTGATACCGGCCCTCTCCGTACTGGCTGCATTCTCCGAGGGCACCTCGCATTTTACGGGAGTGGCCCGTCTGCGCAACAAGGAAAGCAACCGCCCCGTGGTCATGGAGGAGGGTCTGAAAGCGATGGGTGTGCCGGCCAAGGTCGACGGAGATACGATGGAGATTACCGGCATGAGCCTGACCCGCAGGATGCTTGAGGGTAAAATGCTCAAGGGCGGCAACTTCCACACCTTCTCCGACCACCGCGTGGCAATGGCCCTGAAAGTCGCTTCGCTCGGCTGCTCTTCCAAGGTCACCCTGGACAGCACAGACTGCATCGACAAGTCCTTCCCCGGCTTCCTCAAACTCTTTGAGTCCATTCACCAGTAGCACGATACGATATGCGCAACGCTTTCGGAAATACATTCAGGATTGCCCTGGCAGGGGAATCCCACAGCCCTCTCATGTCGGTTGAGATCAACGGTGTACCGGAGGGTATCCCACTGAGTCCCGGGGACTTCGCTGAGGACATCGACCGCCGCCGTCCAGGCCGCAAGGGTACTACCGCCCGCACGGAGACGGACATCCCGGAGATCGTCCGGGGCGTGGAGGGCGGTCTGACCACGGGTACTACCCTCAAGCTCCTCTTCCGCAATGAGAATACAGATCATTCCGCATATCAGCAGTTTTCCGACATTCCCAGACCCGGCCATGCGGACTGGGTGCGCAGGATCAAATACGGAGCGGACAGTCTCACTTCCGGAGGCGGGATGTTTTCCGGTCGGATGACCCTTCTCCTGGTTGCCGCAGGGGTAGTCGCGAAGAAAATCATTGCCCCGATACAGATCAATGCCCGTCTGACAGAGGTCGGAGGGATGCCTCTCGCAGGGGATGAAGGGAACAATGCAGCCCTCGACACTCTGCTCCAAGAGGTGGCGGCAGATGGCGATTCGGTCGGCGGAGTGGTGGAATGCGTCTGCAGCGGAGTCCCCGCCGGTCTGGGCGAGCCCTTCTTCTATCCGATGGAAGCATCCATTTCACAGATGATTTTCTCCATACCGGGCATCCGGGGCATAGAGTTCGGTGACGGCTTCGGCGCCTCCCGTATGCGCGGCTCTCAGCACAACGACCCTCTCACCGACATCGCGGGGCACACCTCCCGCAACGGTGCCGGCGGCATCAACGGCGGCATCACCAACGGCAACCCCGTCATCTTCCGTGCCGCCGTCAAGCCCACCTCCAGCATTGCCCGTCCCCAGACCACAGTCAATCTGGTCACCGGCCGTTCCGAGGAGCTCATAATAAAGGGACGCCATGACGTTTGCTTCGCCTTGCGCGTCCCTGTAGTAGTGGAAAGCGCCGCAGCCATTGTCCTCTGCGACGCTTACCTTTCAGCAAACCGTTAGTCTTTCAGCCACTGGTCGAACCACTTGAAGAAGTCCCTCTGCCAGTGAACTGCGTTCTGTGGCCTGAGAATCCAGTGATTCTCTTCGGGGAAGAGGAGCATACGCGAGGGTACGCCGAGCATCTGGGCTGCGTTGAAGGCGGCCATGCCCTGGTCTACGGGTACGCGGTAGTCCATCTCGCCGTGGGTGATCATGATAGGGGTCTTCCAGTTGCGGACGAGCTTGTGGGGAGAGTTGACGTAGTGCTTGCGGGCAGCGGGTATTCCGAGGTCCCAGGGAGCTCCGCCGTTCTCCCAGTGGGAGAACCACATCTCCTCGGTCATCATGTACATGTGCTCCTGGTTGAAGATACCGGCGTGGGCGAGGAATGCGTCGAAGTCATCGGGATGCGCTCCGGCGAGGTAGTAGATCGAATAGCCTCCGAAGCTGGCTCCCGATGCACCCATCTTGCCTACGTAGGGCTCTTTCTTCATCTCGTATACTGCTGACATGTAGTCATCGATGCACTGTCCGGCGTAGTCCTTGGACACATCATCGCACCATTTCTGACCGAAGGACATTGTACCGCGGCGGTTGGGCAGGATGACGATGTAGCCCTCGGCTGCCATCAGCTTGTAGTTCCAGCGGGTAGACCAGCCCTGGCTGAGGCACTGCTGGGGGCCTCCGGTGCAGAAGAGCATGGCGGGGTAGACCTTGGTGGAGTCGAAGCCTGCGGGATAAACTACCCAGGTAAGCATTTTCAGGCCGTCCGTGGTGGGAATCCAGCGCAGCTCGTAGGTCTCCTGCTCGAGCTGTGCATAGATGTCGTCGTTCTCGTGGCTGAGGTAGGTGAACGAACCGTCGGTTATGGATACTGACACGATCTCGTCGGGCCTGCTCATGGAGTGGGCTGTGGTGAGGAGACGGTCTGTGCCCAGTTCGCTCACTCCGCCGAAATCAAACCAGAGGTCATCGGGGGTGATGCGGGTGATATTGCCGTCGAGATCTACCGAGAAGATAGCCTGCAGGGCGAATGTAAGTGCATTGAAGTAGAGTCCGCTGCCGTCGGCTTTCCATACTGGTGACATGGCGCCGTGGTCAAAACCTACGGTCAGTTCCTTTTTCTGGCGGGATGCCAGGTCGATGACGAAGAGCCTGGTGCGGTCTGCCTCGAAGCCGGCCCTCTCCATGCTCAGCCAGGCGATGCTCTTGCCGTCGGGGGAGAACACGGGATCAGTATCATAGCCGTTCATGCCCTCTGTAAGATTCTCGCAGGTGCCGTCAGCGACATTGTAGAGGTAGATGTCGGTGTTGGTGGAGAATGCATAGTCCTTGCCGGTCAGCTTGCGGCAGGCATAGGCTATCTGCGAGCCGTCAGGACTCCAGGAAAGCTGCTCAAGTCCGCCGAAGGGCAGGGTGGGGAGCTCGAACTTGGTGCCCTCGATGATGTCCTTGCCGGGAGTCACTTTGAGCGACTTGCCAGAGCGGACTACATCAGCTACGAAGGTGTGGGGAATGGTCTCCACGAAGCAGTCCCAGTGGCGGTACATAAGGTCGTCAATCTCACGTCCCGAGGATTTGGGAAGGTCGGGATACAGGTCGGTCGGCTTGGTTGCGTACTGCACCTGGGCGATGTACATCACCTTGGTCTGGTCGGGGGAGAGCTTGAACTCGGAGATGCCTCCGGGGATGTCGCTTACCTGGCGTATGCCTTTGCCGTCGGCGTTCATCGACCAGATCTGGCCGTCACGCAGATAAAGTATCGTAGAGCCGTCACCGTACCAGCGGGCGTTGTTCGCGCTGGAATTGAAGTGGGTTATCTGCCTGTTGCCGGTGCCGTCTGCGTTCATCACATAGAGCTGCCGCACGCTGCGGTTCTCCTCTATGCTGGTGTAGGTCACTCCATAGAGTATCTTACTTCCGTCGGGGGAGAGCTGAGGATCGGATACCCTTCCGAGGCGGAGCATAATCTCAGGCGTAAACTTGCCGTCCACTACCTCTATCGGAGTTTTTTCGATAACTGTGGCAGTGCCCTTTTTTCCGCCTTGGGCGTAGGAGGACATCACTGCCATTGAGGACATTAACATCAGTGTTGTTGCGAATTTTAATTTCATCTGAACAAATATTTAATTATAGAAATGGTCCAGGAACTCCACGAGCTTGAGGGGCGTGGTCCTTGCAGTTGCAGCGCCGCAGCCCCGGCCCGTTGCTGCCGCCGACACGCTCGGTAGATGGATAGCTCGCTTTGCGTTCATAGGGTGTGGTGTTTTATCAGGCAAATTTAAAAAAAATACCCTTTCCCAGCTGCCCGTCCTTACGAAAATCTTCCTTATAGTCTTGCCGATTTTCTAAATGAAAAGTACGGACCTGCTTCTTTGCCTTACATGGGCGCAGGAGCAGGTCCGTCAACAAAACCAAAATTAGATGAAAATTTTAGAAAGCCAGTATCATACGGACCCGGTAGCGGGCGTTGTCCTTCAGATTCTGGATAGTGGCTCCATCCTCGAACCTGACTCTGAATGCATAAGAGTAGGCATCCTCCTCTCCTTCCTTCCAGTATTCGGTGCTGGAAAGGTATCCCATTCCCTGGAATGCTGTGCCGCCTGCCTCTTCTATCTTGGCATCAATGATTTCCCTGTTGCTTATCATTATGTCGGAAATATCCCGGATGTTGCCGTCAAATTCTCCTGCACAGAGCAGCGACAGCTCTTTCACTGACGGCAGGTACCATCCGCTGGAAGTCTCCGGAGCGGATACCTCGCTGCGGAAGGAGTGGACTTTATCCATGATATTGGCCGGCCATGCGGCGTTTTCAGCGGCAGCATTGAAGGCTTCGAGGACCTTTGTATTGTTGTATCCGAGTATCCGGTTGAGGTTGTCTTCCGGTTCTATGCCGGAGGAGATGGAAGCATAGTCGGGGACATTGGCTTCGGCCCATCTGCCTACGAATCCTTCTTCGAGGTCCCAGTATGACTGATATTCGGCCTGCCATGATGATCGGCCCTCGTCAGCAGTCAGGGATACGGCAAGTCCGTTTGTACAGCCGGGGAAGTCAGCTTTGAGAGCGGGGTCCTGCGAGGTGGGGTCTCCGGTATAGAACACAATACCTATGATTTCTTTTCCATCTTCCATTTCGGAGGACCACGTGCCGTCGGAGTAATACCAGTCACCGATCTTTGCCGGTTCGTAGACCGTTACGGCGCAGGTGTCTTTCTTATTGCCGCACTCTGCTATTATGAGGGCTTCTCCTTTTGATACGGCGGAGATTTCTCCCCTGTCATTGACAGAGGCGACATCTGCCGCGGTGGACAGCCATGTCACAGCCGAGTCTTTTGCTTCGGCCGGCTCTACGGCTACGGTCAGAGCTGCGTTTTCCCCTACGGCCAGGCGCAGGGACTGCTCACTGAGAGTGATTCTCTCAATTTCTACAATTTCGGGAACTGGAGTCGGATCTGGATCGGGCGGTGTGACCGGCTCTTTCGGTGTCTCTTTCTCGCAGCCGGATATGCAGATCGCCAGCATCACGGCTGTTGCAAGGTGAAAAAATCTGTTTTGTCTCATAGCATGGGGTTGTTTTGTTCTGCACGCAAATGTATGCAGCGTTCGACTGGCGGCCTAAAATCCGGCAGCACAAATGATATACATTCCGGCAGAAGTCGGTCACATTTAATATACTTTCAGTATAACCTGCAGAATCAAAGATTGTTGTATTTCTGCAAAAATTCTTGTATGGAGGCCTGGCGGTTGGTCAGCCCGAACTTTTTTCTCAGGCGGCTCCTTGCCATGTTGATGCTGTGAGCGCTCTGTCGGGTGATATCGGAAATCTCTTTTGTGGACATATTGATGCTGAGCAGGGCGCACAGTCTCCTTTCGTTTACTGTAAGGTCGGGAAATTCTTTTATCAGCTTTTTGTACGGCTCGCTGTTGAATACGGGAACCAGCCTGCTCCATTCTCCGTCTGTGAAATTCTGGTCTTTGGTAGTGTTCTCTATATCGCGGCTTATACCGGATATCCTGTCGCGGGTATCGCGGTCCTTGACGGACGCCTTGAGCTGACTCAGTCTGGCAAGTACGTCCTCCGTCATGGATTCCAGCTTCATCCGCTCGATATTCTTTATCTCCAGAATTTCATTCTTGGAGCGCAGTTCCTGTTCCTTTTTCTCGAGAAGGAGGCGGTTTCTGTTGACATATATCGTGATTATCAGCACGGCGATGATTACGACCGAGACGGCCATGGTGAGGAACATCCGCAGGAGCCCCTGCCGTTCCATTCTTTTCTCGGCCTCCTTGCTCCGTATTATCTCATTCTGGTAGCTGAACATTTTGTAATAAACATCGATGATGTCCATTCTCTCGAATGTCTGCCAGTATGCATAGGCGGAGGCATTGCGTGCAGCGGTGTCGCCTGTTGCGGACAGTATCCTTACAAGTCTGTCGTATCCGTCGAGAAGGTCCAGGCTGTACTCTCCCTGACTGTAGGCGTTGACAGACTTTCTCAGGAAACTCACAGCTTCGGCTGTGTCATTGTCCTTTAAGCTTATGACATGGCGGTTAAGCCAGTAGTGCCCGTATTTCTCTGGGGTGGTCAGACAGCTGCTGGCTGAGTCCAGCCAGGCTTCGGCTTCAGTGTAATGGCCTGAATTTATCATGAGGGAGGACATGTTGAGGTATGTCCTGGCGCGCAGAGCGGTGTCCGGAATATTTCTGCACAGTGCCGTTGCTTCATGGGCCAGTCTTAGGGCGGATGCCGTATCCGAACTGATGAATGACCATGCGCTCATATTGTTCAGGGCCGTGATGTATTTTGTACTGTCCTCGGAGATCGCAGCCGCATCCATGTACTTCCTGAAATATTTCCCGGCCTCGTCATAGTCTCCGCACTGGAAATAGACCGCTCCCAGGAAGTTGTCGGACTCCGTGAGCATGTCAGTGTCCCTGTTTTCGGAAAATACTGAACGTGCTTCCAGCGCGCATGTCAGGGCTTTGTCGTAGATGCCTGCTGAAAGATAGAGTCTGGCCATGTCGAACTTGACAGCAGCACACATCGCCTCGTTGCTGTTCTCTTCGTAAATAGAGAGAGCTCTTCCGCTTTCCATCGGAGTGCTTCGGAAAAGCTGTACAGTTTCTCCGAACAGTATGCGGCCATGCTGTCGCAGAAAGACGCCGTATGCCGTAATGTGTCCGGGTCCGGTTTGGAGGCCGCGGCCGGTTCTGTAAGGAGCAGGAGGAAGAATAGGACTGGAAGTATTCTCGGGGGCAGGACAGGATTCATGGAATGGAGTTATTTTATCCAGCTCATAACAAGGCCGGATACATAGTTCCACCAGCCTGTGAGGGTGTGCCAGTACTCCGGGAAGATGAAAGTGACGGCGTCGATGATGCCTGTGCGGATGGTGAGCAGGATTATTGTCATGTTAAGGAGTCTCCAGGCGGCGATGAACAGGTAGGAACGGAAGAGGCCGTATTTCTGTATGTCCGACTGGTACGAGCCGGTCTGGCTCCAGAAGCAGAGAAAGTGGAATGCTGCTGTAAATCCTATGAATATGTCGAAAATGTAGAACATGTTTTCCGAGCCGAGGATACGCAGGAGCATGAAGAGGTAGGTGAAGATGGGGAAACAGTACGGGGACAGGCTGATGAATATTCCGCCGAAATTGCGTCTTCCGCTGTGCTGTACTGCGCCGGTGCCGGCGTCTTCCACATTGAACGAGTGAATCTTGCGGAAGAACATCATGCCTACGACTGTATGCGTGAGCTCATGAGAGAATGTCTGCAGCCATTTCTCGTTCTTCCTGAAAAAAGGAAGGATATGCAGTATTAGGTAGGCGCCCGCTCCGCATCCGAACCAAAGATAGCTTTTGTATTCGCGGACCGAGTCTATGACTACTTGGGGGATGTGTACGATGATCAGGGCAAGGCAGAGGAAAATGAAGATGTAGTAGAAGATTCGGGACAATATTCTCATAATCGCTTGTGTTTGTCTTTAAAAAAGTTATGCAAGATACGGAAAATTATTCTATATTTGTAAAAAGTACTGAAATTTTAAACACTATGACAGAGAACAGCAGCAGAATTTCCAAGACAAAGATCGAGGTGGGCGGCGGTTCCATCATGATCGGACTGATAGTCCTCGGATGGTTTATTTATGCCGGTATCGGACGTTTCTCGGACAGGGACCGCAGTGTGGTGGTCAAGGGCCTCTCGGAAAGGGAGGTGGTGGCCGACCAGGTCATCTGGCCGCTGGCTTACAGGCTGGCAGGCAATGACCTCCGCTCGCTGTACACCGAGATAGAGCGTTCCAACACAGTGATAATGGACTTTCTCACGTCCAACGGCATCCCTCAGGAGGAAATAACCGTTTCCCCCGCATCGGTGACAGACATGCAGGCCGAAAGGTACGGCTACAACAACGAGGACCCCTTCCGCTACAAGGCGGTCTCGGTGGTGACCGTGGCCTCCGACAAGATAGACCTGGTCCGCAGCCTGATGACCAAGCAGGGTGATCTGCTTAAAAAAGGCGTGGTGATAGCCGGTGACGACTACCAGTTCCAGACCGTGTTCTCCTTCAACGGACTCAACGACATCAAGCCGGAAATGGTGGCCGAGGCTACGAAGAACGCCAGGGCCACTGCCCAGAAGTTTGCGGAGGACTCCGACAGCAAGATCGGCAAGATCCGCTCGGCTTCCCAGGGTCAGTTCACCATCTCCGACCGGGACCAGAACACCCCCCATATCAAGATAGTAAGAGTAGTAACGACCATCGAGTATTCTCTTAAGGACTAATGGCGGCAGCAGTATTATCGGATTACAACGAAGCGGCCCTGAGACTCTCCAGGGGAAGTTTCGTGAGGCTGGCCGTGACGGAGGAGGACATGCGTCCGTTCTTCCGTCCGGGCCGGGACAGCGTGCTGCTCGCGCCGGTAAGACTCAGCGGAGCACAGCATTATACCCAGGCTGAGCTGCAGGCCTTCGAGGCGCACAGCGACGTCCCCGGTCGCAAGTGGCGCAATGTCACTGCCGGTCAGGACCGTATCACCATCCGCCGCCGGGACGTAGTCCTGGTGCGTACCGGAGAGGAACGGACCCTCCGTCTGCTGCGGGCGGTCCATGTCTGGGGAACCCTTCTCCTGCTGCGGTGCGACTGCGGCAGGTCCTCCTATATCAGTGCGACGGTCTCCGACGTGGTGGGAGTAGTGGTGGAGGGGACAATAAGGGGCGGCACACCCTTCCGCTCGACCCAGCGCAAATGGCGGTATGCCTCCAAGCTGTGGACTGCCTCCTACCGTGCCCGCTCCTGGGCAGGGAAGGTCCGCCGCAACCCCCGCAGGAGCCTCTCTTGTGTGGTCTCCGCAGCGGTATTGTCCCTGGTAATAATTTCATGTACCGGGCGGGGAGGAACAGATATTATAGGTATAGAGAACGGGCAGTTCGTCAAGGACGGCAGTCCGTATTATTTCATAGGTACAAATTTCTGGTACGGCCCGATTCTGGCCTCGGAGGGCCGCGGCGGCGACCGGGAGCGGCTGACCCGCGAACTGGACAGTCTCTGCTCGATGGGCGTCCGCAATCTCCGTGTGCTGGTGGGCTCCGACGGTCCGGAGGGGGTATACACCAAGGTGGAGCCTGTCCTCCAGTATGCGCCGGGCAGGTACAACGACACTCTGCTCCGGGGCCTGGACTACTTCCTGGTGGAACTGGGCAAGCGGGACATGGAGGCCGTGCTGTACCTGAACAATGCCTGGGAGTGGAGCGGCGGCTACTCGCAGTACCTCCAGTGGACCGGGCACGGGGACATTCCCCTGCCTAGAGTAGCGGGCTATGACGCCTACGTGGACTATGTAGCCGGATTCATGAAGTCCGATACCGCTCGGACTCTTTTCCGCCGATACGTGATGGACATTATCTCCCGTACCAACACAGTCACAGGCAAGGCCTACCGCGACGACCCGGCCATCTTCTCGTGGCAGATATGCAACGAGCCCCGGCCTTTTGGAGCGGACAACAAAGAGGTCTTCCGCGACTGGCTCATTTCCACGGCTGAGCTGATCAAGTCCATAGACCCCAACCACATGGTCTCGGTCGGCAGCGAGGGCAAGTACGGCTGCGAGGTGGACCTGGGCCTCTGGGAGGAGATAGGCCGCTCACCGCATATCGACTATCTGAACATCCATATCTGGCCCTTCAACTGGGGCTGGACTACCCGGGAGGACATGGCCTCGGGCAATGTGACGCCCGCCGTGGAGCTCTCCCGCGAATATCTGCAGGAGCATCTGGAGGTCGCCCGCCGTATGGGCAAGCCCCTGGTGGTCGAGGAGTTCGGCTTCCCGAGGGACAGTGTGGGATTCTCCCGCAGCACATCGGTGAGCATGCGCGACGTGTACTATGATGCCATGCTCTCGGAGATTACTGACGAGGCTGCCGGAGGAGGACTCCTGGCTGGATTCAATTTCTGGGGCTGGGGAGGCCTTGCCGAGCCTTCCGAGGACCATCTGATGTGGCAGCCCGGGGACGACTACACCGGTGACCCCGCCCAGGAGGAGCAGGGGCTGTATTCGGTATTTGCCTCCGATACCTCCACGGTGAGGATTATCAGTTATTATGCCCGTTCCGTGGAGCGGATAGAATAGATTGCGAAGAGATAAAGTGCTGAAACCTATGAGAAAATTGATTCTGCTATTGACCCTTCTGATGACTCCCGCCGCACTGCTTTCCGCGGCAGGAATTTCCCCCGACAGCCTTGATGCCGCCCTTCCGGAAAAGAAGACCGGATGGACATTGACCGACACCATTTTCCCCCTGAGCAGCCACGACCTCTCCTTTCAGATGAGGGGCTCCCTCCGTGCGGAGATGCCCGGAGGAGAGGAGGCTTCCGCCCGCTTCCGCATGGACAATTTCCGGTGGAATGTCGAGGGCTCTTTCGGCCGTAACCGGGAGTTCTACTATCATTTCCGTCAGAGCTTCAATGCCAATTTCCGTTCCAATACCTTCGATAACCTCCTTGAATCCATCGACTACGCCTACATGACCTGGAGGCCGCGGCAGCATTTTTCCCTGACCTTCGGCAAACAGGTGCATGCCATCGGAGGGCAGGAATTCTGGGCCGCACCGGTCTATGTGGTGCAGTACAGTGACTTCGGCGGCAGTCTGCCATGCTATCAGATGGGAGCGATGGCTACCTGGCACATCACTCCGACGCAGGAACTGGCGCTGCAGATGTCCAACATCCGGGGGTTCTGGGACGATGAGTTCTATCACGGAGGGCTGCCGGAGGGGGCGGAGAGCTCCCGGGCGCCTTTCCTCTATACTCTGAACTGGAACGGCAATTTCCTGAACAATGCCCTGGAGTTCCGCTGGTCGGCCTCCTACGGCACTCAGGCGGTGGGCAGGGATATGTGGATATTCGCCATGGGCCAGTCCTACCGCAGTAAGAAATGGGGGGTGTACCTCGACCTGATATATTCCCGTCAGGGACTGGACATCAACGGAGTGCTGAGCTCCGCGGCGCCTGTAGGCCCTGACGGGGACTACCGTACCCTTCAGAATGTGGATTATATCTCTGCTATCGGGTATCTGCATCTTTTCCTCAGCCCGTCCTTCTCGATGTATTTCAAGGGGTCGAGGGAGTACGGCGGACT